>JAZTYA010000021.1:0-35870 GCA_045636705.1 Acutalibacteraceae bacterium
CTGCAGAGGCAATAACCCTGTTTCTGTCTGCTTCTTTTGTGTCATCAATAAGGGCTATGTTTGTAGTCTCTGCAGCAAATGCTGAAAAACCCATTGGTACAATGCTTAGCACCATCATAATTGATAAAATAACTGCTAAAATTTTCTTCATAATTTTTCCTCCTTAGGAAGAGAATGTTAATACATTATTAATATTTTACCATATTTTATCTATGATTTCAATAAAAAAACCGATAAAACAAAGCGGCTCCCTCTGATGAGGGAGCTGTTGAGCGTTAGCGAAACTGAGGGAGAGAGATACAACTATTAGTGAACTACCCCTCAGACAAGTGGAGCCTACCGCTGCGACGGGATTGTTCATCGGTTAACCTTTTTAAACCTCTTACGATAAGTGATTTTCGCTATATAACACAAAAAAAACACGCTTCCGAAGAAGCGTGTTTTTAAAGTTTTAAGAATTATTTGCCGTAAAGTTCAGCAAGTTTTTCTAAGTGCTCGCGAGCCTCTTTTGCAGTCTCAGCAGCCTTATCGAAGAGAGCTTCTGCACGCTCGGGGAATGCACGTGTGAGTGAAGCGTAACGAGCTTCGCCCATGATGAATTCCTTATAGTCTGCAGTAGCAGGCTTGCTGTCGATTGAGAGAGGATTCTTGCCTTCTGCCTTGAGAGCAGGGTTGAAGCGGAACATATTCCAGTAACCGCAGTCAACAGCCTTCTTCATTTCCTTCTGGCAGTTAACCATACCACCCTTAATAGAGTGCATCTCGCAAGGAGCGTAACCGATAATGAGAGAAGGTCCGTTGTAAGCTTCTGCTTCCTTGATAGCCTTTAATGTCTGGTTCTGGTCAGCACCCATAGCGATTTGTGCTACGTAAACGTAACCGTAAGACATTGCGATTTCTGCAAGGCTCTTCTTAGCGATAGCCTTACCGGCAGCAGCGAACTGAGCAACCTGACCAATCTGAGAAGCCTTAGAAGCCTGACCACCGGTGTTAGAGTAAACCTCGGTATCGAATACCATGATGTTTACGTCGTTGCCGGAAGCTAGAACGTGGTCAAGACCACCGAAGCCGATATCGTAAGCCCAACCGTCACCACCGAATATCCAAACGCTCTTCTTAGAGAGGTATTCCTTCTTAGAAAGAACCTCAGCAGCTACGGTGCAACCTGCAGCCTCTGCCTTTTCAAGTTCTGCAACTAAAGCAGCAGTAGCAGCGGTGTTAGCCTCGCCGTCATCATAAGTCTCGAAGTACTTATCAGCAGCAGCCTTGAACTCAGCGCTTGCCTTATCGGAAGCGGTCATTTCCTTAAGGAGGTCAACAAGCTGTTCACGAACTGCCTTCTGACCTAAATACATACCAAGACCGTGCTCAGCGTTATCCTCGAAGAGTGAGTTAGCCCAAGCAGGACCGTGGCCGTTAGCATCAACGGTGTAAGGAGATGTTGCAGCAGGACCACCCCAGATTGAAGAACATCCGGTAGCGTTCGAGATATACATTCTGTCACCGAAGAGCTGTGTGATAAGACGAGCGTAAGAGGTTTCTGCACAACCTGCGCAAGAACCAGAGAACTCGAGTAAAGGCTTCTTGTACTGGCTGGTGATAAGGTTTGCAGAGGAAGCAACGTCAGCCTTCTCGGTAACCTTAGCAACACAGTAATCAAATACATCCTGCTCTTTTTCCTGGCTCTCACGAGATACCATCTTGAGTGAGTTTGTGGGACATACGCCGATACAAACTCCGCATCCCATACAATCGAGAGGAGAAACAGCGAGAGTATACTTATAATCAGTCTTGAAGATAGGCTTTGTGCCAAGCTTCATATTTTCAGGAGCAGCGGCTACTTCGTCAGCGGTTAAAGCATAAGGACGAATTGTAGCATGAGGACAAACGAATGCGCACTTGTTACACTGAGCGCAGGTAGTGTTATCCCACTCAGGAACCATAACTGCAACTCCACGCTTCTCATAAGCAGAAGCGCCGTGCTCGAATGTACCGTCAGCATAGTCAACGAATGCAGAAACAGGGAGAGAATCTCCGTCCATCTTTGCAACAGGCTTCATAACGGTATCAACCATCTTAACTACCTTATCAATGCCCTTAGATGCAGCATCTGCCATATCATCAGTAGCATCTGCCCAAGCAGCTGGAACATCAATCTTAACATAAGCGGTAGCGCCGGCATCGATAGCCTTATGGTTCATATCAACTACATCTTGACCCTTCTTGAGGTAAGACTTTGTAGCAGCATCCTTCATATACTGAATTGCATCTTCTCTTGGCATAATGTCAGCTAATGCAAAGAAAGCAGACTGAAGGATTGTATTTGTACGCTTGCCCATTCCGATAGAAGCAGCAAGGTCAATAGCGTTAACTGTGTAAAGCTGAACGTTGTTCTTAGCGATATAGCGCTTAGCTTCAGCAGGCATATGTTTGTCAAGCTCTTCAGCAGTCCACTGGCAGTTGATTAAGAATACACCGCCGGGCTTAACGTCGTTAACCATCTTGTAACCCTTAATTACATAAGAGGGGTTGTGGCAAGCAACGAAGTCAGCCTTGTTTATATAGTAAGGAGACTTGATGGGCTTATCGCCGAAACGAAGGTGAGAAATTGTGATACCACCGGTCTTCTTTGAGTCATACTGGAAGTATGCCTGAACATACTTGTCGGTGTGGTCACCGATAATCTTAATAGAGTTCTTGTTAGCACCAACAGTACCGTCGCCGCCGAGACCCCAGAACTTGCATTCCTTGGTGCCTTCTGCTGCGGTGTTGGGAGAAACCTTCTCTTCAAGAGAAAGTCCGGTAACGTCATCTACGATACCGATTGTGAAGAGGCTCTTAGGAGCATCCTTCGAGAGCTCATCGTAAATAGCGAAGATGCTTGAAGGAGGAGTATCCTTAGAACCTAAACCGTAACGGCCGCCGATAACCTTAATATCGTTTCTGCCCATAGCGGTAAGAGCAGCAACAACGTCTAAGAATTAAGGCTCGCCAAGAGCACCGGGCTCCTTAGTTCTGTCAAGAACAGCAACCTTCTTAGCAGTAGCAGGAATAGCAGCAGCTAATTTTTCAGCAGAGAAAGGACGATAAAGTCTAACCTTTACAAGACCTACCTTCTCACCCTTAGCGGTAAGATAATCAATAACCTCTTCTGCAACGTCACAAACAGAACCCATAGCTACGATTACGCGCTCTGCGTCTTCTGCACCGTAGTAGTTGAAGAGCTTATAGTCGGTACCAAGCTTAGCATTAACCTTATCCATATATTCTTCAACAATTGCGGGAACTGCATCATAGTACTTGTTGCAAGCCTCACGATGCTGGAAGAAGATATCTCCGTTTTCGTGAGAACCACGCATTACAGGATGCTCAGGATTTAAAGCACGCTTGCGGAATGCAGCTACTGCATCCATGTCGCACATTTCTTTGAGGTCTTCAAAATCCCAAACCTGAATTTTCTGGATTTCGTGTGAAGTACGGAAACCATCGAAGAAGTTGATGAAAGGAACACGGCTCTTAATGGTTGCTAAGTGAGCAACTGCACCAAGGTCCATAACTTCCTGAGTATTTGTGTTTGCAAGCATAGCGAAACCTGTCTGGCGGCATGCATAAACGTCAGAATGGTCGCCGAAAATGTTAAGAGCGTGAGAAGCTACGCAACGTGCTGATACGTGGAACACGCAGGGTAAAAGCTCACCTGCAATCTTATACATGTTGGGAATCATAAGAAGAAGTCCCTGAGAAGCGGTGTAGGTGGTAGTTAATGCACCTGCGCCGAGTGAGCCGTGAACGGTACCTGCAGCACCTGCTTCAGACTGCATTTCAACAACCTTTGCGGTTGTTCCGAAAATGTTTTTTAGGCCCTGTGCTGACCACTGGTCAACATAGTCTGCCATTGGGCTGGACGGAGTAATAGGATAAATACCTGCAACTTCTGTGAACGCATAGGACACGTGAGCAGCGGCATTATTACCGTCCATAGTTTTGAACTTTCTTGCCATCAATTTTTCCTCCTTGATATTAGATAAAAGGTCTATCCCGAACGGACATACCCATACGCATAATATAATAACACTTAATATTTCATTTGTAAATAGCAAAAACAAAAAAATTGTCAAAATTTTAACGAAAAATTTAGGGGTTTTTACCTTTTTCTTCTTCGCGTTCCATTTTTGAATAAACGCAACCGCAGTAATCCTGCCTGTAAAGACCGTATTGCTTCGACAGTTCTATGCTCCTTTTATAGCCGTCTTTTTTCTTGAAATCAGACACCAAATATTCGGTTTTTTTGGATTCCGCAAGCCTTTGTCCTATTTCGTTTAATTTTTTAGCATTTTTATAAGGGCTTACAGAAAGTGTGGTTGTGAAAAGGTCAAATCCCAACTCTTCGGCCAAATTTGCCGTGCTTAAAAGGCGTTCTTCATAACAAAGGGTGCATCTTTTTCCACCCTCTTTTTCGCTTTCGAGTCCTTTTGATAATTTAAAGAATTCATCGGGGTTATATTTTCCTTCTATAATAGAAAGACCTCTGGCGGCAGGCATTTCCAAAACGAGCCTTTTAAGTTCGTTTAGTCTTAAATCATACTCTTCTCGGCTTGTAATGTTGGGGTTGTAAAAATAAAGGGTTATATCAAAATCGTCCCTTAAAACCTCGATAACCGAGCTAGAACACGGGGCGCAACAAACATGCAAAAGTAAGGTTTGCTTTTTATCGATTTTCATTTGCCCACTTCCTTTCCGAAATTAATTATACCAAAACCTTAAAATTAAAACAAGATTATTCACATTTTACCACAAATTAGTTCACAATTTTGTGAGATAATAAACTGAAGAGGTGTGAATTATGGGTAAAGTTTTAAAAGAAATGAAAGAAAACATACGGGAAAACAAGGCGTCCTTTGCGGTTTACGTGGTGCTTCGCGCCTTGGTTTTAGCCGCTTTGTTAGTGTCGCTCGGACGCGGCGATTTAGAGTCAGCCTTCGTTTGCGCGTTATCCTTAGTTCTTTTTTTGTTGCCCTCGTTTTTTGAAAAACAATTTAATCTGAATCTTCCGTCTGCACTTGAAATAATCGTTCTGCTTTTTATTTTTGCTTCGCAAATTTTAGGCGAACTCGCCTACTACTACGTAAAGGTTCCGCATTTTGATACCCTGCTTCATACGGTAAACGGATTTATCTTTTCGGCGGTTGGTTTTTCCCTTGTTGATATTTTAAACAAAAGCCACCACACAAAGTTTGAGCTATCTCCCTTATATCTTTCGGTCGTTGCCTTCTGCTTTTCGATGACTATTGGAATTTTTTGGGAATTTTTCGAGTTTTCGGTAGACTATTTTTTAAAAACCGATATGCAAAAAGATATGGTCCTAACCGAGATTTCAAGTATTGCTTTTGACCTTACGGGTAAAAACCGCACTATCCACATAAACGGAATAAACGAACTTTCTTTAAACGGTGGCGAATATATCCTTTCGGGTTACGTTGATATAGGACTTTACGACACTATGAAGGACCTTTTTGTAAACTTTATCGGCGCTTTTATTTTTAGTGTTATCGGCTTTTTCTACGTGAAAAACCGAGGCAAAGGCAAAATCGCAAAAATGTTTATACCAACGCCTAAGGAATAAAAGAACTCCAAGCGTATTGCTTGGAGTTCTTTATTTTACATTATCCTAACACTTATTTCTCCGCCATTAAGGGTTTTTATATTGCCGTTTTCTTCGATTACAAGTCCGCCGTCATTATCTATATCTATAGCTTTTGCAGTTTTTGTTTTACCATTTTCGGTATAGATAATTTCTTTACCTAAACATAAGGATAATTCCTTATAAGCGGATAAAAACGAGCCTTCCTTATCGGCTAAATTATCCATTAGATTATTTATAACCGTAGCGGCTAAAAGGTTTTTATTGTCGGTCTTTACAGAGGTTGCGATATTTTCAATATCCTTTGGAAATTTCTTTATACCTACATTAATTCCGATGCCGATTATATACCCTTTAAGAGTGTTATTGGTATCCTTTACCGCTTCGCATAAAATTCCGCTCGCCTTTTTGCCGTCAATATAAATATCATTTACCCATTTGATTTTAGCATTAGCGTTAGCTTTTTCGTTTAAGGCGGTGGCTACCGATACTGCAGCTGCCGCAGTAATTGCCGAAGTTTTTACAAGCTCTTTATCTACCGCAAGGGTCATATAAATGCCCGAGTTTCGCTTCGAATAAAAGCTTTTGCCCTGTCGGCCTTTTCCCTTTGTTTGCTTATTTGTCACAACCAAAAAGGGAGTTGTCTTCCCCTTTAGCAAAAGGGTCTTAGCACGAGTATTTGTCGAGTCAAGCGACAAAAAAGATAAAACCTCTATTCTCTCTAATAAAGGGGTAAGTCTTATTTTTGATATCTTTTCAAGCATAGCTTTAACCTATAGGACTATCGTTATTTTTATAAATCTGACAAACGATGTTTTGAGTCTTTATAGCTTCCTTGCCCGAAATTTCAAGTTCTTCTTCGCCTTTCACGGCATTATAAAACTGTCTTAGTTGCGGAGCATGTTGGAATCCCCAATAATCCTTACCGCCTGAATATTTGAACCTATCCTCAGGTTTGTTGTCGGCGGTTTCAACAGTGCCGTCGCTATATTCTATTCTGGCGTGGTCGTAAGAGAAAACAGCCTTTCCGTTTTCGCAAAGGAGTCTTATCTCGATAGGCTCATCGATAAGATAATTGTTCATAGCGTAAAAGGAAAGAATTGCGCCGTTTTCATACTTAATAAGTCCCTCTGCCGAATCCTCAACCACCATAATTTTATGGTTGCGGTTGTGGAGCGAAGAAGAAACCTCTACAGGTGTGCTGTCAATCATCCAGTTAGCAAGGTCCAAAGAGTGAATTGCCTGGTCGATTATAACACCGCCACCCTCTTTATCCCAAGTGCCTTTCCAGTCGGATGAATCATAATAATCGTCGGGTCTGTACCAAGTAAGGGTTGTTCTGCCGCACTTAACCGCGCCAAGTTTGCCGTCAAGAATTCTTTGCTTTACAAGTCTTGAGGGAGCATTATAACGGCATTGGAAAATAACGCCGTACTTAACACCGCATTCATCGGCTACTCTAACCGCTTCTTCGGCATCCTCGTACTTTATGCTCATAGGCTTTTCGGAAAGGACGCTTATTCCCTTTTTAAAGGCGGCTATTGCTACCGGCACGTGAAGATAATGGGGCAAACAAATATTAACCGCATCTAACTTTTCATTTTCGAAAAGTTCTAAATAGTCGGTATAAGCCTTGCCGCCATATTTTTTGGATGCGGCAACAGCCCTATCCTCTTTTGTATCGCAAACGGCTACAAGTTCAACATCTGAAAATGCGGCAATAGAGTCTAGGTGCATAACAGAAATACTTCCGCAACCTATAACCGCAACCCTTAATTTTTCCATTTTTATCAAAGCCCCTTAAGAGTTTTTATTACTGTTTCGAGTTCATTTGGTTTTACCTTGCTTGCAGGAACATCCTTCTTAATGCAGTCAAGGAAATAAACGATTTCGTTAAGGTAAGCGTTAGGTGTGAGATTTTTTGTTTCATCAAACTCGCCTATAACGTCGTCAAGTCCTAAAACGGTACCGTCTAACTCGTGGATTTTAAATCCTCCTGCTTCACAAGATACTACGGCTTTCTCAAACTGGAAGCGGTAGTGAGCAGAGAAAGGATAGGGTGAAGCATACCAAGAAGCCTCGGTGCCGATGAAGAAATCGTCATATTCATAAACGGCATTTATGAAATCCTGCTCGGGTCTTCTTGCTCTAAATGAGGTCGTATTTTTTGGCTCGCCAAAAGCATAAACCAAAAAGTCCAAATCGTGAATGTGTAAGTCGAAGGGTACTAGTCCGCTTCTCTTTTCATCCATCATCCAGCCATCCCAGCTTGAAGCAGGATAGCCACCAAGTCTTGTCATTGTGCCTGATAATAATTTGCCGTATTTTCCGCTTTCTTTAATGCTCTTTACAACGGCATACTCTCTCCAGAAGCGAAGCACCTGCGCTATCATAAACTTAACGCCCATTTTTTCTGCGGTGCCATACATACGAGCAATATCTGCCTCGTCAAGAGAAACAGGCTTTTCGCATAAAACGTTTATGCCCTTTTCCATAGCCTTTATAGAAAACTCGGGATGTAGATATGTAGGAACGCAGATGTCTAAAACATCAAGCTCTTCCCTTTCTAACATTTCATAAAAGTCGGTGTACTGTCTGATGTTTGGATATTTTTCCATCTGCTCTGGTCTAATGTCACAAAGGGCAACAAGTTCAACGCCCTCAATGGATAACCAAGCCGGAATATGCACGGTGCTGATAACGCCAACACCAACTAAACCTACCTTAAGCATAACTTTTAACCTCCGTAAACCTCTTTAATTATATCGCCTAAATAATCTCTGGCATAAATAATATCTGCCTTCTGTTGCTCATCCCAGATTTCTCTTTCAATGGTAACAAAAGAATCGTATTCAAGTTCCTTAAGCTTTTTGAAAAGCGCCTTAAAGTCAACCTTTCCGTCGCCGAGTCTGACTTCCCTGCCAAGCTCGTGGCCGTTGGTCGGATAGAATCCGTCCTTGGCGTGAATGTTTCTGACGTATTTGCCGAAAACATCAAGCGCATCTACGGGGTTTGCTCTGCCGTAAAGAATAAGGTTTGCAGTATCAAGGTTAACACCTAAATTATCATAACCTACCTTTTCAAAGCAACGAAGCATTGTAACAGGAGTTTCCTGACCTGTTTCGAATAAGAGATACTGGCCGTTCTTCTTAAGATAAGATGCAACAGTTCTAACAGCAACACAGAAAGATGCAAAGTTCGGGTCGTTAGGATTCTCGGGAATAAAGCCCATGTGTGTAACCACGTCGGTAACGCCGAGTTTCTTTGCAAACTCAGAGCCGTCACAGAGGTTTTGTACCCTCATTTGTCTATATTCGGGTGGAACTAAACCTAAAGTAATCTGACCGTCATAAAGGTCCCAAACACCGGGTCCCTCAAGACCGCACCAAAAAGCCGAAATGGTAATGCCGTACTTTTCGGTATATTCCTTTATTTTATCTACGTTTTCATCTGTCCAAAGTTCAGGCTTCCAAGAACAAAGTTGGCAACTGTCGAGCTTTAGTTCAACAAGGTTTTTAAACTTTTGCTCTAAGTCCTTTCCATCATCAAGATAAACCATTGTACCTATTCTCATAAAAAACCTCCAAAAATATTGATTTTTTTATAAGTTTATGATAACATATTCGCATAAATAAAATTGTGTTATTTTGATTTTTTATTGTAATTTTTTGACTTTTGGTTTTGGAGCGTGATTTATGAGCATTGCCGCTAAAAAAGAACTTACCCCTGTTGTATATAATGAAAGCTCGGTTAAGGTTCTATCCTTAAACTTTGATTCGAGCATACCGGGTTTCACTCAGCACTGGCACGACCGCATTGAGCTACACCTTGTAAAAAGCGGTGTTTTAGAGCTTATTTGCAACGGCGAAGAGGTGCAGGTGCATCCGGGTGAGCTTTCTATTATATCTCCTACCTTTTCTCACTTAGGACTTCCAAGTAAAAATGGCGTAGAATACTTCGTTATAATGTTTGATATTAAAAATCTGTTTAACAACACCGTTTCAACAGGCAGCTATCTTGAACCCATAATAAACGGAGAGGTCTGCTTTAAGTACAAAACAGACCTTAAGGAAATTGTTTCTTTAGCCGAAAATATTGTAGAAATGAGCAGTAAAGAATCTGAATATCACTCGCTTGAAATTATCGGCAGTCTTTATAAGCTTTTAGGTTTGCTTTTAAAACACTGTGTAGATACTTCCCTTTCCAAAGCTCATATAGGCGAAAACTTCGACAACGTTTTAAACTACATTAACGCTAACCTTAAAAGTAGGCTTTCCATTGAAGAAATAAGCAAAACCCTAGGCTATGAAAGGTCCTACTTTTGCCGAAAGTTTAAGAAAATAACCGGAGTTACCGCTACCGAATATATCCGTCTGGCGCGTCTTGAAGAGGCTAGAGAAATGCTTGAAAAAACCCGAAAGTCCATAATGGATATAGCCATTTCCTGTGGCTTTAACGATAGCGCATATTTTATTAACTGCTTTAAAAAAGTTTTTGGAATTTCTCCGTCAAAGTATCGAAAATCCGCTAAAAAGCAGTAGCTTATTTAAACCAGCTAATAATACCCAAAATTAAAATTACTAAAACTATTACGGGCAAGACGAAGGTCATATAACCTCTCATCCAGTTTTTAATCTTTAAGCCTTCGCCCTCGTTTGCGGCGTCCTTAAAGTTTTTAAAGCCCCAACCGTAACGCTTGTTTGTGCAGAAAAGAACAAAGATAAGCGAGCCTACGGGAAGTAAAACGTTTGAAACGATAAAGTCCTCGATATCGAGCACGTTTGCCATTTTACCGAAGAAGTTGATATTGGGAATAATATTAAAACCTAAAACACAGGGAACAGATAAAACGAAGAGGGCAATACCGCCTATTATACTTGATTTTCTCTTGCTCCAGTTTAGTTTGTCCTGCAAGCAGCCTACTATCATCTGGAAAACGGCAAGCACGGTTGAAAGTGCCGCAAACGACATAAAGACAAAGAAGAAGGTTCCTATAATTCTGCCGTAAGGATGCGGCATATTGTTAAACACGTTAGGCAGGGTTACAAAAATTAAATCAGGTCCTGCATTAACGTCGATATTATAGGTAAAGCAAGCAGGGAAAATAATAAGTCCCGAGGTTACCGCAACAAAGGTGTCAAGCACGGCAACGTTTAAAGATTCCCCAAGAAGCGAACGCTTTTTATCGATATAGCTTCCGAAAATCGCCATAGAGCCGAGTCCTAAAGACAAGGTAAAGAAAGCTTGTTGCATAGCCGCAGAAGCAACGTTTATAAACTTTTCGGGAGTATTTAGCTTTTCAAAGTCAGGCACTAAATAGAAACTTAAGCCTTCACGGCTACCCTCCATAAAGAAACTGCTTATAGCAAGGCCTACCATTATCAAAAGCAAAGCTATCATCATATATTTGGTTATTCTTTCAAGTCCGCCGCTTAGGTTAAACGAGCAAATAATAACGGCAACTAAAATTACTAAACCTGTATAAAACAGCATTGTTAAGGGGTCTGCCTTTAAACTGTCGAACTGATTTTGAATGCTCACACTGTCAAGGCCATCGAACTTACCTGTGGCGGTTGAAACGAAATAATTTACCATCCAACCCGAAACGGTGGTATAAAACATCATTAAAATATAAGCGCCGATAAAACAAACGTATCCGTGAAGATGCCACTTTGTTCCCTTTGGTTCAAGCGGTTTATATAGGTCGATAGGACTTTTCTGACTGGCTCTACCAAGTGAAAATTCCATAGTGAGCACGGGAAGTCCCATAATTACCAAAAATATTAAGTAGATTAAAACGAAGGCGCCACCGCCATTGTTTCCTGCTACCCAAGGAAACTTCCAAACGTTTCCTATTCCTATTGCGCATCCTGCAGATAAAAGGATAAAACCCAGTCTGCTTGACAGTCTTTCTCTTTGCATATTTGCACTCCTTAAATTTTTACGTTTCATACATTGTAACACAAACTCTTCCAATAATCTATATTTATTTATTCATAACTATTGACTTTTTTATTATATTCAATTTATACTTATTTTGAATGTGGGGTGAAGTTCCTTTGTCGGATGAATTTAGTCTTAAAAAAATTGCGACAATTAAAAACGCATATACCGAAAATTTCGGTATCCCAAGACAAAGCGGTCTTGTCAATTCCCTTTTGTCTGAAATTGTTTTTGAACCCGAGTACCGAAGAATGGAAGCTATACGAGAACTAGCCGATTTTTCACATATCTGGCTTATTTGGAAGTTTACCGAAGCCGAACGAGATACCTGGTCGCCAACAGTCAGACCTCCTCGTCTTGGCGGTAATAAAAGGATAGGTGTTTTTGCAACCCGTTCACCCTATAGGCCGAATCCCATCGGTCTTTCCTCGGTTGAAATCGTGTCGATTAGACAGGACAAGCTTTTAGGCCCTGTTATCACGGTTGCGGGCGCCGACCTTTTAAGCGGCACGCCGATTTACGACATAAAGCCTTATATTCCTTATGCCGACTCAAAACCAAATGCCAAAGAAGGCTTTACATCATTTGAAAAGCGAAGATGCGAGGTTATTTGTGATAAGGTTCTTTTAGAGGTCCTGCCCGAAACGCTGAGAACGGCTTTAACAGAACTTTTAAGCGAAGACCCAAGACCTGCTTATCAGTCGGACAACGAGCGTGTTTATAAAATGTCTTTTGGCGGTTTTAGAGTTTCCTTTAAGGTTGAAGATTCTATATTAACTGTAATAAACATTGAAAAGGAGTAGCTATGAAAACCCTTTTAAAACTTTACGGGCTTTTCTTTAAAATAGGAATAATGACCTTTGGTGGCGGTTACGCCATGCTTCCTATTTTAGAAAGAGAACTTGTCGACAAACGCCGGTTTATAACAAAGGAAGAAATTATGGACTTTTACGCCGTAGGTCAATGCACACCCGGTGTAATTGCGGTTAACACCGCCACCTTTATAGGCCACAAGCTAAAGGGTGTTTTAGGTGGAATTTTTGCAACCTTGGGTGTTATTTCTCCTTCACTTATTATAATTTCTGCTCTTGCCGGCGTGCTTGAAAAAATTGCAGGCAACAGTATTGCCGAGAGCGCTTTTGCGGGAATAAGCGTGGCGGTTTGCGCCATTATCGTAAAGGCTTTAACAGGTCTTACAAAAACAGGTGTTATAGATGTTTTTACCGCTATTATTGCCGTTTTAGCCTTTGTTTGCACACTTGTTTTAAAACTATCCCCCATCATTGTAATTGTTTCGGCTGCCCTTTTGGGTATCCTTTATAAAAATTTAATCCTTTCTAAGAAAACGAAAAAGGAGGAAGAGAAAAAATGATTTATCTTCTTCTCTTTTGGGAGTTTTTTAAAACGGGGCTCTTTTCTATCGGTGGCGGACTTGCAACTATTCCCTTTTTAATGGATATTGCCGTCAGGCATCCCGAATGGTACTCGGCAGAAGAGCTTACGAATATGATTGCCGTCTCCGAGTCAACTCCGGGTCCTATCGGCGTTAATATGGCAACCTATGCAGGATATAGCGCGGCAGGTGTTTTAGGCGCCCTTACCGCAACACTCTCCCTTGTTTTGCCAAGCATTATCGTAATTTTAATCGTTGCAGGCGTTTTAAACAAATTTAAGGAAAGCAAGCTTGTTAAGGATGTGTTTTATGCCCTTAGACCTGCTGTTTTAGGTATGCTTATTGTTTCTACCTTAAAGGTTCTGATTCCAAGACTCTTTAACGAGGAAGCAACCGAGCTCTTGGCATTTTTTAATCCTACGGCTATAATATTTTTCGGCATTTTTACCGCTTGCGCATTCAAGTTTAAAAAGTTGCATCCCATAGTTATTATCCTTTTAGGTGCAGTTGTGGGAATTATATTCAAATTTTAAATTAGAGGTATTTTATGAACTATCGTGCAGATATTGCCGTTATCGGCGGAGGCGCTTCGGGTCTTGCCGCCGCAATTTCGGCAAAACGCAAAAACCCTGCTCTTGAGGTCTTTGTTATAGAGGCTCTTCCCCGTGTTGGTAAAAAGCTTATTACCACAGGTAACGGCAGATGCAATATCACAAACAAGGAAATTTCTCTTGACCGTTATCACGGTGAGGATGTTTCCTTTGCAGATTTTTGTTTGAGTGAAAAATTAGGCAAAACCTTTGAAGAGTTCTTTATGAGTATCGGTATTCCCTTCGTTTTTGAAGAGGACAAGGCCTACCCTGCCTCTTTGCAGGCTTCAAGCGTGGTTGACTGTTTAAGGTTTGAATGCGAAAAGTTAAAGGTTAAAACCCTTGTTGACAGCAAGGTTACAAAAATTCAAAAAAAGGATGAATTTACCCTTTATTTTAACGACAATACCCTAACCGCAAAGGCGGTTATTGTAGCAGGCGGACTTTTTTCGGGCGGCGCTTCGCTTGGCAGTGACGGCTCGGCTTTAAAGCTTTTAAAGGAACTCGGCTACAAAACGGTTAAAACCACCCCTGCTATCGTTAAGCTTAA
Source organism: Acutalibacteraceae bacterium (assembly GCA_045636705.1). GTDB lineage: Bacteria > Bacillota > Clostridia > Oscillospirales > Acutalibacteraceae > SFWF01. The sequence continues at coordinate 14,118 of JAZTYA010000021.1, forward strand.
AACCGACAACACCTATACAAAACAGTTAAAGGGCATCAAGGTTAATGCCAAGGCGACCCTTTTAAAAGACAAAAAGAGCCTTTGCAGTTTTTCGGACGAGGTACTCTTTTGTGACTTTGGACTCTCGGGTCCTGCGGTTTTACAAATTTCTCGTGATGCGGTAAGAGAAAACGGCGAGTTTTCTGTATCTTTAGACCTTTTTGAAGACACATCTTTAGAAGTCCTTAAAACCGCTTTAGAAGAAAGAAGGACTGTTTTAAAAGAGCGCAGTTTAGAGGAATTTTTCACAGGATTTTTAAACAAAAGACTCGGACAGGTTGTTTTAAAATACTGTGGCTACGCCTTATCTGATAGTGCTTCGGTTCTTGATATGAATAAGGTCGCCTTTGCCCTGAAAAACTTTAGATTTAAGGTTTTATCCCACACGGGATTTAACGATTCTCAAGTTACCGCAGGCGGAGTTTCTACCGCTGAATTTAACAACCAAACCTTTATGTCAAAAAAGCACAAGGGCCTTTTTGCGGCAGGCGAAATTTTGGATATTGACGGCGACTGCGGTGGATTTAACCTTCGCTTTGCCTTTATGAGCGGAATTTTAGCAGGAGAAAATGCGGCAACGCTGAATTTTTAAATAATGGTACTTATTAATAACTTAAATCTCTCGCTTGACACCGATTTTAATAATCTTAAATCCGAACTTGCTTTACACCCTAACTTTAAGGGTGTTAAACTGCTTTCGGCAAAACTTTATAAAAGGTCGGTTGATGCAAGACATAAAAACAACGTGCATTTTTGTTGCTCGGTTTTGGTTTCGTTAGAAAATGAAGCCAAGGCGGTAAAAAGGCTTAAAAATGCAAGCATTTATAATGAAAAAAGATACCTTTTCCCTAAAACCGATAAATCTACCCCTTTAAGACCTGTCGTAGTAGGCTTTGGCCCTGCAGGAATTTTTGCAGCACTAACGCTAGCAAAAGCAGGCCTTAAACCAATAGTTTTAGAGCGCGGAAAATGTGTCGAAGAAAGAAAAAAGGACGTGGACGCCTTTTGGTCGGGTGGTAAATTAAACCCTGAATCAAACGTTCAGTTTGGCGAAGGCGGTGCAGGCACCTTTTCGGACGGAAAACTCACAACCGGTATTAAGGACGTAAGAATTTCTGCCGTGCTTGACACCTTTGTCCGCTTTGGTGCTAAAGAAAACATTCTCACCGATGCAAAGCCACATATCGGCACCGATATTTTGTCGGTCGTTGTAAAAAACATTCGAAAAGAAATTATCTCCTTGGGTGGCGAGGTTCGTTTTGAAAACCGCCTTAACGGTATAACTTGCGAAAACGGAAAGCTTACTTCGGTTTTGGTGTCATCTCCTTATGAAGACTATACCCTTAAAACCGAGCACTTAATTTTAGCAATAGGTCACTCGGCAAGGGACACCTTTTATACCCTTAAAGAACTTGGTGTAAATATGGTTAAAAAGCCTTTTGCGGTAGGGGTTAGAATTGAGCATAGTCAGGAACAACTAAACAAGACTCTCTATGGCGATTTTTATAATCACCCTGCCCTTTCTGCAGCCGATTATAAACTAGCCGTCCACCTTGAAAACGGCAGAGGGGTATATACCTTTTGTATGTGCCCGGGTGGGTTTGTTGTAAACGCTTCGAGTGAAGAGGGTCGCATCTGTGTTAACGGAATGAGTTATTCTGCGCGCGACGGCAAAAATGCAAACAGCGCCGTTTTAACCGAGGTTTTACCCGAAGATTTAGGAGAAGATATTCTTTCGGGAATTGAGCTTCAAAGACAGATAGAATCGACCGCGTACAACCTTACAAAAGGAAAAGGCGTGCCCGTCGAAACTGTCGGAAGCTTTGTCTTTGGAGAAAAGGTTGAGTCGGACGTTACACCAACCGTAAAACCATGTGCAATTTATTCCGATATCTCTAAAATCTTCCCCGACTTTGTAAACAATTCTCTTAAAGAAGGAATTAAAAGATTAGACTCAAAGCTTTCGGGCTTTGCCGATAAAAAGGCAATTCTTACAGCTCCCGAAGCCAGAAGTTCTTGCCCTGTTAGAATAGTTAGAAACGAAGACTTCTGCTCGACCAACCTTTTAGGTCTTTACCCCTCAGGAGAAGGTGCAGGATATGCCGGCGGAATTATGTCGGCGGCGGTTGACGGCATCAAGGTTGCCGAAAGTATCATAAATTCGCTATAAAGTTGCACAAAATAGCAAAATAAATTCTATAAAAATAGTACAGATATCCAATTTTTTGAACAAAATGCAAAAATATCGTTAAAAAATAAACGAACTACTTGCAAATTTTTATATTTTAGGTTAAAATACAATATGTAAAAATTTTTTAGGAGGAATATTCCAATGGTTAAAGTTGCAATTAACGGCTTCGGCCGTATCGGTCGTCTTGCATTCCGTCAGATGTTCGGTGCTGAAGGCTACGATGTAGTAGCTATCAACGACCTTACCAAGCCCTCTATGCTTGCTAACGTTTTAAAGTATGACACAGCACAGGGTGGTTACTGTGGTTACATCGGTGAAAATAAGCACACCGTAACTGCAGATGATGAGGCTGGTACTATCACTGTTGACGGCAAGACCCTCAAAATCTATGCTGAGAAGGATGCTAAGGACCTTCCTTGGGGCGAAATCGGCGTAGACGTTGTTCTTGAGTGCACAGGTTTCTACTGCTCTAAGGACAAGAGCCAGGCTCACATTGATGCCGGCGCTAAGAAGGTAGTTATTTCTGCTCCTGCAGGAAATGACCTTCCCACTATCGTTTTCAGCGTAAACGAAGATACTCTTACTGCTGATGACAAGATTATTTCTGCTGCTTCTTGCACAACTAACTGCCTTGCTCCTATGGCAAAGGCTCTTAACGATTATGCTGCAATTCAGAGCGGTATCATGAGCACAATTCACGCTTACACCGGCGACCAGATGATTCTTGACGGTCCTCACAGAAAGGGTGACCTTCGCCGTGCACGCGCAGGTGCTGCAAACATCGTTCCTAACTCAACAGGCGCTGCTAAGGCTATCGGCCTTGTTATCCCTGAGCTCAATGGTAAGCTCATCGGTTCTGCTCAGCGTGTTCCTGTAACAACCGGTTCTACTACAATTCTTACCGCTGTTGTTAAGGGCAAGGACGTTACTAAGGAAGGCATCAACGCTGCTATGAAGGCTGCTGCTTGTGAGTCCTTCGGTTACAACGAAGACCAAATCGTTTCTTCCGACGTTATCGGTATGCGCTTTGGTTCTCTCTTCGATGCAACTCAGACAATGGTTGCTAAGATTGCTGATGACCTTTATGAGGTTCAGGTTGTTTCTTGGTATGATAACGAGAACTCCTACACCAGCCAGATGGTTCGCACCATTAAGTACTTTGCTGAATTAGCATAAGTAAAACTTAAAACTAATAAAAAAGCACTCTGTTCGTTTGAACAGAGGGCTTTTTTATTACATTGACTCAGGTGCGTCGATTTTGAGCATTGAAAGAACGTTTTTAATAACTGTAGCGGTAGCAACGCAAAGGCTAAGTCTTGCCTGCATAAGCTCCTTATCATCGCATTTAACTCTGCATGCGTTATAAAACTTATGGAACTTGGTTGCAACGTCAACCACATAGTGTGTCATCTTTGCAGGGTCGTACTGGTTAGCCGATGCGATAATTTCATCGGTAAGTCCTGAGATGTGAGCGATAAGCTCTCTTTCCTCAGGAGCTTTAAGAAGAACGAGTCTGTCTGCTCCGCTTTCTTCTTTTTCAACACCCTCTGCTTTTAGATTTCTTAAAATGCTGCAAATTCTGGCATGTGCATACTGAACGTAGTAAACGGGGTTTTGGTTAGACTGTTCAACAGCTAGGTCTAAATCAAAGTCAAAGTGGCTGTTTGGCTCACGGAGGTTGAAGAAGAATCTTGCCGCATCAATCGGAACCTCATCAAGCAAGGTTACAAGTGTTATTGCCTTACCCGAACGCTTCGAAGCCTTGATTACCACTCCGCCGCGAACAAGTCTTACCATCTGCATTAAGATTACGTCTAACTTATCTGCGTCTACACCAAGGGCTGTTAACGCAGCCTTTAAACGAGGAACGTAGCCGTGATGGTCGGCACCGAGCACGTCGATAGCCTTATCAAAGCCACGGGTTACAAGCTTGTTGTAGTGGTATGCAATATCGGGAACAACGTAGGTCGGGAATCCGTTAGCACGGACTAAAACGAAGTCCTTATCGCAACCAAAGTCGGTAGCACGGAACCAAACGGCGCCCTCTTCTTCGTAGGTGTGACCGCTTTTACGGAGAAGTTCTACGATGTTTGCCGCTTCGCCGTTGCCGTGAAGCGTGCTTTCCTTAAACCAAGTATCATACTCAATACGATATTTTAAAAGGTCTTTTTCAAGGCCCTCAATATTCTTTGGTAGCGCGAAATCAACTAAAGCGGCTCTTCTTTCTTCCTCGGTTCTTTCTACGAAACTGTCGCCGTGAATTTCTGCGAACGCCTTCGCGTGATTTATAATATCCTCGCCGTGGTAGGAGTCCTCGGGCATTTCAATGCCCTCTTTATAAAGCTGTAGGTATCTTAGTTCTAAGGATAAACCAAACTTGTTTATCTGGTTGCCTGCATCGTTAATATAGAACTCACGTTCAACGTAATATCCTGCCGCAGCCATAACAGATGCTAAACAGTCGCCTAAGGCACCGCCACGAGCATTACCGATATGCATAGGGCCTGTAGGGTTGGCAGATACAAACTCAACAAGCACCCTTTTGCCCTTGCCGAAGTCGCTCTTACCGTAGTCTTCTCCCTTCTCGTTTACGTCTAAAACGATATCGGCATAGTACTTGTCCGATAAGAAAAAGTTTAAAAATCCGGGACCCGCAATTTCGGTGCGGTCGATATAGGTGTTGTCAAGCTCAAAATTTTGAGTTAATATTTCGGCAATCTTTCTGGGATTATTGCGAAGCGCCTTTGACCAGACCATAGCCGCATTTACAGCATAGTCGCCGTGGTCGCGGTTTTGAGGAATTTCGATTTTGTAAGCGCCAAGCTCTGCTTCTGTAAGTTCCCCTTTTTCTACCGCCTTTTTATAAGCGCCGTTTAAAATCTCATCTATTTGGTTTTTTGCCTTTAAAACTACGTAAGACATTGTTTTGCTCCTTTTACGAGTTCGATTTTTTTATCTTTATTTCCATAATATTTCGGCTTAAAAGTCCCGAATTTACATCCAGAGTATAGCTTAAATATATTTTCCCGCCATTGTCATCGACCATAGCCGAAACGGTTTCTCCATAAACGCCAACCATAAAATCGCCGTATGGAGTATTGTATAAACAGGTGTGCCTTTTGCCCTTTTCGACCGTAAGACCGCCGACTAGACCACCGCTTCTTACAAGTTGAAGCTTGGTGCCGCCTGATAAGGTAAGTTCTGTTTTTACACCCTTGGCACCTATTTCATCACTCTCGTTATAATAAAGCTTTATAAGGTCTTGGCCTTGTTCCATTTTACCTATGGTTGTAAACTCGGTTAGGTCCTTATCGTTTTCATAAATCTGAGTGCCTTTTATTTCAATTACTACATCTGTCATATTTTGCTTACATCCGTTACCAAAACGTCCTTGTCGCTAAGGTCTTTACCTAAAAGAATTTTTGCAACCCTCGAAAACGCTACCGTTTTGTCGCTTGCAAAGAAGTTTTGATAAGGCTTTTCGCCGTCAACCCTTAGCATATCCTTTTCCTCAAGTTCTTTTCTTAGTGCAGCGGCGGTCGAAACACCCATATTAACAAGGTTCACCTTATCGCCTACCACCTGTCTTATAACCTCGGTTAGCAAAGGATAATGCGTGCAACCTAAAATAAGAGTGTCTATCCCGTTTTCTACCATGCTAAAAAGATATCTTTCGGCAGTTTCAAGCGCAATAGAATCCTTAGTAGAAAAAATTCCTTCCTCAACCAAAGGCACAAAAAGAGGACACGCTTTTGTATAAACTTCTGCTTCGGGCAAAAGCTTTAAAATCTCTTTTTTGTGTGCGCCGTTGTTTATTGTAGCCTCGGTGCCGATTACGCCGATTTTGCCATTTTTAGTAATTTCCACAGCTTCCTTTACTGCGGTTTTAACAACGCCCATAAACGGCACGGGCAGGTCGCAAGGCTCAGGTTCAGCTACCGAGCTTACCGTTCCGCAGGCGGCAACTATATACTTAACGTCATGGGTAAGCAAGAATTTTTCTGCTTGATAGGCATATAACTTTATAATGTCATCACTCTTGTTGCCGTAAGGCACTCTGCCTATGTCCCCAAAATAGACAATATTTTCGTTCGGCAAAGTCTTCCCGATTTCACTAAGGACGGTTAGTCCGCCAAGACCCGAATCAAAAACACCTATTGGACGGTTATCAGCCATAGCTTTTCTCCTTATATTTGTTGCGACATTTGTATAGTCATTATAATCACACTATATAATATCATATTTATCACATTCTTTCAAGTAGAAGAAATTTTAAAAATTTCGCATTCGTTTACAATAAATTCACAAACTTTTGGTAAAATAAACCTGTGAAGATTTAAGCTTAGGAGTGTTTTATGCTAGAACTTAAGAAAATAACTAAAAATTATATCGTCGGCGATAACACAGTTGCCGCCTTGAAGGGAATTGATATTAAATTTCGTGAAAACGAGTTTGTTTCAATATTAGGTCCTTCGGGTTGCGGTAAAACCACCCTGCTTAACATTATCGGTGGTCTTGACAAATATACCGACGGCGACCTTTTTATAAACGAAGTCTCTACAAAAAAATTCGATGACAGCGACTGGGACACTTATCGTAACCATTCGATAGGATTTGTTTTCCAGACCTATAATCTTATTCCTCATCAGACTGTGCTTTCTAATGTCGAATTAGCCCTTACCCTTTCGGGTATTTCAAAGGCAGAAAGAAACCGTCGCGCTATTGCGGCACTCGAGAAGGTTGGACTTTCTGACCAACTTTATAAAAAGCCTACCCAAATGTCAGGCGGTCAGATGCAACGTGTTGCTATTGCGCGCGCCCTTATTAACAACCCCGATATTCTTTTAGCCGACGAACCTACCGGTGCGCTTGACACCGAAACGTCGGTTCAGATTATGGAGCTTTTAAAGGAAATTTCAAAAGATAAGCTTGTTATTATGGTAACCCATAACCCCGAGCTTGCCGAAAAATATTCAACAAGAATCGTCCGCCTTTTAGACGGCGAGGTTACCCATGACTCCAACCCTTATAATCCTGAAGAAATAAAGGAAGAAAAGGCTGCGGAAAAGGTTAAAAAGGAAAAGAAACAAAAGAAGCCCTCAATGTCCTTCTTTACCGCCGTTTCCCTTTCGTTTAACAACCTTCTTACCAAAAAGGCAAGAACCATTTTAACATCATTTGCCGGAAGCATCGGCATTATCGGAATTGCCCTTATTCTTGCCCTTTCAAATGGCATTCAGGTTTATATTGACACCATCCAAAAGGAAACCCTTTCTTCCTATCCCATAACTATTGAAGCAGAAATGGTTGACACTACCGAGTTTATATCCATTATGATGGGTATAAACTCTGAAAACAGCGAGCATGCTCTTGATAAGATTTATTCAAGCCCCGTGCTTAATAAGCTCATAAACTCGATGACGAATGCACAGGTTAGCAAAAACAACCTTTCGGCATTTAAAAAATTCCTCGAAAAAGGCGATAACGGTCTTGATAAGCTTGTTTCGACCATTGACTATTCCTACAAGGTTGATTTCAACGTTTTCTTTAAGGATGAAAACGGCAAGATTATAGAATCCGACGCTATGAAGCTAATGCAGGAAACCATGGGCGTTGACGACGGCGCAATGGCAGGAAGCTCGGCTCTTAGTATGGGAATGAGTGAGTTTGCCGTTTACACAGAGCTTTTAAGCGGTAATAACGGTGAGCTTATAAACGAGCTGGTTTACGAGCAGTATGATATTATTGCAGGAAAATGGCCCACCGCCTATAACGAGGTTGTTTTAATCGTAAACGAAAACAACGAAATCAGCGATATTTCTTTGCTTGCCTTGGGTCTTACCTCTATTGAGGAGGCAAAGGACCGTTGGCAAAGCATCGGAAAAGGCGAAAGCCTTGATACCGAAACTAAAAGTTGGACCTATGAGGAAATTTTAAACCTTTCTTATAAGCTTGTTCCTTCCTATAGTTTTTACGGCAAGGTTGGAGGCTCTAACTCATACGTTGACCTTCGCGAAACCGAAACCGGACTTACCATGCTTTATGAAGGCAAGGATGCTATTCCCCTTAAGGTCAGCGGTATCATAAGACCTAATCCTGACTCTTCTTCGGCTATGCTTACCGCGGCTATCGGATACACCGAGGCGCTAACCGATAAGATTATTGAGCTTACAGACAACAGCGATATTGTAAAGGCTCAGCAAAACGACACTAAAACCGATATTATAACAGGTCTTCCCTTTAAGACCGACGACTACGTCGAGCCTACTAAAGAGGAAAAGAAAACCGCTTTTTCAGCCTTTGTTAAGACCCTTTCCGTTTCCGAAAAAGCAGACCTTTATAAAAACATTATTTCTACCCCAACCGAAGAGTATATAAACAGCACAGTTTCTTCTCAAATGAAGGACCTTACCCGTGAAACAATTGAGACTATGCTTATTGACACCTACGCAGAAGAAACGGGCATGGATAAGAATGCCGTTTTAGAGTATATGTCCAGCCTTACCGATGAGCAACTTTTCGAGCAGGTTGAACTCTATATGGTGGAAATGATAAAGTCAGAGTATGCTAAAAACGTTTTAGCCAGCTTAAGCAACCTGACCGAAGCACAGCTTGCAGGAAGCTTAGACCTTACCTTAGGCAAATATTCACTTGATGAGTTTGCATCATTCTATGACAGTTATATGCCTGCTACCGTGTCTGACTCAACCCTTGAAAACAACCTTTCTCTTTTAGGTGTCGTTTCAAAGGACTCTCCTTCTATAATCAACATCTATGCAGAAACCTTTGAAAACAAGGATTTAATTGCAGAAAAAATCGCCGAATATAACAACACCGTATCGGACGAAGACAAAATCTCCTACACCGATTACGTTGCACTTATGATGTCCTCGATTACCACAATTATCAACGTTATTTCTTACGTGCTTATTGCTTTCGTTTCAATTTCACTTGTCGTGTCCTCTATAATGATTGGTATTATCACGTATATCTCAGTTTTAGAGCGCACAAAGGAAATCGGTATTCTTCGTGCGATTGGCGCTTCCAAAAAGGACGTATCCCGCGTTTTCAACGCCGAAACTCTCATCGTTGGCTTCGCAGCAGGACTTATCGGTATTGGTGTCACCATGTTGCTCTGCATCCCGATAAACTTTATAATCCGCGCCCTTTCGGGCATTCAGAATATTGCTGCAGAGCTGCCACCCGTTGCCGCTATTATTCTTGTAGTTATTAGTATGTTCTTAACCTTTGTAGCGGGTCTTATTCCCTCAAGAATTGCGGCAAAGAAAGACCCTGTAGAAGCATTAAGGAGCGAATAAATGAGATTTTTAGACACAATACGCCGTTTCCTTTACGGAAGATATGCTATGTATGGCGTTGATAAACTTAACCGCCTTTTAGCTTTTTTATCGGTGATAATTGCGGTAATAAATTTGTTTCTTGGCAGTCTTGCGCTTTATATCATTCAGTCGGCTTTGATTTTCTGGTTTTTCTTTAGGCTTTTGTCTAGAAACATCCCCGCCAGAACCTCTGAAAACGAGGCACTTTTGAGACTTGAAAAAAGGGTTGCATCTTTCTTTTCAATTTTAAAAAGAAGAATTAACGAGCGCAAAACACACGTTTATAAAACCTGTCCAAACTGCAAGGCAAAACTTCGTTTTAGCCGTATAAAAGGCGTCCACAACGCAAGGTGCCCAAAGTGTAATAAAAACTTTACTGTAAAGGTACGATAAAAATAAAAATTCCTCGATTTTTCGAGGAATTTTTTATTGCAATATTTTATTTCTATCATTATAATAAAAGTGAAAATATCAGACTCTTCATAGGAGGTCAATATGGAAATTAAACTTACCAGAACATATAACGACCAAACACACAAAAATTGCGAGCAAATCCCCTTTTCTATAGACACCGACGGCGGATACAACCTTATAAACCTTTATCCCGAGGTGTCTTTTGAAGAGTTTGAGGGGTTTGGCGGCGCTATTACCGACTCTTCTGCCTACGTTTATTCTTTAATGCCCGAAAACTTAAAGGAAGAGCTTATAAACGCATATTTTAGCCCCGATGAAATGGCTTATAACATAGTTAGAATTCATATGGACAGTTGCGACTTTTCGACCGAGATGTATGAGGCTATGTCAGACCCTAATGATACAGAGCTTAAATCATTCGACTTTTCGAGAACCGAAAAATATATAATTCCTATGCTAAAGGATGCCGAAAAGAAGGCAGGCAAGAAACTTGAAATTATGCTTTCTCCTTGGTCGCCACCCGTATTTATGAAAACTAATGATTCTCGTATAAGAGGTGGCTCTTTAAAACCCGAATATGCTCCTATGTGGGCAGAATATATTTGCCGTTATATTAAAGAATTTTTAGACCGCGGATTTTTGGTTAACAGAATCAGCATACAAAATGAGCCCCGTGCTCGTATGCCTTGGGATTCTTGCGTTTATACACCGGCCGAAGAAAAGGCATTTTTAGAGGACCATTTATATCCTGCTATGGTAAGAAATGGCCTTGAACATATCGAAGTGTTTATTTGGGACCACAACAAAGACTATGCCTTTGAGCGCACTGCAGAAATCGTTAGCGGCAAGGCTCGTGATATGGTTTCGGGTGTTGCTTGCCATTGGTACAGTGGTGACCATTTTGAAACATTGGCGCTTGTCAGAAAGCTTTATCCGAATTTAAAAATCACAATGTCGGAAAGTTGCATTGAATACAGCCGTTTTAAGACCGATAACGAGTTTTATAAAACCGCCAGACTCTCTCACGATATAATCGGTGACTTTAACCACGGTGTTTCTTCCTTTTATGACTGGAATATGCTTTTAGACGAGAAGGGTGGCCCCAACCACGCTGGCAACTTCTGTCAGGCTCCCTTTATGTATAACACCGAGAAGAAGGAGTTAATTCCTCAGTTAATTCATAACCATTTTTATCATTTCTCTCACTTTATTAAAAAGGGTGCATTTAGAATCGGATATAGCAAATATACCGAAAAGTTTGAGATTACTGCCTTTAAAAATCCCGACGGCACTATTGCTGTAGTTCTTCTAAACCGCACCGAAGAAACCTTACCTGCAAGGGTTAGAATCGGCGATAACGTTGTTGATTTTAACGTAGGTCCAAAGGAAATCTGCACAGGTTTAGTTTCACTTTGATTTTTATGAATTAACTATCGTTGTTTAGGAGTCTTGTTATGCCACGAAGGTTATTTTGTGAAATTTCTCCTTTAACCTACAAAATATCAATCATTAAATGTCGTATTATGCGAAAAATTAAAGATTTGTTTGTAGGCGGCAAATTTGCAAAGGTCAAGCAAAAAGAGCTTTTGCCCATTGTTGTTTATAAACATAGTTCTCTAATTAGACGGACTCTTGGCAATACACAAATCGAGCTTCAAGAAAACAAAGCCATAAATTTGAGTATTAGTTCACCAAAAGTTAACGGCATTTTGATAAGACCCGGTGAGACCTTTTCATTTTGGCATTTGGTGGGTAATACTACCAAAGCAAAGGGTTACAAGGAAGGCTTAACCATCTCTAACGCCCAAACAAATGTGGGCACAGGCGGTGGACTTTGTCAATTTACAAACCTAATTCACTGGATGGTGTTACATACTCCTTTAAAAATTATCGAACATCACCACCACGATGGGTTTGATTTGTTCCCCGACCATAACAGACAGGTTCCTTTTGGCACGGGCACTTCAATAGCCTATAACTACCTTGACTACCGTTTTAAGAACGATTCTGACATCTGCTATCAGTTAGTAGTTTATGTCAACGATACCCATCTTTGCGGTGAACTTCGTGCTTCTCGCAAGTTGCCTTTTTCTTATCATATAGCAACCGAAAACGAGCATTTTATCCGTGTTGATAATTCTGTTTTTAGACGAGGTCAAGTTTATCGAACTTGTATAGATAATTCTACGGGCAATAAAGTTTCTCGTGAACTGATACGAGATAACAATGCCCAGGTTATGTATGATACAAGTCATCTTATTGTAAAAGAACAATAAACCAAAAGCAGACATTCGTGCTGAATGTCTGCTTTTTCTATATCTCCTGCATTTGTGCAAAATCTTTAAGGATTAAATCTGGGTTTTTTTCAATCGCCCAGTTAATTTCATACTCTGCTGTAAATAAAAGTAGGTTTCTTCCCTGAACATCCTTTACCCATTTTGTATTCTGCATAAGGTTTAGTTTTGAAAAATCGATATCCTCATTCACAACAAACCTTACTAAACTGTGTGCGGTGTCTTGGCGGTGGTATTTAACACCGTATTCACTTTCCATTCTGAACTGTAAAACCTCAAACTGAAGCATACCTACAACACCGACATATACGCGTTCCATACCGCTATCGGGTAAAAAGAACATCTGAATTGCACCCTCTTGAGCAATTTGGGTAATGCCCTTATCGAACTGCTTACGCTTAAGTGAATCTATCTGCTCAACCAACGCAAAATGCTAAGGCGCAAAGGTGGGTATGCCTGCATACTCTACCTTCATTCCGCTTTCACAAATGGTATCTCCTATTGAGAAAATACCGGGGTCGAAAACGCCGATAATATCTCCGGCATATGCTACGTCAATAACGGCACGCTCATCCGCCATAAGCTGTTGAGGTCGGGATAGTTTAATGGTCTTTTTGCCTTGAACGTGGAAATATTCACGAGCGCGCTCAAACTTACCCGAAACAATTCGCATAAAGGCAATTCTATCTCTGTGCGCCTTGTTCATATTCGCCTGAATTTTAAAGACAAACGCCGAGAACTTTTCGGTTGTGGGCTCGATATACTCATCCCCCGAACGATAAGGCAATGGAGCTGTCGTCATCTCTAAAAAGTTTTCAAGGAAAGGCTCAACACCGAAGTTATTAAGAGCTGAACCAAAGAAAACGGGAGAAAGTTCGCCACAGCGCACCTTTTCGATATCAAAATCAAAGGATGCGCCGTCCAAAAGCTCGATTTCATCGACAAGCGCCTCTCTCATATAAGGTCCGATTAGCGAATCTAACTTTTCGGTGTCGGTAAGCTCGCACTCAATAGCCTCAATTCTGTTAGAGCCTGCGTGAGAGTCAGAAAAGGTTAAAATTCTTCTCTTTTGGCGGTCGAAAACACCCTTAAAATCGGTTCCCGAGCCTATTGGCCAGTTCATAGGATAGGTGCCGATACCGAACTCCTTTTCAAGCTGGTCTAAAAGCTCAAAAGAATCCCTTGCATCTCGGTCCATCTTGTTTATAAAGGTGAAAATCGGAATATGCCTCATAGCACAGACCTTGAAAAGTTTTCTTGTCTGAGGCTCAATACCCTTTGCCGCATCGATTACCATTACAACGCTGTCTGCCGCTGTTAAGGTACGATATGTGTCCTCTGAGAAGTCTTGGTGTCCCGGAGTATCAAGAATATTAATGCAATATCCGTTATAATCAAACTGTAAAACCGATGAGGTAATCGAAATACCTCTCTTTTTTTCAATTTCCATCCAGTCAGAAACGGCGTGTTTATCGTTCTGCTTGCCCTTAACCGAGCCTGCAGACTGAATTGCTCTACCGTATAAAAGCAGTTTTTCGGTAAGGGTTGTCTTACCTGCGTCCGGGTGGGAAATTATCGCAAAGGTTCTTCGCCTTTGCACTTCGCTTTGTATGTTGGACATAAAATATCTCCTAAAATTTTCTAGCCTTAATATATTACCACACTAGTACTGTTTTATCAAGAAAAAACAATTGCGAATTCTTCTCATCCTTTTCGCTTGCTTTTTGCGGCAAAATATGGCATAATATTAAGCGATAATCTAAAATTAAGGATGGTTTCAAAAATGTCCACAGAACGTAGTAGTTTTTCGGGAAAACTGGGCTTTGTTCTTGCCACAGCAGGAAGTGCGGTTGGCCTTGGTAATATATGGCGTTTCCCCTATCTTGCGGCAAAATATGGCGGAGGAATATTCCTGCTTATTTATATTGCTTTAGTGCTTACATTCGGCTTTGCACTATCTTGCGCAGAAATTCTTTTAGGCAGAAAAACAGGTCAAAGCGCAATTAACGCCTTTGCATCTCTTAGCAAAAAGTGGTCCTTTGTTGGTTGGATTGCTTCTCTTGTTCCGATTATAATACTTCCTTACTATTCGGTAATCGGCGGTTGGATTGTTAAATATCTAGTCGCTTTTATAAGCGGCGGTGCAAAAGATACTGCAGCTGACAACTATTTTGCAAGTTATATGGGTCAGACAGGAATGCCGATATTCTGGTTTTTGGTTTTTCTGCTAGCTACCGGGCTTGTTGTTATTTTAGGCGTTGAAAAGGGCATTGAAAAAGCAAGCAAAATACTTATGCCGGCATTAGTTATTCTTATTCTTTTTATTTCAATATACACAATTCTTCAACCCGAAGCTGCCGAAGGACTTAAATACTACCTTGTTCCCGATTTTGACAAGTTCTCCTTTACAACAGTTTTTGCCGCAATGGGTCAACTTTTCTATTCAATGAGTCTTGCAATGGGCATTATGATTACCTTCGGTTCTTATATGAAAAAGGACGTTAACGTTTCCTCCTCTGTTCATCAGATTGAAATTTTTGATACGGGAATCGCCTTTCTTGCAGGCCTTATGGTTGTTCCCGCTGTGTTCGCATTTTCGGGCGCAGAGGATATAAACAAGGGCGCAGGTCTTATGTTTATAACCCTTCCTAAGGTGTTCCAAAACATGCCAGGCGGAACATTCATTGGCGTTCTGTTCTTTTTAATGGTTCTTTTTGCTGCGCTTACTTCATCAATTTCTCTTATGGAAACTGTCGTTTCCTTTGTTTGCGACAAGACAAAACTCACAAGAAAAGTTGCCTGCATTTTAATTGTGCTTGTTTGTTTGGTATTAGGTATTCCATCGGCTCTTGGCAACGGCGTCGCAGGAGTTTGGGACTCTGTTAAACTTTTAGGCTTTAGTTTCCTTGACTTCTTTGATTTTATAAGCAACAGCGTGCTTATGCCAATCTGTGCGCTTCTCACCTGCATCTTTGTAGGTTATGTTATAAAACCAAAAACTCTTATTGAAGAAGCCGAGCTTTCGGGCAAGTTTAGCGGCAAAAAACTCTTTACGATAGTTATTCGCTATATTGCTCCAATTTTTATCGTTCTTATTTTAGGTTTCTCGGTACTTGAAGCATTCGGATATATAAAGGTTTAAACTAAAGGCTGTGTAGAAAAAACTACACAGCCTTTTTAAAAACTTATACCATCTACCATTTAAATTTAAGTTTAAAAAATTTAAAAAAATTTGTAATTTTTTCTTGTAAAGATAAAAATATATGGTATTATTATATATGGTATTATTTAATAACAGGACTTTTAAAGAGAGGGATTTTTTATGGCAACAAATAACACTCACGCTCCTTTCGGCGACTTAGCTATTGTCAGTATGAAGGGTTGCGAATCAATCGCAAAACAGGTTGACTATTATCTAACACAGTGGAGAGGCGCTCCTGCCGAGAACTCCTATGTAATCAATGCTAACTGCCCCCGTTTCGGC
This sequence comes from Acutalibacteraceae bacterium, assembly GCA_045636705.1. Lineage (GTDB taxonomy): Bacteria > Bacillota > Clostridia > Oscillospirales > Acutalibacteraceae > SFWF01. Next base: position 29,880 of record JAZTYA010000021.1, read on the forward strand.
ACAGGCGAAGCAAAGGGCGTTTTCAATCACTCTGCAAGAGGACTTGATGCATATATTATCTGTGACTGCTTTAACTACGGCGTTACATATAATATGTACGGCAAAGAGGTTCCTATGAGCCCCGATGACCACTATCAAGACCTAAAGCGTGTAATTGCCGCTATGGGAGGTAAAGCTCGCAGAGTTAACGTTATTATGCCTATGCTTTATGAAGGCAGACAGCACAGAAGAACCTCAAGAGAGTCTATGGACTGTGCTTTAATGCTTCAGGAGCTTATGTCTATGGGTGTTAAGAACTTCATTACCTTTGATGCTCACGACCCCAGAGTTCAAAACGCTATCCCTCTTGACGGTTTTGATAATGTTCAGCCAAGTTATCAGATGATAAAGGCGCTACTTCGTTCGGTGCCCGATATCAAGCTTGACCCCGACCATACTATGATAGTTTCTCCCGATGAAGGCGGAATGGGCAGATGTATCTATTATTCCTCTGTTTTAGGCCTTGACCTCGGTATGTTCTACAAGCGTCGCGATTATTCGACCATCGTTGACGGAAGAAACCCCATCGTTGCTCACGAGTTCTTGGGCAAAGATGTTACCGGTATGGACCTAATCCTTGTTGACGATATGATTTCTTCGGGCGACTCAATGCTCGACATCGCCGCAAAGCTTAAGGCAAAGGGCGCAAAGAGAATCTTCATTTTCTCCACCTTCGGTCTATTTGTTAACGGACTTAAATCCTTCGATGAATATTATGAAAAAGGTCTTATAGATAAGATTTTCACAACCAACCTTATCTACAACACCGAGGAGCTCTTAAAGAGAGAATGGTACTGCAACGTAAATATGTCAAAGTATATTGCACTTCTCGTTGATACCATCAACTGCGATAACTCAATAAGCCGTCTTTTAGACCCCGCAGACAAAATCCACAACATCGTTAAAAAGCACGAGGAAGAAAGCAAATAAAATAAGCAAACAAAAAAGCCGTGAATTTCACGGCTTTTTGTTTTTGCTATCCAAAATATTATTCTAAATTTGCTCGTAAAGCAATTTCGTAATAATTTTTAAAAAGCGTTTTAAATTCATCACTTTTAATTGTTTCTTCAAGCTTTGCAAATTCTTTTTTCTCGGCTATCTTTTTCCCAACTAAGCTCAAACCAAAAGTACCTAAATGCACAAGTGGTTCTTGACATTTTGAAGCATAATAACCTGTGTGCATTTTTTTAATAGCCGCCTTCAAACTATCATCTGCATTATCAATAAACTCTTTAAATTCAGGGCTATGTTCATAGCAGTATTTATAAATTTTGGGTGTTCCTAAATAATACTGAACGATTCTTTTTAATTCTTTTTTATTATATCTTAAATATCGTGCGTCCATTTAATCATTCTCCTCATATCTCTTCGCAAGCTCGTTCACAAGCAACACTGCATAACTATTTCCTGCTTTTGCTAATTCAATAATTTTTAATATTTTTTCCTCGTCAGTAAGGTTTTCAGCGTTCAATACGATATCAACCTCATTTTTCAAAAAAGCAATATTTTCTTCTAATCTTGCCTCTGCTTCTTGCTTGGCAGTAATTGAATTAAGAATTTTAAAAATAAAAAATAAAACTATCCCTATGATTCCAACGACAAATATTGATATTTCATTTGACATCAATCCCCCTATTAAACATGTGCCTCCAACCGACAAGCATATTCCCATAGGTGCTGCATATTGATTGTCGTACGCTTTATAAGAAATCGGTATTTTCCCCATTTTTGTCTCCCTTTATATGATTAATTGTATTTCTTTTTATATACAGTCCCGTCTTCTTTATACCCTAGGTATAAGTTTCCATCTTCATATCTTCTTACATAACCATCTCCTAAATTATTTCCGATAGCACAAACCAAGCTAACGCTATTAGGCATATACCATACATTATATTCTTCAGCAATAAGAACTCCGTTTTTATACATATTGCTTTTATAATATCCATCTTCTTGTATAACTAAAATTTCATAAAATTCATTTTCCCATGTTGCTTCCCAAGTTCCAATCAATTCTTTTGGATATCCGTTTTTAGCAGCTAATGTGTGGTTCTCAGGTAAGTTCTTTTTATTGCACCCAGTTAATATAAGTAAAATTAAAAAAAGTGCTATCACAAATATTTTTTTATTTTTCATTATTCTTCCAACCCTTATAAAATATAAAAGAAGCCTTAACAAAAATATTTAAAAACGAAAGACAAAAGTATGACCAATCGACAACTTCAGAATAATTACCGTAAAAATTAGAATATGAATATAAGTCACCAACAAAAGCTTCTATTATTTCCCAAAATAAACCCGTTGACCAAATTGCAATTACAAAAGCGCCAGATATGAGCGCATACATTACTGCTAACCATTTAAAAAAAACTTCTTTATTATTCATAGCTATTTATCCTTTTTTAATTTATTAACTGACATTCAGTAAATGTCATATTTACTAGTATTATAGCATATAATTTCTTTATTGACAAGCACTAAATGTCAATAAAGGGAGAGAAAATATGTTTATAAATAAAACAAAAGAGGGGCTAAACAATATTTGCGGTAAAAATATTAGCGAAAAAAGGCTTGAAATGAAAATTTCCCAAAGAGAGCTTGCTGACAGAATGCAACTTGTCGGAATAGATATTGATAAAAACGCAATTCAGAGGATTGAATGCGGCAAACGATTTGTTACAGATATTGAATTGCTCGCATTTTCAAAAGTTTTTGATACAACCCTTGAAGATTTGTTAAAATAAAAAAAGCCGTTTTCACGGCTTTTTATTATCTTATAAGCAATGCTGAAAGGGCTTGGGCATGAATGCGAATGAAGAAATCGTTAGGGTGGTTAACGTTGTTACCGGTTGTGTCGATAAAGCGCTTGTTTTTATGCATTTCCTTTTGAACAGCGCCCATATCAAGAAGGGCAATTCCCTCTTTTTCGAACTTTTTTAAGCTCTCGCCGTAAAGGTGTTGAAAACTCCAGAACGGGGCTCTCGGGTCGGTCAAAATCGGGTTTGGCGTCGAGGTTGCGACAAGAATTATATCGGTATCGGGGTTTGCCGCCTTTATTCTATCAACCATATTTTTAATATGCTCATCAAGAACGTTAGTCGGGTATCCGGCGTTCATACCAAAGGCTAGGATTACAAGGTCGGGGTTTTCGGCAATAACCGCCTCGTCGAGCACGCTCATTCCCCAAGCCGAACATTTTCCTCCTACCGATGGATTTTTAAATGTTACGTCTGCGCCATAGGTCTTTTTAAGGTTTTCTACAAACAGGTCGATAAACATCGGCTGATACGGTTTTGCACCCGAACGCGCTGATGAGTTTGCACCAGCAGAAATACTGTCGCCAAAAAGAACTATATTAAGTTTTTTGTCCTTGGTTAAGCGATTTATCGTTCTTTTTAATAAGTCGCCTTTATACTCAGGTATGTAGCCTTCCCAAACAGGGTTTTTAGGCCTATAGGTCACGGCAATCTGCCTATCGTGGAAAAAATGTCCCTCTGAAAACAAAAGATATCCCTCAGGATAAGGAAAGCACTTGCCCTCTATCGCTTCCTTTAGAAAAATCTCTTCATATTCCATGAAAGTTATGGCTGTGTTTTCGGTAAGATAAAGTTTTCCGTCTTTCAAAAAATAGTCTTTTCCCTCTTCATAAAGGACGTCAAGGCCAGAATTTCTAACCTCGAGTATCTCGGCAGGCTCGTACAAAAACTTTGCCGAAATTTCACCGTTTTTATCTCTATACATAGTAAAACTTTCGCCGTAAACTATGTCGGTATTCCATATTGGTTTTAGCATTTGGTCTAGTGTAAACATACTTTTATTCCCCTTCAAAAATGCTGTTTTATAAGTTTTAAAAGCGTTTCGCCCTCATCAATATAAACCGTGGCGGTTTCTTTAATTCTTTCTTGTCCGTAATTAAATTTATCGAATATTCCGACCGTTTGAATGCCGAGTTCTTTAGCGGTCAAAATTGCCGTAAGTGAGTCCTCAAAAAGCCAGGTTTCAGAAGGGCTGGCGCCTAAAAAACTTAAAGCTTCCAAGAAAACGTCGGGGTGCTCCTTGCCTCTGCCCGACTCTGCGCAGGAGAAAAGAGCTGAAAAATACTTTTTTATATCCAACTGCTCTAAGGCTACTTCAATAAGTTCTCGCGCAGTTGCCGAGGCAATACACATTTTAACGTTATTCTTTTGAAGATAGTCTAAAAATTCCAAAACTCCGCTTTTAAGTTTAGCGTCAAACTTATAAAAGTTTAGCATAACGTCATTTGCGAAGTTAAGCAGTTCCTCACCGTTTTCGGCAATCCCGTAGTTTTCGTGGATTAACTGCATTGCCGCCTTTAAAGTAAGGGTTCTGACCCTTTTATCATCCTCTTTGCTTGGAGAAAAATCCCTTTTACCTAAATATTTTTCTCCCATAGACGACCAAAGCACCTCCCAAATCATAAGAGAATCTACGAGTGTGCCGTCCATATCAAAAATAGCTGCCTTTATCTTCAAAAAATCACCGACCTTTATGGGCATTATAGCATAAAGGCGGCAAAAAATCAATGCGGAGCATTATATATTTGCACGAAGTGCAACATCATTTTCCCGAAGGGAAACATCGTTGATGCGAAGCATCACATCGTTTACGGCGGTAGCCGTAACATCGTTTTGTGTCCGCAAACGGAATGATGTTATCCTACGGATAAATGATGTTGCGAGTAACCTCGCAAACGATGTTGTGTCGCAAAGGACACAAGTGAGCTTAACTTCCGTATTCGGGATGCAAGACAACCGAGCGTATTCGGCGAATGATAAAGCGAAAGTTGTCTTGGCGCAGCGGTCAAAATCGATAGCATCAATCGATGCGTAAAAGCGATTTTGGGCACCGCAAGAAAAACGGGTGGAACCCGTTCCCATCTGATTGCAAAAGAAAAAACACACAGATTTCTCTGTGTGTTTTCTTATTTGTTTTTCAAGGTTTTGATAGATTTTATCAGCAATATTTTTATCTTAATCAAATTGTTATGTATGGGAGAAAAAATGTTATCATCTATCAATTCGGATTTTCTAAAGATGTTTAGCCAATTTTCAGTTTCATTAGCTTCTTTTAATGCAATTTCAAACTTGGAAATCATATCGGCTCTGCTTTGTGGGTGATTTCCCTCTGCTATATTGGCGCTGATGCTCGTGCCACTTCTTTTTATTTGGTCGGCAAAACCCTTTTCTCCCTTATTCTTTAAAATACGAGCTACCGCTATAACTTCAACCGCAAAATCTTGTGATAATTCTAATAAAATATTCTTTTTCATAATTTAATTATATCACATAAAAACATAACTTTCAATATTCGAATGCACCATAGGTGTATAATATGAACGTTAGTGAGTTATAATGTGCGAAGCACTATAATTCGAGCAAAGCGAGCTATTATTCAAATTCGCAAAGAATTTGTATAAACTTAAATTGCTCCGCAATATTATAACTCGCTCAAGCTCGAATGATAGTCAAATTCTGCGAATTTGACATACAAAGAAAAACACACAGATTTCTCTGTGTGTTTTCTTTGTGTTGGCACCTATCTATCTTCCCGGGCAGCTTCCCGCCAAGTATTTTCGACGCAAGTGAGCTTAACTTCCGTGTTCGGGATGGGAACGGGTGGACCCTCACCGCCATCGGCACCAACTATTCAGATGTGTATCACACCCTAAAAACTGAACAAAGTTAATGAAAGATAAGAGGAACGAAAAAGGTCAAGCCCTCGGACTATTAGTACAGCCTAGCTAAATATGTCACCACACTTACACATGCTGCCTATCAACCCGGTAGTCTTCCGGGGACCTTACTAGCTTATGCTATGGGATATCTTATCTTGAGGCCGGTTTCACGCTTAGATGCTTTCAGCGTTTATCCGATCCGCACGTAGCTGCCCAGCTATGCCCTTGGCAGAACAACTGGTGCACCAGAGGTGCGT
>JAZTYA010000022.1:0-6729 GCA_045636705.1 Acutalibacteraceae bacterium
ACTGTCCATATCCCTGAAGAAGATTGGCAGATTATTCCGAACACTCAAGAGGCAATCATTGACGAGGATACCTTTGAGAGAGTGAAAGAACTTAGAAAACATCGTCGCCGTCTTTCAGCTACGGGAAAAACGGGTATGTTCGCAGGACTTCTATACTGCGCGGATTGTGGATCGAAACTATATTTTGCTGCAGCCAAAAGTATCAAAGAACATCAAGAATTTTATAGTTGTTCTCAATATAGGTCAAACAGAGGTGCTTGCAAGATTCATTATATCCGTGAAGTAGTGATAAAAGAAATGGTGCTTGAGGCAATCCAAAAAGTTGCGAAATATGTTACAGAATATGAGCCGGTATTTCTTTATCTTTTTGCAAAGAAAAACACACTTGGTAGAGAAACCACGATAAGAACTATGAAAACAAAAATTGAAAAATCCAAACAGCGCATAAAAGAACTTGATATGTTAATCGAACGTATTTATGAGGACAATGTGCTCGGTAAAATTTCCGATGACCGTTTTTATCGTATGTCTGCCAACTATGAACAGGAGCAAAAAGAATTGCTCGCCGCAGTAGAACACGACGAGCAAAAAGTCAGAGAAGCCGAACAAGAGAAAATCAACCTTAATGTTTTTCTCACGGCGATACGTGAGTGCACTGAATTAAAAGAATTAACACCCACGATTGTAAACACATTGATTAAGCGGATAGATGTTCATAACAGTACAAAAGATGAACACGGCCACAAGCATGTTCCAATCGATATTTATTTCACTGCGGTAGGAATTATCAACATTCCTACTGAAGAAGAACTAATTTCGGCAATGGAAGAAATGCGTGATAAACCGCTAAAATCTGCTTGAATAAAGGAAAAAGGCATAGCCCGTGTGGGCTATGCCATATCCTGCAAAAGAACTGTCCTTTAGGGTACGACCCTAAGGTTGGTTCTTTTTTGTTTTAGTATCTATATTAGGAGTCGAACCTTAAGAAACAAACAGTTGCCTTTTTTGTGGGTTTGTGATATTTTAAAACAAAGGAGTGGTTACATATGGATATTAATTCTATAAATCAAGACATTAACACACAAGCAGCAGACCAAGTGGTAGAACTGTCTGCTTTTTCGGAAAACACTTTCGAAGAAACTAAAAAAACAGTAGGTTTCTGGGAGTTCTTTGGATTATCTTGGCTTTTTGCAATTCCGGTGGTAGGCTTTATTTCCTGCATTGTCTTTATGTTTAGCCCCAAAAGGCAAACCTTAAAGAATTATGCTCGCGCTGCGTTTGCTTGGATGGCGGTTCGTTTAGTAACAGCTATAATAACAGGTTTACTTATTATTAGTTTGCTCGGTAGCTTGCTATTACCAACTATTAATCAAAGCCTAAATTTGGAGTTTAATAGTGCTTTTGAGGTTATTGACCTTGCAACAAGTCTTATGACAGGCAACTATTCAAACGTAATTAAAATTCTTCGTCCGCAAATAATCGAGACCTTTGGAGAGAAGTCAGAACCGTTGATTGACGAGTTTTCCAAGAAAGAGTATAATCCTTTGCTTAAAATGATTGCAGAAGAGGATTACGAGGGAATTTTAACGGAATTTGATGAGGGCAAGTATAACAAATTAGAAGAGAAGGTTGGAACCGAAAGGTTTGTGTCTCTAAAGGAAGAGGTTAGAGCCGCTGCACAAGGCGAATCAACAGAACGTTTTGACCGCATAAGAGGATACTTAAATTTAATAGGATAAATATTTAATCGGTCGTAACCGGACGCTCACACTTGAGAGAATGTAAGCAAAGGTTTCGACTGATTTTTTTATTTTAGGGAAGACAAAAGTCTTGACATAAACTCCTTTTAGTGATAATATAACTAATGTTATATAACACTTGTAACACAAGGGAGAAACGGTATGCCACCAAAAGTTAAAATAACAAAAGAAGAGATTATAAACACCTGCCTTGATATTGTTAGAAAAGAGGGGCAGGATGCTTTAAATGCTAGAAATATTGCCAACGCCTTAAACTGTTCAACCCAACCTATTTTCTTTAATTTTTCTTCAATGGAAGAACTAAAGCAGGCGGTAAAGGAAGATGCTTACAGACTTTATTTAGAGAACCTAAACAAAGAAGCAAAAAAGGGAGAGCATCCCGAATATAAGGCTTTTGGTTTAGGCTATATCCGTTTTGCAAAGGAAGAAAGAGAACTTTTTAAATTCCTTTTTATGTGCGATAGAACGGGGGAAGATTTTGTTTCGACTTATGACCGTGAAAAGTCAATCGAACTTATTATGGAGTATAACGGTATTTCGAGAGAAAATGCAGAACTAATTCAACTTGAAATGTGGTTATTTGTTCACGGAATTGCTACAATGCTTGCGACCTCTTATTTGGATTTGGATTGGAATTTAATAAGTAAAATGTTGACTGATACATATAAAGGTATCAGTAAAAGGCTTAAGGAGGCAGATAAATGATTGCAATAAAAACCGAAAACTTGACTAAAAAATATAAAGATTTAGTAGCGGTAGATAATCTTAATTTATCGGTTCTTGAAGGCGAGCTTTTCTCTTTGCTCGGTATTAACGGAGCTGGCAAAACAACCACGATAAAAATGCTTTCCTGCCTCACTTCTCCGACTAGCGGCGAGGCCTTTTTAAATGGAAAAAGCATCATTAACGAAAGCCTTGAGGTAAAAAAGTTAATTGCTGTATCACCTCAAGAAACCGCCGTGGCAAAGGGGCTTACAGTTAAAGAAAATCTAGACTTTATGTGTAGTGTCTTTGGCTTTTCAAAGGAAAAGAAAAGTGAAAAAATAAGCGAACTTACAAATGCGCTGGGACTTGAAAGTGTCTTAAATAAAAAGGCAGGCAAACTTTCGGGTGGTTTTATGCGAAGGCTAAGCATCGCAATGGCTTTAATAAGCGAACCGCAAATTCTCTTTTTGGACGAACCGACCCTTGGCTTAGACGTTATATCCAGAAGCGAACTTTGGAGTTTAATCGGTTCTTTAAAGGGCAAAATCACAATTGTTTTAACAACACATTATATGGAAGAAGCAGAGGCTTTATCCGACCGAATTGCCATTATGAAGGACGGTAAGATGCTTGTTTGCGACACACCTGATAAGATAAAAGAAAAGGCGAATACCGATAGCTTCGAGCAAGCCTTTATCAGAATAGTAAAGGGGGAAGTATAATGAAAACGTTAGTTTTTGCTAAACGAAACACAAAAGAAATTCTTCGCGACCCCTTGAATTTAGCCTTTATGTTTGGCTTTCCCTTGGTGCTTCTTTTGCTTCTTTCGGCAATTCAAGCAAACATTCCCGTCGAACTTTTTAACATTAAAAGTTTAGCTCCGGGAATTGCCGTTTTCGGACTTTCCTTTATGACCTTATTTTCCGCAACGGTCATTTCAAAGGATAGAGGCAGCGCGTTTTTGGAGCGCCTTTATACAACACCGCTTACCTCGGTAGATTTCATTTTAGGCTACACCTTGCCAATTCTACCGCTAGCAGTTTTGCAGTCGGTGGTCTGCTATTTGGCGGCACTTGCTTTAGGACTTAACCTGTCGGTAAATATCCTTTTAGCAATACTTTTTATAATCCCGATATCACTTCTTTATATTGCTATCGGACTCCTTTGCGGAAGCCTTTTTAACGATAAACAAGTAGGCGGCATCTGCGGAGCTTTGCTCACGAATCTTTCGGCTTGGCTGTCGGGAATTTGGTTCGATTTAAATCTAGTTGGTGGCGTTTTTCAAAAAATCGCAAACCTTTTACCCTTCGTCCATGCGGTCGAACTCGAAAGGGCAGTTTTAAACGGGAACTTATCAGGTGCAATACCTCATTTATGGTGGGTTTTAGGCTACGCCGCAACACTTACGGTTATAGCCGTTTTAACCTTCTTTAATCAAATGAAAAAACAGTAAAAGCACGACTTAAAATTTGTTGACCAAACAACTCCTTTGTGATATTATTAAATTAATAATATCTCAAAGGGGTTTTGTGTTATGAAAAAGTATGATGTAGCCGTAGTCGGCGGCGGTTTTGCAGGTGTCGCTGCAGCTTTATCTGCCGCAAGAGAAGGTGCAAAGGTTATTTTGATTGAAAAGTCAAATTGTCTTGGCGGTGCGGCGGTAAATAGCCTTGTAAATCCCTTTATGTGTTGGTGGACAACTATTGACGGACAAAGGGTTGACCTAGCAGCAGGCATATTTAAAGAGATTACCGACAGACTTAAAAGTCGCCACGGCATGATGGCAGGCGCATTTGATGAAGAACTCTTAAAATTAATTTTAAACGAAATGATGGAAGAAGCAGAAGTTGACCTTCTTTTCCATGCAGATATTTTCAAGGCGGAAAAGACAGACGGAAAAATTACCTCTGTAACAATGGCTTCAAGGTGCGGAGAATTTACCGTTGAGGCAGACTACTTTGTAGATGCTACGGGGGACGCTTTGCTTACCCACGTTGCAGGTTGTCCTACCGTTTTAGGAAGAGAGTCTGACAATCTTTGCCAACCAATGACTCTTTGCTTCAGACTCGGCAACTGTGACACAAGAAAGTTTTTCGAGTCAAGGGAACGTTGGGCACCGGAACACGCTAAGTGGCTATCAGAAGGCAAATTTATGAACCCCAGAGAAAATGTTCTAGTCTTTAAGAATGTTGTTCCAAATGTATTGCACTTCAATACAACCCGTGTTATTAAGAAAAATCCCACGTCTCCTATCGAATTTACCGAGGCGGAGGTTTTGGCTCGCAAGCAGGTTTATGAGATTTATGATTTCCTTAAAGAACATGCAGATGGACTTGAAAACAGTTGCCTTTTAATGACCGCTTCTGAAATCGGCGTCAGAGAAAGCCGTATGATAGTAGGCGAATATACCTTAACCGAAACCGATTGTAAGGACTGTGTTAAGTTTCCGGATGCCATTGCGGCTTGCAACTATGAAATCGATATACATAATCCGGAGGGAACAGGTACCACCCTTTACTACTTTAAAGAAGGCGAGTATTATACCATTCCTTATAGAAGCCTAATACCTAAAGAAGCTACAAACTTGCTGGTAGCAGGAAGATGTGTTTCTGCCGACCACACGGCGCAGGCATCTTTACGTATTATGCCGGTTGTTTGTTGCATCGGCGAAGCAGCAGGAACTGCTATAGCGTTAGCTCAAAAGAACAACATAGACGTTCGTAACGTTGATATTAAGGAATTACAGACTACTTTAAAAAATAACAATGCCTACGTAGGCATATAAATTTCGGCGGTGGATAAAATGAGTGAAATTACAAAGGTTGACTCTAATTTTATAGTTGAAACCAATATAGGCGAAAAGGATATTAAATTTTATAATGCTCTTACGGCGCCCTTTAAGGTTTACGGCCTTATTTATGAGAATGAACGATTCAGAAGAATGCCCGAAGAGGTAGCTTTAAGCGTAAGTAAGGCAACCCACGAACTACATGCCCACACAGCAGGAGGCAGACTTAAGTTTAAGACCGATAGCGCCTATGTCGCAATTAACGCTAAAATGCCCTGTATGTTTAAAATGGCTCATTTTGCATTTACAGGCACCGCAAGTTTTGACCTTTACTCAAGAGAGGAAGAGGGCGACAGATACATAAAAACCTTTGTAGCGCCTTTTAGTTCAAATACCGGATACGAAAGTATCATCTATTTTGAAGACAAAAAGATGCGCGAAATCACAATAAACTTTCCACCATACAGCACCGTTAAGGAACTGTACGTTGGACTTCAAGAAAATGCAAAAATAGAAGAGCCTACTCCTTATGAGATAGAAAAGCCTATCGTTTATTACGGTTCATCAATAACCCAAGGGGGATGCACTTCTCGTCCCGGAAACATATACCAAAATATAATTGCCAGAAGAATTAGCGCCGACTATGTAAACTTGGGCTTTTCGGGAAGCGCATTAGCAGAGGATAAAATAGCCGAATATATCGGTGGACTTGATATGTCGGTCTTTGTATATGACTATGACCACAACGCGCCAAACCCCGAATATTTAAAGAAAACCCACGAAAAGATGTTTTTAACCATTCGCGAAAAGCATCCTTCTTTACCTATCGTTATGATGTCAAGACCTCGATATTTCTTAGACAAGGATGCAAAAGAGCGCCTCTGTGTTATTAAGGAAACCTACAACAATGCATTGGCTAGAGGGGATAAAAACGTTTATCTTTTGGATGGACCAACCCTGATGGCACTGGCCAAAGGGGATGGCACGGTAGATAACACACACCCCAACGATTTAGGATTTGCATCCATAGCAAAAGCACTCGGCGACGTTTTAGAGCAAATACTAAAGTAAGGTTGCATAAAGATTTTTATTGTGGTATAATTTTCTATATTTTACAAGAGGTATAATTAATGATTTGCAATTCGATTTTAGATGCTCTCGGCAATACGCCGATAATAAGGCTTAATCATATGACAGGCCCCGACGATGCCGAAATTTTGGTAAAGTATGAGGGACTGAACGTTGGCGGTTCGATAAAGACCAGAACTGCGCTTAATATGATACTTAAGGCAGAGGAAAAAGGCCTTATAAATAAGGATACAGTAATCGTTGAGCCCACAAGCGGAAACCAGGGTACCGGTTTAGCTTTAGTCGGCGCGGTTAAGGGATATAAAGTTAAGATTATTATGCCCGACTCGGTAAGTGAAGAAAGAAGAAAACTGGTTGAGCATTACGGTGCAGAGGTTATCTTGGTTC
>JAZTYA010000023.1:0-8978 GCA_045636705.1 Acutalibacteraceae bacterium
GTTACCTTGTAGGTGCCAACCTTAGTTCTGCCGCTTTCATAACTTACAGTATAGTGTGTATTCTTGGTAAGCTTTGTGCCACTTGAATTCTTAACTGTAACCGAAGGCGACTTTTTATTGCCGTCATAGGTGTAGCTTGTAGCAGAAAGCTTATAAGAGCTAATCTTTGCAGGATTAATCTTATAGGTTAGCTTCTTAGTTCCGCTATAGTTACCCTTCATTGTAACTGTTACTGTGTAGGTACCTGCGTTCTTGCAGTCACTTGAATATTTTACAGTGTAGGATGAAGAAGTAAGCTTAGCGCCTGAAGCAGATTTTACAGTAACACTAGGCTTTTGTACCTTGCCGTTATAGGTGTAGGAAGTCTTTGAAAGGCTAATCTTACACTTGCTAACATCTATAGGATTAATCTTATAGGTTAGCTTCTTTGTTCCGCTATAGTTACCCTTCATTGTAACTGTTACCGTATAGGTGCCTGCATTTTTACTGTCGCTTGAATACTTAACTGTATAAGAAGAGGTTGTAAGCTTTGTACCACCTGCATTCTTTACTGTAACCGTAGGCTTTTGAACCTTGCCGTTATAGGTGTAAGAGGTCTTTGAAAGGCTAATTTTACAGGTGCTAACGTCTATAGGCTTAATCTTATAGCTTAGTGTCTTGGTGCCACTGTAGTTACCCTTCATCTTTACGGTAACTGTATAAGTGCCGACAACCTTGCTTCCGTCACTATAGGTTACTGTGTAGTTGCTTGAAGAAATTTTATTGCCCTTTGAGTCCTTAACCGTAACTGTAGGTTTCTGAACCTTGCCGTTATAGGTGTAAGAGGTCTTTGAAAGGCTAAAGCTCTTTGCATAGTAAATGGTAGTAGTGCTCTTTTCATTTCCGCAAGCTGCACATTTTTCTACAATCTTACCATTCTTTTCGGTTGTTGCCTTGGTTACAAGTTCTTCGTAATCGTGGCCCGAAACTTCTCTTTCCTCACCGCATTCGTTACAAGTAGTGTCGCAGTTGTTGTCAAACTTGTGGTTTAAAGCAACCCTTTCTTCGCCGCAAAGGTTACAGGTAGCATCGCAAGCGTTGTCATACTTGTGGTCGCCTGTTGCAGGAATTTCGGTGTTTTCATTCTGCTTATCTCCACAAGCAGAGCACTCTTGATGCTTAGAGCCTGCGTTTCCACAGTCTTCGGTCTTATCTACAATCCACTCGTAATCGTGGCCCGAAACTTCTCTTTCTTCACCGCATTCGTTACAAGTAGTGTCGCAATTGTTGTCAAACTTATGGTTTAAAGCAACCCTTTCTTCGCCGCAAAGGTTACAGGTAGCATCGCAAGCGTTATCATACTTGTGGTCTGCTGCGCCGATGCAAGCGTTATAGTAGAAAGTAGCGTTAGTAAAGGTTTCATTTTCAAGGCCTATAGTAATATTTTCAAACTCATCGTTACTACCTTGATAATAAATATTTTCAAGTGCCAAACAGTATCCAAAAGCAGCTTCGCCTATATTTGTTATGCTCTTTGGAAGAGTAACGTTCTTAATACCGGTGCAGCCTAAAAATACGCCTTCATCTATGTTTGTAACTGTGTTTGGAATTACTATATCAGTAAGACTTGTTGAAAGAGCAAATGCAAGCGCTCCTATATTTTTAACACTGTAAGGAATTACTATATCAGTAAGACCTGAGCAGTATAGGAATGCCGCTTCGCCAATAGTTGTCACTGTATTGGAAATAGTAACAGTTGTAAGGTTAAGAGCCAAACAGAATGCATTATCTCCAATAGTTACTACACCTTCAGGAATTGAATAAGAACTGTCTGCAATAGCTGATGGATAGTAAATTAACTCTGTCTGTGTCTTATTAAATAAAACGCCGTTTATAGATGAATAATATTCATTTTCTTCATCAACGTTAATTTCTTCAAGGCTCATACAACCTGAAAACGCGCTACCACTTAAAGTTTCAACACCTTTCGGAATTGTTATGCTAGTGAGCATTTCGCAACCTGCAAAAGCCTCTTCGCCTATGCTTATGACACTATCAGGGATTATAATCTCTTCCAAAGAATAACAGTAAGCAAAAGCAGCATCTTCAATGTGTGTAATGGTGTTTGGTAAAATTATTCGTGTAATTGTATCAGAATATGAGAAAGCAAGCTCTCCGATTCTTGTAACAGGATATCCTGAGATAGATTCAGGAATTACTATTTCGCCTTCAACATTCTCATAATCATAATCAATAACAGTTGCTTCGCCATCTAATATCTCAAAAGTAAGATAAGAATAATCTTCCTCGTCCGATGTGTCATCATCGCCAAGAACCTTATTATAGACTTCAATTTCATAGAGTGAAACTGTGTCAGAAACGTCATTTGTTCCTACGCAACCAACAAAATGAATTAGTAGATAACGACCGGTAGAGGTTTCAAAAACAGATGTAACTTCGCCGGGTACCGAGTTTGAATCATCAACTGTAGCAACAAGCGTACCGTTAGCTGTAATACCCTCGAAAACAGCTGTTCTGTTAACATAGGTAAACTCGCCGTCAAAGTCAGACGCACTAGCTAAATATAAATCATAGCAATATTTTCTTTCTCCAGTGCTGCCTTTGCTAAGGAAGGTTTTAACGGCATTAATATCAATGTTTGCGCCCAGGTCAATTGCCATCCAAGCAGTGGCTGTAGTAACACCGTTAGTCATCCACTGTCTACCGGAAGTATTTCCATCAACAGCTTTTTCTGCGCCATATCCGTTTTCTTCGCCTGAAGAAATTGTATTCTTACCGAGTGCTAGGTTAATTTCCTCCTTGGGAGCATCGCCCGCAGGAGCACCGTAAATTTCAACCTCTGAAATGGTAGCGCCCTTAGGAGTCTTATTTGCATCTGCAGTATAGCAGTCGGTAGTTTCTATAAGTACATAACGGCCTGTTGCATTCAAGTTTTCAAAATACTTTTCTCCTGCATGCTTTTGACCGATAATAAACCTTGTTCCCGATTTTATTTTGTTTGCTATTATTGCGCCATTTTCAGGAACAAAAGCTATTCCGCCAAGGCTAGAAACGACGTAAACTTCATAGGCTAAAACTCTGCCGCCGTTTATAGAAACGGTAAGTTTTGCACCGTTAATATCACATTCTCTGCCTAGGTCAATTATAAGGTAACCGGCACCATTATCAGTTCCGTTCCACCATTTATCTGCGTTATTGTCGGTTGTTTTACCATCAAATGCATTGTAGGCCCAAGTACCATCTGCTGCTGATGAAGCGATAACTCTATTTCTCTCAGACTCAATGGTTTCGTCAATTAAAGCAATGTTTGTTCTGATAACAGTAGAAGGGTCAGTGCTTGAAACGGCGCCACATTCATAACAAACAAAAGAGCCGTTCTCATAAGCGTGAGCTCCCGGTGTGCGATAGTCACCACAAACGTTACATTCAGCATCACAATTGTTGGTATAAACGTGGTCAGGAGTTAAACGATTAGCGTCGCAAAGATTGCAGTCTTTATCACAGGCATTATCAAAAGCGTGTGATACTATTCTCATAGCGCCGCACGAATCGCAAGTATCATCACAAGCATATTTATAGTTGTGTGGAGCTACTCTTCCGCCTTCGCCGCAAATATAACAAACCGCGTAGCAGTCGCTAAAATAAGCATGGTCGCAGAGTTCAGGTTCAATATAAACTTCTTCACCATACAATTCAAACTCAACGACGGTTGCACCTTTTGGAGCTTTTCCTGCATCGGCAACATAGCAGTTTGTCGTTTCAATTAAAACATAGCGACCCGTAGTGCTCAAGTTAGTAACCGTCTTTGCACCTGCATGCTCAGCGTTATAAATAGGCTGTGTGCCGTTTTTTATTGTTGTTACTAATAAGTCCTTATTTTCCGAAGTGAATGAAACTCCGCCAAGGTCCGTTGCAACATATACATTATAGGCTAAAACTCTATCACCGTTTGTTGTAACAACCATTTTTGCGCCGCTGATTTCACAAACTTTGCCAAGGTCGAGAATCAAATATCCAACACCACTATTTGTTCCGTTCCACCATTTGTCTGCATTATTATCTGTTACTTTGCCATCAAAAGCATTATAAGCCCATGTGCCATTTGCCTGCTCAGAAAAGATTACTCGATTTCTGTCTGATGAAACATTCTCGTCAAGTACGGCAACGTTTGGTTTCTGTTCGGTGGGTTCTTCGTTGTCTAATGCAATAAAAGTTATATCATTCTCCATTGCATAGGTTTCTGCCGCCGTATCGGTATAACCTTTAATTATAACATCAGTCATTTTATCAAAGGTTTCTTCCTCGATATCCGTGTCGTAGCCCTTAATCCAACCGTATGCCTGATGTCCGATATAGGTAACGGTATCGGGAATGGTTATCTCTTTTAAATTGTTACAGCTATAGAAAGCGCCGTCACAGATGGTTGTAAGGCTTTCGGGGAAGGTAATCGACTGCATTGGTGCGCCGTAATCGGGTGTGGTTAGCATGCCATCCTCTTTCCAGAAAGCACGTTCTGCAATAAGTGTAGTTCCATCGCGTAAAACTACATTGCTTGGCAAATTATCATTAAAGCCTAATACATAAGGTCCGTAATAAAGAACACCATCAACATAGTTAGCATCATTATCATAAGGTGTCTCGCCAAATACGTCGTGTCCTATATACTGAAGGTTTGGTCCTATATAAAGGTCCTCAAGTGAATCGCAGGAGTAGAAAGCCCAATCGCCTAAAGAAATAAGACTATCAGGTAAGTGAACCGAAGTAAGCGGGAGCCAAGAAAAAGCAGCAAAGCCAATATGTTCAAGTTCGTTATTAAATACAACTGCATCAACGCTAGACATATCTACCGATTCGTCAGCAATAAGGGTAGTGCCCGGACGAACATTAAGAGTTCCGCTCTTCTCTTTCCACTCATCCCAATCAAGCTCTGGTGTTACGTAAGTTGTTTCTAATAGGTATGGTCCTATATAAAGAACATCATCTTCCCAGTTACTCCAGTCACAATAGTAAGCTGTGCAGTCAAAAGCACGACCTCCAATGCGTGTCATACCCTCAGGTAAAGAAATGTCTGAAAGGTTTGAACACTCCTGGAAAACACCACCGCCTAATTCTTTTAGGCTATTGGGAAGTTCTATCTTAGTAAGTCCATCACAGTTTTGGAAAGCCTCATCATCAATAAAGGTTAACTCTTCATTAAATATAACTTCTTTTAACGCGGAAGAGCACTGTGAAAAGGCATAAGCCGCGATGGTCTCGGTGCCGTCAGGAATCATATAGCTTTCATCAGTTCTGCCGATAGGATAGCCGATTAAGGTTTTACCGTCCTTTGAATACAAAACGCCATTAACTGTTTTGTAAACAGGGTTTTCCTCTGCTACAACATAATTTTTTAAAGCATAGTTGTTGTTAATTGCAGCGCCTACCATTGTGGTAAGTGACGCAGGAAGAGTGATTGTTTCTAAAACATCAAGCCCACTAATTCCGTTGGTTTGTATGGTGGTAACGGTGTTTGGAATGAAGATTTCTGTAAGTTCAGAGTAGAAACGGTCATCTTCATCAAAATAGCTGTCTTCGCTACAGAAAGCATTCATACCAATAGAGGTAACGCCTGTTTCGATTATAACCTTTTTGATTTGGTCTGAATAATCAAGCCATGGAGCGCTGGTGTACCAAAAGTCCCAGTTATACATTTCTCCCGTTCCGCTAATAAGTAGCAAACCGTTTTCATCCAAGGTCCATGTAAGATTATCGCCACAGTCACCTTGGTCGATGATATTTGTTGAAGTTGTGCTGCCTGTTCCGACTACCGCAGAAACGTCATAAGACTCTGCAAATGCACCCATAGGTAACATTGATAACAGCATCGTCACTACTAAAACTATTGACCAAATTTTTTTCATAAAAGCTCCTCCTAAAAGCAAAAAGTGCGGCTACCGAAGTAACCGCACAAAAAACGCAAACTCCGATAGTCGCCAAACCATATCAATATAATAAACATTTCTGCATTTACGTTGATGGAATTTACGTTTTTATAAAATTCGCAACATAAATACAAAGGGGTATAAAACCTCTTTTAAATGCTTACTATGAATATTCTTATGATTTGGCAAGTTCATTTTATCATATTCTTTGTACAATTTCAATATAAAAATAAAAAAATCGCCCACCTATTTTATGGTGAGCGATTGAAAATTATTTCTTTCTCCAAACCATTTTGTTTACAACGCCGGTGTAAGACTGAATAATTTTAACAACCTTTGTTGAAACGTTTTCATCAACATAGTTAGGAACAGGAATGCCAAAGTCCTTATCACTATTCATCGATACTGCTGTATCAACAGCTTGAAGAAGGCTGTTTTCGTCGATACCTGCAAGGATAAAGCAAGCCTTGTCAAGTGCTTCGGGTCTTTCAGTCGAAGTTCTGATACAAACAGCCGGGAAAGGCTTTCCAACGCTTGTAAAGAAGGAACTTTCCTCGGGTAAAGTACCGCTATCAGAAACCACTGCAAAAGCATTCATTTGTAAACAATTATAATCGTGGAAGCCTAAAGGCTCGTGTTTTACGATTCTGCTATCAAGCTTAAAGCCCGATTCGTCCAGACGCTTTTTGCTTCTTGGATGGCAAGAATAAAGGATAGGCATATCGTATTTTTCTGCCATCTTATTGATTGCACCAAAAAGGGATAAGAAATTTTCCTCAGTATCGATGTTCTCTTCTCTGTGAGCAGAAAGAAGTATGTATTTGCCCTTCTCAAGTCCTAAGCGCTCATGAATATCACTCTTTTCAATGTTAGCTAAGTTCTCGTGAAGCACTTCTGCCATAGGAGAACCGGTAACGTAAGTGCGTTCTTTAGGAAGACCACACTCAGCAAGATAACGGCGAGCATGCTCAGAATAAGCCAAGTTAACGTCTGAAATAATATCAACGATTCTTCTGTTGGTTTCTTCGGGTAAGCACTCATCTTTGCAACGGTTGCCTGCTTCCATGTGGAAGATAGGAATATGAAGTCTTTTAGCGCCGATTACAGAAAGGCAAGAGTTTGTGTCACCTAAAACTAAAACCGCATCAGGCTTAATTTCAACCATTAATTCATAGGACCTGGCAATGATGTTACCCATTGTTTCGCCAAGATTTGAACCTACTGCATTAAGATAAACATCAGGGTCTTCAAGGCCTAAGTCCTTAAAGAAAACACCATTTAAATTATAATCATAATTTTGACCTGTATGAGCAAGGATGGTATCAAAGTATTTTCTGCACTTATTTATTACGGCAGCTAGTCTTATAATCTCAGGTCTTGTACCAACAATTATAAGAAGCTTTAATTTGTTATTGTTCTTAAACTGAGCCATTTAATTTTCCTGCCTTTTTAATTAATCGTTAAAACAAGACTTAATGAGTTCTATAACATAATCTTGCTCTTCCTTGGTCATCTTAATATCTGAAGGCAAGCAAAGTCCTCTAGCAAAGATTTCCTCATTTACGGGATAGTTTTCAGCAGTAATAAAATCTGCATCATGGAAAACAGGTTGCATATGCATCGGCTTCCAAATAGGTCTTGTTATAACGTTATATTCTAAAAGTTTATTATGTATATCCATAGGACCTACGCTTGAACGACTATCAATCTTTATGCAAGAAAGCCAGAAGTTAGGAGAAGATTCTTCGAGATAAGGATTCATTTCAACAGGTAAATCCTTAAATGCCTCCTCGTAACGCTTATATATTTCGGTCTTTAAAGCCTTATGTTCCTCAATATGTTTTAACTGGCCTCTGCCGATTCCTGCAACAATGTTAGACATACGATAGTTATAGCCAATCTCATTATGCTGATACCAAGGAGCAGGTTCCTTTGCCTGTGTTGACCAGAAAAGAGCCTTTGCTCTTGCAGCTTCGTTATCGGTAATAAGCATTCCGCCACCAGAAGTGGTAATAATTTTATTACCATTAAAGCTTGCAGCTGAATAATTGCCGAAAGTACCACACATTCTACCCTTGTATGTAGCCGATAAAGCTTCAGCAGCATCTTCAATTAAAACAGCATTATGCTTTTTGCAAATTGCCATAATCTCATCCATTTTTGCAGGTACACCATAAAGTTGAACAGCGATAACTGCCTTAGCGTTAGGATACTTAACAAATGCTTTTTCAAGGGCAACAGGGTCAAGGTTCCAAGTTTCTCTCTCACTATCAATAAAAACAGGAATACCGCCCTCATAAACCACAGGGTTTACGCTTGCAGCAAAGGTCATATCAGAGCACAACACAACATCCCCCGCCTTAACACCGGCAAGCTTTACTGCAAGATGCAATGCTGCTGTACCAGATACAAGACAGAGTGTATTTAGGGAGTCTATACCTAAGTATTCTTTAAATTCCTTCTCAAAATTATCACAGTTAAATCCAAGAGGAGCAACCCAGTTTTTATCGAAGGCCTCTTGAACATACTTCATTTCATCTCCATGCATTGTAGGAGTAGATAATTCGATTCTTTTGTTTGTGTTGTTAAGCATTTATTTTTCCTCTTTTATTATAAATAAAACATGTTTTTTATATGCCGGGATAAAAATATGCTACAAAAACATATATATATATTAATAATATTACAAAATTGTAAACTTGTCAATTAATTTTAACAAAAATATGACGTTTTTGTATGTTTTTTTCTAAATTAATAAAATCTTTCCTAAATATCAAAGCAAGCGCGCTCAGCTGTAAAGGGTCTAACCTTTGTATTTGCTACCTCTACATGAGCAGAATGAACAGAATACCCCTTCAACGCTTCTTCGCTTTCAAATACAGAATAAAGCATTACGTCAACGTTTGAACTGGGCAACGGTTTTGTTTCAACCTTAATTTCAACAAGTCCCGGTATTACTCCCATCAAGGATTCAAGACCGTCCTTTATCCCCTGTTTTACCTCGTCATTGTTATGTTCCTCTTTAAGTTTCCAAAGAATAATATGTTTTACCATAAA
>JAZTYA010000024.1:0-49525 GCA_045636705.1 Acutalibacteraceae bacterium
AGAACCAATCCTAACGACGTTGCACGTGTAGAAGACCGCACCTTTATTTGTACTTCTACAAAGGAAGAAGCCGGTCCTACCAACAACTGGTGTGATCCAAAAGAAATGTATGAAAAGCTTTACAACATTGCACGCGGTTCATATAAGGGCAGAACTATGTATGTTATCCCTTATTCAATGGGCCCTGTTGGTTCACCTATCGCTAAAATTGGTATCGAGGTGACCGACTCTGTATATGTTGTTCTTAATATGTTAATTATGACCCGCGTAAACAAGAAGGTACTTGAAGTTTTAGGCGATAGCAATGACTGGGTACGTGGTTTACACTCACGCTGTGATGTTGATCCCGAAAACAGATACATCTGCCACTTCCCTGAGGATAACACAATCATCTCTGTTAACTCCGGTTACGGCGGAAACGTACTTCTCGGTAAAAAATGCTTCGCTCTCCGTATCGCTTCTTACCAGGGTTGGAAAGAAGGCTGGATGCCTGAACATATGCTCATTCCTCCGGAGTATCTCCGTAAGAAAGGCTACAAGATTTGGACAGTTGGTGACGAAATCGCTTGGATGAAGATAGGCGAAGACGGAAGACTCTATGCTATCAACCCTGAAAATGGTTTCTTCGGCGTAGCTCCCGGAACAAACGAAAAATCCAACTTCAACGCTCTTGAATCTACAAAGAAAAACACAATCTTCACAAACGTTTGCCATACAGCTGAAAACACAGTTTGGTGGGAAGGCCTCAACAAAGATCTCCCCGAAAACGCTATCGACTGGCTCGGCAATCCGTGGGATCCTTCTAAATTCAATAAAGCTGATAAATCCACATGCGCAGCTAACCCGAACTCCAGATTCACAGCTCCTGCTGAGAACTGCCCCTGCATTTCTGAAGAATTCAACAAGGGCGCAGGCGTTCCGATTTCTGCTATTATCTTCGGCGGCCGTCGCGCAAAGTGCGCTCCGCTTGTATATCAATCAAAGGATTGGGTTAACGGTGTATTCATCGGTTCTGCAATGGCTTCCGAGACAACCGCAGCTGCTGCCGGCGCAGTAGGTGTTGTTCGTCGTGACCCGATGGCTATGCTTCCCTTCTGCGGATACCACATGGGCGACTACTTTGCTCACTGGCTCGCTATGGGTGAGAAGCTTGGCGACAAGGCTCCTAAGATTTTCAACGTTAACTGGTTCCGTACCGACGACGAAGGCAACTTCATTTGGCCGGGATTTGGCGACAATATGCGTGTTCTTAACTGGATTATCGACCGTTGCGAAGGCAAGGCTGATGCTGAGGAGACCGCTATTGGTTACGTTCCTAAGGCTGAGGACATTGACCTTACCGACCTTGATTTCGACATCGAAACCTTAAAGAGCATCCTAGCTGTTGATAAGGACATCTGGACCGCTGAGGCTAACGAGATTGAGGAGCACTACAAGAAGTTTGGTGACAAGTTACCCCAAGAGCTTCGCGAACAGCTTAACAACCTCAAGAACGCTCTTAAGTAATTACAACTCAAATTAAAAAGGATGTGGAAGAAATTCCACATCCTTTTATTTTTTGCTATTTAAAATTTTATTTCTTTATTACCTTCTTGCACCAGCTGCGCTTATTGCATTTAGGACACTTTAAATAACGGGTTGTGCCCATGTGCATAGCGTTTAATGCTTCTTTGTAGGTTGGTACAATTTCTTCTCCGCAATTCTTACACTTGTAAGCGCCAACGCTCACTTCAAGCTTTAAAGCGTAAAAACAAGGGATTAAAAATAGCACGCAGGTTAAAAGAATTACCACAAGCTGCCATGGACCTTCGGGTATAAGTAGCGCGGCGGCACAAACTCCACCAAGCAAGCCTATAATACTTACAATCATAATTGCCCACATTGCGTTCCAGATTGTTTTATTTTTCTTTTCAATTTCTTTTGCCATCTCTAGCAAAAGTTCTTCCCTCTTTTCTTTTTTATCCATACTTAATTCCTCTCCACTCAAAAGTTCATCTACACTAATTTTAAGAAGGCCACATAAGGTTAACATCAGGGATGTGTCGGGCATTGCAATACCCCTTTCCCATTTAGATACCGCCTTATCTGTTATGCCTAGTTTTTCTGCCAACTGCATTTGGGTCAAGTTTTGCTTTTTTCTTTGTTCGGCAATAAATTTTCCAATTTTAATTTGGTCCATAAGGCACCTCCTCTTGTCTTTAGTATAATGAACAAAACGTTTAAAATACACATACCATTGGTTTAGTTGCGGAAAACCGGCGGTAGATTAAACCCCGTGAGCCTTGCCCACGGGGTTTATTTTAATTAAAGTTTCTGAATATCAGCTTCTGTGATAAGGTGGAAGCCTGCCTTTTCTAAAGCCGCTTCGGCTAAAGCGTTGTCGGCAACGCGAAGCACCACATAGGCGTGCTTTTCGGTTCTTGCCATAAACGCGTAAAGATATTCAAGATTAATTCCCTCTTTATCTAAAACCGATAAAGCGGCAGAGAGTTTACCGGGTTCATCACCGATTTTAACACCGACAACGTCGGTTGTCTGTAGCAAATATCCCTGCTCGGCAAGTTTTTCTTTCGCGATTTTTTCATCATTTACAATAAGGCGCAAAATACCGAAGGTTTCGGTCTCGGCTATCGAAAGAGCTCGAAGGTTAACGTTGTTTTTTGCCAGGGTTTCTGTGATAGAAACTACTGTACCCTGCTTGTTTTCAACAAAAATGGTTAATTGTTTAATTGCCATTACTCTTTCTCCTTATCTTATATTAATTTACGCTTATCAATTACGCGAACCGCCTTGCCTTCACTTCTGACAATGCTCTTTGGAGCAACCAAGTGAACTCTTGGGTTGATGCCAAGCATTATTTTCATTGAATTTGCAAGCTCTTTTTCCATATTCAAAATTTCGCTTACCTTATCTGTGAATTTATCGCTTGTCATTTCAACGTTTACGTCAAAAGTGTCGGTATTGTTGGCGCGGTCAACGATAATCTGATAATTAGGCTCATAGCCTTGATTTAAAAGCACCGTTTCAATCTGGCTTGGGAAAACGTTTACGCCACGGATTATAAGCATATCGTCGCTTCTGCCCATTGGTTTCGCCATTTTAATAAGGGTTCTTCCGCAAGAACACTTTTTACGAGAAAGCACGCAAATATCACGTGTGCGATAACGAAGTAACGGGAAGGCTTCCTTGTCAAGAGCTGTAAATACAAGTTCTCCCTTACTTCCTTCGGGTAACACTTCCCCTGTATCAGGGTCGATTATCTCGGCTAGGAAGTGGTCCTCGTTTATATGCATGCCTGTCTGCTCAGAACATTCAAACGCAACACCGGGACCAGAAGTTTCGGTAAGACCGTAAATATCATAAGCCTTAATGCCTAAGGTTGCTTCAATCTGCTTTCTCATTTCCTCAGTCCAAGCCTCTGCACCAAAGATGCCCGCCTTTAGCGGAATGTCGTCAGGGCCATAGCCTTGTTCCCTTAACGACTCGCCCATATAAGCCGCATAAGACGGAGTGCAACAAATGATGGTTGATTTTAGGTCCATCATAAACTGGATTTGGCGTTCTGTGTTGCCGCTAGACATTGGCAAGGTTAAGCAACCAACCTTTTGTGAACCGCCGTTAAGTCCAAATCCGCCTGTGAAGAGTCCGTAGCCGTACGCTACCTGACAAACGTCCTTTTTGGTTCCGCCTGCCGCTACGATAGCACGAGCACAGCAGTCTTCCCAAAGGTCGATATCGCGTTGTGTGTAGAAAGCAATTACGCGACGGCCTGTTGTTCCTGAGGTGGAATGAATTCTTGCACACTCCTCAAGAGGCTTTGCTAAAAGTCCGTAAGGATATGCATCGCGAAGGTCGCTTTTTGTTAAGAACGGAAGCTTGTGTAAATCTTCAATTCCCTTTATGTCGCTGGGCTTTACACCCTTTTTATCCATAAGGTCACGATAATATGGCACATTTTCGTAAACGTGATTTACCTGTTTAACTAATTTTTCGGATTGAAACTTTTTAAGGTCTTCTACCGGCATTGTTTCAATTTCTTTTTGATAATAACGGGTTTCCATTGCTTTAGCTTCCTTTAAATTTTAGATTTTTAAGAATTATATCCTAAGTCAAACGCTTTTTTATTCATCTCTACAAACTGAGGCTTTACTGTCTTTTCGATAGCCTCTATCCATTTTTCATAAGGAATGCCGAAATATTTTGCAGCTCTTCCCATAAGAACAATGTTAACCGCCTTCACTGAACCTGCCTGCTCTGCTAAAGAAAGCGCATCGAGTTCCTCAACAAAAAGCCCCTTATCGGTTAGTTCGCTAAGTACATTTACCGGGTACTCTGCTGCGCCGATAATTACGGGCATCGGGTCGATTGTTTGTGTATTTACGATAATTTTACCGTCCTTTTTAAGATAGGGCGCATAACGAGCCGCTTCAAGTCGCTCAAAAGAGATAATAATATCTGCTTCGCCCTTTGCAACTATAGGAGAATAAACCTTTTCGCCAAAACGAACATAGGTAACAACCGAGCCACCTCTTTGGCTCATTCCGTGAACTTCGCTTACCTTTACATCATAGCCGCAGTCAACTAGGAGTCTGCCAAGTAGTTTAGATGCTAAAAGGCTTCCCTGTCCGCCATCGCCTACTATCATAACACTTGTTGTTTTCATCTTAGGTTCTCTCCTTCCTTAAATAATCGCATCAAATGCGCAAAGTTGCTTACATACAGAACAGCCAACGCAAAGAGTAGCATCTATTTTTGCCTTGCCGTCCTTAAAGCTGATTGCAGGGCATCCAAGTCCCATACAACGCTTGCAGGATTTACACTTATCGTTTTCTACCTTTAATGCAGGTAAAGCCTTAACGCTCTTTAAAAGTACGCAAGGACGACGAGAAATAATAACCGAAGGCTCAGCTACTGATAGTTCTTCCTTAATAGCCTCTTCGCAAGCCTTCAAGTCATAAGGGTCAACCACACGAACACGGTTGATACCAAGTGCTCTGCACAAAGCCTCTAAATCAACCTTTGCAGCAGGGTCACCCTTAATATTATAACCTGTAGTGGGGTTCTGCTGGTGTCCGGTCATACCCGTAATAGAGTTGTCAAGGATAATAACGGTTGAGTTAGTAGCATTATATGCCACGTTTACAAGTCCCGTCATGCCCGAATGCATAAAGGTCGAGTCGCCGATAACGGCAACAGATTTGCCCTCTGACTCTTCGCCTCTTGCGGCATTAAAGCCATGGAGACCTGAAATAGAAGCGCCCATACAAAGTGTTGAGTCAAGTGCCGCAAGGGGTGGCACTGCACCTAAGGTGTAGCAACCGATATCGCCAAGCACTGTAATTTTCTTTTTAGCCAAGGTGTAGAAAATTCCTCTATGAGGACATCCTGCGCACATCATAGGAGGACGAGCAGGGATAACCGAATCTGCCGAAACAGACTCGCCTTGTTCTAATCCCAACGCCTCTTTGATAGTAGCCTGGGAAAACTCTCCCAAAATAGAGAAAAGTTCCTTGCCTACTACTTCTATTCCCAGCGACTTTACGTGATTTTCAATAATCGGGTCAAGCTCTTCAATTACGTAAAGCTTTTTAACCTTTGAAGCAAACTCCTTAATCATCTTTACAGGAAGCGGATAAGGCATGCCGATTTTAAGGATGCTCGCCTTATCGCCTAAAGCCTCTTTAACGTAAAGATAAGAGCAACCCGAAGTGATAATACCGATTTCATCCGAGTTCATTTCTACAGAGTTGTATTCACAAGTTTCTGCAAACTCGGTCATATCCTCTATACGCTTTTCAACGATGGGATGACGGCGAATCGCATTACCCGGCATCATTATATACTTAGCAGGGTCCTTCTCATAATCCTTTAAAACTGCCTCTTCCTTTTCAGCTAGTTCTACTATAGACTGGCTGTGCGCAATACGGGTGCACATTCTTAAAAGTACAGGGGTATCAAACTGTTCCGAAAGCGCAAATGCCGACTTTGCAAATCTATACGCCTCATCAGAATCGGAAGGTTCAAGCATAGGAACCTTTGGTGCCATAGCGTAATGACGTGAATCCTGTTCGTTCTGTGAAGAGTGCATGCCGGGGTCGTGTGCTACGCAGATAACCATACCACCGTTAACGCCTGTATAAGAAAGAGTGAAAAGAGGGTCTGCCGCAACGTTAAGACCTACATGCTTCATAGCGCAAGCCGAACGAGCGCCTGCTAAAGACGCGCCAAAAGCAACCTCTAAGGCTACCTTTTCATTGGGAGCCCATTCACTCTTTATGTCGTCGTAATTTGCTAAAAATTCAGTTATTTCTGTCGAGGGTGTGCCGGGATAGCTCGAAACAACGCCTAGTCCGCCGTCGTGTAAACCTGCGGCAACCGCCTCGTTACCAATCATTAGTTTTTTCATATATGTAATTCCTCTTTCGTTAGGATTTGTTCTGCGAATCAACAAGTCCGTCGCCACCGTACATCTTGCGAAGCTTCGGCTTTTCGATTTTTCCTGTTGGGTTACGTGGAACCTTGTCAAAGATAATCTTTCTGGGTCTTTTGTATCGGGGTAATGCCAAGCAGAACTCGTTTATCTCTTCTTCGGTGCATTTTTCTCCCTTTTTAAGTTCGATAATTGCTGCCGCAATTTCACCAAGTCGAGGGTCGGGAAGACCGATTACGGCCACGTCCTTAATCTTTGCGTGTGCCGCCAGGAAGTTTTCTATCTGTACGGGATATAAGTTTTCTCCACCCGTAATAATAACGTCTTTCTTACGGTCAACAAGGTAGATAAAGCCATCTTCATCCTGCATAGCCATATCTCCTGTGTAAAGCCAACCGTCCTTTATAGACTCAGCCGTTGCCTTTTCATCTCTATAATAACAGGTCATAACACCGGGGCCCTTTAAGCAAAGTTCACCTACCGAGCCTTGTTCAACCTCTTCACCCTCTGGTGAAACTATCTTTACCTGCCAACCGTAGCCCGGAACACCGATAGCGCCAACCTTGTGAACGTTTTCAACCCCTAAGTGAACCGCGCCGGGTCCTATAGACTCCGAAAGACCGTAGTTTGTGTCGTACTGTTGCTCAGGGAAATAATGGAGCCAACGCTTGATAAGACTTTGCGGTACAGGCTGTGCGCCGATGTGCATAAGTCTCCACTGTTTAAGGCTAAAATCTTCAAGCCTTAATTCTCCGCTGTCAAGAGCATTTAAAATATCCTGTGCCCACAGAACCAAAAGCCACACTATCGTGCACTTTTCGTCACTTGCGGCAGAAAGAATATGCTTGCTTTGTGTTCCCTTTAAGATTACTGCCTTTGAACCGCTTAAAAGACTACCAAACCAGTGCATTTTAGCTCCCGTATGGTAAAGAGGCGGAATACATAAGAAGCAGTCGTCCTTCGTCTGTCCGTGGTGTGCTTGCTCAACAAGACAAGCATGCATTAGGCTTTCGTGGTTATGTAAAATCGCCTTCGGGAAACCTGTTGTGCCGGATGAAAAATAAATTGCTGCATCATCCTCTTCGGTAAGTTCGCACTCAGGAAAAACACCCGAACTTTCGGAAATCAAATCATTATAATCCTCTGCAAAAGCAGGGCAAGCAGGACCTAGGTGGATAAGAGCGCATCTCTTTGACACCTTTTCTGCAATAGCTTCAACACGACCGATAAACTCAGGTCCGAAGATTAGAACGTCAGCCTCTGCAAGACCTAAGCAATAATCAATTTCATCCGAAGAATATCTAAAGTTAAGCGGCACCGCTAAAGCGCCTGCCTTTAGAATGCCAAAGTAAATAGGCAACCAGTCAATGCAGTTCATAAGCAAAATGGCAACCTTTTTGCCCTTGCCTATTCCATTAGCGTTAAGCATATTGGCAAAACGGTTAGCCTTTTCATTAAAGACTGCCCAAGAAATTTCTCTTCTGTATGAACGCACCTTCGGAGTCGGCTCAACAAGTTCAAACTCGTGCCAGGTGTGTCTTCTGGTTTCGGGTTGTTCCGGATTTATTTCTACTAAGGCGGTGTCGTTACCATACTCCTTAGCATTTCTTTCAAGAAGATGTACAATAGTCATAATATTTCCCTTTATATATATAATATATATTTTTACTTATATAATTTACCACTTTAAGAGCTAAATGTCAATGGATTTAAAGATAAGTGTTTTTGCCTTCTGCTGTTTTAAGTGATATTCTGTGTTTTGCACAGAGTGATATTTTTACTTCGTAAAAGTTATATTGAAACCTTGCAGTTTCAGTGATATTATATTCGCCTTTTTAAACTCGCGAAGCGAATATAACTTGGACTTTAGTCCAAATATAACTGCGAAGCAATATAACTCGCCAAAAGCGAATATAACTGAAAAGACCGACAAGTTTCGACTTGTCGGTCTTTTTAAATTATACAGATGATTTTGGTTTATTTTTTACAGAAAAACTATTCTTCTATTATGTTTTGTTTCCTCTTATAAATAATTTTAGAAATCAACATCCAAACCAAACCGATAAAAATAATTACTATGGCAATTAGAGTCACAAGTGAACCTAATCCCCATTCATATTTATCCGTTCCCACAAAATCCTCTTTCATTAACACGCTGAAAAAGATAAATGTACCACAAGTGAGCAAATCGCAAATTATAGCTATAATAGGTTTTTTAAAGAATACAAATACCGTAGTCAGTAAAGCAAAAACCCCAAATACAATCAAAAAAATGTCAGATATTTGAGCGTCATCTTCTCCCCATATGCTTTCAATTAAAGTGCTAACAGATATGAACGAGACATTCTCTAAATCTTTAACAGTAACGTTTTGCTCATCAATTACAACTACATTTGGAAAAGCTTCTATATATTCAGCCATTTCACCAACCGCAGTCAGATATGGTAAAAATATAGAAATTATCAAAATTAAAAAACCTATCAAAGATATAACCAAAGGCATCCGCAATTTATTATTTATTGTTTTAATGTCATTCATTATTAAATCCCCCAAAAAACGATTAATAGGCAGCTTCAGCTAACTTTCCTGCAATTCTTAAAAGTTCTGCTGAATATTCTAATGCTTCACTTGTATCTTCTAAATCTAATTCAATTTCATCAGCTCGTTTGGTCCACTCCGCCATTTCCGAAACCATATCGGTGTAGTCTGATAAAATCGACATATCTGTTGGATTATTTTTATACTTTTTAACTATTGCAATATAGTCATCAACCCAAGCCTCGTAGTCTTTTAAAAATTGTTTCCACTCCGCTTTAGTTTTGTTTGAGGTTGTATCCGCAGCGTCGGAAGTTGTCGCAGGTACAGAAGTCGTTGTAGGCGCAACTGTAGAAGAGGAAACCTTTTTCTTCATTTTTTCTACATCTTCACGAAAATCCTCAATTTCATCTTTAGCATCATCAGTGTCATCGCTATATAATTCGCTACGTAAATCAGACCAGAAACTATATACATCCGAACGCGCATCCGACCAATGCTCATAAACATCCGAACGCATATCTGACCAAAGTTCGTATTCATTGGAACGAACATCAGACCAATCAGAATATTCTATCTCTTCGGGTCGTTTCTTCAATGCGCCATTATAAAATCCATCATATACCTCATCCTTTAGCAGACCATCATAAATACCGTCGTAAATATCATCCGCAAGGTCTTCATACACTACGTCATAAATGACGTCAAGCTCTTCTCTCATATCATTAACAGGTGCATTAGATGCTAAAATTGTTTCTGCATATTCAATGCTATACGAGTACAAATTAATACATAAGGTTTCAGATGTTCTGCCAATTTTCTGGTAAAACTCTTCGACTTTATCCATGTTAGAAACATATTGTCCATAATTTGTTATACCTGCAATAAAAGTTTCACACTCTACTGTAAGAGAATTTAAAGCAGACTCAATTTCTGCTTGAAATTTTTCCTTTAAGAAATCACTAGAATCATCTGTAGAACTTTTGTTAGAACTGCTTTTTTCAATGTTATTAGAAACAAAATCCGTTGAAGTAACATTTGCTTCCGTTTCACTCTTACCACAAGCAGATAATGAGAACATCATTACTAATATAAGTGTCATTGCTAATAATTTTTTCATTTAAAATTCCTCCTTTTTCTGTTCCAACTAAAATGAAATATTTAGAACAAGTAAATTATACTCAATTTGTTAAGTATAGTCAAGAGATTAAGTATGATAATATTAAAAAGGTGATAAAAAATGATTTCATATAAACCTTTTTATGAAACGCTTTTTAAAAAAGGAATAACCGAATATAACCTTATTTTTAAACAAGGTTTTTCAGCTAATACTCTTCATCGAATGAAAAAAGGTGAAGCAATAAACACGAAAACTCTTGACGCTCTTTGCTATGCCCTCGACTGTGAAGTTAGCGACATTATTGAATTTGTAAAAGAATAGCACCCAGTCCGTTTGGAATAGGTGCTTTTTTACGCTTAAACTACTACATTTTTAGTGATATTCTGTGTTTTGCACAGAGTGATATTTTTACTTCGTAAAAGTTATATTGAAACCTTGCGGTTTCAGTGATATTATATTCGCTTTTTTAAACTCGCGAAGCGAATATAACTTGGACTTTAGTCCAAATATAACTGCGAAGCAATATAACTCGCCAAAAGCGAATATAACTGAAAAGACCGATAAGTCGAAACTTATCGGTCTTTTCTGGCGCGCTGAAGATGATTCGAACACCCGACCTTCTGGTCCGTAGCCAGACGCTCTATCCAGCTGAGCTATCAGCGCATTTATTAACTTTTTCATCATCTCCCGCTTTCGCGCTGAAGATGGTACTCTGCGCCGACATTTTTTCGACCGTTCTAAACGGTGCCCGAAAAAATCGCCTTGCTCGAGACTTCACAGTCCGACCAACCTTGTTGCTCGGCTGCTTCGACGAACACCCGACCTTCTGGTCCCAAGCTGTGACGCTCTATCCAGCTGAGCTATCAGCGCATGCATTTTTAAGTGCCATAGTATAATAACACATCTTTTGCCAAATTTCAAGTCTTTTTTTTAAAATAAAATTTTTGGAAATTTCATATATTTTATTGAAATTATCTTTGTTTCATTGTATAATCTATATGTAGTATTTTTTGGAGGTTATATTTATGACTTTACGCAAAATAATCTGTATTTTACTGGCCCTTTGTTTTATTTTTGCTTTATCCGCTTGTGGAAAAAATGACGGCACTTCTTCAGACGTTGTTTCCTTTGAAGAGGTTGACCCCAACTCTTACGTTGAAAACCCACTGACAGGCGAGAATAATCTTATCGGAAGTCGCAAATATAAGCGTCCCATTGCTATAATGGTTAATAACATTTCAATTGCTCAAAAGGTTCAGACTGGTGTTGGCAAAGCCGACCTTGTTTTTGAGACCGAGGTTGAAGGTGGCATTACCCGTCTTATGGCAGTTTATTCTGACCCGTCAAAAGTAAGCGCTATCGGTTCGGTTCGTTCTGCTCGTGTTGTTTATGCCGACATTGCAGGCGGTCTTGGCGCATTTTACGTTCATCACGGAATTGACTATGACTACTGTGACCCTCATATAGAGGAAAACGGCATCGTTCACGGTGACATTAATCCTCCTTATGCTAAAAGACAGAAAAATGGTCTTGCATCTGAACACACCCTTTACACTTCAGGCGAAAATCTTTTAGCTTTCCAGACAAAACTCGGATATGATAACGACGTTCAGATTAATTCTTTTGCTACCTTCTCCGCTACCGATGTAGCCCTTGTTGGCGGTGTAGCAAACTTTGTACGCGTTCCCTTTAACACCGGCTACAAGACCGACTTTATCTATAACGCAGAAACAAAGAAGTATACCAGAGCCAGAGATAAGGCACCCTTCACCGACTACTCTACAGGTGAAACCGAAGAGTTTAAGAACGTATTCGTTTTAAAGACAACAATGTCCTACTATGCTGACAACAAGCACCGCGTTGTTGACCTTGAAAGTGGCGACGGTTACTATTTCAGCAACGGTCAATACGAAGAAATCAAGTGGTCAAAAGGTGCTCCTACCGACCCCTTCAAGTTCACAAAGGCAGACGGTACAGCACTTACAGTAAACGCAGGCAACTCCTATATATGCATTCCTAAAAGCGATATTACCGTAACCATAGAATAATTAAAAAGCACCCTACAGGGTGCTTTTTTATGCCTTTTCGACTATTCCGACAATAACTGTTATATCATCCGCGTGGTTGTCCTGTCTTCGCCTTTTTGCGCTCCTTGCCAAGTGTTCTGCAAGGTCTTGGGCCTTGCCGCCCCTAAAGGCTTCGAGCTCGGCAGAAATCCATTCGGTGCCCTCTCCTGAGGCTCCGTCAGACATCATAACGATTATATCCCCTGCCTTTAGTTTCACGGTTGCTTTATCAAATCCAACCTCTCTTAGAATGCCTGCAGGCAAAGAGGTGCTTTGTGCCTTTCGGCTTTTTCCGTTTCGGCGAATTATGGTTGGTGCAGCACCGGCTTTTAAAAGGTCGGTTCTTCCGCTAAAAAGGTCAACACAGGAAACGTCCAAGGTTGCCAAGGACTCGTCGGTTGACTTAAAAAGCATGGCCGAATTCACAAGACGGAGTGAACAATCGTAACCAAAACCTGCCTTTAAAAGTCTTGATAAAAGTCCCGATGCCATAGCGCCGTCCACCGCCGCTCTGCCTCCGCTTCCCATTCCGTCAGATAGCACCATAAATATTCTGCCCTTTCCGTCGGCAAAAAGGCTATACGCATCTCCCGAGACACCCGAAGGCGAAGAAGAGATTTGATGCGCACCAAGGTCAAGGCCTAAAACCGCCTTTTCGGTAAGCGTGATATAAGCCGTTTTTGAAAGATTATTTATCACCGGCGGTTCAAAATCACGGTCCAGACAAACTTCGACCTGCTTTAAAATTTTCATTCGGTTATATCTTATCCCTGCCGAATCGTTTACTATTATTTCAACCGTCATTCTGCCGTATTTGTCTATTCTGACACCACACTCCTCGGCACGAATGTCAATGTTTTTTAATGATACCGAGATTTTTGATGCCAAAGCTTCGTCAAATCGCTCGTCCATATTAAGCTCACTCGCCAGGTCTAAAAGCATTTCCGATATGCCTGAAAACTGGTCGGAAACTACGCTTCTGATATCTGAAAGCCGCCTTTCTGCCGCAAGGCTTGAGGCATAGTCGGTATAATATTTATAAACCGCAGAAAGCACGCTGTCGGTTCTTATACACTTGCCCTTAAAGTCCTCAGGTATCTTATCTTTGCAGTTAGTTTCCTTTATGGTCTTTATAATATCAAGCATTGCCGATACGGTCTCATTCTTGCGTTTTTCCCAACATGTTATGGCAAACGAACAGCCCTCACAGGCCTCATTTTCAACCCCGTTTAGCACTTCAGAAAACTCGGGCGAATTTATTCGGCTTAACTCGTTCGCAACGTTTTCGACCGTCGAGCTTATGTCGCCAAGTGCTCCTGCGGCATATTTAAGTCGCATTGTTACCGATTTTTTCATTCCGTTTTCTGAAATTGTTTTTGTCGGCGGAGAAAACAACTTCGAGGCTCGCATACTAACCGACTTGGGCACCAAAAGATATATCGCCGAACCAAAAAAGCTTTCAATTAAAAAAGCGGTCGCAATCACTAAATCTCCAACCAAAAATCCGCTTACAGCAATAGACGTTATAAAGGCTGCAACCTGAAAATATTTTCCGTGGGTAGAAAAAGCGCCCGAAACAAGACTTGCGAAAAGGATTGCCGTGAAGAGTGACGGCTCGGCGCCTGCAAAAATATTTGCAATGGAAAACGCGGCGCCCGAAATCACGGCGGCATAGCTTCCGCCGAATCGAGAGCTTACGAGTATAAAAGCTATTCCTATTATTCTGCCCAGTGACACTCCGCCTGCAGAAAGGTCAATAACCCCTATAAGTGCAATATTAAAGGTCGCTAAAACACAGGTTAATTCTTCCCCTTTTAATCCCTTTTTGCTAAAGGATAAAATTTTAAAGCTTCGGGTCATAAAATATGCGCCCGCAAAGGTAAAGAGCGCTTCGGACAGCGATAGCAACAGCCCTTGTATCTCCGTCGCGTTGCTGACAATACCCGTAGCTAAGCAAAAAGCCGATGCAACAGATGCGCAAACAAAAGGTTTGTTTGCATATTTCGTAACGCTTGCAAGCAGAGCCTTTATTGCGGTTATCGCAAAAAGTGATGCTATGTATCTGAATGCGCCGACGCCAATTGACGGCACAAAATAGCCAAAAAAGCAACCCAGCGTCGTCATAGCAAGATAAGGCGTCGGAACCGCAGCCACAAAGGACAGTCCAAAGGGCATAAAGCGGCCAAAGATTGCTCCTTTTGAAAACGTAAAACCTAGTAGAACAAAGAAAATTTGAGACAAGGCCTCTTTTATTATCGCCGTCCGATTTAACCTTTCAAGGCTTGTCCTCTTTTTTATAGCTTCCTTCATTTTAATCAACCCTTTCTATATACATTATAAATTACAACAGCGGTAAATTTTGTCAAACAAAGGTGTCGATTATGATTTTTTTAAGGACAAAAATAGCGAGTATGCGAAAACCCTCTTATAATATATTGTTCAAATATGCACCGCCAAGCAATAGTAAGATATACACAAGAAACATAAACTTTTTTGATAGAAAGTTTTCAAAGCTATATAGCAAATTTTTACTAAAAACTATATCAATTATAAGAAAAAGGGTATATATAACTATCCCAAAAAACAATGGTATTGATAAAACGTTATAATAAAAAGCGGAAACTAAATCTAATTGTAAAATACTAATAAAGGCTCTTGTCATCCCGCAACCAAAGCACGAAACATTAAATATATTTTTAATAGGACATATAGAGCCACCAATAATTTTTGTAAGCACGAAGAAAATTATAAAAAGTATAAACCCTGCGCCAATAGAGCGTAGGGTTTGTTTTTTTGCTTTTATATTTGTCTTTATTTTAGATAAGCGGTTGTCCATAGCTGTCTCTGAAACCGCCCGACAAAATAGAAATTAAATCTATAATTGTTCCGAAAACACATAGGCCGTAGGTTAAAAAGTGGATAACGCCGCTACCAACCTTGCCTACATACATTCTATGTAAACCACCGATACCAAAGAAACCTATAATACAAAGAATTAACGCGACTGTTTTACTCTTTCTTGGAGCACCCATAAATCCTGCGTTGATATTTGCATTTGTATTTGTATTTACATTATCGTTTGTATTGGTTATGTTAATTGTAGGTGCGCCGCCTGCAGACTGTTTTGCTTCGTCTAAAACGTTGCCCAAATCCTCTTTGCAATACATTCTACCTTTAACCTCAACAAGACAATCCTTGCAAAAAGGTTTTCCACAATAGGCACACATGCCCTGTGCTTCTACTTCAGGATGATTAGTACAATTCATTATTTATTTCCCCCATCGTCTTTTGTTTCGAAAAGATAGTCTTTAACTTTAACAAAAACATCTTTTGCAAGCATGATAACCAAAATGCCTATAACAATACAGCTAATAAGTCCACCTATTATAATAACAGGAATCATATTTGAAAAATTTAGGTTTGAAAAATCAAATACGTCTGTATTTATTGAGCCTAGCAGAAAGGCCATTGATAATGTAATTACCAAGCAAATTATAGCAATCACAATTATTATCATAACTTTTGTAAATATCGGTTTTTTGCTCAAAGCTATCCCTCCTTTATGTTATAAATCATAACATATATTTATAACATTTGTCAAGACATAATATTAGTGAGGTGATTTTATATGAAAGAAAAACTCATCATAAACAAAAAATCTTTAAAAGGCGAAGACGGTTATAAAACTTTTTCCATTAGAATAAAAGAAGAAACGGTCGCAAATCTCGATAGATTAGCGATAGAGACAAATCGTTCGAGAAACGAACTTATAAACATTTTATTAGATTATGCTATTGATAACAGCGAGGTAAAATAAGAATAGCACCCACTTCCGTTTGAGGAATGGGTGCTATTTTATATTAGCGTCGATAAAACTGACGCCGTTACTTATTCATTTTTCATTAAAGTTCCTGTTGAACAAACGACACTTGCTAAACTTTACAAATTTAATCGCCGAACCGAGCCTTTATTTGTTCGTTTACTCTTGCATCCATTTTAGGGATAAGCTTTAAATCTTCTTCGTTTATGGAAATATCTCCTATAGGAGCATGCTCACCATATAGGTCAAAAAAGACATCCCAAGTTCCATTAATTGATTCTTCTAACCATATAACGCCTTGCATACCTTTATGTACGCCATTTTTTGTATATTTTTCTTTTTCAACAATAACTTCTACACAATCAAGATATTTCATATTATTTGCCTCCATACGGTGTTGCTAATTGTATGTGTCCTTCTGGTCGTACCATCCAACCGGTTATAAAAGATACCGCACCTTCTTGGTCTTTTCGAGGAATTTTTACTCTTATACTTATTCTCTGACCGTACTCATCCAAAAGACCCGTTTCATAAGCACCTGAAATATAATTTTCTAAGCCTTGCTTCTCAATTTCACTTTGCAACCACTTTCCGTCTTTCATTGTATAACCCCAACTTTCAAACAAATATTTCTTAGTGTCAGTATATCGTCCTTCTGTATTGAATAAGTATATATCAAATTTACTATAATCACTATCAGCTGTGCATTTGGTTAATACATCATTATACGATATATCTTCCAAGATACAATGACAAAATGGATGATGTGGCCATTTAGGTGCCTTTTCCTTAAAAAACCAACATTCATCAAGCATTAAACATGCCTCACAATGTTTATCACTTAAATTGCGGTGAATCCATTTTTTCCACAGCGGTGTAGCAGGTGCTTCCTTTCCCCATACTCCTGCAGAGAACAATTCGCTTAAAAAGTCCATTTTTATAATACTCCTTTACAATAAAATTTGCAAACTTTATTATAAAGTGTTTTATCTATATATGACAGGACAAAAATTGCAAAATAAGGACATCTTTTGGATAATTGTAAGGCACAGCGTGTCGCTTTATTGTTCCTATCAATTTTTTGACCTATGTGTTTGAAGTCCTACATATTAGTTATAATTTGTCGGCAAAGATGACACCGATACTTCTCACCTATTACTTATTACTTTAAATGTCGGGTGGGTACTCTGCGTCGGCAAAGTTTTGACCGCTCCGAGCGGTGCCCAAAATTATTTGCCTTACTCGAGACTTTGGCAGTCCAATACGCCTATCGCGGCGGCTTGGCTGCGTCGCCGAACCTTTTGCCTTTGGCAAAAGATTCAAATCTGGATAACCCATTCTAACCAAACAAAAAAGACACCATAAAGGTGTCTTTTTTGTTTGGTGGGAGAGGGTGGATTCGAACCACCGAAGCTGAAAGCAGCAGATTTACAGTCTGTCCCCTTTGGCCACTCGGGAACTCTCCCAAATATTTAGCCGTCCTTTGACGGCAAGAATGATTATAGCATAGTTGTTTTGTGGTGTCAAGCAAATTTTATATTATTTTTTTAAAAATATTAATAATTTTCTTGACAAAAAGATTTAGCTATGATATATTATTTAGGCACTCGTGCTGGTGTAGCTCAGTTGGTAGAGCAGCTGATTTGTAATCAGCAGGTCGGGGGTTCAAGTCCGTCCACCAGCTCCAAAATAAAAGGAATCAACATTTTTGTTGGTTCCTTATTATTTTTTTGAAAGATTTTAGCAGGACTTGAAACGACCTCCAAACTTTACGAGTGAAACGAGTAAAAAGTTTGGGAGAACAGTCCAGTGGACTGTTCGATAGCCGGAGAGGAAAGTCCGTCCACCAGCTCCAAAACAAAAGCACTTCTTAGGAAGTGCTTTTTTGTTTTGGAAATGAAGCGTTCCCTTGCGGGAACACGAAGCACCCTTCGGCTATGAAGCCGCTTCGCTAGTGAAGTGTGCCTTACGGCACGATAAGGAACGCTTCGTTAAAAGCAGCACCAAATTCACTAGCCGAATCAGGTGCTGTTTTATTTATAAAATCACTTAGTCGATAACTTCAAAAGAAAAGGATTCTAAACTATGCTTTTTTCGGAAATCTACATTTCTCTCCAATATCTTATGAATTTTAGGCAGAAATAATGCCAATTCTTCCGACAAACTGCTTTCCCCTTTTATAATTACTTTATTTGCATCACATTCGCTCCAAAGCAAATCCCAAAAAGCGCTCCAATTTTCCCCATACCAATCGGGAAAGCCAAAAGATTCTTTTATTCTTTTATGAAGTTCATCCAAATACTTGCACCCCGTCAAATCTAATACTATTGTTTTCATTTTTCCTCCTAAACAATTTCAAAAAACGTTCTGTAATGGTCGTATGTTACAAATATCAGTCCATCGTTTGACCACAATATCCTTTGCGAATTACGTTTGCCTTTTTTATAATTTATGTCTGCTTCATACCAAATTCTCTCTTTAGAACTCGGTAAATGTCCATCTTCATTATCATAGGTTCCCATAATCAACATTTTACCAGGGACAAAATTCGAAACCCACTTACCTGGTTCCCAACCATTTTTCAAAGCCTCTTCAAGTTTTGTATAATAGCTTGGTAACTTTGATTCATACTTTAACATCCAATCCGCGCCGTCTTTCTTGTTTGTCGTGGCTGTTCCTGCTTTTACCGTTACCATAATTTAAATTTCACAACGTCAATTAGGATGAACCTTCGGCTCTTGTTCTGGGATTTCATAAATATTCCAAACTTGTCCATGCATTTTTCTACAGACCGTACAAGTTTTTAAATCTAGTCTTGATATCCAATTCTTATAATTTGTACTCTGCCCAAATTCAGGATTCCAACTAGAACCGTTAATAATTTGTAACAGCAAAAACGCAAAAGCATCCATTCTTCCACCTCCTTTATAATAAACTTGTAAAATTTTACAAGACTATTATAAGATGAAAAATGCGAATGCGAAAGGACATAAATGCAAAAAACGGACATCTTTATCGTATATTAACTACAAAACGATAAATTATTCCCCTTTTCCTTCAAGTTCTCTATATTCTTTAGTTTTCCATTTGCCGGTAAAGTACATAACTGCAGCAAAGATAAGCTCGGTAAGGTATGCCCCCGAAAGGGATAAATGCACGCTGTAAATTCTAAGTTCTTGCGGTAATACAGCAAACAAAATATTTGCATAAACCACATAAGATATAGCGTAGATTAAGGTTGATATAAACATCAGTCTTCCATTGCCTACTGCACGGAAAATGCCGTGCAAAAGGTTGTTAAAGACATTAAAGAGCAAAAAGGGGAACAAAAACCTTATATTATTTATGCTGACAATAAAGCTCTCGGCATCTTCTTTAGGGTCTAAAAACATCGAAGTAAACTGCGGAGCAAAGAGTATAAGAAGACCCATTGTTATCCCGAACAAGAGGAGTCCTTGTGTTACACCGATTCGAATGCCCTCTTTGATTTTATCGAGCCTTTTAGCTCCCATCGCCTGTGCAACAAGGTTTGTGTTTGCCTTACTTGAGCCTTGGTAAACTGCCGTTACAATTCTGCGGCCCTTGTTTGCGATAGAATATCCCGACAAGGCAGGGGTTGAGCAGGTGTTTACAAGAGGAGATACTATTGCCGTACTTCCCATCATTGTCATCTGCTGAAGCATTGAGGGTAGTCCGTAGTCGAAGGCTAATTTCAGCTCACTTAAAACGAACTTAATACCTTTAAGTGAAATTCCCATTCCTTTAAATAGACGGATATAAATAACAAAATAGAAAATTACAACTACAAGGTTTGAAATTATTGAGGAAAGCGCGCTATATTCAATACCTTTATCCAGTTTTACTAAAAACAAATAATTTAAAGCAACATTACAAAGTCCGCTAAAGACCGAAGCGATAAGCGGCATTCTTGTCATTCCCATACTGTTGGAAATATAGATAAATCCCCAGTTAAACTGAAATATAACGAGCCCTGATATAAAGGTTGTAAAATACGCCTTAGCTTCATCATAAATATCGGCGCCAACATTTAAAAGGTCAAAAATCTGGTCGCAGAAAATGTTGCAGGTAAGAGAAACAATTAATGCTAAAACGGCAGAAAGTATGAAATTGACCTTTATGACATTGAGCATTTTTTGATGCTCATCCTT
Organism: Acutalibacteraceae bacterium; assembly: GCA_045636705.1. Lineage (GTDB taxonomy): Bacteria > Bacillota > Clostridia > Oscillospirales > Acutalibacteraceae > SFWF01. The sequence continues at coordinate 20,141 of JAZTYA010000024.1, forward strand.
GCCGAATAAATGCGAAACATAAATAGCCACACCGGTCAAATATCCCCAGAAAATAGCATCTATAAAATCGAGCAGCTGCGAGGTCGTAGCGGTGGCCGCAAAGGCATGACTTCCAACGAAGTTTCCTATCATCATAGAGTTAACTATTCCATAAGACTGTGAGAGAAGTGAGGACAAAATAAGAGGTATCGCAAAAAGCAGATACTTCTTTCGCATATTGCCTTCATAAAGTTTTTCAGGTCGTTTCAAGTAAACACCCTCTTTTGTGATTAAACTAAAAAAGATTATACAGCAAGTAACGGTAAAATGCAAGAAGAAGAGGATGAATGTAATCAATTCCGCAAGGAATTGCATATCATCAAAACGAAGTGCTGTATATAATCAAGACAACGTCTTGTATATCATCATTGCGAAAGTTTTATTTATACACGCTAACGCGTGATGATATACAGTCCTTACGGACTGATGAGATACAACAATAGCCTCGCTATTGTTGATGATATACCATCGCTTTCGCAATGGATAAAAAAATAGACTTGCTTTTGCAAGTCTATTTTTTGGCCCGCCCGAAGGGACCGACCGTCTGCTTCGCATACTTATGGCTTGCCGACCCAATTTCTTCGAAATTCGGTACCCGTCTTCACCGCTCTGTCTAAAAAACAGTGTCCCACACTGTTTTTCTTCACGACAGACCCTCGCGGGTTCGAATCCCTTGTTTTACGAAGAAATATAAAGAGCGGCATCTTACGACGCCGCTCTTTAATATTTGGCCCGCCCGAAGGGATTCGAACCCCCGTTCTTCAGAATCGGAATCTGCTGCGTTATCCAGCTGCGCCACGGACGGATTTATTTACTCCACATTTTATCATAAAAAAATATTTTAGTCAACGAATAGCTTGTATATAAAAACTCCCCTTTCCGCATAATATTTATGGTGAAAGAATTATGAAAAAAAGAAGATGGACTACCGTCCTTTTAACTCTTTGTATGTCGCTTGGAATTTTTACTCTTTTAGGGCTTATTTTTTTGCCTTTAGCGTTAAAAGAATCCGCTTCTCCAACCGCCGAAAACAAAACCGACGTTCCATATATGTCAAATCCTCAAAGCAGTGGTGTTTTGTACCTATCCGACGATGGTTCAGGCGCCCTTGTTTTTCTTAACTTTGATGCTAAAACTACCGTGGTTAACCTGTTTTTATCCGATGCCGAAAATTCTGCTATGGCGACAGGGTATGAAATAAATTACACCATCCGCGGGAGCGACTCTTTTTTGTGCGATTTTTGTGACCGCCTTGGCGGAATTAGCCTTACAGAAAACGGTGTGCAGTCACACTTTTCAGGCGCAGCTTTAAAGCAAAAATTAGCGGATGCTTCAACCCTTGAAGAAAAGGCAAAAATTTCCGAAGGCTTTTTTAAAAAATTTTCCAAAATAGACTTGTCAATGAAGGATTTTCAGTTTATAATTGAAAACACGAAAACAACCTTGAATTTTCCGGTTTGTTTTTCTTGGAAAGACGTCTTAAAAGACACCGTTTCGAACTATACTTTTGAAAACGATTTTTAAAGGGGTGAGATGATGAGGAGAATAACTGCATTTTTATTGGCGGTTTTATTAGTTGTGTCTTTCGTTGGCTGTTCCGCCGACAATTCATCATCCAACCTTATAAACACCGACGCGCCTTCGTCATCCCTTATTGAAACCTCTTCGGATAAGACCTCTTCCCTTTTAAACAGTTCTGAAGAAAGCAGTTCCAAAGTCACTGCCTCTTCAGAAAAAAGTGATTCAAGTGATGAATCCAGTTCCAACAAGAAAAACGATTCGAGTTCTAAAAACAGTTCAAATCACACTACCTCTTCTAAACCAAGCAGCAGTTCGAAAACCGAAACCAGTTCTGATAAAGTTGACAGTTCTAAGAATGAAACCAGCTCTAAGAATGAAACCAGTTCCAAAAACGAGACCAGTTCAACCAAGAACGACAGTTCAGACACATCCAGCAAAAAGAAGCCTTCTAAAGACGAAGATTCTTCAGAAGGTTCAAGTGATGCTCTTGTAGATACTTCATCAAAAACAAGTTCTTCAAGCGATTCCGACAAAACCGAAACCTCGTCGGACGTTTCTTCTGATTCTTCGGAATCCGTCGTTCCGCCATCATCCTCTACCGAAGCGATTAGCCCCGAAGACTATCACTGTTTTTCAACACTTGATATTAGCGGAAAGGCAATTTATAACGCCCTTTTATCTGCAGCAAGTAAAATGGAGTCGACCTGGATAGATATCCCATTTATAGGAACGCCGACCATAAAAGAGGTGTCGCTTGCATTCTATTCTCTGCAAATAGACCATCCCGAACTTTTTTGGTTGCCTGCGCAATATTACGTAAGAACGGGTCCTAATAAGCTTTCTTTCCTTTTTGTAAACGAAAGTTCTAACGGCAGACCCGAAGCCTCAACCTACCTTATTAGCAAACGAGAAAAAGAATCTATGAACGAAGAGCTTGATGCAGCTATAGAGGAAATTAAGTCATTGGTAACCGCCACCGACCCATACGAAATTGAGCTTCAGCTTCACGATATACTTTGCGAGCGTGTTACATATTATGATAATGATAAAAAAGACCCGCTACTTTGGACGGCTTACGGTGCTTTAGTAAACGGAAAAGCCGTTTGTGAAGGGTATGCAAGAGCATATCAGCTTTTGCTTTATGAGTTTGGCATAAACTCTACACTCGTAACCGGTACCGCAAACGGAATAGGACACATGTGGAACATTGTAACCATCGATGATAAAACCTATCACGTTGACCTTACTTGGGATGACCGAAACGACGGTGGCAGTCCCTCTTTCCACACCTACTTTAATCTCACAGATTTAGAGATTACCAAAACCCACAAGCCCTATATCGACTTTTCTTTGATAAAAGATTCTGAGTTTGAAAGCGACCACGCCTTGAACTTTAACATCAATCTTCCCGAGTGCAAAGATAAGTCCTTAAATTATTTTTCGGTTACGGGCAAAATCTTCAACAAAGGCAAAGAGTCAGACCTTGCTGATTATATAATTAGCCAAGGTGGTTCGGTTGAAATTAAATACACCGCTACCGCACCCGACTTTACGCTTGTTAATAAACTCCTCCGCGAAAAAGGAAGCAAACTGTCAGTTAAAGGACGCATAAGAAAACCGGAATCCACCGTTTTAATTTTGGAGGTGGAGTAAAATGAGCGAGCTTTTCTCTTTTGCAGTTTACTGGATAGGTATGATGGCTCTGATTTTCGGCGCCCTCTATTTAGTTCAAAAATTTAAAAAGAAATAAATAAAAAGCCAACGGAAAATTTGCCCAAATCATAAAGGGCAGCATTCCCGTTGGCTTTTTTTAATTTTAAAATTACTGGTGCTGATAAGAATTGTCGGATAGTGTCTTTTTAAGATAACGGAAAATAGCGCCGAAAAACCTTCTTTCGGTTTCGGCAAACTTATCCTCATTAATAAGTCCATAGATTATAAATGCAGCAACTGCAACCTCGAATATTGAAACTAAAATAAAACTTCCACTCATAGTTTTTCTTTCCTTTCGTTAGCCAAAGCATTCAAACCCGAATCAGATTTTGAAACAAGGATTTTTCGCTATGCTTTGTTAAAATACTCGTAAATCTTATCATCCGACACCTTGCCGAACATTTGTTCGGTATCTTTATTATATGCCGTATATTGGTCTTTGTCAAGGCTTTTTTAAAAAAATTTTATCCTTTATACTAAATATACGCCTTTCTCTGTCCGATTTTTCGGACTTTGCTAGAAGTTTTTAAAAAAAATATGCGGCAGAGGTTAATCTGCCGCTTTTGCTTTATTTTCTAATCTTTGCCTTAAAGCCGTTGCCTACGCCTGCGGCATTTGCATCGTCGGTATCGATGTGCATCTCAAGACGGAAGTCCTTATGAACTCTTACCTGAACGTCGTAGAAGGTGGTTCTGCGCTCGCCGAACATATCAACGGTTACGCTGTCTCCATCATTTAAGCCGAACGCTTTTCCTTCCTCGGTGCTCATATGTATATGGCGGTTAGCAATAATGCAACCCTCTTTTAAAGTAACGGTGCCTTTAGGTCCTACTATGGTAACAGGTGCCGAACCTTTAATGTCGCCCGATTCACGAACAGGAGGCTTAACCTTTAGCACGTAGGAATCGGTTCTTGAAATCTCAACCTGAGAAGCCTTGCGAACAGGTCCTAATACTCTGACACCTTCAATAGCGCGAAGAGAAGGTCCTATAATGGTAAGTTGCTCTTTGCAAGCATACTGACCCGGTTGGGACAAATCCTTAAACGGTGTTAGCTCATAGCCTTTACCGAAAAGGGTTTCAACATCTTCTGCCGATAAATGTATATGTCTATTTGAAATTCCTACCGGAACCGAACTGTTGTCGATAGCGGGAGCCTTACTGCATTCCTTTAAAACGCGGTCAACAATTTCGGAAACTATTTTTTCATCAAAAGCCATAGTTTTTTCTCCTTGAGTCAAACTGATTAGATAATTCTGAAGCTGTCTGCCATTACGCAACGGCGTTGACGGGTAAAGCTTCTAGCCGAGGTAATTCCCTCTCCTGTCGGTCCTGCTATTGTGAAGGTTGTATGTCCTTCGCCGCCAAAACCGATGCCTGCATAAGAAGGCGCATTCTTAACAAAGATGGTGGTTTCAACCTCACGAGCAAAACGAGAAAGGTTGTCTATGTTCTTAGAGTGCATATGAGCGGTATGTCTGTTGCCATGCTCAGCCTTGCAAGCTAATTCGATAGCCTCGTCAATGTTAGCAACTCTAACTATAGGTAATATAGGCATCATAAGTTCGTGCTGAACGAAATCGTGACCGAAATCGGTTTCACAAATAATGCAACGAACTTCGTCTCCAACGTTAATACCGATTTTAGCAAGTAAAACTTTAGCATCTCTGCCTACGCAATCTCTGCTTACGGTCTTTACGGTCTTGCCTGCCTTGTTGGTTTTCTCTTCTAAAACAACCTTGTTTAGCTTTTCTGCCTGCTCGGCATTTATTAAATATGCTCCGTTATTGAGCATTCCTGAAATTAATTCATCTGCGATATTGCGGAATGCGAAAACCTCTTTTTCCGCAATACAAGGAAGGTTGTTATCAAATGTGCATCCATCGATTATATCCTTTGCAGCCTTAGCAATATCCGCGGTGTCGTCAACGATAACAGGAGGATTTCCTGCACCTGCACCGATAGCCTTTTTGCCCGAAGATAAAACAGCCTTTACAACTCCCGGACCACCTGTGCAAACAAGTAATTTAATTAAGGGGTGTGACTGCATAATTGATGCAGATTCAAGTGTTGGCTTATCCATTGAGCAAACTAAGATATCAGGTCCGCCTGCCTCTTTAGAAGCGCGGTTTACAAGGTCGATAGCATAGTTTGATGCCGCAATAGCGTTAGGATGAGGATTAAATACAACACCGTTTCCTGCGGCTATCATTCCAATGCTGTTACAAATAACAGTTTCACTGGGGTTTGTAGAAGGTGTGATAGAACCTACTACTCCAAAAGGAGCCATCTCGATAAGGGTAAGTCCGTTATCGCCTGTCTTTGCGTTTGATGCGATATCCTCGGTTCCGGGGGTTTTGTCAGCAACAAGAATATGCTTTGCAGTCTTGTGGTCAACTCTACCCATTCCGGTTTCCTTAACGCCGATTTCTGCCATTATATGAGCCTCGGCACGAGTAAGCTTGCGAATAACTCCGATAATCTTTTCTCTATCTGCTACCGACATAGCTCTTACAGCCTTGTATGCCTTTTCAGCTGCCTTAATAGCCTCGTTCATATCATCGTATATACCCACGAACCTGCGTGAGCCGTAATGTGTACTGTCAAAATCGGTAGCTGAGGTTTTCTGCATCTGATTTAAAACCTGCGCTACAACTTCCTTTATTCTTTCTTCGGAAATGTTTGCCATTTGTCGTCACTCCTTAATCTATGTGCAAATCCTAGTAAACTAGTTCAACATTCTTATCCTTTAATTTTTCAACCCAGCGGTCCGAAGGAGCCTTATCTGTAACGATAATGTCAACTTCACTCGGGTCGCAAACACGAACGAAGGAACGCTTATCAAACTTCGAACTGTCTATTGCCAAGACCTTCTTGTCGGATGAAGCAAATATTGCCTGCTTTATCTCTGAGTCCTTCTCGTTAGAATCGGTAATTCCCAAACTCAAATCAAGTCCCTTACAAGAACAAACCGCTATGTCAACGTGGAATCCACGTATCATTTTTTCTGCTGAGGTTCCCACTAATGAAAGTGAGCCTTTTTTAAGCGAACCTCCCGTCGAGAGAACCCTCCAATCTTCCTTGTCTGCCATCTCTAAAAGAATTTCAACCGAGTTTGTGATAAGCGTTATATTCTTTCGGTTTTTAATTTCTCTTGCTACGTAAATTGCCGTTGAACTTGCATCTAACATAATGTAGTCGCCGTCTTTAATAAGTTCTGCGGTTTTCTGAGCAACCATTCTTTTTTCAGAGACGTTCGTTTCCTTGCGAACTGTGAAGGGCAAATCGATATTATTTTGACTTTGATTAAGTACGGCACCGCCGTAGGTCTTCTTTGCAAGACCTTCGTTTTCAAGCTTTTCTAAGTCGCGTCTAATGGTTTCTTCAGTAACATTAAATTCACGGCTTAAATCGGCTACGATAACCTTACCATCAACGTTCAGTCGGGAGAGAATTGTGTTACGCCTTTCAATGGCGAGCATTAAAAATCACCCTTTATAAAATATTTTGCCATAACTTCCTGTCTGGGTTTGGAATAACCGAGGAGTCGAGGAACATTCCGTCGTCTCCTGCATCTTGTTTTGCCTTGTTTATTGCGGCTTCAACTGCGGCAATCTCACCTGTAATCAACATATAAGATTTTCCACACATTCCGCGAGCTAATCTTAATTCAATTAGGTCGACCATAGCGGTTTTAGCCGCTGTGTCTGCCGCTACTATTGCGGCGGCAGCCGAAAACGTTTCAAGCACGCCGAGCGCGTTAGGTTCTCCGACGTCGGTAGCACCGTAAAGCGCACTAAATATTGAATCATGGGGATTACCAAGAACGAATTTATCAATTAGTTGTTCCGAGTCAAGCGCAGCAGCTGAATCAACTGCGGCTCTGACTGCACTTAAATCTCCACTGATTAACACTATGAATTTACCCGGGCAAACCGTATCCGCTTGTAAGAGTTCGACCTCTGCGGTTTTAACCATTCGGTCTGCCACTCGCATACCGGAGGAAACGGTTTTATATTCTACCATACCAATGGCCTTATTCAATTGTTTCACTCCTTATCTTATGCTTCTATTCTAATGAATTTATCGGTAACTTCTTTTACCTTACCGTTTATTGATGAGTGTATTCCTACACTTAATGCATCGTCTTTTGCCTTTGCTACCATTTGTCCTACAGTTACGGTATCTCCCTTTTTAACTATCGGTTCTGCAGGAGCTCCGATATGTTGTGAAAGTTCGATTTTTACAGTCTTGGGATTTAGAACCGTGTCAACCATTGGAATAGCAAAGTTATACTTATCAAGACCAAGTCTTGCACGAAGCCTTTTTACAGGAATCATACGAAGGTCTCTATTTTTGTTTACAGGCTTCATCGCCATATCCTTCGGAGGTGTTACCCCGTTTTTGCGAAGGGACTGTTTGCAGAGAGCAAGTAGGCTTGTTGGAGCAAGTCCTTGTCCGCAAGAGAACATTTCGCAAAGTCCGCAAGAGCAACAAGCGAACGAGTTTATGTAAGGGGTAGCATCGTTTGTAATGCCGTTTGATGCAGCCTTCATAAATGCCGCAGGGTCAATGGGGTGTCCAAGCAAAGCACGGGGGCAAAGGGATGTGCAGTAGTCACACTGACAGCAAGCCGACATAGCCCTTTTCATACTTATCATAGGCTTGGCAAGTTTCCTTTGAACAAGTGGCATATCATAGGGAAGAACCAAAACCGCATTTGTGGTCTTTGTAACCACGTCAGAAGGACTTCCAAGGCCACCCATCATAGGTCCTCCCATAACGAATGCGGGGTTGTCTATCTTTACTCCGCCTGCTTCTTTTAGGAGTTCCTCTATTGTGATGCCGAGCGGTGCATAGATTGTTTTAGGCTTGTTTACCTCGCCTGTGATGGTTACATACTTATGTGTAACCCCTTCACCGTTTAACGCCTTATAGACATTATAAACGGTTTCAACGTTCATTACCGTAACACCAACAGCTAGCGGAATTTGTCCTGCAGGAACAACCCTTCCTGTTGCCTCGTAGGTCAAAACTACCTCGTCACCCGCAGGATAAATCTCGGGCAGGCGGCAGATTTGCATATTATTAAAAGAAGAAATTTCTGCATTTACGGCTTCAAGCGCCTTTTTATATGAGCCCTTTATTCCGATTATTGCAGTATCTGCTTCTACTGTTTTCCTAATTAAATCGAAGGTGCTTAAAATCTCAAAAGAGAATTTTTCAAGCATCTGTCTGTGTAAACGGAGGAGTGGTTCGCACTCTGCACAGTTAAGAATAATTGTGTCGGCACGAAGGTCCAGTTTTGCATAGGTGGGAAATCCTGCTCCGCCCGCACCGACAACTCCGTTTTCACGCAAAATTGCCTTTAAATTATCTATATTCATTATTCTTCCGTCACTCCGGAAAGTCCAATTTCGTTGTCAACTATTCCGACAATTGCAGCATCGATAGGGCAGTTTGCCATATCGCAACCAATTCTTGCAGCGCTACCTGTTGCTACCAGTACGGTCTCGCCTACGCCTGCTCCGACATTGTCAACCGCAACTATTTTTTTAGTCTGGTCTCCAAGTTCTGCAAGCGGTTTTACAACCATAAGTTTGCTGCCGATTAAATTGTCGTTTTTACGTGTTGAAACAACACTTCCAACTACTTTACCGATAAGCAAAGTTTTCACCTTTTTCTTTGTGATTTTGTGTCATCCTTGGGGAGGAATAACTCCTCCCCATCATGACAGGTTTTCTGCCTTTTATATTATTTAAGAGAAGGCAGGATTTTTTCCACGTCCTCGTGGGGACGGGGAATAACGTGGGTAGCTACAAGCTCACCAAGTCTTGCAGCAGAGGTAGAACCAGCGTCAACAGCAGACTTAACTGCTCCAACGTCGCCACGTACCATAACAGATACGAGTCCGGAACCGATTTTCTCAGTACCGATGAGCTGAACGTTAGCAGCCTTTACCATTGCGTCAGCAGCTTCGATTGCAGCTACAAGACCTCTGGTTTCAACCATTCCTAATGCTTCAAGTGCCATTTTTGTATCCTCCTTGCTAAAATTTTTAATTTATTGGCAATGTAACGAGTATTCCCGATACACTAGTCAAACAAGTTTTTAGTTTCCCTTACTTTAAAACGGGAAGAATCTTCTCAACATCCTCATGAGGACGGGGAATAACGTGAGTAGCAACGAGCTCTCCGAGTTTGCCTGCAGAGATAGCGCCTGCATCAACTGCAGATTTAACTGCTCCTACGTCGCCACGTACCATAACAGATACGAGTCCGGAACCGATTTTCTCGGTGCCGATGAGCTGAACGTTAGCAGCCTTTACCATTGCGTCTGCAGCTTCGATTGCAGCTACAAGACCGCGAGTTTCTACCATTCCTAATGCTTCAAGTGCCATTTTTACTTTCTCCTTTTTGGTTTCTTCTTTTAACTGAACCTCGGCAGGTTTTGTTTCTGCCTTTGGTGCTGTTTTAGTTGTTGTCTGGGTTTTCTTTGCAGTGGTTTTTGTTTCAGCCATTTTAAATTACCCCTTCTTTTGAAGTCTTGCAGCCGATAGCTTCAAGAGTCTTTCTGTTTCTGAATGCGGGCTTGCGATAACCGCCTTTGCAACCGGTTTTATTACCGCATTTTGTACCGCACTTTCAACCGCAGCCGTTACGGCAGAAACGTCGCCTTCGACTATAACCGTAACAAGTCTGCCTCCAAACTTTCTTTCCCAAGTAACAAGCCTTACGTCTGCCGCCTTGCACATATTGTCAAGACAATCAACAGCGCCTGTAACGCTTGAAACTTCAATAAGTCCTAACGACTTCATATCTTTTGCTCCTAATTAGATTTTGGGTAGGATTTTCTCAACATCCTCATGAGGACGGGGAATAACGTGGGTAGCAACGAGCTCTCCGAGTTTGCCTGCAGAAATAGCGCCTGCATCAACTGCTGCCTTTACTGCTCCAACGTCTCCGCGTACCATAACAGATACGAGTCCTGAACCGATTTTCTCGGTTCCTATAAGTGCAACCTCTGCGGCCTTTACCATAGCATCTGCAGCTTCAATAGCAGCTACAAGACCACGAGTTTCTACCATACCTAATGCTTCTTTTGACATTTTTGTTTCCTCCGATTAATTATTTTTTATCAAAACCGCTTAGTTTAAGCATCTTTTCTGTGTCGGGCTCTACATTCGGAATAACGTGAGAGGTTACAACCCCCGAAACTCCTTCTGCAGCAATTTTAGCCGCCTCGACAGCCGCTTCAACCTCGGCTACGTTGCCACGGAACTTTACCGCAACAATAACAGGAACGCTTAAACCGTCAGGATTACCGGGTTTGTTCTTGTCAAAGGTTTCAACCGTAACGTTTGCGGCCTTACAACCTGCATCACAAGCAACAAACGCGGCAACAAGTCCGTAAACTTCAACAATACCTGTTGCTTTTCCCATAATCCTTACCTACCTTATTCGTTTATAATTGCTATTTTTAAGCCTTCCATTTTAAGATTTGTTTCCAAAGCCTCATTTATCTTATCTAACGAATAGGTGTGAGTGATAAGCTTTTCAAGTGGAAGTCCTATTCCCTTTGCTCTCTTTAAGAAATCAAAGGTTGTACCATAGTCGCGTAAGGTATAAACCCAAGAACCAACCGTTGTGATTTCTTTTGCACAGATGTCAAAGTGGGGATTAATTGTAGCATCTCCGCCGTTGATGAAGAAGCCGAGCTCGCAAAGTCCGCCGCCGCTTCTTATGAACTTGTAGATGTTGCTGTGTGCAATAGGTGAACCTGTGCACTGGAATGCAAAGTCTGCAGGATAGCCGCCGAATGCATTTTCAACTGCCTTTGTTAACTCTTCAATTCCCTTGTGGTCCTTGAAGTTAACAGAGTTAGAAGCACCAAGTTCCTTAGCGAAGTCAAGACGCTTCTGCTCGCCGTCAACCGCAACAATGTTTTCGATACCCATTGTGCGAAGAACTGCGATACAGATAAGACCGATAGGTCCGCAGCCCTGAACAACTACACGGCTGTTGAACTTTAAGATTCCGGTTGTCTTTGCTCTTTCAACTGCGTGAATAAGAACTGCGCAGGGCTCAATTAGAATACGAGAAGCTAAGTCCAGGTCACTTACGTTAAACACCGAAGAGCCGCCTCTTACTAATATGTAGTCTGCAAACCATCCGTTTAGGTGAATGTCATCATCGGGGATAAGTCCGTAAACGTCTGCACCGCCAACGTTTTGCTTGTTTAAGTCATACATTGTGATGTCAGCGTTATCCTTGAATATCATCGAGGTTACAACCTTGTCGCCTACAGCTAAAGGCTTGCCTGCGCTATCCTTCTTAACGTTCTTACCAACCTTAACAACCTCACCTGTTCCCTCGTGTCCGAGCGCTACAGGGATAAGGCCGAATGGGTCACGCTTATATTCGTGAGCGTCGGTTCCGCAAACTCCACAGCCTTCAACCTTAACTAGAATATCGTCGTCGCCAACTTCGGGCATCGGATATTCTTTAATCTCGAATTTGCCAAGTTCTGTAAGCATTGCAACTCTAGCCGTGGCAGGAATTGTGCCGTTTGATTTCTTGGGAGCAGGAGCGCTACCCTTCATCTCGGTTAAAACCTGACGGACTATTGCTTCAATGTTTGTTGAATTAATATCCATTTTAAAAATCGCCTTTCTCAAATATTTTCTTGCCGTACTCCGCTAATGCTGAGTCCTGTTCTTCTGTGCCTCCACTAACGCCTAAGCCTCCGATTATGCTGCCGTCAGCAGCCTTCAAAGGTTCTCCGCCACCGAAGATAACTATTTTACCTTCGTTGGTAAACTGAATTCCGTAAAGGGAACCACCCGGTTGGGCAAGACTTTTAAGTTTAATAGTGGACATTTTAAGTGAAACTACCGTAAACGCTTTGTTTGCCGCAACGTCATAGCTTGCAATAAAGGAATCGTCCATACACTCTACAAGTACCGGTCTTGCTCCTTTATTTGTTATGGCAACTACCGCATTTACACCCATCTGTCTAGCCTTTTCTCTTACCTTTTCGGATAATCTTCTGGCTTTGTCCAGTGTCATATCGTTATTGGTCTGAACCTTGCTTAAGACAGAGGTTACTACTTTTTGTAGTTCTTGCTCGTTCATCTTATTTGCCGAGTTGCTCTAAAACTCTGCGAGTAATTTCAGCAACTACGTCCTTGTCTGCGCCTTCTTCATGGCAGTGACAATTTCCGCCACAACCGTGACAGCTGGGTTGACCGTTCTTAGCGTTCGGGCAAAGGTCTGCAGGATGCTTACCCTTCATACCAAACTGACGACGGATTTCATAAAGTCTTTGAACCTGAGCTTCAGAAAGTTCCTTAGGTCCGCCAAGCTGCTTAGATATGTAAAGAAGATGCGCATAGAATTCAAGAGACTCCATCTTGTGATAAGCTGCAAGCAAGCTATCAGAGAAAGAAAGTGCTCCGTGATTTTCAAGAAGTACAGCGTCAAAGCTCTGGAGATACTTTGAAACTGCATCAGGGATTTCCTCGGTAGAAGGTGTGCCGTACTCTGCAATCGGAACGCAACCGAGTGCGATTACTGCCTCAGGCATAATGGGCTGAGTTAGAGGAATACCTGCAATAGCAAAGCCGGTAGCATACATAGGATGAGCGTGAACAACCGCATTAACGTCGGGACGCTCCTTATATACACGCATGTGCATCTTGATTTCAGAAGAAGGCTTAAAGCCTGCGTTAGCCTGAATAACGTTTCCGTTGCGGTCAACCTTACAGATGTAATCGGGTGTCATAAAGCCCTTTGATACGCCTGTAGGAGTGCAGAGGAACTCGTTGTCGTTAAGTTTAACAGAAATGTTACCATCGTTTGATGCAACCATTCCCTTGTCGTAAATTCTTTTACCTATTTCGCAAATCTGTTTTTTAATTTCATACTCGTTTACCATTTTCATCGGTCTCCTTTGTATTATAATATTTTGTTTTTTGTTGTTTTTCCCTTTTCGGTCATATATTACCACATTCTTCCTTGATTGTCAATTATAAAAATGTGGTTTTTTCTGTGTTTTGTTGTTTTTTATTGTTTTTCAAGGTATTCTAATATTGTTTTTATTCCGTTTCCCGTATGGGAATCGACGTAAAATACCTTTTTGCATCCTGAAAGCCTAAGCCACCGTTCTGCCCTTTCAGGACTAGCCTTATCGGTCTTGGTGACTATTCCGATTACCTCTCTGTTCACAAGACAGGTAATATTGGGTGGGAAGAGCGAATATTCGTCATCCGCCGCAATTAAGAGTCCCACAACATCTGCCTCGTATGAGTAGAGGGCTAACGCCGCTCCAAACTCGTGGTTCTCGGCATATTCACCGGGTGAATCGATTAGAAAATCGTTAAACGCCATACCTTGGGTTTTGTGATAGTGTATCGACTCGCCGCGAAGGGCTTGTGAAAGGGTTGTCTTTCCTGCGCCCGAACGACCTACAAGTAAAAGTCTTTTCATTAGGTTCTTGTCATCTCGCAGACATCGAAGCCTAATTTGGTTTTGGCATAATCGGTAACCGCTCCAAGCGCCGCTTCAACCTGCGACACCGTTCCGGTAACTATAACCGTGCCTGAAAATCTGTCTACAAAACCTAAGGTCACACCCGAAGCCTTAATTGCCACGTCGCCTGCGATTATGGCCGTTTCACTTGGGCTCAAGGTCATAATTCCTATCGCTCCGCAGTGGTCTTCGGCAGGGTCAAGTCCCAGCTTGTAGTAAAGAATCGGGTCAGGATTAGCAATTATGTGGGCAAGTGTTATCTGTTTTCCGGGAACTATTTCCTGAATGATTCTCGCCTTATCCCCGGAACCAAAATTAAAGTCCATTTTGCTCACCCTCCTATCCTGACTGTAAGGCCAAACGCCTCTGCCACTCTTTTTAGCTCTTCCATTTTTTCTGCCGTTGGCGGTAAAACATCCCCCATCGGATAATCTCGGCCGAGCCCCGTGTACTTATCTCTTCCCATTCTGTGATATGGTAGAAGATGTATCTCGTTCACGTTGGGTAGCAGCGTTGTATAGGCGCATATCTGTCCTATTTCTTCTCTTGTATCGTTGAATCCCGGTATTACCGGAACGCGAATTATAAGTTTTTTTGCATTTTCTGCAATATATTTAGCGTTTGCTAAAATCTTTTCATTCGGCTTTGTAGTGAAGGCCTTGTGCTTTTCACTGTCAAAGTGTTTTATATCCATTAAAAACAGGTCGGTAACAGGAATGAATTTTTCAATTACTTCTCTGTCTGCAATTCCGGTCGTTTCTATGGCGGTGTTTATTCCGCTATCCTTTGCCGCCTTAAGCAGCGCAGTCGCAAACTCGGGTTGCAAAAGCGATTCTCCACCCGAAAGGGTGATTCCTCCACCTGAACGTTTGTAGTAAGGCATATCCTTTAATACGGTTTTTATAACCTCGCCTACCATCACGTCCTTACCTATCGTTTTGTATCCGTCCCCTTGTTTCATTTCCTCTATTTCGAAACTTTGGGATTCGGGGTTGCAACACCATTTGCACCTAAGCGCGCATCCTTTAAGGAAAACTATGGTTCGAACACCCGGTCCGTCGTGGGTAGAAAACCTTTGAATGTCAAAAATGCGGCCTCTTACGTCAAGAGTTGCATCCGCCATTTAAAAGTCCCCCTGTTCAGTACGGTTAATAATATCGTCCTGTAAGGAACGTGAAAGGTTTGTAAAGAGTGCGCTATATCCTGCAACTCGTACAACCAAGGACTTGTAGTTTTCGGGATGCTTTTGCGCATCACGTAAGGTTTCACGACTTACGACGTTAAACTGTACGTGACTTCCCTTTTGGTCAAAGTATCCACGGATTAGCGCTACAAAACTTTCAAGTCCCGATTGACCTGCCAGTGCGCTCGGATGGAACTTCATATTAAATAAGGTTCCGTTCGATGCGATATAGTGGTCGAGTCTGGATACCGAGTTTGCCGCAGCGGTCGGTCCGTTTACGTCTCTGCCTGCCGAAGGAGAAACGCCGTCGGCTACGGGAGTGAAGGCGCGTCTTCCGTCTGGTGTTGCACCCGTTTGTGCGCCAAGCGGTACGTTTGCCGAAACGGGATAAAGTCCTGCGTGGAACTTACCGCCTCTTGGGTTCGTGTACTTAAGTAACGGTCTTGTATATGTATAAGCAACGTCCCTTGCAAAGTCGTCAACCTCAGGGTTATCGTTTCCGAATTTCGGAAGTTTTTCGATTTCCTTTAAGATTTCACCGTATCTTTGTTTCTTATCTTCAGGAGCCGCGTTCTTAACTACGGTGTTGTAAATCATTAGGATGTCTTCTCGAGAAAGGGTCTTGCCTTCATCGGTAAAGCTCTTGGCAACCTTACTCGTAAGCTTTTCTGCCATAAGAGCATCCATATCAAGTCCGTAGTTATTCTCTAGCGCTTCTTTAAGCTCGGACATTGTGAATTTCTTGTCCTTAAAGACGAGATTCTTTACTGTATAAAGGGCGTCTGCCATATTGGCAATTCCAAAGCCCTGCGGTCCTGTGAAGTTGTAAACGGCGCCGCCTTCTTGTAGACTCTTTCCTCTTCCGATACAGTCCTCAACCATTGAAGATTGGAAAGGAAGGGGGCATCTTTCGGCGTGAGCGTAGTCTATTGCGTTATCGGCATTAACAAGTAGCTCGATAAAGTAGTTCATTTGCTCTTTATATGCGTCGTAGAACTCTTCAAAGCTTGTCATTTCTTCAACCGCTTTGGTTCTTGGTCCTATTTGAACTCCCTTATCGACGCCTTGTGAAAATACAAGCTCTAACGGACGACACATATTAAAGAATGCTGCATCGTGCCAACCGTCTGTCTTACCTGCTTTTTGAGGTTCAACACAACCGATAATGTTGTATTCTCTGGCATCCTCTAAGGTTAGTCCTCTGCTTTGAAGCGCCTGAATAATTACCTCGTCGTTATAGTAAGCGGGAAGTCCGATGCCTGTTCTTGTTATCTCAGCTGCGCGGAGCATAAACTCGTGAGGAGTTCCGTTCCAAACACGAACCGAGAAAGAGGGCTGCGGTAGATATACGTTTAACACCGCGTTCATACACATATAACTCATATCATTGGTAACGTCTTTGCCCGAAGCATCTTGGCCGCCAACAATTAGATTTTGGAAAACTCCGTATCCTGCAAAGCCTTCGGCAGAAGCCAGGTCTCTAACCTTGCTTATGTCGTTGAACTTAACCCAAAGGCAATCAACAAGCTCTTGTGCAAACTCTCTTGTGATTAAGCCCTTTTCAAAGTCCGCTTTAAAGTAAGGATACATATATTGGTCAAATCGACCGGGTGAAATTGAATGTCCGTTTGATTCGGTTTGTAAAAGTATTTGAACAAACCAGAAGGACTGACACGCTTCATAGAAGCTTGTTGCGGGTTTTGCAGGAACCTTTCTGCAATTTTCTGCTATCTTTAAAAGTTCTGCCTTGCGAACCTCGTCGCTTGTTTCTTTAGCCATTTTTGTGGCTAGTTCTGCATATCTTTCAGCGAATCTGCAAATTGCGCGAGCGCTTATGATTACCGCTTTTAAGAACTGTTCTCGCTTAACGTAGTCGCTGTCGCTCTTGTTTAACTTTTCAAGCGCCTCTTCAGCTTCTTTTCTGATTCCGTCAAAGCCCAGTCTTAAAACCTTGCCGTAATCAACCGTTAAATGTCCTATTCCGTTATAGAAATAGTTGCCCGGAGTGAAGATGTTGTGCTCAATGGCAAGCAGGGTTTCGTTTGCCATATATGAGGTAGCAAGTTCGCTTGTGGTTTTGCCCTTCCAGTAAGGAAGCACCTCTCTTAAAGCCTTCTTGCTTTCTTCTGATATGTAAAACGGGTCGGCGCTACGAGTAGAGAGTGTGTCGAACTCTTCTTCTAGCCAAGAGTAAGAATACTCAGGGAAGACTTGACAACTCCTTGCCGACTTTGTGTTACTGCCGACAACCAACTCAAGAGGTCTTATTACTATGGGCAACTTGTCGCAGATATGATAGAAGGCTTTTGCTCTTCTGAGATTTATCGGTTCGCCTTCGGTTGCCTTGTAGGACTCGGTAAGTAAAACCGCGCGGTCTGCCTCAATTTCGGGCATTTTTTCAAACAACTGCTCGATTAACTTTGGAATTCTTGCAGATTTTTCGATTTTTTGGGAATAAACTGCGCCCATTTTTATTTCCTCCTGTGGCTTTTTCTGTGAAAATTTAGCCTGATTTTCTATAAAAAAGCATATTTTGCCTATGTTTCAACCATATATTATCACAATCCAACACAAATGTCAAGCAAAAACCAAACAAAAAAAGATAAAAAAAGAAGAAATTTATAATATAATTCAACAAAAACAACATCAAAAAAGCAAAAAAGAACCCCTATTTTGTAAAAATAGAGGTTTTTTGATATTTATTTGTGGTTTTTTCTCCACACAAAATCTGTTTTTATGTGGAATATTCTGTAAATGTTGGTTTTTTTATGTTGTTTTTTGACAAATTCTTTGTTTTTGCGACTTTATCTTTGATTTTTGAGCGCCATTTATCTGTCATTTAACCTTACATATTCTCTGTCTTCTTTTACATTAATATATGCAGGACGGATTATCTTCTCGTGGTTTTGTATTTCTTCAATTCTGTGCGCCGACCAACCCGCTATACGAGAAACCGCAAAAAACGGAGTATAAAGTTCATACGGAAGATTAAGCATTCTATAAATGAGTCCCGAATAGAAGTCTACATTCGGACTAACTCCTTTGTAAATCCTTCTCTTTTCAGCTATAACTTCCGGAGCCAAGCGTTCAACCATTTCATAAAGAGCAAACTCTTCTTCCATTCCCTTTTCACGGCATAGTTCCATAGCGCATTCCTTTAACACTTCGGCTCTAGGGTCAGACACCGAATAAACGGCATGTCCAAATCCGTAGACTAATCCTTGATTATCAAAGGCCTTTTTATCTATCAATTTTTCAAGATAGCCTCTTACCTCGGCCTCGCTCACTGTATTTACGTTTTTCTTCATATCGTCAAACATTCTGACAACCTTTATATTAGCGCCACCGTGTCTAGGGCCTTTAAGAGAACCTAGCGCCGCCGAAATGGCAGAATACGTATCTGTTCCCGAAGAGGTTACAACATGGGTTGTGAAGGTTGAGTTGTTTCCACCGCCGTGCTCTGCGTGGAGCACTAAGGACAGGTCAAGAATTCTTGCCTCTAAAGGCGAATAATCGGAATTTTCTCGTAATATGTGTAAAATGTTTTCTGCCGTAGAAAGCCTGTTATCAGGCAATTCAATATAAAGGCTCTTATGCTTATGGTAGTGCCTATAGGTGTGATATCCGTAAACCGCTAAAAGTGGGAATGTGGAAATTAGCCACATACATTGACGAAGAACATTATCAACGCTTGTGTCGTCAGGATTATCGTCATAAGCATACATAGCCAAAACACTTCTCGAAAGGGCGTTCATCATATCCTTGCCGGGAGCCTTTAAAATTATATCGCGAACAAAATGTTCGGGCAGTTCTCTGAACTTTTTCATTTCCTCGCAAAAGCGCTCAAGTTGTTCGCTGCTTGGAAGTTCTGAAAAAAGCAAAAGATAAACTATTTCCTCAAACCCATATCTTTGCTCGTTTAAAAAACCTTTAGTCAGTTCTTTTATGTCATATCCTCTATAGCAAAGTCTGCCCGGAGCCGACTCAAAACTGCCGTCCTCAAGTTGTCTTTTAGCAGTAATCGAAGACACTTCGGTAAGCCCTGTTGCTACTCCGTGACCGTTTAAATCACGAAGACCTCTGTTTACCTTGTGTTCTACATACATATCATTAGTGATGTGGTTGTTTTGGGTTGAAAACTCCGCCATCTCACTAATATAGGGTGTTGCGCTTGCGTATCGTTTTTTCAAAATTGGTCTCCTTTTTCTTCTGTCTTGCCTAAATATTTTTCCTTATTATACCAAAAAACCTTGTGTTTTACTAGAGTTTTATTTTTCCACTGTCAATTAATGCCTTTATTTTTAATACTGCGGCTTGGGTTTTTCCGTCTTTAATTTCACCGTTTAATATTTTTTCAACTAAAATATTTAGCGGCAAAGAAACCTTTTCGACAAACTCATCCTCGTCGGGATTATTCTCCCCTTCTGTTAGGTTCCAAGCGGCATACATATATATTACCTCATCGGTATAACCGGGGGTTGGATAAAACTCGCCTAAAAAGTAATAATTTTTAGCGGTTAGTCCTAACTCCTCTTTAAGCTCCCTCTTCCCGCCTTCGAGTGGCTCCTCGTTTGCCGAATCCCTTTTGCCCGCAGGAATTTCCAAAACCTCGGTTCCGTAAGGATATCTATATTGGCGGACAAGATAAACTTCCTTTTCTTTTCCTATCGGAACTATACAAATGCCACCCGGATGCTTAACGTATTCCCTGAAAGCCTCGTTTCCGTCGGGCAACATTATTTGGTCGTTTAAAAGTTTTATTATTCTTCCGTTATAAATAGTTTCGCTTTTTATGGTTTTTTCTAACAAATTCATTATCGTTGTCCTTTTCTTATAATATTTATTATATAAATTATATATACATATTATATATACGTATTTTAAAGGTGGTATCCTCAATGTCGACCCATTCAGAATTCAAACCCCTCGATTTTTTAGGAGTTTACAAAAGTTTAAGCGAAATAGAAAACACCTATCCCTTTGCAAGACTCTCTTCGGTCGGCAAAAGCGTAATGGGGCGCGATATTTTTTCTCTTCGCATCGGCAGAGCAGCAAGCTACGTGCTTTTTGCCGCCGCCTTCCACGGAAGCGAGCATATCACCACTACCCTGCTTATTGAGTTTATAAAAAGGCTTTCTGAAGCCATTTTAAACGACGGTTCACTTGAAGGGGTAAAGGTTCGGCGCGCATTAAGTGGCAGAGGCCTTATCTTTCTTCCGCTAGTTAACCCCGACGGGTGCGAAATTAGTATAAACGGCAAGGCGGGATGCGGTGTTTTGGAGCCGTTTATCTCAAAGCTTTGCGGCGGAGATTATGCCCACTTTAACGCAAACGCTCGTGGTGTTGATATAAATCATAATTTCGATGCCGACTGGCAAAGTTTAAAAAGGCGAGAGCTTGATGCAGGAATTTCTGCGCCTGCGCCAACCCGTTTTGGTGGATACAGTCCCACAAGCGAGCCCGAAACCGTCGCCATCACCACCCTTTGCAAGAGCTTTTATATCCGTCACGCGATAGCCCTTCACTCACAAGGAGAGGTCATCTATCCGCCTGATAAGGCTTCTTGTCCGCCTCGTTCGCTTAAAATGGCAGAGATTATGTCTGCCGCTTCGGGCTACAACATAGAATATCCCGAAGGTTTAGCACAAGGTGGCGGTTTTAAGGACTGGTTCACACAAGAATTTTCAAGGCCTGCTTTCACAATCGAAGTCGGAAAGGGCAAAAACCCTTTGCCTCCTGAAGCTTATCCCAAAATATATTCCGACATAAGCGAAATGTTAACCCTTTGTTCTATAATGTAATTTTAACATAAACCTTAATTTTTCACAATAAAAAACATCTAATCAAAATTTTGGGGCAAGATAAAAATAAAAGAGGTGTTAATATGTGTGGAATTATAGGTTTTGTAGGAAGAGAGCCTGCCGATACGGTCTTGCTTGACGGTCTTTCGCGGCTTGAGTACCGAGGCTACGACTCGGCAGGAATTGCTGTTTTAGAAAACGGCAGCTTTTTTCTTTTGAAAACGGATAAAAGAATCGAGGCTTTAAAAGAACTTTACCGAAATTCTAAAAAAACAGGTGGTTTTATAGGTATCGGTCACACCCGTTGGGCAACACACGGCGCACCAAGTGTCTGTAACGCTCATCCCCATATAAGCTTTGACGGAAAAATAGCCGTAGTGCATAACGGTATTATCGAAAACTATTCGATTCTTAAAGAAAGGCTTGAAGGCGAAGGGGTCGTTTTTAAAAGCGAAACCGATTCGGAGGTCATACCAAACCTTATCGCTAAATATTATAAAGGCGACCTGCTTTCTGCTACCAAGGATGCCATACAGGAGCTTGAGGGTTCGTACGCCTTATGCATTATGTCAACCGACGAGCCGGACAAAATTGTCGCGGTAAAACAGTTTAGCCCCTTAATAGTAGGGCTTTCAGACGAAGGAAATTTCCTTTCTTCCGATATCGTAGCCTTTATAAACAAAACAAACAAGGTTCTTTATCCCGAGGATAACGAGCTTGTTTTGGTAACGCAAAACAAGGTGTCGGTCTACTCTCTTGATAAAACCCATCTGCAAAAGTCGATTCACACCGTAAAAACGGACAAGTCTTTAGCCGAAAAAGGCGGATTTGACCATTTTATGCTAAAGGAAATTATGGAGCAGCCCTACGCCTTGGAAAGAACGATAGAATCGCGAATAACAAACGAAGAGCTTTGCTTTAACGAACTTAATTTAAGTGAAGAAAAAATCCGCAAATGGAAGAAAATTGACCTTATCGCCTGCGGTTCTGCTTATCACGCAGGAGTCGCGGCAAAATATCTTTTAGAAAGACTTACAAGACTTCCTTGCAAGGTTGAGCTTGCAAGTGAATATCGTTATAAAAACCCCATAACCGACGAAAACACCTTAACAATAGCAATAAGTCAGTCGGGTGAAACGGCAGACACCTTGGCGGCGATTACCGAGGCTAAGACCAAAGGCTCGTTTGTGTTGTCGGTTGTAAACGTTGTAGGAAGCTCGATAGCAACCGCGAGCGACGCCGTTGTCTACACCCATGCAGGCCCCGAAATTTCGGTTGCCACAACGAAGGGCTACACTACCCAACTTGCTATTTTGTTTCTCTTTGCGATTTGGTTGGCAAAAGCCTTGAACTCTACGAACGAAACCCTTTTAAACACCCTCTTAGCCGAGCTTCGCTCTATTCCTGAAAGAATCGAGTCGGCGCTCGAAACCGCCGAGGACATAAAACCCTTGGCAAAAAAATTAAAGGACCGTTCTTCCCTGTTTTTTATCGGAAGAAACGTCGATTATGCCGTGGCGCTTGAGGGCTCTTTAAAGCTTAAGGAGATTTCCTACGTTCATTCGGAAGCCTATGCCGCAGGAGAGCTTAAGCACGGCACCATTTCACTTGTCGAAGAGGGCACGCCGATTATTGCCCTTGCCGGTTTTAAGCCCTTAAGACAAAAGCTAATAAGCAATATCCGTGAAGTTAAGGCAAGAGGCGGTTTTGTGATTTCCTTTACAACCAGCGACGACACCGAAACCCCAAAAGCTTCGGACCAGACGTTTTTTCTGCCATCCGTTCACGAGCTTCTTTGCCCCATTACCGAAATCATACCCCTTCAACTTCTTGCCTACTACGTTTCGGTTTATAAAGGCCTTGACGTGGACAAGCCGCGCAACCTTGCAAAATCGGTAACGGTTGAGTAAAAAATATTCAAATCCTTAAATTTTTTGTTGATTTTAGTCTTTTTGAGGTTTATAATATTTTATTATAAAATTTATATTCTCTACTACGCACGGAGGTAGCATTTATGAGTTCAAATTTAAGACCCGATACTATGGAAAGAATCACAAACTTCCAGTTAGCAAACGTTTTTATCGAAGAACAGGTTGCCGAAATAAGAGCGCAGGTTGGCGATAAGAAGGTTCTCTTGGCCCTTTCAGGCGGTGTTGATTCTTCGGTTGTTGCAGCACTTTTAATCAAGGCTATCGGCAAACAGCTTGTTTGTGTGCACGTAAACCATGGACTTATGCGCAAGGATGAGTCTGAAAACGTTATTAAGATTTTCAAAGAGGGTCTTGACGCAAACCTCGTTTACGTTGATGCAACCGACCGTTTCTTAAATCTTTTAGCAGGTGTTTCTGACCCCGAAAGCAAAAGAAAGATTATCGGTAAAGAATTTATCGAAGTTTTTGCTGACGAGGCAAGAAAACTTGAGGGTATTGAATTTTTAGCTCAGGGTACTATCTACCCCGACATTTTAGAGAGTGTTAAGGCTGCAGAGGGTAAAAAGGCGGTTAAATCTCACCACAACGTTGGCGGTTTGCCCGAGGACCTAAAGTTTGAACTTGTAGAACCCATTAAGCTTCTTTACAAGGATGAGGTAAGAGTTGTAGGCGAGGCGCTAGGCCTTCCACACGGTATGGTTTACCGTCAACCCTTCCCGGGACCGGGACTTGGCGTTCGTTGCCTTGGCGCTATTACACGTGATAGACTTCACGCTCTTCGTGAGGCAGACGCTATCCTTCGTGATGAGTTTGACAAATGCGGTCTTGCCGAAAAGGTTTGGCAGTATTTCGTTGTTGTTCCCGACGTTAAGAGCGTTGGCGTTAAGAATGAAAGCCGCTATGAAGGTTGGCCTGCAATTATCCGTGCAGTAAACACCAAAGACGCTATGACCGCAACAATAGAAGAAATTCCCTACGCAGTTCTTCACAAGATTACCGACAGAATCACAGCCGAGGTTGAAGGTATCAACCGAGTTCTTCTCGACCTGACACCCAAGCCGGTCGGAACTATTGAGTGGGAATAATAACGATGTTATGGGGTAAAGTGAAATATCCTCAAAATAGGCAAAAAGGGCAAATTTTGATATCCTCAAATTCAATAAAAAATTAGAGTAACAACGACCTTATGTGGCACGCATTTTTCCGCTGCATAAGGTCATTGTTTATACTTATTTTAACCTTGAAATGTATTATAGCTTGTGATAGAATTAATCTATAAAATATGGTGTCTTTTATTTGATATAGGAGGATATAATTATGGATTATTATGTTTTTAACGATGGTAAACGTTTGGAGTCGGACAATGGTGCACATGTTTATGTTATTCATCATTGCCAAAATTGTAATACTAACTTAATTGGAGAATGGTTATTAAAGGATTCTGCTTTGGCAAGCAAATTGAAAGATTCAAAAAAAGAAAAAGAGTTTTTTGAATTTGCTTCTTTAGATACTTGTCTTATTTGTGGTGAAAAATTTACCAAGAACCCAGAACATCATTTTACCAATCGACACATAGATAGAAATCCAAGTTCGGGTCGCTATTGTTTAGTAAACTCTCGTTTCCTTCCTTGCAAAATTAATTATCGTGGCATCAATAATGGTTTGCGCGGGGTGTGCAACAACACGATTGCAAATTCTAGTATAATTTTAAATGGCTCAGGACGTTCTTTTACCCCTGGCGATAAGGTTATAACCGAATATGGTCCAGCAATTGTTTCGAGCATTATGAACGATGGAAAACTATATTTAGAAAATTATCGCGATGATTTTGAATCAATGTTGTCTTTTTTTAAGTATTTTCAAGTTGAAAGACAAAAACAAATTGTCACCGATATGATGGAGAAGTTTGTTAACAAATGCACCGTAAATAATGAGGATTTTTCAACTAATAAAATAAATGCTAAAAACGATTTTAACTTGAAAAGTTATTTAGAACAACTATTGTTAATAGAAAAAAATATTTTTTCCATTTCTAAAAGATTAGAAGAATTGTATGCTATGGACTACAGTGCGGAAAGAGATGCTCTCGTTTCCGAGAAAATAATGGTTCTTAAATATAAAAACCCCATAAAAGATGCACTGAAAGAATATGAAGACCTAAAAACAAAAAATGTAGAAAAGGACATTACGATAAAAGATTTTCCCATTACATACCCCGATGAACCTCAAAAGCCCAAAGAGCCAACAAATCCCGTTTTAGCGACCCCTGGTTTCTTCAATAAAAAGAGGGTTTTGGCAGAGAATGCTTTACTTACTGAAAAGTACGAAAAAGCATTAGAAAAATACAATCTTGCTAATGAACAATATAAGGCGGACGTAGAGAAACGAAAGGAAGCAATAGCCCTGTTAGAAACTCAGCGAGAAAACGAGTATAAATTGGCTATTGAAGATGCTAAAGAAACTTTGGAAAAAGAAATTAGCGCAGCAAGAGAAAAATATGAAGATTTGCTTAAAAAGCAAAATGCGGCCGAGAATTCTGCTAAGGACATACCTACTACCGAAAAAGCAAAACATCTTTTCCTAAAAGAAGAAATTGAAATCGCGGAAGAATTACTTAAGAAATTCTATAAAGCACAACACGAAATGTATTCTTGCGGAATTATATTTGAAAAATATAGGAATTTTGTTGCCGTTTCAACATTTTACGAGTATATTTCTTCTAGTCGTTGTGAAACCTTGGATGGCCCCGATGGTGCATATAACCTATACGAAAACGAAATTAGAATGAATATGCTTATCGGTCAATTAAATCAAGTTATAGAATCATTAGAAGAAATTAAACAAAATCAATATATGATTTATTCGGCTATTAATGAAACTAACAAACAATTATCTAAACTTAATTCTTCTATGGGCTCTGTTATTAGCACTTTATCATCTATTAGTGCGGATACATCCGATATGAAATCATATATGTCAAAAATAGCGGATAATACCGAGGTTATAGCATATAACACCGAGAAAACCGCTTTTTATGCTAAGAAAAATGCAGAACTAACAAACGCATTAGGCTTTATGGTTGCTTTAAAGTGAGGAATAAAAAATGACGGACAATCAACAAAAATATCTTAATTATAAAGAGCAATTCAAGCGACTCAACCGTGCGATTGCAAATGGATTTAATTTAGAGGCGATGTTCATCGCATATTCTATAATGGAAGACCGCTCCGAATCTGTTTTGAAACATACAGGAAAATACAATAGATACATAGAAAAACTTAAAGGCAGAAATCCATCTATTGATTCAAAAATCAAGGAAATACAAAAATGTAGAAGTAATAGAAAAGATTTAATGTATCGCTATTTTGCAGATGATTTGCTTGATAAGATTCTTATTTGGAAAGAAGAACGAAATCGAATGGTGCATGCCTTATTAAAACAAGAATTGACAAGCGAAGAGCTTATAAACCTTGCATTACAAGGCAAAGAGTATGCGCGTTTGTTTTCTAATCGTGCAACCAATTATCGCAGGGCATTAGAAAGAGCAAATAAGGATTAAGATTTTTCATTTTCTCTGTATTTTATTTTCTCCAAATCACCTTTTTCAAAAAGCAAAAAAGATAGAGCGAGGAAGAAAAAGATACGGGCAGAGATGAGGGAAAAGGAAGAAAAAAGAAAGAGTTGGAGAATGCGGGGAATTGCCTTTTTGAGAATGAAAGGGTTTACCTCGTAATAGAGAATAATATTAAACGGCTTGGATGCAAAACTTCCAAGCCGTTTTTGTGTAATACAAAATTTATTTGTATTCCTCTTTTAATTTTAAAATCTTTTCTTCGATTTTTTTAATTATTTCCTTAAACTCCTCGTCGGTTTTTCCTGTAGGGTCTTCTAGCTCCCAGTTATCATCAAAGGCTCTGCCGAAGAAAGGGCACCCGACATTACACCCCATAGAAATTACGGCGTCGGGATTTGGAATCTCGCTAATCAGTTTCGAGTGCTGGGTTTGTTCCATATCAATTCCGTATAGCTCTTTCATAATTCTAACGGCATCCGGGTTTATCTTAAGGCTTGTTTCGGTTCCGGCAGAAAAGGATTCAAACGAATCTGCCGCCAGGTGTTTTCCCAAGGCTTCGGCAATCTGACTGCGACAGGAATTATGTACACAAATAAAGGCTACCTTTTTCTTTGTCTTTTTGTAAAAGGGACACTCTTCCGCTATGCACTGATTATTCATATGGAAGCGAGAACAGGTTATCGGACCGAGTTCCATTTTAACCCCTAGCTTCTCGTTTGTGAACTTGACCGCTTCGACAGCGGCAAGATAAGAATCTCTTTTACAGCAACGAGGTCCGCCGTTTTCTCCTATCGCCTTTAAGGCTCTTGCGGTCATTTGGTTGGAAAGTCCCCAAGCCTCTTTAGCAAGCGGAGTTGACTTGGTTGCAATAGAGATATACATACCCGTACTAACTCCTGCACCGCAAGCGCCCCAAAATCCACAAGCACCGCCGGGAACCTGCTTTGCTCTTTTTTGCATTTCATAGAGCGCAGTTTTTAGGTCAATATCTCCACTCGCATTTTTATAAGCAGTTAAAAGTGCCGAGCCAACCATAGTATGATGTTCAGGTCCGTGCATATGGCAAGAGGAAATACTCATCATCTCTTCAAGTATTTCGATAGGGTTTACCGATTTACTACTAAAGCATATTGAGATAATTTCATCCATTCCGCTAATATGACATTCATCACAAACGAAATGACCGTTTACACATCTTGTCTTACTGTTTTGCTTTTTGTGGCAAAGCTCACATTCCATTACCTCATCGGTGTCTAGATATTCCAAAGGGGCTTTGCAAATTAAGCACTCTTCACTCATCAAAATCATCCCTTCAACCTTTCTTTAATGAAGGTATTATATCATAAAACCAAAGGCGCAAGCCTTTGTAACGGCAAAGCCGCTGCCGTATCGCAATACGGCGGTTTTAATGATACAATGTTCTCAAACAAAAATCATAGATTTTTAAATGCAAAAGCATTTCGACGGCGTACCACCGCCGTCGGTTTGAGGTTATTATATCATAAAACCAAAGGCAAGTAAAGAAAGCGGTTGTAATAGTGTTTATTTTGTGTTACAATAAATCAAATTTGATTTTAGCAACCAACTTTTAGGAGATTTTAGATGATAGAAAAAATAATTGGTGTCGCAAATGATGTCCTATACGGCTACATACTTATAATTCTTTTGGTGCTTGGAGGCATTTATTTTACACTTCGCACCCGTTTTGCACAAATAAGGCTTCTCGGCCAACAGTTTAAATCGGTAACTGAAAAGGCCGGTAAAAACGAGGTTTCGTCCTTTCAGGCGCTAATGGTGTCAACGGCATCTCGTGTTGGCACAGGCAACATTATCGGTGTTGCTACTGCCCTTTGTGTCGGCGGTTTCGGTAGCGTTTTCTGGATGTGGGTTATAGCCATTATCGGCGCCGCTTCGGCTTTTGTTGAAAGCACCTTGGCTCAGATATACAAAAAGCGTGGTAAAGATGGATTTTACGGTGGCCCTGCCTACTACATTGAGGCGGCAACCAAACAAAAATGGCTAGCCGTAGTCTTTTCGGTGTTTTTAATTTTAACCTACGGCTTTGGATTTAATATGCTAGCCTCATACAACCTACAGTCAACCTTCTCTTCATATAGCTTTTATAATCCCAACGTTACCCCTTGGATAATCGGTGGAATTATAGCTTTGCTCGTAGGTTTTTGCCTTTTTGGTGGTGGCAAGCGTGTGGTTTCGGTTACAAGTCTTTTGGTGCCCGTTATGGGTGCTGTCTATATACTGGTAGCCGTTGCCCTTTGCATTATTAACGCAAAAACGTTGCCCGACGTTTTCTCTAAAATTTTTAACGGCGCATTTGATTTTAAGGCCATCTTTGGCGGATTTTCGGGTTCTTGCGTTATGTACGGCATAAAACGCGGTCTTTTCTCGAACGAGGCGGGTGTCGGCTCGGCTCCCAACGCTTCGGCCTCTGCCGACGTATCGCACCCCGTAAAGCAAGGCCTTGTTCAAATGCTTTCGGTTTTCATCGATACTATTTTGGTTTGTAGCGCAACCGCTTTTGCCTGCATGACCTCGGGTGTTACACCGCCTGACAGCAGTAGTAACGCGGCGGCTTACGTTCAAGCTTCCCTTTCGGTAACCTTAGGAAAAGTCGGCCCTATATTTATCACGGTTGCTATGGTGCTTTTTGCATTTACAACCCTTCTTGGCAACCTTTTCTACGTTGACAAGGCTATCAACTACCTTGCAGGAAAAGAGCCCTCAAAGGTGGTTCAAAACATCTGCCACATAATAGCTGCGCTTGCTATTTTTGTCGGTGCAGGACTTAGCGCAGACCTTTTGTGGAACCTTTCCGATATTATGATGGGTGGTATGACCCTTATTAATATGCCGGTAATAATCTATCTTGGCAAATATGCTTTTAGAGCCCTTAAGGACTATGAAGCAAAGCTTAAAAGCGGTATGCCACTAACCTTTAAAAAGGCTGATATTGACCTTTCGGATGAAACAGATTGTTGGAACTAAATAAATTATATACAAAAACAATGTTGCTTTCGCAAGGGAGGTAATTTTTTGCATATTTTGCAATCATTTTGTTTCGCTCTTTCTTGTCCTTA
>JAZTYA010000025.1:0-11070 GCA_045636705.1 Acutalibacteraceae bacterium
AACTGGTTCCCAAAACGACGAAACTCCTCAAAACCTCAAAAAACTTTAAAATTGAATATATCTATCGAGGTGTCGCCCAGTTGGTAGGGCGCTAGTTTTGGGAACTAGATGCCGCAGGTTCGAGTCCTGTCACCTCGACCAAATTAAAAGGAACTGACCGCTAGGTTTGTTCCTTTTAATTTTTGTTAATGTTAAGACAGGACGAGAAACGACCTCCAAACTCTGCGAGTGAAACGAGCATAAGAGTTTGGGAGAACAGTCCAGTGGACTGTTCGATAGCCGGAGAGGAGAGTCCTGTCACCTCGACCATGTTGAATGTTCATAACGGAATTGACCGTTATGAACATTCTTTTTGTTTTGAGAGAGGTTTGGGGTATTAGGGGATCCCTAACAAGTGTGGATATCCATTCGCGATGCTTGCAAGAAAAACGATTTTGTGATAATATATATGCGTTAACATTCAGATGTGTTTTTGAGGAGGGATAAGATGTTTGCTAATGAATTTATATTGCTTTGTAAAGATTTTGCTAAAAAAAGAAACGATGTTTTAGGCGAAACATTTGAAGAAACCAAAAAAATTTGCAAATATACAATAGAATGTAACTGTTATATTTTAGAATTTCGATATATCAAAAAGGAATCTGCTTTTTTCAAGCCGAGTTCTCTTTATTGTGTGATCCGCCTTAGAAAAAACAGTGTTGTATACTATCATTTGACCGACATAATCCCTTTCTTGGAACATAAAACTTTCAAGTCTTGTTATTTTTGGAACATAGAAAGCCCTGAAAGATTAAACAGTTGTTTCGAATGTCTTACATTTAATCTGGAAAAAGTCACGTCACAATTATCTTCGCATCTGTTAGATGATGCTATTCTTTTGGAAGCGCTTTTCGAAAATTATAAAACAATATATAGCCTTAAAGAAACGGACATTGATTTCGATAAAATTGAAGACCCCGAGGATTATGCCCAGTCTTACTTTCTATCTTTGCAAAACATGCGAGATGGGTATATTTTTTCGAGATATTGTAATTTTTCACCTTACGCTTTACTGCTAAAAAACAATGTCGATAAGGCATTAGAAAAGTATGAAAAACTTAATCAAAAAAGTAAACTTCTCGAATATGAAAAGCATTTAATAGACCATATCATTAATTCGGGAAATTGCGAATTTAGTGCATTTGAATCGTCTTGTGATACTTCTGCTGCAGAAAAACTTATAACTCCCTTATCAGGATTATTAGAGTTCGCTATTGTTTTTGCCATTTCATCGATTTTCTTTTGCGGTATTTTTGCTATTTACAATTTAATAATTTCTATTAACACACTCGTTGTATTATCTGCACCATGGTATTTAGGATTTCTTTGTGCGGGACTTTGTTCTGTTTTCGGTGCAATCGCTCTTGTTTCAAATAAACCTTTCCCAAATAAGTACCTTACTAAAAAAGAAAGAAAAGATTTTTCAAACATATTGATTTCTAAAGGTGTTAAAAAATTCTCTTGTGTAATTTTTGCCCTTTCTATTGTAGCATCAATATTTTTTGCAATGATGATTTTGATTTCAAATGTTAGATTTTATGATGATAAAATATGCTTTGAAAACAAAAATTACTATTATGATGATATAGACAGTGTTTATTACATAGAATCAAGATATAATGTTTATGACGAAAAAATAGAACGTGCATCGTATGTTGTTTTGTTTGATGATAAAACTTCTCTTGATTTGGATGGTTTCACTTCAATCCAATTTACCGAACAAGAAGTTTTGCCATTGTTAAGTAAAAAGGGAATCAATATTAAAAGTGCCATGTCCGAAAAAGAATTACCTTGGTATACAGAATAACACTCGAATCCGTAAAGAACAATCGCACCAAATTAAAAGGAATCAGCCATAAGGTTGGTTCCTTTAATTTTATATCATCCGTTATTCATTATTCACTATTTATTTTAATTTTCATCTCCCCCTTGCCTTTTCTTTTAAAGGGGCGTATAATAAAATAAAAGGTGGGATGTATAATGAAAACTTTAATTTTTAGGTTAACCGCAATAGCACTTGTCTTTATACTTTTGTTGGGAGTTTGCGGTTGTTCTGATAAAAAGGATGAGACTTTAGAATCGAGTTCTTCTATTAATGTGGACGTCCCTGTCGAATCGGTTCCTGCAGAGTCAAAACCCGTAGAACCGGTTTCTTCAGAACCTGTTTCTTCGGAGTCTATTCCCGAAGAGTCTTCAAAGCCCGAGGAACCCGTTTATGTCGGCGTTGAAAAGATTACCTTGAGTACATATTCCGTTGAACTTGTGCAAGGCAAAAGCCAAATGCCTATTGTTACAATGCACCCTGAGAACGCGACCAACAAGGGCGAAATATGGACAAGCGACAACACCGCTGTTGCGACCGTAAACGTTAGCGGCAGAATAACCGGTGTGGGCGAAGGCAGTTGTGTTGTAACCGTCTGCTCGACCGACAACCCAAAGGTTAAGGCAGAGGTTCAGGTAACCGTAACACCTGCTCCACCCGAACCTGAGATTACATATATTAACGGCATCTTGATTGCAAACAAGACCTATGCATTGCCAAGCACCTACAACCCCGGCATTGACCCCACTGCAAATGCCGCTTTGCAGGAAATGTTTTCTGCCGCTGCGGAAGATGGACTTAACCTCTTTATAAGGTCTGGATTTAGAAGCTATTCAACCCAGGAGATGCTTTACAACAACTACGTAGCACGTGACGGCAAGGCTGAGGCAGACAGATATTCCGCAAGACCGGGACATTCTGAACATCAGACAGGACTTGGTTTTGATATAAACAAGGCAGACTCGAGCTTTGAGGGCACTCCCGAAGCACTTTGGCTTGCCCAAAACTGCCATAAATACGGATTTATTATTCGTTACCCCGAGGGCAAAGAGCATATAACCGGATATATTTACGAGCCTTGGCACGTAAGATACCTGGGCGTTGACACCGCCACCGCAGTTTACGAAAGCGGCCTTTGCCTTGAAGAATATTTAGGCATAACTTCAAAGTATAAAGATTAAAATGAATTAAGCCACCCATTCTATTTCAATGGGTGGCTTTAATTATACTTTTTCTCAGTTTTCCGCTTTTAAAGCCAAATCCGAACAACAGACACGAATCTTTTATTGACTTAAAGCAGACGTTTTATTATAATAGTTGCAAGCGAAACTGTTGCGGTTGCAACTATTTTTATTTTAAAGAGGTTTTATATGTCAAAATTTATGAAGATGCTAAACAACATTAGCCGCTCGCAAGCAATTTTCAGACAAGAAAAAGTGAAAATGCCCGAACTTTGCTCAGGCTATTATTCCTACGTTTTAAACATCTGCTATCATCCCGGTCGCTCGCAGGAAGAAATCGCAAAAGACCTTTGCGTAAACAAGAGCACGGTTGCAAGAAAGCTTAATTCCCTTGAAGAAAAAGGGTATATTTTAAGGGAGCCGTTGGCCTCTGATAAAAGGCAGTTTTCGGTGCATCCGACCGAAAAGATGCTTGCCATACTTCCGGTGGTTAAGGCGGCGTCAAAGGAATGGATGGACCTTTTGTCCGAGGGCATACCGACAGAACAGCTCGAAATTTTTAATTCGGTTCTTGTTCGTATGGAAAATAAGGCCCGCAAAATTATAGAAAGCTCGGAGGAAGCCAAATGAAGTGGATTTTAGGCTATATAAAGCCTTTCTCTTCAAGAATAGTGGTTGGTACTCTGGTTAAAATTATAGGCACCGTGACCGAGCTTATAATTCCCTTTTTGCTTACCCACATACTTGAAAACGTAATTACAAGCAACAGTATAAAAAAGATAATTTTTTACGGCGTTCTTATGGCACTCTGCGCCCTTATAGCGTCCCTCGGCAACATAATTGCCAACCGAATGGCCGCTAAGACCACCATGCTTTTTTCTTCGCAAATGCGACGCGATTTGTTTGCAAAGACTCTTCTTTTGACGGCAAAAAGCACCGACGAGTTTACGATTCCGTCCCTTGAGTCGAGAATCACAACCGACACCTATAACGTTCAAAACTTTATTGGCATGATGCAGAGAATGGGCATTCGCGCTCCTATCCTTTTAATAGGCGGAACGGCAATTACAATGCTTATGGACAAAAAGCTCGCCCTTGTTATGCTTGCTACCTTGCCCTTGATTTTTATACTTGTGTACGGCGTTTCGCGAATGGGCGTGCCCCTCTATTCAACCGTGCAACAGTCGGTTGACGGTATGGTCAGAGTTGTTCGTGAAGATGCAGGCGGAATTCGTGTAATTAAGGCGCTTTCAAAGGTCGATTACGAAAACGCGCGATACGACAAGGCAAATTTAACCCTTCGCAAAAACGAGGCAAGGGCAGGAATTATTATGGGAATTGTAAATCCCATTATGACCTTGCTTATGAATTTAGGAATTGTAGCGGTAGTTGCCGTAAGCGCCTATTTTGTGGCAAACGGCACCTCTTCGGCAACGACGGTCATTGCATTTATGCAATATTTTACCCTGATTTCAATGGCTATGATGTCCCTTTCGCGTATGTTTGTTATGTATACAAAATGCGCCGCTTCTGCCAACCGAATTGCGAGCGTTTTAAGAAAAGAAAACGAGCTTAAAGTAATCCCTGAAGCCGATTTAAAGGACGAAACCTACCACGTTTCATTTGAGGACGTAAGCTTTTCTTATCTTGGAAAAGAGGACAATATTAAAAACGTTTCCTTCTCCCTTAAAAAAGGAGAAAGCCTTGGTATTATCGGCGCTACGGGTAGCGGAAAATCAACACTTTTGCGCCTGCTTATGCGCTTTTACGATGCGAACAACGGCGTTATCCGTATAGGCGGCAAGGACGTTCGTTCCTTTTCAAAAGAGGAGCTAAACTCCCTTTTCGGAGTCGTTTTCCAAAACGATTTTATCTATGCCGACACCATTGAAGAAAACATCCGCTTTGGCCGTGAAATCTCGCAGGAAGATATTATAAAAGCGGCAAAAACCGCACAGGCGCACGAGTTTATCTCTGCCTTTTCGGACGGTTATTCTCACAAGGTTTCCACCGCAGGCACCAACCTTTCGGGTGGTCAGCGCCAGCGACTTCTTATCTCTCGCGCCATTGCGGGAAATCCCGAAATTTTAGTGCTTGACGACTCCTCTTCAGCTCTCGATTATAAGACCGACGCAAATCTTCGAAAGGCGCTTAACAGCGCATTGCCGGACTCGACCGTTATAACCGTAGCGCAACGCGTAAGCTCGGTTAAAAACTGCGATTTAATCCTCGTTATAGAAAACGGCGAAATTATCGGAAAGGGCAAACACGAAGAGCTTTTATTAAGCTGTGCTCCCTATAAGGAAATCAGTGATTCGCAGATGGGAGGTGCCTTCCTTGACTAACCAAAACACTAAACCTAAAATCAAAAAAGGCGTATTTTTAAGGCTTAGTAAATACGTTTTACAACAATGGCCCCTCTTTATTTTAGCTCTCCTTTTAACCCTTGGCGCAAATCAGCTTTCTCTTTTAGGTCCTCGCTACTCGGGCTCCGCAATAGACGCTATCGAGCTTGCAGACGGTGTCGATTTTATAGCTGTTTGGGAAAACATTGGCCGTATGCTCGGTTGCTATATTGTTTCGGCTCTGCTTTCATATTTGCTTTCGGTAATTATGATACAGTTAAGCCAAAGAATTATCTACAAAATGCGCCGACAGGTGTTTGAAAAGCTTACAAGCCTTCCGGTAAACTTTTTTGACACCCATGCGACAGGAGATATTATAAGCCACCTGTCCTACGACATTGACACGATTAACAGCACCCTATCCCACGACCTGATTCAGGTTATGACAAGCCTTTACACCGTTATCGGTTCACTTATCTTTATGTGGCAAATATCAAAGCCGATGATACTGATTTTTGCTTTGACGGTGCCCGCATCGGTGCTCTTTACCCGTTATCGTTCAAAAAAGGTTCGACCGCTTTTCAGCGCAAGAGCCAAAAAATACGGCGAGCTTAACGGTTTTGCCGAAGAGATGCTCACAGGCTCGCGTACCATTTCTGCCTACGGCACCGAAAAGGTCGTTTCATCACGTTTTAACAAGATAAACGCCGAGGCTATGGATGCCTTTTACAAGGCAGAGTATAACGGCGCCTTGCTTTTCCCCGTTATAAACCTTATTAACAACCTCTCGTTAACCTTGGTTGCGGTTATCGGCGGAGTTCTTTATATGCTCTCGCAAAACGGCACCGTTTTAGCCTCCTCGATTTTCTTTATTACTCTTGGCGGTGTGGCACAGTTTGTTCAATACTCGAGAAAATTTGCAGGACCGATAAACGAATTTTCTAATATTCTTCACGAGTTCCAGTCGGCTTTTTCTGCCGCAGACCGCGTCTTTGCAATTCTGGACGAAGAACCCGAAAAGCCCGATACTCCTGATGCTTTAGAGTTTAAGGAGGTTAAAGGGGACGTTTTGCTTGATGATATAACCTTTGGATACACTAAGGATAAAGTTATCTTAAAGAATGTAACCGTTTCGGCCAAAAAGGGACAAAAAATTGCAATAGTAGGTCCCACCGGCGCAGGAAAAACCACCATTATTAACCTGCTTATGCGCTTTTACGACCCGCAAGAAGGAACCATTTTTATCGACGAAATTCCTTCTGAAGATATAAAGCGTGCCGACCTTAGACTTGCCTTTAATATGGTGCTTCAGGACACCTGGCTTTTCTACGGCAGCATATACGACAACATCGTTTACGGCAGGGAAGATGCAACGCCTGAAGAGGTTTATTCGGCAGCAAAGGCCGCAAAAATCGACTCGTATATTAAGAGCCTTCCCGACGGATATGACACCATTCTTTCTGATGACGGGGTTAATATTTCAAAGGGTCAAAAACAGCTTATTACAATAGCTCGCGCTTTTCTTTCAAAGGCTCCCATTCTGATTTTGGATGAAGCCACCTCCAACGTTGACTCGCGTACCGAAATTCAGATTCAAAATGCTATGACAAGTCTTATGGAAAACAAGACCTGCTTTATAATCGCTCACAGGCTTTCGACCATTCAGAATGCCGACACAATTTTAGTCGTTAAGGACGGCGCGATAATAGAGCAAGGCAACCACCAGGAGCTAATTGAAAAGGGCGGTTTTTATCATTCGCTTTACCATTCACAGTTTAATTAACGTAACCCCCGGTTGCCAAAGGAAACTCCCTTTGGCAACTGTTTTTTCTCCTCTTGGCACCTTTTTTCTTGACTTTTAATAATATAATATGTTATTATTAGCATAGATAGGTATCTTTTGAGGATACGCAGTCGTAATAAAAATTCTTTAAGAAGGGACAGATGATGCTTTTGCATCATCGGGTAATCAGTATGAAATGGAGCGATTTTTTTAAGATTGTTCTCGCTTTTGCTGTGTTTGTAGGCACCTTTGCATCTTTACCGCTTAGCGGTCTAACCGCTTCTGCCGAAACCAAAAGCACAAGCAAAAGTTTAGCCGAGTATGTTGACACCTTATACGGAACAGACAACAACGCAGGCTCAACCTCTGCAGGTCCTACCATGCCTAACGGCTCGGTTCATCCTGCTCCCGAAACCTTAAGCACAAACAGTAGCGGTGGTTATCGCAAGGGTTATAAGGTTTTAGGTTTTGGTCAGATGTATGCACAGGGTAACGGTGCAGCTCCTCACGGAGGTAACTTCCTTTTATCTCCTCAGACAGGTGTTATCAAAACTGCAAACGACCAACACGTATCAAGCGTAAGCTCTGAAACAGGCGTTGCTCACTACTATACCGCGGTTCTTGATGCTTATGGCATTAAGGCTGAGCTTACCCCCGGACACAACACCGCTTTCTATCGTTTTACATATCCGAGCACCACAGACTCTTCCTTCATCATTGACGTAAGCCGTTATCTAAAAGGCGGCGAAGGTATGTCAAGTGGTTCTGTTACCGTTGATGCCGAAAACAACATGATTTACGGTGGCGGCAACTTCAATAAGAGCTGGTCCGGCGTTCCTTATAAGATGTATTTTGCTTTATCCTTTGACCATGCCTTCTCTGAGGTTGGTACTTGGGACGATAAAGGACTTAACAGTTCTGCTTTAACCTTAACAAAGGACGCTTGCGCAGAGCATTTTGGCGCTTACGTTAAGTTTGACACAACCTCTAATCAGGTTGTAAACGTTAAAATTGCTATTTCTTATGAAAGCCTTGAAAATGCAAAGAACTTCTTAAAAGAAGAAGGCACTCTTACCTTTGACCAGGCAAAAGCAAACGCTGAAGCTGCTTGGAATGAAGTTTTAGGCGCAGTTGAATTAGGCGAAGGCGTAACCGAAGAGCAGAAGAAGATGTTCTACACCTGCCTTTACTACACAAACATTCAGCCCCGTGACCGTACCGAAGACCACGGCAACTGGGACGACTTCTTTACCATTTGGGACTCTTGGAGAACCGTATTCCCCTTCTTGCAATTAACAAGACCTGATATGGTTGCAGACGTTATTAAATCTTTTGTAAAGCGTTATGATGAAAGCGGCATGATTTCTGATGCCTTTATCGCAGGAACCGAGTATTTGTGCGGTCAGGGTGGTAACGACGTTGAAAACATTATTGCCGATGCATTCCTTAAGAGCACCGATAAATATGACTGGGAAAAGCTTTACGGTATTGATTGGCAAGAGGTTTATGAAACCGCTTTAGCCCACGCTAACGACTATCGTTCAAAGACGTATATTTCGCTTAAATACCATCATAGCGGAACCGCTCAAAACGGGAAAGGCTATTCTTGGCGTTTAATTGGTAGCTCGGCTACCGTTGGCTTTGCTTACAACGATTATTCTATCGCTACTATGGCAAAAGGCCTTGGCGACCTTACAAATTACGAGAAATTCTTCGCAAGAAGCAAATATTGGCTTAACAACTGGGATGAAAATCTTGTAAGTAGCGACGGCTTTAAGGGCTTTATCCACAAGCGCAACTACGACGGCACTTATGCAGTTGTTGACCCAAGCAAAATCACAGGTCATGACGGCACAGAAATCATTACTGAAGGCTACAACGTAGATTTCTACGAAGCAGGCATTTGGGAAGGAAGCTATAGCCCAACGTTCGACCTTGCAACCCTCGTTGAAAAGATGGGTGGTAAGCACGCTTATGCACAAAGACTTAACCACGCTCTTACCGAAGGCTTCATCAACTATGCTAACGAGCCAAGCTTCCAGACTCTTTGGACACTTTGCTCTGAATACGTTGAGCGCCCTGACATCGCAACCTATTGGATTCAGGATTATATCAGCAAATATACCGATAGAGGTTTCCCCGGCGACGAAGATAACGGCGCTATGAGTACTTTGTATATGTTTATGGTAAGTGGTTTCTTCCCAATGTCAGGTACAAACGACTATTATCTCCACGGTACAAGACTTGCTAACGTTACCTATCACCTTGGCACAGGCAACGACCTCGTAATCAAGGGCGTTAAGGCAGACGGAAGCGCTTTAACCGATGCTGACATCTACGTTCAGTCTGCTACTTGGAACGGCAAGGCTTTAGACGTTTCTAAGCTTACTTGGGAACAGATTCAGGACGGTGGTACACTCGTGTTTGTAATGGGTGACACCGCAAGCGACTGGGCAAGAGCAGAGGACGACTCAGCTGCTCCAAGCAAGGTTCAGAACCTTAAGGTTGATTCTTCTAACCTTTCCGTTGATGGTACTGTAAGTCTTACTTGGGATGCTGCTACCGATGATACCGCAGTTCGTTTATACAAGATTTATCGTTCTACCTCTAACAACTTTGCTTTAAACGACTCTACGTTCTTAGCAAACGCAATGAACACAAACTATAGCTTAGAGGCTAGCACCGACGTTTATTACTATGCCGTTGTGGCAGAAGACTTCTATGGCAAGGTTTCTGCTACTCCTGCTTATATTATGGTTGAGGCTATAGATACTGAAAAGCCAACCTTTAGCGGCGGCATAACTCAGGATAACAGATATTCTGACGTCGGTCTTACCAGACTTTCATGGCCTAAGGCAACCGACGACACTATTGTTTCAAAGTATCACGTTTACCGCACCACAAAACAAACCGACCCATTAAACGAAGATTCGCTTATAGCTACTGTAACCGACCTTTATTATATGGGAACAATGGTTAGAGGTTCCTGCTACTACAGCGTTGTAGCAGAAGATGCTTTTGGCAACCTTTCTGACCCGATTACGCTAAATGTCGTTTCTGAACGCGCTATTTCGGGCAAGAGCATAACCGATAACATTGCCCTTTCAAAGACCGTTTCGGTTAGTGGTACAAACTCTACCGAAATCGGCGCTAACGCTCTTGACGGCAACAACAAGACCAAGTGGTGCTGTAAGGGCAGTCAGTCCAGCGCGAACCCATATTTCTGGTTAGAGGTTGATTTAGGTGACACCTACGTAATTAATAAGTGGGTTGTACTCCACGCTTCACAGTCAGGTCTTTCAGGCGAAAAGTCAGGTTACAATACAAGAGACTTTAAGCTTCAGGTAAAGGATTCTTCGGGTAACTGGTTGACCATTGACACTGTTGATGAAAATACTGACGGTTCCACAACAAGATACGTTGAAACCTTTGAAGCTAGATACGTTCGCCTATACATTACACAGGCAGCGGATTCTACCGAACAGAATATAACCAGAATTTATGAATTCCAGTTATATCACGAGCATTCTTTGGGCGACTGGACAGGAAACGCCTTAAACCACTGGAAAGAATGCGAGTGCGGTGAGAAGTCCGATAAGGGCGACCACGCCGATTCCGACCTTGACGGCAAGTGTGACGTCTGCGGATTTGAAGGTTCTTTCGATGACCCTGACGGTCCTTATGCAGGGGACACAAGCAAGGCCGCTCTCTGGGCTTCTATTTTAGCTGTAAGTGGTCTTGGCGCTCTTCTAACCTTCTTCCGTAAAAAGAGAACAGTTTAAAACGTAAAATTAAAGAGCTTGTAGATTAACTCTGCAAGCTCTTTTTCTTTATAAATGCTTTACTCTGCCTAAATACAGGTCTTCTAAAACTATATTGTGCTCTTTGCCACCCTACCGG
>JAZTYA010000026.1:0-12718 GCA_045636705.1 Acutalibacteraceae bacterium
TAAAAAGTCTGATATTGACCTTGCGGATGAAACAGATTGTTGAAACAAAATAAATTATATACAAAAACGCCCTTTCTTTCGCAAGCGGTTTAATTTTATGCATATTTTGCAATCATTTGTTTGCGGTCTATCTTGCCGTTAAAGGTTTTGATGATTTCATCAACAGTCACAATCTGCTTTGGAATCTTGTAGGGTTCAAGGTTCTTAGAAATCATATCTCTTATAGCGGCTGCATCAAGTTCTTTACCTTCCTTAAGTACAACAAGAAGTTTTAAAGCCGTGTTTCCACCGATAGAAACAGGAATTAATAAACACTCGTCAACGCAGTCAACCTTCATTACAACCTCTTCAACCTCTAAAGGAGCAACCTTTAAGCCGCCAAGGTTAATGGTATCGTTGCTTCTGCCTACCAAGATAAGTTCTCCGTTAGGAGCGAAATAACAAATATCACTCATAACAAGCATTCCGTTTTTAAGCGCCTTTGCGGTCTGTTCAGGCTCATTCCAATAACCCTGCATAACCGACTTACTTCTAATAGCGCAAAGACCGGTTTTCTCGGGAGATGAATCCTTAATTTCGTTTCCATCCTCATCAAGAATAACGATTTCGCTAAGTGAATTTGGTTTTCCAACACTTCCTGTATACTGTGAGCCACCCGAAACGCAGAATTCATCGGTACAAGCAACGCCAACCTCAGAACAACCAAAGCAGTTATACATATAAACGTTCGGAAGAAGCTTGCGCATTTTTTCCTTATCGGTTTCAGGATATGCGGTTGAACTTGAATAGATAAAACGAAGCTGGTCTTTGAGCGCAGCTAATTCGTTTGAAGCAATGCCGAGCATAAGGTGGATTGCTGAAGGGGGAAGATAAAGCGAGGTAACATTGTTCTCGCGAATAGTGTTAAAGTAAAGTTTGAAGTTTCTAAAGCCCTCAAGCAAGCAAGAAGTACTGCCGACAGCCATCGCAATATGAACCTTTCTAAGTCCTGCAGCATGGTTCATAGGTGTCGGAATGAGCCAAACGTTATCGGGCTGAATGTTTGTTGTTTCAATTCCTGCGAGAGCGATATTAACCTGATTTGCGAAAGAAACCATAACGCCCTTTGATTTGCCCGTTGTTCCTGTTGTGAAAAGGATTTCAGCAAGCGAATCAGGGTCTGGCTCTTTAGCCTCATAGGTATCATCAAGCTCATAAATTTCAGGCATAATGTCGCAAAGCGCCCAAGCGCCCTCTAAATCATCACGAGCAGTCAAGGTTACAACCTTTGCACTTTCAAGTTCTGCCGCGATTTCCTTAATGCGGTTGCTTGGAGTATTCTTTTCAACCGGAACAAAAACAGCGCCGAGAAGCTGAATGCCGTACCACAAATAAACGTATTCCAAAAGGTGGTCAGCCTCAACTATTATTCTGTCTCCTACCTTGATTCCGTTGTTCTCAAGGAAAAGAGCACATTTACGGTTCATAAGTGCAAGATTTTCATAATTGCATTTTTCGTTGCCAACAATTACAGCAACGTTTTGTCCGTTAGTCTTTGCGGTTTCCTGAATTGAAAGCGCGATTGAACTTTGCATAAATCATCATCCTTTGTTTTATTAGGTGTGATAGCCGCCGCTAAAGGTTTTATTTATCCTTCTTTGACTCTACCAATTCAAGTAGCTTTTCGTGAACGCCATCCCAATACACTTTTGCCTTTTCATCGGTTCTTCTATCGGGAAGGTCATAATTTTTATCAATGTATTTTATTATAGCCTCTGACACCTTTTGTGCGCCATAAAAGTTAGTATGCGAGCTGTCATAAAAGTCGGTTTGAGGGTCCAAATTTTTAAGCGAAAAGCCGTTGCTTGAGTTTTCGGAATAGTAATGAACGTAATCCATATCTTCTTCCTCAAGGATTTGATAAACCTTGTTCGCTCTTCCTGCCTCTTTGTCGTTTCTGAACTGTGGAGTATCAACAAACAAAGCCTGAATATCCTCTTTGCGGAGATACTCTATAAGGTCATATAAAGCCTCTTCAGAAAACGGGTCTAGCTCTACGCTTGCTTTGGCGTCATATTTAACAACAGCTTGTGGTTCCACTCCAACCGTGTAGGTTTTTCTTGGACGATATCCACCATACTTTTCAGCATCCGCATCAAAGTTGTTTTCAAAGGTAAAGCCCTTATCATCCCATCTTGAATGATACTTTAAGAAGGAAAACAAAATGGAAAGATTATACTTCGGCGCATCCTTAAGCGCTCTGTGCATCCAATCCATTGTGTCAAAGGAAGCTTTTATATAGCTTTCAGAAAACAACGGCATCGAATCGATAACGCGTCTGGCTCTGCTTTCCATCGTGTTACTCGAGGTGTTGCTTTGAGTGAACGGACGAATATCGATAAGAATAAGCTCCGGGTCCTGATATTTATAAAGTTCTTCAATAACGTTTATGTATAGCCAAGACGGCATCGCGTTGATTGAAAGCGTTGCCATAATGATTCCTTCCTTTTCATATCCTTGTGAAGGAATCCAATATCTACCAATACCGCTGCTGCCTATTGCCACAGCATCTACGGTGCCTTCCTCAAAGCTTCTATACAACATAAAGCTTTCGTCTTGTGCTAAATCGGTTGAATTGTCAAACAAATCGGACAAAACATAAAACACTACACAGCAAATAAGTACAAACGCAATCGCGCGTATAAGCTGTTTCTTAGTCATATTTTGTTTTGCCCCCTTTCACATAGATTGACCGATGCTAAAAGCATCGGTAATCAACTTATTTTTTAACTTCTTTATTTTCCTTTTCGTAATCCGCAATTAACTTAAGCAGATTATCGTGTATGCCGTCCCAATATCTTTTTGCAGTCTCATCTTTTCTGCGGTCAGGAAGGTCATAATTCTTTTCAATATATTCATACAGCGCACGAGTTACCTTTTGTGCACCATAAAAATTAACATGTCCGCTATCGGCAAAGTCTGTTTCAGGATTCAAGCCTTCTATAGAAAATCCTGTTTTAGAATCCTCAGAATAGAAATGAAGCACCTTCATTCCCTCTTTTTCAAGGATATCATAAACCTTGTTTGCGCGACCCGATTCCAACTTTCCTCTAAACTGAGGTGTATCAACAAAAAGCACCTCAATATCGTTTTCACTAATATACTTTAAAAACTCAAAAAGAGCTTCTTCTGAAATAGGGTCAAGTGCTTCGGTCTGATTTCGATTATATTTTACAACTTTTTGTTTTTTAACCGTAATGTTATACGATTTTTTTATACGGTATCCACCATATTCATTAGGCTTATATCCAAAACCATTATAAAAAGAGAAATCATCATCCGACCATTTGCTATGATATTTAATAAAGGGGAGAATCATCGACAGGTTAACTCTTGTCGCGGTTTTGTCAGCCTTACTAATCCACTTCATAGCATTAAATGAGGTTTTTATATAGTTCCAGGAAAAAAGCTCCATAGAATCAATAACGCGCCTTGCGCGAACCTCGATGGGATTGGATTTTCCGCTGTTGCCTTGAGTAAACGGTCGTATATCGACAATCAAAAGTTTTGGATTCTGCCAAATATACGCTTCTTCAACGACGTTTGTATATAACCAAGACGGCATAGCATCAGATGCTAAGGTTCCTATAGAAAGTCCTGCTTCTTCATACGCCTGCGAGGGAATGATGCTTCTGTCAATACCGCTTGTCCCAAGCATTGTGATATCTATCGTATCGTCTTCAAGGGTTCTATATAAGCTGAAACACTTATCCTGTGCCAAGTCATTTGAACCTTCAAACAAGTCGCACAACAAATAAAACACAAACGAAATCACCAACAGAAAGGCTATAACGCGAATAACACGCTTTTTAGTCATCTTGTTCGTTTCTCTCCTTTCTTAAAAACTAATATACTGCTAAAAACTATTCTACTCTTCCAATTTCCTTTTCATACTGCTTTATCTGATTACATAGTCTGTCGTGAATACCGTTCCAGTGTTCACTTGCTTTTTCATCAGTTCTGCGGTCAGGGAAATCATATTTATTATCAAGATATTCTGCAAAATATTCTGTAAACTTTACTGCACCATAGAAATTAACGTGAGAGGGGTCGTGGAAATCCGTCTCAGGCTCTAAGGTGTCAATAGTAAATCCGTTTTTTGAATTTTCAGAATAAAAATGGATATAATCCATTCCTTCTTCTTCAAGAATTTTATATACTCTGTTTGACCTTCCGGCGTCCACTTTGGTTGGGAATTTAGGAGTATCAACAAAAAGCGCATTTATATCATTTTCCTTTAAATAGGCGATTATATCATATAAAGCTGCTTCCGAAACAGAGTCTAATTTTGCATCGGCTTTAGGATTGTATTTTTTAACTTTTTGAGGTTTGATTTTGGTGGTATAATCAAGGGTTGTAT
The DNA here is from genome assembly GCA_045636705.1 of Acutalibacteraceae bacterium. GTDB lineage: Bacteria > Bacillota > Clostridia > Oscillospirales > Acutalibacteraceae > SFWF01. Next base: position 4,400 of record JAZTYA010000026.1, read on the forward strand.
AATATCCACCAAACTGATGAACCTTGTTTCCAAAATTTTCTTCAAAAAGAAAATCATCATTCTGCCATTTGCTGTGGTACTTAACAAAAGGAACTAACAACGATATGTCAAATTTTGCTCTGCTTTCATCCTTTTTATTAATCCATTCCATAGCGTTGAATGCGGTTTTAATATAGTTTGCTGAAAACATCGGCATTGAATCAAGAACATATCTTGCGCGAACATCCATAATTCCTGCTGATTTATTGGTTTGCGTAAAACCTCGTATATCTATAATAACAAGCTTAGGATTTTGATTAATGAGCATCTCATCAACAATATTTTTATAAAGCCACGACGGATTTGAACCTGCTGCAAAAGAGCACATTACCATACCGTTGTCTTCATATGCTTTTGAGGGCATCCAATAATGGTCAATACCGCTTGTTCCGATTATAACCGCATCTACCGTATTTTCAGGCAAACTTTTATAAAAAGGCAAAAGTTGATCTCGATTTAAAACATTTGTACTCTCAAACAGGTCACACAAAGTATAAAGCACAACACAAAGGACAAGTAAAAACGCGACCACGTGTACAATTTGTTTCTTAACCATATTCGTCACCCTTAGAATTTACCGTAGATAAACTGACTTGCATCGTAGCCGGGACCGTAAATTCCAAATACCGCAACAAATACGATAAGGGCGAGAATAAGTCCCCAACGGAAGAAAATATTTTGTTTATCTAAGCTTTCGCGAATCTTAAGGCCGTTTTCTTGCAAGATGCCAACAACAAGGAGGACTAAAACTGCAATAGCGACAACAACCATCTCCTTAGCCGACACACCGTATGTAAATATCTCTTTATTTGCACCGGTGATAAAGTCAAGGTCAATGGATGTGAACATTGTCTTAATCATTTTGAAGGCTTCGGTAATGCTTGGAGCCTTAACAATGATTCTTGAAATACATAAAAGACAGAAAGTTCTTAAAATCTGGAAAAGACGGAAACTAAATGTTTCGGTGTTAACCTTAAGCTTCTTTATAAGCCAATCATAAACAGGGACAAGCGCTACGCTTCCCGAAATTAAGGTCGCATTATAAAGACCGTTAGCAATATACTGCCAGGTAAGTCCGTGCCAAATTCCAATGAGGAAGAAAACCACAAAAGGAGCGGCAACCGAAGGAACCATCTTTGCAGCGTAAGCGCCGTATTTGTGACGGAACTTCTTACTGAGTGCCGTTACAGGCTTTGCAAGCATTACGGGATAGAAAACAAACTCTCTCATCCAAGCGCCGAGTGACATGTGCCATCTGCGCCAGAAGTCTGCCATAGAGGTCGCAAAGAAGGGGCGCTCAAAGTTAACCGGAAGGTTAATGCCGAGCATCTGAGCAACACCGCGGGTTATATCTGTACCACCCGAGAAGTCGCAGTAAATCTGGAAAGAGTATGCTAAAACTCCAAAGAAAATCTGCGAACCGTTGGTATAATCGAAATCGGGTGAAAATACATGTCTTGATACCGCCGCAACTCTATCTGCAATAACGAGCTTTTTGAAAAAGCCCCAAAGAATAAGCATTGCGCCGTGCTTGATATTGTCATAGTTAAACTTGTGCTCTTCCTGAAGCTGATATCCAACGTCGCAATATCTAAACAAAGGACCTTGAATAATTGATGGGAAGAAGGATACGAAAAGCGCAAACTTTCCAAGGTTCTTCTCAGCGGGGTGTTTTCCGCGACCAACGTCTATAAGATATCCGATTGAGTTAAAGGTATAGTAAGAAAGGCCCAAAATCGAAATCACGTTAACAAGCGGAATTGATATGTCCCATTTGAATAGACTGAAAATGCCGTTCGCAGCTCCTAAAAAGAAGTTTAGGTATTTGATATACGCTAAAACGCCGAGATTAACAAGAACGGTTATAACCTGAACGACGTGAATGCGTCCATTAACTATTCTCTTCATCTCGCGCTTTTCTTCTTTTGTCACCTCTTCGCCCATTGCTTTTATCTTTTCCTGCTGGTTATCACGCATTTTCTGCATAACTCTACCTGAAATATAGGTGAACAGGGTTGTAAACAAGATATAAGCAACGTGGTCAACGCCACCGCTTAAATAAAAGCCATAACTTGCTATAAGCAGTAACACCCACTGGAATTTTTTGGGCACGAGGTAGTAAGCAAACACTACAACGGCCACAAAAAGTATAAATGAAAAAGATGTAAATGACATAGTAAATATACCTTATCAACTAAATATTATTCTTCGTCAAGAATGCTTTCAACGAGATTTAAAATTGCCTGTGCGCTATTGAAGTTCTCAGGCTCCATCATATCAACTGTAATTGTAATGCCGTACACATCGCAAAGTTCTCCAACAATCGAAACTACGTCAAAGCTATCGATAATACCGTCGTCAACGAGCTTCTCCTCGTTTTCGAAGTCAACGTCACTTCTGATTGATTTAAGAATTTCTAGTAATTTTTCCATGTTTTTTCTCCTTAAACTTTATTACACTTTTGTGTTTTCGACAAAACTGTCTACACACTTTGTTATTGTACCAAATATCGAAGCAAAAGTCAATAAATCTTTGCCTTTATATTGTATAGTTATTTTATAGATAAGATATCAATTGCATATTTAGCGTATTCCGAAAGATATTGTCCTCTTTTTGTAACTATTACAGGTTGACGCGAATAGGAAATATCCTTGATTTTAAACAACTTTAATCCTTCTCCAAAACGACCGCTTTTTATAATCTGCATAGGCAAAAGTGCAGCCGCACAGCCGCCGCTTGCCATCGCCCAAGCGGTTGAAACGCTCACGACCTCGGCGGTTATATTTGGCTTAAAGCCTGCATTAACGCAAAACTTATCAAAAAGCACCCTTAGTTCCTGACGTTCGCTTAAAACGACAAAAGGAAGCTTTTTAGCCGCGCTGAAATCCTTTATTTCGTCCGACTTTGCAACCCTGGAATCGAGCAAATGCAAAAGCCCCTCCGGAACGGCCAAAACAAGCTCGTCCGCCTCAAGCGTTCTTACGTCCAACACAGACTCGTCCACGGGAAGATTAACAACCGCAAAATCGAATTTTCCTTCAACTGCGTTTTTTCGAAGAGTTTCACTTTGCGCTTCGTATAAAACGATTTCAACCTCAGGATACTTCTCCTTAAAGGTTTTAATCATCGCCGGCATAAGACAAAGACTTCTAAAGGGTGTTACGCCTATAACAAGCCTTCCGCGTTCCCCTTTTTTAAAGCCCTCGAGTTGTTTTTTTAGCTCGCTTTCCTTGTATATGATTTCTTTTGCCTCGGACAGAAAAAATTCTCCCGCAGGGGTTATTCTCATCGGAACGTGATTTCGGTCAAAAATCTTTATTCCGAGTTCCTTTTCCAGACTTTGAATCTGTTTGCTAAGTGTCGGCTGTGTAAGACCTAGCTCTTCGGCAACCAAAGAAAAATTCAAGGTCTTTGAAAGCATTATTGCATATTCAATCTGTCGATAGTTCACAAAAATACCTCTTTCCTGTTTTTCATTATAAGAATACCTCTTTTTTTACCTTTTGGCAAGTTTTTTATATTTTTTGTTGACATATAACTAAAAAGGGTGTATAATTCCGAATTGTGAATAGTTGTTATTCCAAAAAGTTATAATACGCAAAGGAGTTGTAAACAATGCCATCAGTTTTAATTTATCTTGGTATTATGTTGGCGGTTTTCTTGGTTTGGTTTTCGCTTTTAAAGCGTCCCGTTTATGAAGCAATGTTAATTAGCTTTATAATTCTTTTGACAATTACGTCAAGTTGGGCAAACCTATTCAGCTTTATCGACAAAGCCCTATCGACCTCTCTTCTTTATGCAATGGTTGCCTTTGTTGCTATGTCCATTCTTCTTACTAAAACAAAGGTTATCGACGGATGTATAAACGTTATTTTGGCGCTTCTCGGAAGAGTTACGGGTGGCGTTGGTTACGTTTCGGTTATATCCAGTGCATTTATGGGCGCTCTTTCGGGCTCAGGCCCCGGTAACGTTATGGCAACCGGTTCTATGACCATTCCTTCAATGATAAAATCAGGATTTCCACCCGAGCTTGCCGCAAACATTGAAAGCAACGCAAGTTATATGGGAAATATGATTCCTCCTTCTTCCAACATCGTTGCCGCTCTTGGCGCTTTTGCTGCGCTTTATCCCGCAGTTGAGCTTTCAATGGGTCAGTTTTGGATGATTCTTTGGGGAATCTCTTTCTGGTTTATTTTCCAACGCCTTTTAACCGTATTTCTTTTCTGCAAATACTACAAGGTAAAGCCCATGCCGAAAGAGGAGATACCCTCTTTAAAGACCACCTTAAAAGAAAACTGGCAAGGATTACTTCTTCCCGTTATCATAATCCTTCCCTTCATCCTTGACTACATGTTCAAAGACACCTTCTTCACAGAGCGTTTAGGAAAAGAGGGCGCAAAGGCATTATCAAGCAGCATGCTTTTGTTTATCGGCGGTGTTTCCTCTATTTACACCTGCCTTATCGTTAAAAACAAGAAGACGGTTACTCCTCATGCAGTTTCAAAGATGTTTGCAAGCAGCGTTAAAACCATTGCTCCCGCAGTTGCCGTTTGTATCATCGGATATATGATAGGCGCTCTTTTCACAAACCTTAACGTTGAAGCAGAGATGGAACAGTTCATCCTTGGTATGAATCTTGGAAAGTTTGGAATGGTTGTATTTATTTGTATTATAACCTGCTTCCTTGGAATGATAATCCCCGGTTCTTCGATGGTAGTTATCTTCGGACCCGTTTTCATAACCTCGCTTGCATCGGTTGGCGTTAATCCGCTTCTTGCAGCAGCAATGCTTCCCTGCATTTGTGGTGTTATGTGCGGAATCACTCCACCTTTAGGCCTTGGAATGTACGCAGGTATGTCAATTGCAAACTCCGATTACAGCAAAACCTTTAAAAATAATCTTTGGTGGGTTGCAGCACAATTTATCCTTCAGATAATTGTCCTTATGGGATGGCTCCCCATTTTCGGTATGTAAGGAGGAAATTATAATGAAAAACATTTTAAAGAAAATTTCCGACGTTTGTAAGCTTATTTTTGGCTACGGCATTATGATTGTTCTTTTTTCGGGCGGTTTAACCTTTTTCGGATACCTGGCAGCCCTCATTATTGGCGGCGACACCGCTGCTGCAATTTGCAACTTTATTTCGGACAAGTTTTTCCCCGTTATTATCTACGCTACAACACTTCTTGTTATTTTCGGAATAATAAGTATGTACCTTGCAGGCGAAAAGGCTTTAACCCCTTCTAAAAGAGAAAAAAGTTCTAACAAAGCCGAAGATTAATTGTTTAATTAAAAAACCCTATGGCCAACGCCATAGGGTTTTGTTTTTACCGCTAAATTTATTATTTTGTTATTAGCTCGGGGGTCTGCTCTTTTGCTTCTGCTTTTGCCTTTGGCTTTGCCATTTTTCTTAAAACCGCGTAATATCCATGATAGAAAAGAACAACGTAAAGAGCAAAGAGTCCTACTACCATAAGCGGATAGAAAACAGGGTGTCCTCCTACTAAATTGTAAACAATCTGATAGGGTGTTCCGTCATGATTCATAAGGAACATATAGTTGTAATCAATTAAAACGTTAATGACGTAAGCTAAAACACAGAAGAAGGTAAGAATTAAACAGGTCACCGGAATATTCTTCTTTTTCATGCTGTGCATTCCGCTAATCATTATGTAAAGGGACGAAAATCCTGAAATCACGTGGGTAACACCCGAAAAGACGTTATCCATTGAAAAGACGGGATAAACGCCATAGTTCTGCGCCGCGCCATAGGTTCCAACAACCGCTCCCAAAATTCCGAAAATCATAACAAAATCTAAGGAAGCCTCTTTTATTCTGCCCTTTGTAAAGGCGGCAAGCGGAAGCGCAAACAACTGAATACTGCAAAGGAAAAGTGGTAAAAGCTGTTGCCATTTATCAGGAGTGTCGGAGCATCTTATACAAACAACTATGATTTTAACAATTTCAAAAGCGTTTATAATAATTGCCGACCAAACTAAAACCTTGTTCTTTTCCCTGTCGCTTTTTTCTCTCATTCTGCGGCCAAAGAAAATGGCTAAAAGTGTCATTATAATAAGCAAACTTGTAACAAAGGTCAGATGTTCCCAGGAGTATGCGCCCTCTGCCGGACGGCAAAAAGACCTTCCATCATCACCCGACAAGCCAAAGAATTCTTTTATAAACATTACGTACCTTCTTCCAAAAAACTTAAAATAAGTTTTATGTATTGTATCACTTTTTGTCGAAAAAGTCAATCTGATAGAAAATCTGTTGCTTTTTTGTAACCTTTATGCTACAATAAACCCACAAAAGAATAAACGCAGGTCATTGGGTGTTTTTCACTCATTGTCGGGCAGGCAAATAGGCTTGTTCGGGGATAAGGAAATCGCGGTGAAAGTCCGCGGCAACAGCCATTACCGTAACTCTTGGAAATTTTTCACAAGTCAAGTCGGAATGCTTATCGGTCTGCGACACTGCAAAGGTCTCTTGGGCAAGTGAGGAGATATGCGTTTTTGGTATGGCAGGATACTATTATGCACTCTTCTCAAGAAGGGTGCTTTTGTTTTATTCCTTTGTAAAGAAAGGAAGTATAAAAAATGAAAAAAATTATTACAAAAACCATTTCGATTTCGTTAGTTCTCTTTTGTATTTTAAGCCTTGCGGCTTGTGGCAACACAGTAGCCAAAGAGGGTGCTTGGGAAACTGCTACCTACCTTAAAGACACCACTTTAGGAAGCGGTTCTAAAACCGTTGTTGTCGAGGTTAAGGCAGATGGGTCTTCGGTTAACTTTACCGTTAAGACCGACAAGGAAACCGTTGGCGAAGCTTTACTTGAACACAACCTTATCGCAGGCGACCAAGGGGAATACGGCCTTTACGTTAAGGCGGTAAACGGAATTATCGCCGACTATGACACCGATAAGACCTATTGGGGCTTCTACGTTAACGGCGAATACGCCATGACCGGTGTCGACGTCACAAAAATAGAAGAAGGAGCAACCTACAAGCTTGAGCGAACAAAATAATTTTACCCCTAAAAAGAAGCCCCTTTTAAGCCTTAAAGAAATTGTGCTTTTTTCTCTTTTCGGAACACTTATGTTCTGTTCAAAGCTTATTATGGAAGCCTTGCCAAACATTCACCTGCTCGGAATGTTCGTTTGTGTCTTTACCATTGTTTTTCGTAAAAAAGCACTCATCCCTATTTATCTTTATGTTTTGCTTAACGGGTTATATGCAGGATTTGCTCTTTGGTGGCTGCCCTATCTATACGTCTGGACTATTCTTTGGGCTTTTGTTATGATTTTGCCAAAGAATATGCCCACAAAGATAGCTTTGGTGGTTTATCCCTTGGTTTGCGCCTTTCACGGCGCAGTCTTCGGCATACTTTATGCGCCGGGGCAAGCCCTTATGTTCGGCTTTAATTTTGAGCAAACGGTTGCCTGGGTTATCGCAGGCTTACCCTTTGATTTGCTCCACTCCATAGGCGACTTTTTTGCGGGGCTCTTGATAGTCCCTTTATCGACCTTGCTTAAAAGCACGGTATCAAAAATGTAAAAAGAAGGCAGAGGATAGAAATCCTCTGCCTTTCCTTTTTTCGACAAATTTGTTGACTTTACAGTATTTTTATGCTAAACTTTGACTTGTTGATATTTCAACAAGTGGAGGTGCTAATACTTGCAAGAACGCTTTGAAACCTTTACAGTTTTAATAAACCGAATAGGCCGAAACATCAGAAAAATCAAAAATCAAGAAATGGTGGAATATAATTTAAGAAGTTCCCACGTTTCTTGTCTTTACTATCTTTACACAAGTGGTGGCGCCACCGCAACCGACCTTTGTGAGCGGTGCGAAGAGGATAAAGCCACCATTTCACGTGCCATTGAGTACCTGGAATCCAATGGCTACATCACCTGCGAAACAAAGAATACAAAGCGATACAAAAGTCCCTTATGCCTTACGGAGAAAGGTTGTGAGGCAGGCAAGAAGATCGCTGACAAGATCAATGGCGTTCTCGCTGCCATCAGTGACGGCCTTACCGAGCAGGAGCGGGTCGCGTTCTACCGCAGCTTGTCCATTATTAGCGATAGTTTGGAAAATATTTCAAAAAACAGCGAAATGAAGGAGTAACGCCTATATGAAGACCAGAATTATTGTAGATTCCACTGCTGATTTGATGCCGGAATACAAGCAGAGAGTGCAGACAGTGCCGCTGACGGTTTGCTTTGGTGCAGAGGAATACCTAGATGGTATTACCATTGACCACAAAACATTTTATGAGAA
>JAZTYA010000027.1:0-28094 GCA_045636705.1 Acutalibacteraceae bacterium
TTTGTTTGCGTCAGCAAACTCGCCTTCAAAGTCAGAAACATCAGCTAAATATAAATCGTAGCAATATCTTCTTTGTCCTGTACTACCTGTACCAAGATATGTTTTAACGGTGTTAATATCAAAGTTTGCACCTAGGTCAACTGCAATCCAAGCTGTTGCATTTGAAACGCCTTCAGCCATCCACTGTCTGCCCGCGGTATCGCCGTCAACAGCCTTTTCAGGTCCATATCCTGCGTTTGAGCCAGAAGCAATTACGTTCTTATTCTGCGCCAGGTTCGAACCTTCAGTGCTATCACTTGAAGTGTCGTCGCTAGAGGTTTCTTCGCTTGAAACTTCTTCACTTGAAACTTCTTCGCTTGAAACTTCTTCACTTGAAACTTCTTCGCTAGAAACTTCTTCACTAGAAACTTCTTCACTAGAAACTTCTTCGCTAGAAACTTCTTCACTAGAAACTTCTTCACTAGAAACTTCTTCACTAGAAACTTCTTCACTAGAAACTTCTTCACTTGAAGATTCTTCGCTAGAAGTATCTTCGTCTTCTTCCACTATTTCTGTTGTGAATATTTCAAGCTCGAAAAGTGACAATGTATTCGAACCATTGTTACGAGCGGTAAAATTAACTAAAACATATCTTCCTGTGCCGGAAAGTTCGGTTGTTGAACCGCCAAGGGTCTGTGTGGTGTCTGTAGTTATTGGAGTTGTAGCTAAAATAGCATTACCAATAGCTTCTGCGTTAGCCGCATCCCACGAAGCCACAATTTCGTTTGTTGCATATACTTCATAGCTATATCCTGCTGTGCTAGCAAAATATGTTTTTAAATACTCAAGATTGTACTCTTTGCCAAGGTCAACAACAATCCAAGGCTTGATTGTGCTGGATGCAGACGTTCCCTCCGCCATCCACTGTCTGCCTGCAGGGTCACCGTTAACTGCATATGTAGGACCATATCCGGTATTAGCAAGGTTTGATAATACCGGCTTTTCTTTTGCGGTGTTAACAGGTATAACAGGTGCATCCGAAGATGTCGGAACACCAAACAATTCAAACTCTGAAATAGTAGCACCCTTAGGATTCTTTTGAGCATCCGCGGTATAACAATCGGTAGTTTCAATTAAAACGTAACGGCCTGTAACTGAAAGGTTTTTATGTTCTTTTTTGCCTGCATGTTCTTGGTCTGCAAGGAACTTGTTTCCAGCCTTAATTGCTGCGACAATAGCATCTTTGTTTTCCACGTTGTATTCAAGACCGCCAAGGTCAGATACAGTGTATACGCTATACGCAAGCGCTCTGTCGCCGTTCATTGTAACGTATAAAATAGCCTCGGTAAAGGTGTACTCAGCGCCTAGGTCAAGGATTAAATAACCTTCGCCTGTGCTCTTGCCGCTCCACCATTTATCAGCGTTGGCATCGGTCTTATTACCGTCGAAAGCATTGTAGCCCCAAGTGCCATTAGCCTCGTCTGAAGCAATTACGCTTGCTCTGTCTGTTAGATTTGCTTCATCAATAAGAGCAACGTTTATAGGAGCTGTGCTGCTGGTTGAAGTTCCAAAAAGCTCAATCTCTACGATGGTAGCACCCTTAGGATTCATTTGAGCATCTGCGGTATAACAGTTGGTAGTTTCAATCAAAACGTAACGGCCTGTAGCGTTAACCGTATGGCTCTTTTCGCCGCTATGATTTTGCTCGCTTACGAACTTTGTACCGGTCTTGATTTTAGCTGCAATTTCATCCTTGTTATCTGCAATATATTCAATGCCGCCAAGGTCGTCGATAGTATACATGTTGTATTTAAGGTTTCTATCGCCGCTTTTGGTAACAAGAAGGTACGCTCTATCAAGCGCGTAAACGTCACCCAAGTCAATGATTAGGTAGCCTTCGCCTGTGCTCTTGCCGTTCCACCATTTATTAGCGTTGTCATCGGTCTTATTACCGTCGAAAGCATTGTAGCCCCAAGTGCCATTAGCCTCTTCTGAAGCAATGACTTTTTTTCTGTCTGCTTCATTTGTTTCATCTATAAGTGCTATGTTCGGTGCTTCATCTGCAGTTGCAAGAATACCCATTAAACAGGTTGCGCTTGTAACCAAAACACAAAGAGCGAGCACTATACAGATTACTCGTTTAAAGGTTGTTTTCATTTGTGTCATCCTTTCAAAATCACGAATTTAACTACCTACCGAAATATAAATAGTTTTATACTTCTAAATTATATCACATAGCAAGCCTTTTGTCTAGAAAAAAATCGTGTTTTTTTGCCTTATTTTAAAAGAAAAAAACGTGTGAGAAATGAAAGTTTTTCCCACACGTTATTCTTACCAAAGATTTATCTTTTGTCCCTGCTCATAGATAGCATTTGCCAAGACTCTGTAGCCCTTGGCATTTAGGTGCACGTCTATACGATTGCTTATAGTGTTAAGCTTCAAAGAATATGGGAAAATCTCATTTTCCAAACATCCTCTATCGTATTTTTCAAGTGTTATTCCCAATTTTTCAAGGCCGCCGTTTATGCAATATTCCACCGCATCAACCGCATGGTCGCCAAATGCAGATTTAAACTTTTCATAAGCCTTTTTATTTATCGATTTTTCCCAAAAAGGGATAACAACAAGGTAGTTGTCGTCGTTTCGATAGTCTATCATCATTTGATACTGAGAAATTAGGTCGTCTATGTTATCGTAAGTACCGTTAAAGCCCATAAAATAAACGTCTGCATAGTTGGTTTTAGAGGTATTGCTTGTGGCGAAAACGACCTGACTGTTTGCGGGAATTGTTTCCGCATTCGTATTGGCAGAGCGAACCAAATAGGTGTCGCAGGTGCTGGGACCGCCCGATTTGCTCCATGCGAAATTTTTAAACTGCAACTCGTATTTTTTACCGTTAATCGTTACGTCATTAATCGGAAGGTCTCTGCCGAAGGGGGCGTTCCAAGTAGGTTGTCTGCCGTCTTCAGCAATTAAGCCGCGGGTTGTTCCCTGCGCAATAAGTACCTGTGTTTGACCCTTTTCGAAAGAAATTTCCTCCATTGTGAAAAGTTTTAATCCACCTTGTCGAGTCATAATGGCTGTTGTTTTTTCTCCGCCAATACCCGCGTTTTGAACCGTATAACCATTACCCAATAACTCACCTAAAAAATAAGGGTAATTTTCATCAAGGCCAACACTCATGCCCTCTGTAACGCTATCTCCATAACAGGTAACCACTCGTTCGATGGTTTCTTCAGGCTTTGAAGAAGTGTTGTTAGAGTTCGTTTGTTCTTCACTCGAAGAGGCTATTTCTTTTGAAGAACTTTCCTTGGAAGTTTCGTCATGCGAGGTTTGTTGTTTTGAAGAGGGTTCCTTCGAGGTCGTTTGATTTTTAGATGAGTTCTCGTTTTTTGAGGAGACTTCTTTTGAAGACGTTTCGGTTTTAGAAGAGTTCTCTTTTTTGGAAGAACTATCCTCTTCAGAAGAACTTTCTTTTTTTGAAGAGTTTAGCTTTTTTGAAGACGTTTCTTCCCCTTCCTTATCCTCTTCTGCACTTGTTATTTCAGAAGATTCATCCAATTGAGAAGAAGTAACAACCGAGTTATTTGCCGTTTCTTTTAAGCTTGATGGCGATTCTTCGTCATTACTCGCGCATCCCGTTGTCATACCGGAAAGAATACCACAAAGCAACAAGATTAACACGCCCTTCTTAAATAAATTTTTCATTTAAATGCTCCTTTTTATAGGTTAAAAAAATTATATCACAACCACATAATTTTGTAAACAACCGATTCATTTAATAAAAAAACGGAGCGTTTCCTTAGAAACACCCCGTTTGAAATTTATCAAATAATATTTGAATTAGTTCTTTCTGAACATCTTAAGAGAAGTACCTGCTAAAGCTATTGTTGCAAAGAACATTACTGCAACTGCAGCAGCGGCATTTGAAGCATCGCCTGTATCAACAACTTCATCGTCGCCGTAGTCCTCATCTTCAGAACCTTCGTCGCCGTAGTCCTCGTCTTCAGAGCCTTCGTCGCCGTAGCCTTCGTCGTCAGAACCTTCGTCGCCGTAGTTCTCGTCGTCAGAACCTTCGTCGCCGTAATCCTCGTCGTCAGAGTTATCGTTCCAATCGTCGTTAGAACCGTCGTCTTCAGCGCCTTCTTCGATTTCAACCTGACCAGTGTAAATATCACCGGGCTTGAGGTTAACTAAGTTCTGGTTGAAAGGAACGAAAGAATATGTTCCCTGACCATCTACAGACTGAGGAGAAATATTTTTGAATGCTACGAAGTCCTTAGCATCCACATAATCCTGCCAGTCACCATAGAAGTTTTCGTTCTTTAAAAGGTTTGTACCGTCTCCGCCTTTTTCATAAAGCTTGAAATCCCAGAAGTATGCATTACCATCGTGACCTGAAAGATGTCCTACCGAGAAGGTTGTTTGACCGGGTAAGGTTGTGAACTCCATCTTCATGGTGTTTCTTCCGGTTGGTAAGATGTAGTGGGTATAATAAGAACCAAACTCTTCATTCCAAGCGAAATCCTTTGGAGGATCACCTAAAGAGGTTACAGTGTTTGTTCTTGCGAATACAGAAGAAGAGTTAACACCTGTCTCCCACTCACCCGGGTCAGCATAATATTCTACCGAGTAGATATAGGTAGTGTTTTCCTTGATTGCACCAGTAATGGTGTTATGGGTATCAAAGTGGAAGTTCTGGTATTTGAGCATAATAGTTTCCAACTCACCAGTTTCCTCATTTGCCCATTCTCTAAGCTTATAGTTTTCCTGCTTAAGCATTCTCTTGGGTCCCTTGTCAGAATCATCATCGGAACCACTGTTAGAATCATCGTTGGTGTTGTTATCGTTAGTGTTGTCATCGTTGGTGTTATTGTCCTCAGTTGAGGTGGTATTGCTTGAAGTATCATTTACAATACCGCTTGAACCGTCGCCGCTAGATAAAACTTCGCCGTTTGAAAGAGCTGCAATTTCTTCGTTGAATGGAGCGAAAGAGTATGCACCCTTACCGTCCTGTGAACCGCTGTTGATGCCGCTGAATGAATAGTCGCTCCACTCACCGTAGAAGTTCTCGTTTTCAATTAGGTTCTCGGTCTTGCCATTTTCAACAAGGCTAAAGTTCCAAGCAAAAACTTCACCGTAAGAGCTAGCATAAGCACCGGTCTCAAGACCCATATAGATAACGTTTCCGTTAGCATCTCCCTTTGTTGTGAAGGTAATTGTTGCGGTATTTTTGCCCTTGTTTGCAAGTTGACCTTGAGTTGCAAGGTTTACGTTAGCCTCATAGCCGTCGCCCTTCTTACCGGTTCTTGCAAAGTATACGCCACCGTTAACACCTCTGCCGTCAGTGCCGGGGAATGAATAATAATCAAACGTGAAGGTGTATGTAGTGCCGGGTTTAACAAGAGCGTTACCCTCAGCAAATCTGAAGGGGAAGATATGGTACTCAAGCTTATTCATGGTTCCTCTGAGTTTGCCGAGTTCCATTCTTATCATTTTCTTTTCTTTCTGTGTTCCGGTAGAATCATCGCTAGAGGTCTCGTCGCTAGAAGTAGAAGCATCTTCGCTTGAAGACTCTTCTTCGCTTGAAGACTCTTCTTCACTTGAAGACTCTTCGCTTGAAGATTCGGTGCTGGGGTCATAAGGAACACCAAAAAGCTCGAACTCTACGATAGTTGAACCCTTAGGATTCTCATAACCGTCTGCAGTATAACAATCAGAAGTATCGATTAAGACGTAACGTCCATGAGCAGAAGCGCCGATGTTCTTTGTTCCTGCGTGATTCTGTTCAGCAATAATCTTTGTGCCGGTTCTAATCTTAGCAGCGATTTCTTCCTTGTTTTCAGCCTTGTATTCAAGTTCGCCAATATCAGAAACAGCATATACGCAATATGTAAGATTTCTGTCGCCATTAGCGGTAACAAGCATTGTTGCGCTATTAAAGGTATAATCTGCGCCAAGGTCAAGGATTAAGTATCCTCCGCCTACGCCTTTACCTGTCCACCATTTATCGGAATTGTTGTCGGTTTTGTTTCCGTCAAAAGCACCGTATCCCCAAGTGCCGTTTGCCTCATCAGAAGCAATAACCTTGCCTCTGCCTTCGGCTGTTGTTTCATCAATAAGTGCTAGGTTTACCGGTCCGTCAGCAAATACAGAAAGACCCATTAAACAGGTTGCACTTGCAAGAAGAACGCAAAGAGCAATTATAGCAGATAACGCTCTTTTGAAGGTTGTTTTCATAATTCAACCATCCTTTCTAAAAAATACTCGTTGTCAAACTGCCCCATAGTATGTGCAGTCTAATTCTAGTATAGAATATCACAAATTATTCTTTTTGTCTATAAAAAATTGTGTCATTTTTACACTTGTTATCCAATTTGTAAAATTAGTATAAAAAATTTTAGTGCTTTTGTGCATTTTCATTATAGCAAAAACGCACCGTAGAAAAGATTTCCTACGGTGCGTATGTGGTTATTTGCCTTTTCCTACAGTATGTGCAGAATTATACTATTCTTTATTTGCTTCTATCACCTTTTGAGCAACCGAAGCAGGAGCTTCCTCATATCTTGCAAACTCTGCCTCAAACGAGCCCATTCCCCTTGTTACCGAACGAAGCGTTGTTGGGAAATCAAAGAGTTCACTTTGAGGAACCTCTGCGGTTATTATCATATATTTGCCGTCAGGGTCCATACCAAGCACTCGACCGCGGCGCTTGTTAATGTCGCCCATTATATCGCCCGCATTGTCAGAAGGCACCTTTGCAGTCAATGTTACGACCGGCTCAAGCAAAACGGGGTTTGCTTCGGGGATGCCCGCTTTATAAGCCAAGGATGCCGCAGTTTTAAACGCCATTTCGGAAGAGTCAACCGGATGATATGAGCCATCAAGCAGGGTGGCCTTCACGCCAACCATTGGATAGCCTGCCAAAACGCCCTGCTTTGCGCTATCTTTTAGTCCCTTTTCAACTGCAGGGAAATAGTTCTTGGGCACAGAGCCACCAAATACGGTTTCCGCAAATTCAAGCTCTTCCGTATCCCAGGGTTCAAACTCAATCCAGACGTCACCGTATTGACCGTGTCCACCCGACTGCTTTTTATATTTACCTTGAACCTTGCTCTTTTTACGAATGGTTTCGCGGTATGCAACCTTTGGAGCTTCAAAGGTTGCCTCGACACCAAACTTAGCTTTAAGCTTTGCTAAAACTGTTTCAATGTGTTGCTCGCCAAGACCTGCCAAAATCATTTCGCCTGTGGATTCCTCGTTTCCGAAGGTCAAGGTTGGGTCTTCTTCGGTAAGCTTTAAAAGGCCTGCCGCAAGTTTTTCCTCTTCGCCCTTCTTCTTCGGACTTACGGCAATTTTATAGCAAGGCTTATCAAAGTTGACACCGGGTAGTCTTATCGGTCTTGCAGGAGAACATAAGGTGTCTCCCGTGCCTGTGTTATTAAGCTTTGCGATAGCACCGATATCGCCTGCAACGATTTCCTTAGTTTCTATCTGCTTTTTACCGCAAACATAATAAAGTTTGCCTATTTTTTCCTGAGCGCCTGTGCGCATATTAAGAAGTGTCATATCAGAGGAAACCTTACCCGATATAACCTTAAAGTAAACGAGTTTGCCAACAAACGGGTCAACCACGGTTTTAAATACGGTAGCTACAGTTTGAGCATCCTCATTTACCGTAAGTTTTACCTCGTTGCCGTCATTATCAACACCGGTTTCGCCTGCAACCGTTTCTGCCCAAGGAGCAAGCCAAATAAGGCCGTTTAAAAGTTGGTCAACCGCCTGAACTTCAACAGCGCTTCCGCAGAAAACAGGAGCAATCTCTCCTCTGCGAACGCCAGTTGCAAGTCCCATTATAAGTTCGTCAGGAGTGAAGTCCTCTCCCGAGAAATACTTTTCCATAAGTTCTTCACTTGTTTCGGCAACCGCCTCGTTCATAGCGGTACGAAGTCCCTCAAGACGATGTCCCATGTCGGGCATTGGACAAGGAACTGCTTTTTTATCCTTATATTCATACGCTCTATGTTCAACTAGGTTTATGTAGCACTGAACCTTATTGTCAACTACGTAAGGAACAACGATAGGACATACCATAGGACCAAAGGTCGCTTTTAGTTCTTCAAACACCTTATAGAAATCGGCATTCTCGTGGTCTATTTTATTAATGAAGAAAAGTTTTGCTATACCCTTTTCGGTTGCTGCATCAAAAGCCTTTTGCGCGCCTACCGTAACACCGCTTTTGCCCGATATCACGATAACCGACGAACCTGCCGCGCGGACGCCTTCCTTTACGCCTCCGGTAAAATCGAACTGTCCGGGTGTGTCGATTAAATTTATTTTAACGTCCTTCCATTCGCAAGGAACGAGGGCTGCCGAAATACTTGACTTTCTGCGGATTTCCTCAGGGTCAAAATCGCAAACGGTGTTTCCTTCGGCTATTGTACCTAGGCGGTCAAGATTTCCCGTTAAGAAATAAGCCGCTTCGGCAAGCGAAGTCTTGCCCGACGATGCGTGACCCGTAAGCACCACATTTCGAATCTGTTTTGCAGAATAGTTTTTCATAGTTTATGCTCCCCTCTAGGTGTAGTCAAGGCATTTAAATTCGACATATTGCACGAAAATTGTCGATTTTTTGGTAATTTCGCACAAAATGTATTAACTTTAACGCTTGGTATATAGTTATAATATCACAATGTAATTCACATTTCAATAGTTTATTGATAATTTTCTTATATTTTTTGCTTTTTTAAAAAACTTTATTGCCGCCAAGGTCTGCGCCACCGTGCAGACAAGTCCCGAAAAGAAACAAACGGGATAAAGAGCAATATCCATTCTGAAGAAAAGGTCGCCGAGCGATACTGTGCCTACCGCCCTTGCATAAGGGAAGGTAAGCTCGCTTGCAAACCCTGCACCGAATATGAGAATGGTGTGCACTATACAAAGTGTCAAAAAGGTCGCCCCTATTGTTCCGCCAACTATTACCGAAGAAGGTTTTTCTATGCAAAGTGCTACTAACGGTAAAACGGTAGAAAAGAAAGATATAAATAAAAACTCGAATATTTTATTTGGACTAGCGGAACTTAAAAAGGAATCTACCGTTAAATATTTTACGCTCATATAGGGTGTCGAAAAGAGAAAGATTAAAAGGGTTAAGCCAAAAACTACGGGAAAAAGAATTAAAGCGAATTTTGTTAAGACCCCGTTTCTTGAAGAAACTACTGCCAATACCGTAAGAATAAGGGTTAAAATAACAAATCCCGTTTTTAGTTTTTCTGCTAAGATGTTTATGCAGATTTCACTTAACGAAACGAGCGAGAAAAAAGCGAAAATCAAAGAGAGCATACCCGAAAGGATAAACACTATCGACCAAGCATTTTTAAATTTTTCCTTTATTTCAAAGGTTTTAAGCCAAAGGGCAAATTTTATGGATAAGCAAAAGAGCAAAGCCGTTAATATTAGTCCTAAAACGGAACTTATAAAATCCTCTCCGTTTATAGAAGAAAATTTAAAAACAAAGGCGCCGTTACCAAATACGGTTAGCGCCGCTAATGCTATATACGATTTGTTATCCTTTATTTTCAATTAAGGGGCTCCCCTTTTACATTTATTTTTTTAACGTCCTTTTTCAAAAAAAGATTTACACCTTTTTTTAGCATTGCATTTAAAAAACTTTCAAGCTCGGTTACTATTTCTTTATTTTCAAGATTTATTTCAAGCGTAAGGGTTTCGTCCTCTGTTTTTACCTCTTTTAGCCTAGTCGGACGAAGTGTTTCAACCTTGTCTTTTATTTCTATTCTGCCACCCTTGTAAACATTCCTTGCCATAGCGTAATAGATGCTTTCCTTTGCGTTTAGTTTAAGTTTCGGTGCGTCGTCTAAATAAACTACCATTTGTTCGGCTAGCAGCTTTTCATCTGCCAAGGTAACCTTTGGCAATGCAAAGATATTCTCCTCCTGTTTTCTTGCGGTAATAATTTCGTACACTTTTGTGTGTCCGCTATACCCAAAGCTTTCGGCCCTGTTTTTAAGAAGATAGGCAAGCGAATAACCCACCGACGGATTAGAGTCGGTTTTAGCCGTCAGCACTCTACCGTTTTCTACGTAAACGACATAAGCCGAAAAGGATATTTCTCCTTTTTTAAGGTAGGCAAAGACGTCGTTTATTTGATTCTTAGTAAGACTTTTATCAAGCAACACGACTGCGCAATGTTCAAGAAAAAGCGGTTTTGCAAGGGATGCGGAAAGTCTGCTTATCGAGGCCTCTACCCCTTTCCCTGACGCCTTTTGAGTTTTTGCCGAATAACCCGAAACCGTATCGGTATCCAAAACCGATATATACTCGGCCGTTGTAAGAATGTTGCCGTCATCATTTTCAAAACAAAGAGCCGACACCAAAAAGGTTTTATCGGGTTCTCTGGCGCAAGATGATAGCAAAAATGATACTAAAACTGTCATTAAAATTAGGTTTATTTTTTTCATACTATTTCTTTCTTATATTATTTTTGTGTGAAAAAACAGGTCGGTTTCGCATTCTTGTCCAAGAGGTGCGGTAAAGCACGTCCTTTAAGCCTTGGGTTGTCGGTTCTTCTAACGATATTGTTTCCGAAACCAAGAAAGAATCCAAAGACAAAACGTGAATTAAGGTAATTGTAAACGCAATTAAAAGTCCGTACATTCCGCCTAGCGAAGAAAAGAGAACAAAAATTATTCTTAAATAAAACACCGCCGTTTTAAGTCTTGGTATCATTAGTCCCGATATGCCCGAAAGCGCTACTGCTATAAGCATTGGTGCACTTATGATTTTGGCATCGACCGCCGCTTGGCCGATAACCAGCCCTCCGACAATGCTTAAAGCATGTCCGACGCTTTGTGGCATACGAAGTCCCGTTTCACGAAGAATTTCAAAAATGAATATTAAAAGCAGACACTCGCTTAAGGAAGAAAAAGGCACTCCGCCTCGACTTTCGGCTACCGATATTGCAAAAGAGGTGGGAATTAGCTCAAAATGAAATCGCACGAGAGATATAAATATTGCAGGAATGCTCACGCTTAAAAAGAAGCATACCATTCTTATAATTCTGGCAGCAGAGGCTAATTTATAATTAATGTAATAGTCCTCGTCCGACTGAAAATTTTCTGAAAAAAGGTATGGCAAGGTCATTACAACGGGTGTTCCGTCAACAATAAGTGCTATTCTGCCCTCTAAAAGTCTTGCGGCAACCACGTCGGGTCGTTCGGTAGTACCGGTCGTTTTAAATAGCGAGCCCTTGCGGTCTCGGATTAGCTCGTTTATATAGTTGGTATCGAGTATGCCGTCTATATCAATTTTTAAAAGTCGATTTTTTAATTCCTTTAAAAGCTTTTCGTCAACCAAAGAATCAAGATAGCAGATAAAGACTATCGTGTTGGTTCTTTTGCCTACCCTTATCATCTCGGAGCAAAAATCAGGGGTTAAAAGCTTTCTTCTGATTAGCGCTAAATTAAACATTGCCGCTTCATCGAAGCCTTCACGAGGACCCGACAGTACCCTTTCATCCTCGGGTTCGGAAATTCCTCTCGTTCTCCACCCTTTTGTGTTTATTAAAAGAGCTTTTTGCGACTTTTCAATAAGCAAAAGGGTGTCGCCGTAAAGCATTCCGCTTATCATTTCGTTTAGATTTTCTAAAACCTTTACCTCGCCTGAATAAAGCACGTCCTCGGCTAAAAAGGTTTCTCTTGGCTTTAGGTTGTTTTTATTCTCCGCTAACACAAGCGGTCTTACTATTGCCTGATTAATAATTTCGGTGTTGACCATTCCGTCAAAATAGAGAATTGCGCAACCAAACCCTAATTTTGTTCCGATTTTTTTATATCTTAAGACCGAATCTTTTGAAAAAATATCCTTTAATATTTCCAAGTTTTCATCCAAGTTTAAGCCAAGCTTTTTCTCCATTCTTATCACCATTTATATTATCTGCCTAAAGTTTTGTAACTATTCTTAGGATTTGCTTCATAAAATGTATTTGAAAGGAGTAGGTTTAATGGACAAATCTCTATTTGAAAAATACATAAACGAAATGAAGGAGTTGCAAAAAAGGTCAGCATTGCCGGTTTCTTATCCTCTTCCCGCTTTAGCTGAAAGAGAAGAAGCTACCGAACTTGAAAAAGAAGAAGAGCCACTATATACCGAAAAGATAACCGAGACCGACCAAATGGAAGGCATAGGATATCTTTTGGTAAACGTCACCTCGGTAAACGACCTTTATCCCGTTCCTAATGCTAAAGTAACAGTTTTCACAGGGGACTCAAAAACCAAAAAAATCTTTGCAGAAGGTCTTACCGACATAAGCGGTAAAGCAGGACCTTTTTTACTTAAAGCGCCCGGTATCGAATATTCCGAAAGCCCAAACAACAGTTCATCCGCCTTTGCAAATTATAATATTTTAACCTCTGCAGAAGGCTTTACCGACACAATACATCTGGGGGTTCAGATTTTTGATAAGGTAACCTCTATCCAAAAGGTAAATCTTCTCGCTTCTCTTGATAATAACGAGAACCAAACGATAATAATTAATGAACTAAATAAGGAGGAGATATAAAATGGCTCCTACCACTACTCCGGTTATTCCAGAAACCATCCGCGTACATTTAGGCGCTCCCGGTTCCAATGCCAAAACCGTAACGGTGCCCTTTGTGGATTACATAAAAAACGTTGTTTCAAGTGAAATATATCCGACCTGGCCCGAAGAGGCAATTAGGGCAAACGTCTATGCCATAACCACCTATGCTCTAAATAGAATTTATACCGAGTGGTATCCGTCCCGAGGATATGATTTTGATATTACAAATTCCACAAGGTACGACCAAGCCTTTGTCCCCGACCGAGATATTTTTGAAAACGTAAGTCGTATAGTAGATGAGCTTTTTAATGATTACGTTGTAAAACAGGGTACGGTTAATCCTCTATTCACTCAGTTTTGCAACGGCACAACCTCAACCTGTGACGGACTGTCTCAATGGGGCACTGTGGCTCTTGCCAACGAGGGACTTACCCCTTATGAAATTTTGAGCAGATATTACGGTTCTGATATTAATATAGTAACCGACGCTCCTGTTGCCAGTATACCCGAGTCCTTCCCAGGCAACTTAATGCTTGGCGATGCTGGTAACGAGGTTGAAATTTTGCAAGAACAGTTAAACCGCATTGGAAAAAACTACCCCGCTATTCCCAAAATTCCCGTCCCCAGCGGTTATTTTGACATAAGCACACAAAACGCAGTAAAGGCCTTTCAGGAAATATTCAACCTAAGTGCTACGGGAATTGTTGATAAGGCAACCTGGTACAGTATTAAAAGATACTATACAGGGGTTAAAAATTTAGCCGAGCTTGTAAGCGAAGGCGTTACCTTACAAGAAGCCGCTCTTCCCTTTATTACCGAATTTGGTGTCGGCACCACAGGAGAAGAGGTAAGACTAATACAGTATTATCTTGCCGTTATAGGCTATTTTAACGGAGCCATTCCGCTAATTAGCATTAGCGGCACCTATGATGCTCCAACCCTTGACGCCGTAACCGCTTTTCAAACCTTTTACGGTCTTAATCCTACGGGAATAGTTGATGAGGCTACTTGGAATCTTTTAAAGGACATTTATATAGAAACCATCAACACCCTTCCCGACACCTTCTACGGCGATAGAGCAAAGCTCTTCCCCGGTTATTTTTTAGCCGAAGGAATGCAAAACGAGGACGTCGAGGACCTGCAAACCTATTTATCCTTTATAGCCGACTTTTATAGCGGCATTCCGAAAATCCCCGTTACGGGATATTTTGGCAGTCAGACAAGAGAAGCCGTAACGATTTTTCAACGTCTTTTCGGCATAACCGCTAACGGAATTGTCGGGGCTAACACCTGGAACGCTATTGCTGCTCAATATGATTTTCTTAAGGAAACGGCTCTATAAAAAATAAAAAAGCACTTTTTTAAAGTGCTTTTTTCTATTTAAACATATCTTTAAACTCTTCCGACTGTGCCATTGATACATAGTCGTTATCTGAAACTATTACGTGGTCAACAAAGTTTACGTTTATTACCTTTAAAGAATCGACTATCTGCTTGGTTATGCAAATATCCTCCTTTGACGGTAATGCTATTCCGCTTGGGTGGTTATGGGCTAAGACTACAGAGGTTGCATTTGTTTGCAGAATGTGACCTATTATACTTCTAATGCTTATTCCTGCCGAATCAAAATCGCCCTCTGCCAAAACCTTAACGCCAAGCACCTTGCCCATCCTATCCATACAGATAAGTATGGCTCTTTCTCCTTTAACGGTAAAGAACTGCGCAACGGCAAACTCGCCGATTTCCTCAAAGGAATGAAGATGTCCCGCAACGCCTCTTTTGCTTTCGTTATATTTTTTAGCTATTGGTAAAACCAGCTTTATTAAACAAGCTGCATTTGCAGTCATACCCTTTACCGCCTTTAAATCGGTAATGTCGGCATCTAAAACTCCCGAAAGTGAGCCAAAGGTGTTTAAAAGTGTTTTAGCAAGGGTTCTTGTGTCCTTTCGCGGTATTCCGTAAAAAAGGAGCATTTCAAGGAGCTTATAGTCAGGCATAGCGTCGCTACCCGCCTTTATAAGTTCTTCTCTCATTCTGTTTCGGTGTCCCAAATTTAAATTTTGTTGTTCCACTTAAATGTTTCTCCTTTGAAAATTTTAAAAAGTGTGCTATACTAAATCTATAAACTAGAAATTTAGGAGTTTTTATGAAAAGCTTTAGGATAGAAAAAAACGACAAGGACAAAAGGCTTGATAAGTTTATTGTGAAGGCCGTGCCTGCTTTGCCCACTTCCCTTATGTTTAAATACATACGCACAAAGCACATAAAGGTTAACGGCAAAAGAAGTGAAATCTCCTACAAGCTTAAAGAGGGCGACATCGTTGAACTTTGGATAAAGGATGAGTTTTTAGTCCCTGCCGAAGCAAAGTATGATTTTCTTTCATCCCCTGTTAAACTTGATATTGTATATGAGGATGAAAATATAATTTTAGTCGATAAAAAACAGGGCGTTTTGGTTCATCCGGATGAAAATGAATATAATGATACCCTCATAGGCAGAATTCAGCATTACCTTTACGATAGGGGCGAATATTTGCCCGATAAGGAAAACTCCTTTAAGCCGGCTCTTGCCAATCGTATTGACCGCGGTACCGGTGGAATTGTAATTGCCGCAAAAAATGCCGAGGCTTTACGCATTTTATGTGATAAAATTAAGAGCCGTGAAATTGACAAGCAATATTTAGCCATTGCCCACGGCATTTTTAAAGAAAAGGAGACAACCCTTGAAGGTTACCTCCAAAAAAACGAAGCTAAAAATAAAGTTTATCTTAAAGACTCTCGAGAAGACGGCGCGCTTACCATAAGAACCCGTTATCGAGTGCTTAAAGAAAAGGACAATTTAAGTCTTATCGAGGTTGACCTTTTGACCGGCCGAACACACCAGATAAGAGCCCATTTAGCATCCATAGGTCATCCCTTGCTTGGCGACGGAAAGTACGGCAAGCTAAGTCTTGACAAAAAGATGGGATTCACAAGGCAAGCCCTTTATTCTTACAAGCTTACCTTTAATTTTAAAGAGGATGCGGGCATATTAAACTATCTTGACGGTATGACCTTTACTGTAGATAGGGTCTGGTTCGCTGAAGAGGTTTTTGATTTTAAAGTTCTAAAGTAATCGTCTTATTACCGAAGTCGTAGGGTGTCATTTTTACCCCTGCGGCTTCGAACATTTTTATAGAAGCTGTTACCGAATCGGTGCCTAGATACTTGTTGCTTTTATAAATGATTTCAGAAACGCCCGACTGAATAATCGCCTTTGCACACTCGTTGCAAGGGAAAAGGGTTGTGTAAATACGGCTGCCTTCTAAGCTTCCGCCTCTGAAATTAAGGATAGCATTAAGCTCTGCATGGCAAACAAAGAAATACTTTGTGTCAAGCGCTCCGCCGTCTCTGTCCCAAGGGAAGATATCGTCCGAGCAAGCACGAGGCATTCCGTTATAACCTACAGATAAAATTTTGTTGTCGCGGCTTACAATGCAAGCGCCAACCTGTGTAGAAGGGTCCTTACTACGCTGTGCCGACATTTCGGCAATACCCATAAAGTACTCATCCCAAGTAAGATATTCTTGTCTTTTCATTTATTACACCTCAAGCAATTTAATTATATCATACGGACTTTCTGCTACGTGTTCGCATCCGTTGTCTATTAGCTCTTGTCTGTCTCTGAATCCCCAGGTAACGCCGATAGATTTAAGCCCTGCGTTTTTAGCGGTTTTTATATCGACGTCAGAGTCGCCTATAAATACCGTTTCTTCCCTTTTTGCATCTAATTTGCTCATTATGTAAAAAGATGAATCGGGCTCCGGCTTTAGCGGAAACCTTTCACCCTGGCCTAAAACCTGCGAGAAAACGTCGCCGAAAAGTTTCTTTACTACACACCTTGCCATTGAGTCCTCTTTGTTTGTGCAAACGGCAAGTTTTATTCCCTTTTTCTTTAAGGTAATAAGCATTTCTTCAATGCCTTCATAGGCTACCGTTTTATCGGCAAAGTGAACCTTATAATAATCAAAGAAGAATTTTTTTGTTTCTTCTATTTTTTCTTCTACCCTTTCATTTTCGGGCATTGAGCGAATTATCAAGTTTTTAATTCCGTTGCCTACGTAGGTTCTGACCACGTCAACACTGTGTGTTTTGTAACCCATTTTCCCTAATGCATAATTTACGGCATCAGCAAGGTCGCAAATCGTATTACAAAGGGTTCCGTCAAGGTCGAATATTATAAGTTTCAGCAAAAAACCATCTCCATATGATGAATTATATCAAAAAAAGGCTTTGTTTACAACAAATATCTGTAATATATTTAAAAAATTAAAAAAAGACTTGCAAAATCTTTTGTTTTCTGTTATTATATCATTTGCTAATTAGATTTCTAATTGAGATAAGGAGGTGCAGCGTCATGGCAAAATGTGATATCTGCAGCAAGGAAATTGCTTTCGGCATTAAGGTTTCTCACTCTCACAGAAGAACAAACAGAACCTGGAAGCCTAATGTTGTAAAGGTAAGGGCTATTGTTAACGGCACACCTCGTCGAATCAATGTCTGCACTCGTTGCCTTCGTTCAGGAAAGGTAGTTCGTGCTAACTAAACCAAAAAAGCAATTTTAAAACCGCAAGCTTTCTGCTTGCGGTTTTTGCTTTTTATTCGTTATTCATCTCTGAAAGGTCTTGTCATCAGGTCTTTAACCGAGTCCTCTACCTTCATTCCCTCATACATTATCTGATAACAAAGCTCGCATATAGGCATTGAAACCTTATATTGACAAGCTAAAGTGTTTACCATTAGCGCAGCGTAATAACCCTCTACGGTTCCTACCGTTTCGAGCGCTTCCTTAACCGTGGTTCCCTTGCCTACAAGGTAACCAAAACGGTTATTTCTACTGTGCGCCGAGGTGCAGGTAACGATTAAATCTCCCATACCTGTAAGTCCTGCAAAGGTTTCTTTTTTTGCGCCCATTTTAACGCCTAGTCTTGTCATTTCGGCAAGACCTCTTGTGATAAGTGCCGCCTTTGAGTTGTCTCCAAGGCCCATTCCGTCCAGAACGCCTGCAGCTATTGCGATTACGTTTTTTAAGGCTCCGCCGAGTTCAACACCTATTATATCACTTGAGGTGTATACCCTTAAATACTCATTTGAAAATACCGACTGAACGGCTAATGCCGAAAGTCTGTCCACCGACGCTGCCGTAAGCATTGTCGGTATTTTTTTTGCTACCTCTTCGGCATGTGAAGGACCCGAAAGGGATACAATCGAAGACTCGGGCAGCTCTTCTTTTACGACCTCGGAAAGTCTTAAAAGGGTTTCTTTTTCAAAGCCTTTTGCAACTATGGTTACAATGCCCGCATCTATTCCCTTAAGTCTTGCGGCAGTTTCTCTTACTGCAAAGGACGGGGTTGCAATAACCGAAATATCGCTACCCGAAGCTTCACTGATATCAGAGGTGAGCTTAATGTTTTCGGGTAAGAAAACGTCCTTTAAAAGTTTCTCGTTTGTTCGATAGGTTTTTAAAAGGTTTATTTCTTCCTCAAAAGGCGACCAAACCAAAATCTCGTGCCTATCCGATAAGGACACAGCCAAAGCTAAGCCCCAGCCTCCTGCTCCTAAAACAGAAATTCTAGACATTCTTTTTGGCCTCCTTTGAAAAAATCTTTTTCTCGGTGCCGTTTTTAAGTCTTATAATATTATCCTTGTGTTTTACAAAGACAATAGCGCCTGCTAAAACGGTGCAGATTATTTGAGGTATAAATGGTGTAGAATAGTCCATAAACACAATAGACATTGAAACAACCGTAACGGTAGCCAAAAGTGAGCTTAAAGATACCATTTTTGAAATTAATAAAGCAATAGCAAAGACCAAAAGTCCCAAAAGTATGGCGGGATAGCAGCATACCGCATAGGTGCCAACGCTTACCGCAACCGCTTTACCACCCTTAAACTTAAAGAAAACGGGGAAAATGTGGCCGAGCATAACTGCCAGGACACAAAGGTAACAGCCTACTGCCGGATTATACATATTGTTTTCGGTGGTTTTAAAAAGATACTCAAAAATAAGTTTTCCGGCGAAAACCGCAACAAAACCTTTGAAAGCATCAAACAAAAAGGTAAGAAGTCCCGGTACAATTCCTGCCGAACGAAGCACGTTAGTTGCACCTGCGTTTCCGCTTCCGACATCTCTTACGTCCTTGCCTAAAAATATTCTGCCGATAATAACTGCAAAGTTTATAGAGCCTATAAGATAGGCAAAAACCACTGCACCAAGGGCGAGCATAACGTTTGTCATTATTTGTCTCCTCTTTCTCTTATAACAAACCGTATGGGTGTACCCTCAAGTCCGAAGGTAGCTCTTATTTGATTCTCTAAATATCTTTGATATGAAAAATGGAAAAGTTCTGCCTTATTGCAGAAGCAAACGAATGTTGGCGGCTTGGTTGAAGCCTGTGTCATATAAAAGATTTTAAGGCGCTTACCCTTATCACTCGGAGGTTGAACTCGAGCTGTTGCCTCTGCCAAAATATCGTTAAGTTTTCCTGTTGATATGCGCATGGTATTCTGCTCATGCACAAACTTGATAAGTTCAAAAAGGCGGTCGAGTCTTTGACCTGTTTTTGCCGAAATAAAGATTATAGGTGCATAGGGCATAAACGAAAAGTCAACCATAAGCTTCTTTCTGTATGCATCCATAGTTTTGCCGTCTTTATCGACAATATCCCATTTGTTTACAGCAATAATACAAGCTTTACCCTGGTCAAGCGCTAAACCTGCCACCTTTGAATCCTGCTCGGTAAAGCCATCCTTGCCGTCAAGCATAATAACGCAAACGTCACTTCGTTCAATAGCCATTTGAGCGCGAAGGATACTATACTTTTCCAGCTTATCGTCAACCTTTGACTTTCTTCTAAGTCCTGCGGTATCGGTAAAGTTGAATCTGCCGTGCTCGTTTTCAACAAGCGTATCGATTGCATCACGGGTTGTTCCCGCAATATCCGATACAATGGCTCTCTCCTCACCCGAAACGGCATTTATAAGAGAAGATTTGCCCGCATTAGGTTTGCCGATAACGGCAACGTTTATAACCTCGGTTTCTTCTTCATCTTCAACTCTTTCGGGGAAGTATTTTACAACCTCGTCAAGCAAATCGCCTGTTCCGTGTCCGTGAACCGAAGAAACTGCAACAGGGTCGCCAAGGCCCAGGTTATAAAACTCATAAAATTCAAGCGGTAGGTCACCCGGTCTATCGCACTTATTTACACAAAGCACAACCGGTTTGCCGCTTTTTTGAAGCATTGAAGCAACATCCATATCGGATGCGGTCACGCCACACTTTATATCCACGACGAAAATAATTACGTTTGCCATATCGATAGCAAGCTCGGCCTGAGCGCGCATCCCTTTAAGAATTACGTCGTCGGTGCCGTGCTCAATTCCGCCTGTGTCAATGAGCATCATATTGTGTCCGCACCACTCGGCGTCGCCGTAGATTCTATCCCTGGTAACGCCCGGAGTGTCGTCAACTATAGACATTCTTTTTCCTATAAGTTTATTAAAAAGGGTTGACTTGCCGACGTTAGGACGGCCTACAACCGCAACTATAGGATTAGCCATTATTTTCGCCTCCTCTTAAACCTTCTATAAAATCAAAACCGAACGGCTCGGTTATTAAAACCTTAACGCCGAGTTGCTTTTCAAGTTCCTCTACCGATACGTCGTCTAAAAACAAATCACGCTCAAAACGGAGCATTGACGACGGGATAAGAAGCTCTTTCGCTATTTTCTTATCCTTTAACTGATTTATAATATCCTGTCCCGTAACAAGGCCTGCTACGGTAATTTTTTCTCCAAAAAAATCGTTTTGGATAGCATATACGTCTGCATCTAAATTATCCCATTTTAAAGCCGCTTTGTCAACAGTTGCCTTAATTAATGGATACGCCGCTACACCCGTAACTGCGGTAACCCTTCTTTTCTCGGTCGGGCTTTCTAAGATTTCGAGTGCCTCGTCTGCATCTTTTTCAAAAAGCGCCCACATACCAACGCCGTTATCAAGCTGATTATATTCGCCATATTCTTTAGGCGAAGGCATTGGTACCTCTGCTTTTAAATAAAACTCATCTGCTGCAAAGACCTTGCGCTCGCCTAACTTTTCTTTGTTAAGCTTTGCGATTTTTTCGGTTCTTTCAATTACGTCTTTTGCGCCGTTCTTTGAAAAAGGTTCAATTTCTGTAAGACCTTCTCTATATTTTGTGAGGCCTACGGGCACCGATGCTATAGACAAAGCATTTTTATATTCACTTAAATCGGTAAGTGATTTTTCAAGCTCTTCCCCATCGTTATATCCCGGGACCAAAACAAGCTGGAAGTTCATTTTAATCCCTGCATCATCGAGCCTTTTAATGATAGAAAGAGTGTCCCCTGCAAAACGGTTGTTCATCATTTTACAGCGAAGTTCAGGGTTTGTTGTGTGAACCGATATATTAACAGGACTTATGTGTAATTTTATAATACGACTAATTTCGTGTTCGGTAAGGTTTGTAAGAGTAATATAGTTTCCGAACAAAAAAGAAAGTCTGGAATCGTCATCTTTAAAGTAAAGGGTATCTCTGAGGCCCTTTGGTAACTGGTCAATAAAGCAGAAGATGCAATTATTCTTGCAGGAACGTTGCTTATCCATAAGGTAGTCCGAAAAGCCAAGACCCAGTTCCTGCTCCTCCGCCTTTTTAACCTTTACAATTCGTTTCTTACCCTTATGTAAAATTTCAAGGGTGGGGTTTTCTTCGGTCTGGTAAAAGCGATAATCAAGCACGTCAACAATCTCGTTACCGTTTATGGCAACAAGTATATCTCCTGACTTTATTCTCGCCCTTTTTGCAGGACTTTTCTTTTCAACACAGTTAATTGTTACAGACATTTTTATCTCCTGCTTTTAAATAATCTCCGCTTAAAAAAATAATAGAGGAAGAGTCCATCCTCCCCCTCTAAGTCAAAGCATTCAAACCCGAATCAGATTTTGAAACAAGGATTTTCGTTATGCTTTGTTAAAATACTCGTAAATCCACTAGGATTTACTGCGTTTTGTGTCTCGCACACCAAAAAATCCTTTGTTTACAAAATTCCGCGACCTAAAAGGTGCGGTTTTTTGTTTGGATTTTGGTGAAGACAAACACATAAGGCTAACGCCTATGTGTGCGAATGAGCCAAAAGACATCTAAAAACCGCCCTTTTAGGCTGGTTCGGGTTTAAATGCCTTGACTTTAATTACTCAGCGTCAACCTTTACAACCTCGCGTCCGCGGTACTTTCCGCATTCGGGGCAAAGTCTATGAGGTCTCTTGTATGCGCCGCACTCACACTTTACAAGTGTGGGAGCAGTAAGCTTCCAAAGGTTATTACGTCTTTTATCACGTCTAGCTTTAGAGGTTTTTCTCTTTGGTACTGCCATTTCGGCACCTCCTTAAATATAATTTAGTTAATTAGTCTTTTAAAAGTTCCGCTAATGCCGATAGTCTTGGGTCGATTTCGGTTGTATTGCAACCGCAGTCGCCTAAATTTCTATCCTTACCACATTCGGGGCAAAGGCCTTTACAGGTTTCCTTGCACAAATGCTTTGTCGGCAGGGACATAACTATTTCAGCATAGCAAAAATCGTCAAGGTCGAGCATCATATCCGACACAACGGTCATTTCCTCATCATCCTCATTATCGGTATGAGTAACTATTGTTCGGTTAATACCAACACTGTAGCTTTCAACCGTTTCTTTAAAGCAACGGTCGCAAGGTGCGGTAAACTCAACCTCGCAGTTGATATCAGTTTCCACTATTCCTGCGCGGCTTTTTATCTCGCCGTGCACTCTAACGGGTTTTTTTAAGGGTTTAAATCCCATAAACTCAAGGTCGCTCATATCCTTGTCAAAAGACACGGACAAAGAATCCTTTTTACCCGCAAATAAGGGCTTTAAATCAACAATCATTAGTCATTCACATAAGGAAGTAAAGCTACCTGACGAGCACGCTTAATAGCTGAAGTGAGCTCTCTTTGGTGAGCTGCACAAGTGCCGGTTGCTCTACGGGGTAAAATCTTTGCACGCTCAGAGATGAACTTGCGAAGACGAGCTACATCCTTGTAATCAATAGCCTCTACACGGTCAACACAGAAGTGACAAACCTTCTTATGAGGCTTTCTGCGCATGGGTCTTTCCATTTTTTACGCCTCCTATTTAAAATTTGGGCAAAGTAAAAACGAATAAATCGTTAAAAGTTAAAATTAGAATGGCAAATCATCATCGGCCTCGCCCGAGAGGTCGGTAAACTCATTAGCGCCTGCGTTAGAAAAGCTTGCAGGAGCATCTGCCATAGGTGCCGAAGCACCGTCACGCTTGGACTCAACAAACTGAACATTGTTTGCGATAACTTCAAATGCTGTGCGGTTCTTTCCGGTTTCCTTATCAACATAGCGGCGAGTCTGAATAGCGCCCTCTATGCCAATCATGCTTCCTTTTTGGAAGTACTTTGTTACGAATTCAGCGGTCTGACGCCAAGCTACGATGTTGATGAAATCAGCCTCTGCTTGTTCGCCTGCCTTATAACGACGGCTAACCGCGATGGAAAAAGAAGTTACCGGAATGTTTCCCGATGTGTAACGAAGTTCGGGGTCTGCGGTAAGTCTGCCTGTCAAAACAACAAGATTGAACATTTCTTCAGTTTCCTTTCAATTATTTTCTTGTGGTCATAACGCGAAGTACGCCTTCGGTAATGCCTGCTACTCTTTCGAGCTCAGCCGGGAACTCCGGAGCAGACTCAAAAGTAGTAAATACATAGTTGCCTTCTGCCTCGTCATCGATAAGGTATGCGAGTCTGCGCTTACCCCAATCGTCAACGTTCACAACAGTTGCATTAGCTGCAATTAACTCAGCGAACTTTGCTTTGAGTTCGTTAGTCTTCTCTTCGCCTTCTGCTACAGAGAAAATCATGCAAGCTTCATACTTATTTGCCATTTCGTTGCACCTCCTTCTGGTCATTTGGCCCTGCTTACATTTTGCAGAGCAAGGAGCTAATAGCTAGAAATTTCCATTAGCACCCGATATTATATCAAAATAAAACCTTCAAGTCAACAATTATTTTTATAAAATTCTTGCAAATAACCTTGTTAGGTGTTACAATTATCCCGAAAGGAGCAAAAGATATGCTACTGACTGTTGATATAGGTAATACTAATGTGACGCTGGGCCTCTTTAGAGACTCTTTGCTTTGCTCTACAGCAAGACTTGCTACCGACCCTTCTAAAACCGCAGACCAATACGCTGTGGAGATTAAAGAGGTCTTAAGCTTGCATGGAGAAGATATTTCCAGTATTGAGGACTGCATAATTTCTTCGGTTGTGCCCTCTGTGGGTGCTTCCATAAGCTCTGCCGTGACACTTCTTTGTGATACCGTTCCCCTTATGCTTGGTCCCGGAATTAAAACAGGTCTTAACATCCGCATTGATAATCCTGCTCAGCTTGGTGCAGACCTTGCCGCAGGCGCAGTCGGTGCCTTAGCCGAATATACGATGCCCTGCATAATTATTGATATGGGCACTGCTACTACCCTTTCGGTTCTTGATAAGAACGGTGCTTTTTTAGGTGGTTCTATTGCTGCAGGCGTGCATCTTACCCTTAAAGCCTTGGCTTCGGGCACTGCTGCATTACCATCTATCGGTCTCACTGCTCCAAAGTCGGTTATCGGCTCAAACACCACCGAGTGTATGCAGTCGGGTCTTATTTTGGGCGCCGCCGCTATGCTTGATGGTCTAATTGAGAGAATTGAGGACGAGCTAGGAGAAACGGCTACGGTTGTTGCTACAGGCGGTCTTTCTAAGGAAATCATTTCCTACTGCAAAAAGGATATTATTTACAACGAAAACCTTTTGCTTGAAGGTCTTCGTCTTATATACGAAAAGAACAATTAATCCTGTGCTTCAGCGCAGATTAAAAAAAATGAACTGCATCCGTTTTTGGAGCAGTATCGGAGGTAATAATTTATGTCAAAAACAGAAAACATCAAAAAACTGGCCTTGGGAGCTGTTTTTACCGCTTTGGTTGTGATTTTACAGTTGCTCGGCTCATTCATCCGTTTTGGTCCCTTTTCTATTTCTTTAGTTTTGGTACCAATTGTCTTAGGCGCCGCGTTATGTAATGCTACAATCGGCGGTTGGCTAGGTCTTATGTTTGGAACAACGGTGCTTTTAAGCGGCGATGCTGCGGCCTTTCTTGCCGTTAATCCTATCGGTACCGTTATTACCGTTTTGGTAAAGGGTATTTTGTGCGGTCTTGTAGCAGGTCTTGTTTTTTCCGCCTTTAGAAAAACAAACATCTATTTAGCGGTTATTTTTGCGGCTATAGTTTGCCCTGTTGTCAACACAGGAGTTTTTCTTCTCGGTTGTAAACTGTTCTTTATGGAAACAATTACCGAATGGGGACTTGCTCTTGGATTTTCGAACGTTGGCGAGTATATGTTTATAGGCCTTGCAGGCGGCAATTTCCTTTTTGAACTTGGCGCTAATATACTTTTAGCACCTGCAATTCTCAGAGTTTTGAAACTATTTAAAAAAATGTGATTTTTTATTGCGGAGTGTACAAACACTCCGTTTTTTATAAGGAAAATTTAAATAATTATATATAAATATTAATTTTTTTACAAATTTTGCTTTATTTTTTTTAAAAGTATGGTATAATAGAGTGCTATCTTCTTTTAGGGGAGATAAATTCTTTTATTAAAAAAGGGCTAAAAGGCCCACAAATTTTAGGAGGTAAAATATGAGTAAGAAGTTTGTTTACCTTTTCTCAGAAGGTGACGCAAGCATGCGTGAGCTTCTCGGCGGTAAGGGTGCTAACCTTGCAGAAATGACCAAAATCGGTCTTCCTGTTCCCCAGGGTTTCACCGTAACTACAGAGGCTTGCACACAGTACTACGAAGACGGTAGAAAAATTAACGATGATATTCAGGCAGAAATCATGGAATACATCGACAAGATGGAAGGTATCACCGGCAAGAAGTTCGGCGACAAGACCAATCCTCTTCTCGTTTCAGTTCGTTCAGGTGCTCGTGCATCTATGCCCGGTATGATGGATACCATTCTTAACCTTGGTCTTAACGAAGACGTTGTTGAAACAATGGCTGCACAGTCAGGTAATGCTCGTTGGGCATACGACTGCTATCGTCGTTTCATTCAGATGTACTCTGACGTTGTTATGGAAGTTGGTAAGAAGTATTTCGAAGAGCTTATCGACAAGATGAAGGAAGAAAAGGGTGTTACTCAGGACGTTGACCTTACAGCTGACGACCTTAAGACCCTTGCAAATCAGTTCAAAGCTGAATATAAGAACAAAATCGGCAAGGACTTCCCTGCTGACCCCAAAGAGCAGTTAATGGGCGCTGTTGAAGCAGTTTTCCGTTCTTGGGACAACCCCCGTGCAAACGTTTACCGTCGTGACAACGATATTCCTTATTCTTGGGGTACCGCTGTTAACGTACAGATGATGGCTTTCGGTAACATGGGTGATGACTGTGGTACAGGTGTTGCATTTACTCGTGACCCTGCTACAGGTGATAAGGGACTTATGGGTGAGTTCTTAACAAATGCACAGGGTGAAGACGTTGTTGCAGGTGTTCGTACTCCTATGCCTATTGCTGAAATGGCTAACAAGTTCCCCGAAGCTTTTGAGCAGTTCCAGAAGGTTTGCTTAACTCTTGAAGACCACTACCGCGACATGCAGGATATGGAGTTCACTGTTGAGCACGGCAAGCTCTTTATGCTTCAGACACGTAACGGTAAGAGAACCGCTAAGGCTGCTTTAAAAATCGCTTGTGATTTAGTTGACGAGGGTATGATTGATAAGAAGCAAGCAGTTGCTATGATTGACCCCCGTAACCTTGATACACTTCTCCATCCTCAGTTTGACCAGAAGGCTTTAAAGGCTGCTACTCCTGCAGGCAAGGGCTTAGGCGCTTCTCCCGGAGCTGCTTGCGGTAAGGTTGTATTCACAGCAGAAGATGCTGAAGAGTGGAATAACCGTGGAGAAAAGGTAATCCTCGTTCGTCTTGAGACTTCACCTGAAGACATTACAGGTATGAAGGCTTCTCAGGGTATCTTAACCGTTCGTGGTGGTATGACCTCTCACGCTGCCGTTGTTGCTCGTGGTATGGGTACCTGCTGCGTTTCCGGTTGTGGTGACATCATTATGAACGAAGAAGCTAAACAGTTCACTCTTGCAGGCAAGACCTACAAAGAGGGAGATTATATTTCTATCGACGGTTCTACCGGTAACATTTACGACGGTATCATTCCTACCGTTGATGCTGAAATCGCTGGTGAGTTCGGCAGAATCATGGCATGGGCTGATGAGTTCAGAACTCTTAAGGTTCGTACCAATGCTGATACTCCTGCTGATGCTAAGAAGGCTCGCGAGCTTGGCGCTGAAGGTATCGGTCTTTGCCGTACCGAGCACATGTTCTTCGAAGCTGAAAGAATCGCTGCTTTCCGTGAGATGATTTGTGCTGACACAGTTGAAGAGCGTGAGGCTGCTCTTGCTAAGATTCTTCCTTATCAGCAGGGCGACTTCGAGAAGCTCTACGAAGCACTCGAGGGCAACCCCGTTTGCATCCGCTTCTTAGACCCACCACTACACGAGTTCGTTCCTACCGAGGAAGCTGACATTGCTGCTCTCGCTAAGGCTCAGGGCAAGACCGTTGAAGATATTAAGAACATCATTTCTTCTCTCCACGAGTTCAACCCCATGATGGGTCACCGTGGATGCCGTCTTGCAGTTACCTATCCTGAAATTGCAAAGATGCAGACCGCTGCTGTTATCCGTGCGGCTATCAACGTTACTAAGGCTCATCCTGATTGGAACTTAGTTCCCGAAATCATGATTCCTTTAACCGGTGAAGTTAAGGAACTTAAGTACGTTAAGGACGTTGTTGTTGCTACTGCTGATGCAGAAATCGCAGCTGCTGGCGCTGACCTCAAGTACGAAGTTGGTACTATGATGGAAATCCCCAGAGCTTGCCTTACTGCTGACGAAGTTGCAACTGAAGCTGAGTTCTTCTGCTTCGGTACTAACGACCTAACTCAGATGACATTCGGCTTCAGCCGTGACGATGCCGGCAAGTTCCTTTCTGCTTACTATGACAGAAAGATTTACGAGAACGATCCGTTCGCTAAGCTTGACCAGACCGGTGTTGGTAAATTGATGGAAATGGCTGTTTCTATGGGTAAAAAGGCTCGTCCTTCAATTCACTGCGGTATCTGCGGTGAGCACGGCGGCGACCCCGTTTCTGTTGAGTTCTGCCACAAGATTGGTCTTGATTATGTATCATGCTCACCTTTCCGTGTGCCGATTGCTCGCCTCGCTGCTGCACAGGCTGCTATCAAATATGGGGAGGACTAATCTGTACTTCAGTTTTAAGGTTAATTTCGACCAAGCAGAAGCGTACAGAAAATCAACAGACCAATATCTTCGTGCAAAACAGTGGGAAGATTTAACTGT
>JAZTYA010000028.1:0-42990 GCA_045636705.1 Acutalibacteraceae bacterium
AAATAAAGGTTTATAGAAAAATTTAGAGTATATAGTATATAAAGGGGTTTAATTATGTCGAATATTAGAGAAATGATTGAAAAGGTTGAAGCTAACACTTTGTCCCCATACGCTACCTTGGCAGCGAATTCAAAAGGAAGAAAAAGATTTGAAGAAAAGGATGCTCTTCGAACCGATTTTCAACGCGACCGCGACAGAATTATACATTCAAAATCATTCAGAAGACTAAAGCATAAAACTCAAGTTTTTCTCTCTCCTGAATCTGACCATTACAGAACTCGTTTGACACACACTCTTGAGGTATCTCAGATTGCAAGAACCATAGCTCGTGCGTTAAGACTTAATGAGGATTTAACCGAGGCTATCGCCTTAGGTCACGACTTAGGACATACACCTTTTGGACACGCAGGCGAAAGGGCGCTTGATGACTGCGTTCCGTTTGATTTTACGCATTATGAGCAGAGTGTTAGAGTGGTTGAAAAACTCGAAAAGAATTTTAAAGGGTTAAACCTTACTCAAGAGGTTATAAACGGAATTCTTTGTCATACAAAAGGTAAAGAAGCCGATACTCTTGAGGGCAGAATTGTTCGTTTAGCAGACAAAATTGCTTATATTAATCATGATATTGACGATGCAATTCGTGCGGGTGTTATTTCTGAAAGCGACATACCAACAGAAATTTCAAGCTTTCTCGGCAACTCAAAAAGCAAGAGAATAACCTCTCTTGTAAATTCAATTGTTGCCAACAGTAAAGATGACATCAAAATGGATAGTAAAACAGAGGAGCATTTTTTAAAGCTTCACGAATTCCTTTTTGCAAACGTTTATCGTAACCCTATTGCTAAATCTGAAGAAACAAAGGTTGACGGCATAATTAAAGGGCTTTTCAACTACTATATACAAAAGCCGGACAGGCTACCTAATGAATATTTAGAAATAATTAGAACAGAAGGATTAGAACGTGCGGTTGCCGACTATATTGCAGGCATGACCGACCATTATGCTATTTCTTTCTATTCAGATATATACATACCAAAATCCTGGGGAATATAACATTTATAAACGGTGGTGAAATTTAGTGGCAATTCCTAGCTCTGTTATTGAAGAAATTAAATACAGAAGTGATATTGAATCGGTTATTTCTTCATACATTACCTTAAAGCGCAGAGGAAAAAATTTAATAGGTCTTTGCCCATTCCACGGTGAAAAAACTCCTTCCTTTACGGTTTATCCTGACAATGGTTCATTCTATTGTTTCGGTTGCAAGGTTGGAGGCGACGTTTTTACCTTCGTTAAGATGGCAGAAAATCTCGATTATATTGAGGCGGTTAAACTCCTTGCCGATAGAGCAGGCGTTACCGTTCCTGAAGATGGATATGACGATTCCTTGCATCGCCTTAAAAATACAATTTACGAAATAAACCGAGAAACAGCTCGTTTTTATCATTCCTATCTTTTAAGCGAAAGTGGTAAATGGGCGCAGGAATATTATCTTGGTCGCGGCTTATCTCCGAAAACTGTTAAAACTTTCGGTTTAGGCGCTGCTCCTAACGAATGGGATGCACTTTGCAAACATCTAAAAAGCAAGGGCTATTCCTTTGAAGATATGTATCAGGCTAACGTCGTTTCTAAAAGTCAAAAAGGTTCTTATTTTGACCGATTTAGAAACAGAATTATGTTTCCTATTATAAACGTTAGAGGCAACGTTGTAGGCTTTAGCGGAAGACGTTATACCGAAGACAAAAACGAGGCAAAATATATAAATACGGGAGATACTCCTGTTTATAAAAAAAGCCATAATTTATTTGCGTTAAATCTTGCAAAGTCTAATTGTGCAAAGCAATTAATTTTGGTTGAAGGTAACTTAGACGCAATTTCGTTGCATCAAGCAGGTTTCAACAACGCTGTTGCTCCGCTTGGTACCGCATTTACACAAGAACAAGCCCAGTTAATCAGTAGATATACAGAAGAGGTGGTTATCTGCTTTGACTCGGACGAGGCGGGCAGAGTGGCTACAAAAAAGGCGGTTGACTTGCTTTCAAAAACCGGTGTTTCGATAAAAATCATGAAACTGCCTATGGGCAAGGACCCTGACGAATTCCTTAAAAAGAATTCACCCGAAGCCTTCGAAAAACTGCTTCAAAGTGCCGTAACGGATATTGAATTCAAACTTTTGAATGCGGCTGATGACGTTGACCCAAATTCAGATGAAGGTAAGATAAAATATCTAAAAAATGCGGCAGAAATCTTATCTAAAACCTCTGACCCGATTGAAGTTGAGTATTATATTACAAAACTATCTTCACAGTATCAGATGTCAAAGGCGGCCATTACCTCTAAGATTGCTCAGTTAAAGCAAGAGGAAAAGAAAAAGGAAAGAAAGAAGGAAATCCAAAAGGTTATTGGAGATTCCTTTGACCGAAAAGAACTTAACCCTGAAAGAAGGGGCAACGAAAAGGCAGAAAGGGCAGAAAGAACGATAATTTCCGTCCTTATGAATCATCCTGATAAGCTAAGTGAGATATCAAAAAATATCGGTGAAAATTCTTTTGTAACTTCATTTAATAAGAGAATTTTCACAGCCGTTAAAGATGCGCTTTCGATTAATGAATTTTTTGATATTTCCTTACTTGGAGATAAGTTCGGACCCGATGAATTAGGTTTTATTTCAAGGCTTTTAAACGAAGAAAAGGTTAAAGAAAATATTGACCTTGTTTTAAACGACTGTTTTACAGTTTTAAGAGAAGAAAAAGAACTAAACGTAAATCCTGAGTCAACCGATGAGTGGGAGGCTCTTATGCAAAAAATAGCAAATAAGAAAAAGGGGAATTAAACATGGAAAAGGAAGTAAAGAATATAGATACCGATTTAGATGCTGCAGAACAGGAAGAAGTTACTGCTTTTGACGACCTTGAACCCGATGCAGACGAACTAAATGAACTTTTTGAGGAAACACCCATTCTCGATTTAGATTTTGAAGAAGAACCGAGTGAGGACGATTTAAAGTTTGAGGAAATGAATATCGACGCTATCGAAGACGATATGAATTTTGATAACGTTTCTTTAGACGACCCGGTTAAGGTTTATTTGCGTGAAATCGGCCGTGTTCCGCTTCTATCTTCTGAGGAAGAAATTGAACTTGCAATTAAAATCGGCGACGGAGATATGAAGGCAAAGCAAAGGCTTACAGAAGCTAACCTTCGTCTTGTTGTTAGTATAGCAAAAAAATACGTTGGTAGAGGTATGTATTTCCTTGACCTCATTCAAGAGGGTAACGTCGGTCTTATCAAGGCTGTTGATAAGTTCGATTATACTAAGGGATTCAAGTTCTCAACCTATGCTACTTGGTGGATTCGTCAGGCTATTACCCGTGCAATCGCAGACCAGGCAAGAACCATAAGAATTCCTGTTCATATGGTTGAAACTATCAACAGACTCAAGAAGATTCAAAGTCAACTTCTTCACGAGAATGGTTATGAGCCTTCAGAAGAACTTATAGCTGAAAAGATGAACCTTCCCGTTCAGAGAATCACCGAAATTATGCGTGTCGCACAAGAGCCTGTTTCTATGGAAACACCTATCGGTCCTGAGGAAGATTCTCGTCTTATGGACTTTATTCGCGACGAGGATGCACAGGCTCCGGATGAGGCTGCCTTAAAGACAATAACAAACGAAGATATTGATAACGTATTAAAGACCCTAACTCCTCGTGAAGAATCGGTTATCAGACTTAGATTTGGACTTAAAGATGGCAGATGTCATACTCTTGAAGAGGTTGGTAGCGAATTTAACGTTACTCGTGAGAGAATTCGTCAGATTGAGGCAAAGGCTCTTAGAAAACTTCGTCATCCTGTAAGAAGCAACAAGTTTAAGGACAGATAATTTATAAAAGGGGAATATTTTCTGTGAGATATTCATATAAAA
Source organism: Acutalibacteraceae bacterium (assembly GCA_045636705.1). GTDB lineage: Bacteria > Bacillota > Clostridia > Oscillospirales > Acutalibacteraceae > SFWF01. The sequence continues at coordinate 3,925 of JAZTYA010000028.1, forward strand.
CTAGTGGTACTTGCGCTCGAGAGATTAAATTTGACGTTGTTGACGGAAAGGTATATAACGTTGAGTTTGTCGGTGGCTGCAATGGTAACCTAAAAGGAATTGGCGCATTGGTTGAGGGTGCAGACGTTGATTACGTGATTGATAGACTTTCGTCTATTAGATGCGGGTTTAAAGACACCTCTTGCCCTGACCAGTTAGCAAAAGCGTTAACCGAAGTAAACAACAGAAAAGAGTGAGAAGATTGTTTGAAGATAAGGATATAAAAATCGTTGGCGATAATCCTTCTGAATCGGTTAGAATTTACCGTGAACAAGAGCTAAATGCTCTTAAGTGTTCAGAAGAGAAAATATCAAATGCAAAAAGTTTTGGAGCTCATATTGCTAATGAGTTTTTTAAGGCTGCTTCTGCCTATACTGATGCGGTTGAAGACAGCGATTTTGGTATGTACGTCCAAAGATTATATCTTCTTTCTTTTACTGTATCGGCAAGCTTTGAAAACTGTATTAAATCGGATGAAATAGTTGGCGTAGCTCAAAAAAGTTTTTTAGATACCGTTAACAAAAATCATCCCGAAATCTATAAATACACCTCGGACACGGGCGCTTTCTCTTTCTATTATTTAGCCTTTAGACGAGGCGGAGACCTTGAAAGAAGAATAGGTCAGACATTTGCAATGCTTTGTAGTCATGACGGTGACCCGATTTATCAAGAACTTGGCGAGGTGCTTTATTGTTGGTTCTCATCCTTGATTTTAGACCTTGCAAAACAGTATAATTTAGTTTAATTTTCTCATTTCACTCCTTAAAAGCATAGAATGCTATTAAGGGGTGATTTTTATTCCTATAATTTATTTAAGTCCGTCAACACAAGAATATAACGAGTACGTAACAGGCGGCAACGAAGAACAATATATGAACCTTATTGCTGATGCAATGATTCCGTATCTTAACGCTTCCGGAATTTCTTACGTCAGAAACGACCCGGAAAAGACTGTCGGCAACTCTATTAGAGAGTCAAATAGTGGAAGCTATGACCTACACCTTGCGCTCCATTCAAACGCCTCAGGCGGTGTATATGGCGCTAATTCAGGTGCAGAATTTTATTATTATCCTTACAGTCAAAAGGGACAGGTGGCGGCAGAAATTTTTGCGAATAATTTTAAAATGATATATCCAAATCCCGAAAAGGTGAGAAGTATTCCAACTACAGCTTTAACCGAGGTTAGAAGAACTAAGGCTCCAACTGTTTTGGCGGAAATTGCTTATCACGACAATGTTTCGGATGCAAACTGGATTAAAAACAACCTTGATTTAATTGCAAGAAACCTTGTAATTTCACTTTGTGATATATTTGATATACCTTTTAATATGCCAAGCGGTCCTTTTTCGGTTAGAATTCGTACGATGGGTAGCAATCTTAATATCAGAGAACGTCCCGATATAAATAGCGCGGTTATTGGTAGGGTGCCGAATGGCACTGTAGTATATGTTTACGGCACACAAGGGGAATGGTTTTTAATAAGCTATAACGGGGTATATGGGTATATAAATGCGAACTATACGGAATAGTAGAAAAAATCAGGGAAATTTCCCTGATTTTTCTTGTTTTTTGCGAAAGGTGAGTGTATAATAAATAAAATAGGTTAATTATATAGTTATTAAATGTTGGGAGTTGATAATTTGCTTATTGATTTATTGACAGGACAAAGTTTTTCACTTTCAGACGTTATTATTTACGTGCTGTCTGCGCTAACCGTTATCTTTTTAACCATGCCTGTGCATGAATGGGCGCACGCCTTTGCTGCAACAAAACTTGGCGACCCAACACCAAGGTTTTCAGGAAGACTTTCTCTAAACCCTTTTAATCATATTGATTATATGGGTGCCCTTGCTATTTTGGTAATTGGATTTGGTTGGGCAAAGCCTGTTAACGTTAATCCTAATTATTTTAGAAACTATAAGCGTGATATGGCGATTACTGCCGCAGCAGGGCCACTTGCTAACCTGGGTGTTGCCTTTGTCGCTCTCTTCTTTTCAAATCTTTTTTATTATTTAGCAGTAGCTATTTTTGAATCAATAATTTTGATTTACGTTTGCATGTTCTTTGAATATATCGCATTAATCAATATAGGCCTTGCAGTGTTTAATTTAATACCTATTCCGCCACTTGACGGTTCAAAGATTTTAGCAATAATATTGCCCGATAGGATATATTATAAGCTTATGCAATATGAAAGATATCTTTATTTCTTGTTGCTTATCCTTATCTTTTCAGATGCGCTTCCGCTAGGTGGCATAAGAAATTCAATTTATGAAATTTTAAACTTTATTCCAAGTCGTATTTTTTACTTATTATATTAATTTTAAAGAGGTATTATGGAAAACAAGTTGCTTTACAAAATGGAGGAGTTCGAAGGTCCGCTTGACCTATTGCTCCAACTTATTTCCAGAAACAAACTTAATATTTACGATATAAAACTTTCTGTTTTGATAGAACAGTATCTTGAACAGGTTTCTTCCATGCAGGAAAACCAAATGGACGTTTCGAGTGAATTTCTTGAAATGGCTTCTAGACTGATTTATATGAAAACGGTTAGCTTACTTCCGCGCCACGAAGAGATTGAGGAACTTAAAAAAGAACTCACGGGCGAACTTTTGGAGTATCAGGTTTGCAAGCAAATGGCAGAAAAATTCGGCACCATGACCGACGGATTCGACACTTTTGTAAGACCGCCTGAAGAAATAGAGGTTGAAAAAACCTACGAGCTTATACATGATAGCTCTGATATCTTTAATGCTTACGTTGTGGCTCTTGGCAGAGCAGACAGAAGACTTCCGCCTACCACAAAAGCATTTACCAAAATCGTTGCCAAGAAGATACATTCGGTTTCTTCAAAAATCATCTTCGTAATGAGAAAACTTTGGGGTAAGGGCAAAAAGAAAATGTCCAGTCTTTACAGTTCGGCACAGGACAGGTCGGAGCTTGTTGCTACGTTTTTAGCCGTGCTAGAGCTTGCAAAGGCTAACCGAATTAAAATTACAGGTGAACAGGATGATACCGAAATTGAGCTTTTAAAGGAGAAACGCCGTAATGGATAATATTGAAATGATAAAAGCTTTAGAGGCAGTTCTCTTTACAAGTGGAGAACCTGTTTCTAAGTCGAGAATTGCACAGACCTTTGAAATTACCGAAAAGCAAGCGGTAAACCTTGCTGAGTCTGCTAAAAAGCATATTGAAGAAGCTAATCTAGGGTTTACATTAGCTGTACTTGATGATTCTTATCAGCTTATTTCTAAAAAAGAATATGCGGAATATATCAAGAAAACCTTTGATATTAAGAGAAGAACTCCTTTATCAACTGCGGCTTTAGAGGTTTTAGCGGTAATTGCTTATAATCAACCTGTGACAAAGGCTTTTGTCGAGCAGGTAAGAGGGGTAGACTGTTCGGGCGTTGTTTCGACCCTTCTTGAAAAGAACCTAATTGAAGAAAAGGGAAGACTTGAACTTCCCGGAAGACCTCTTTTGTACGGAACTACAAAAAACTTTTTAAGATGTTTTTCTTTGACTTCTTTGGACGAGCTTCCAAAGCTTCCTGACAAGAATATTGAATCGGCAGAATTTGCTGAGCAGTTAGAGGTAATAGCAGATATTTAATTTTGGGGTGATAGATTGGTAGCGTTATATGTAATTTTAGTTATTTTGGCTTTGATTATATGTTTGTTATTTACCAATATTAAGGTTGCCTTTTCATATAAGGACAAGCTTTCTTTGAGAATTAAATATTTTATAACTGTTTTTGACTCGGACAAACCAAAGACTAATAAAAAAAGCGCAGATACGCCTTCAAAAAAGCAAAAGAAGAGCGCTTTTAGTCTTAAACAATTAGAAGGGTATTTTAAATCCTACGAGTCTGTAATCGCATTTTTTAAGCTTTTAAGCGAACTGCTTACTGAGTTTGGAAAATTTTTAAACAGGGTTCATCTTTATAATACTGAAATTGCTGTTACGGTTGCGGACAAAGATGCGGCTGCTACGGCAATAAAGTATGGAGCTTGTTGTTCGGTTGTTTATCCGGCAGTAACCCTTTTATCAAACACAGTAAAATTTTCTCCAAAAACTATTGATATAACCTCTGACTTTACAGGAGAAAATTTTTCGCTTAGCATATATACCGATATATCGGTAAAACCTATTTATGTTATAATTTTTCTAGTTTCTTTGGCACTTTCGTATATTAAATTAAGATTAGAGAGGAATAAAAAATGAGCGAACACAATATTGAAGGCATAATGAACGTAACCATGGAAAAACTTCGTGCTATGGTTGATGCTGATACAATTATAGGCACACCTCTTACCGTAGGCGAGCTTACCTTAATTCCGGTTTCGAAGGTTTCTTTTGGACTTGCTACAGGCGGCTCGGATTTTCCAACAAAGCAAAGCGCAGTTTTTGGCGGTGGCGGTGGAGCAGGCGTTTCTGTTCAGCCAATTGCTTTTATTGCGGTTAGCGGTTCGGACGTAAAAATGCTTCAGGTAAATGCAGAACTGACACCTGTTGATAAGCTTATTGATAATGCTCCCGATTTAATTAAAAAGGTTAAAAATCTCTTTGAGAAAAAGACCATAATAGAGGAATAATTCTTTATCACCCTCGAGTACTATTTTAGTAAATAGAGGGTGATATTATTAAGATTATAAGAATTTTACTTGTTTTAGTTAGCCTTTTCCTTTTTTCGGTCAATGCCTTTGCCCTGGCTGATTCGGCAAAATCGGCAATACTCATTAATGCAGAAACTAATGAAATTATTTTCGAGAAGAACGCTTATGAAAAGTTGCCTATGGCAAGTACTACAAAAATAATGACGGCTTTGATTCTTGCCGAACAACCAAATTTAGAAAAGCGGATTACCACAACCAAAGAAATGGTGACGGTTGAAGGTTCTTCTATGGGACTTTTAGCAGGGGATAGCGTTTCATATTTTGACCTGCTTTACGGAATGCTTTTATCTTCGGGTAACGATGCTGCAAACACTACGGCGATAGCAATTTCCGGCTCTAGCAAAGAATTTGCTAAGGTAATGAACTTAAAGGCAAAATCCATAGGGCTAAAAGCCACAAATTTTGTAACTCCGTCAGGCCTTGATGACGAAAACCATTATTCAACCGCTTTTGATATGTCAATTTTAACAGCGGCTGCCTTAAAAAATGACAAATTTAAAGAAGCCTGCTCTTCATATACAAAAACGCTTTATTACGGGAATCCACCCTATAACAGAACCCTTACAAATCATAACAAACTTTTAAAAAGCTATGAAGGCATAATTGGTGTTAAGACAGGCTTTACTAAAAAATCAGGCAGATGTCTTGTTACTGCGGCAGAGCGCGATGGTGGACAAATTATAGCCGTAACACTAAACGAACCAAATGACTGGCAAACCCACAGAGAACTTTTAGACTTTGGTTTTTCTAGTTTAGAGGACACTAAGCTTTTTGTTGATTTAAGTGATAGCTTCTTGACCGTTACAAACGGACAGGCAAACAAAGTGGCTTTAAAATGTGAGCCTGTTAAAATAAAAATGTTGCCTGAAAACGTTAAGCGTGTGGAGTCTAAAGTCTGGCTTCCGGGTTCTGTTCTGGCGCCTTTAAAGGCAGGCGATATAGTAGGTAAAGTTTCATATTACCTAAATGATAATTTAATTGCAGAAACTAATATTTTATCCGATAACAGCGTAGAGGCCATATCTCGCAAAACCTTTAGTCAAAAACTTGTTGAAGTTATAAAAGAAATACTTTTAAAAATATAGGAGATAACAGTGAAAGATAACAAAGTAAGATTACAAAAAGTCCTTGCTGAAAGCGGTGTCGCATCTCGTCGCAAATCTGAGGAGTTAATTGAACAGGGCAGAGTTAAGGTTAACGGAAGAGTTGCTTGTATAGGCGATAAGGTTGACCCAATACGCGATAAAATTACCGTAAGAGGCAAGCCTGTTGTTGCTAATACTGAAAAAGTCTACATAATGCTTCATAAACCCCGTGGATTTATAACCACTATGTCGGATGAAAAGGACAGAAAATGCGTTGCCGAATTAATTAAAGATGTTCCGCAGAAGGTGTTTCCTGTTGGTAGGCTTGATAAAAACTCTGAAGGTTTGCTTTTGATGACAAACGATGGCGAACTTTCAAACAAACTTACAAAACCTGCTTCTCACGTTAACAAAACCTATCGTGTTACAGTTGCGGGCAAGGTTACCGAAGAACAGATTACAAAACTTTGTTCGGGAATTGATATTGACAACGATGGACGTCTTACTTTACCTTGCGACGTTTTCGTTATTGAACGCAAAGAGGACAGAACGGTTTTAAACTTCATTATTCACGAAGGAAGAAACCGTCAGATAAGAAGAATGTGTGAAGCTGTAAATCTTGAGGTTTTAAGACTTAAGAGAACCGAAATTGCGGGAGTAAAGCTTGGAATGTTAGGACAAGGCAAGTGGAGAAACCTAAACGAAAAAGAGCTAAGAAGACTCACAAGCGTTTCTTCAACAACAAAAAATGGGGAATATTAAAAAATATTAAATATTTCTCTTGTTTAAATTAATGTTTGGTGTTATAATCTATTTGGTGAAATTTGGATTTGATTTCACTAGTTGTATTTCTCGGAGGAAGTTAAATGAATTCTTTTAGTTTGGATAGATATGCAGAGGAAGTGTCCTCCTTATCTGTTTCTGCTGCAAGAAAGCGCTTAGAAATGCTTTTTGATGGCGGAGTTTATGATGAAATTGACCGTTTCTTAAAAAATAAAGAAAGTGAATGTGAAGTCGTTGCGGCAGTAGGTCTCGTAAACGGCTCTTACGTATATGCTTTTGCACAAAGCGTTGATGTAAACGCAGGTGCAATGGGTAGCGTTCAGGCTTCAAAGATAGCACACGTCTACGAGCTTGCTACTACTACCGGATATCCTGTTGTAGGTATCTATGACTCAAACGGAGCACACGTTGACGAAGGTGTTGAGGCTTTAGAGGCTTATGGTAAGCTTATAGCTTCGGCTTCTAAGATTTCGGGTGTTGTTCCTCAAATTTCCGTTGTGGCAGGTCCTTGTGTTGGTTCTGCGGCAGTTTTGGCTACTTTAGCTGACTTTACCGTTATGACAAAGGATAGCGAGTTTTATATTACCGCTCCATCTCTTCTCGACGACAAGGCAGTTGGAACTGCAAACACTGCTTCTGAGAATGGAACTGCAACAGTAGTTGTCAATGATGATGCTGAAGCAATAAGTGCTGCTATTGATTTGTTGGCTTATATGCCTTCTAACAACCTTTCGGTTCCTATGATGGCAGAAACCGAGTCAACAACAGGCAGCGACGACGTTATTTCTGACGTTTTTGATGACAATAGCTTTATGGAACTTTATAAAGATTATGCTAAGTGTATTAAGGTTGGATTTGCAAGACTTATGGGCGCATCTGTTGGTGTGGTTTATACAGATAAATCTGCGGCTGACGGCTACTTCTGTGAAGCAGGCGCAAAGAAGGCTGCAAAGTTTATCAGAGTTTGCGATGCTTTCTCTATTCCGGTAATTACCTTAGTAGACAGTCTTGGCGCTTTAGCTTCAAAAGATAGCGAGCTTTCAGGTGGCGTCAAATCTGTAGCGCTCTTAGCATCTACCTATAGTGAAGCTACGTGTCCTAAGATTTCTGTTGTTTTAGGAAATGCTATCTCGGCAGCTTATATCGCATTTGTATCTGCTGCAGCTGATCCTGATATGGTTTTCGCTTTAGAAAATAGCGTTATCGGCACACTCGAGCCAATGACTGCAGTTCAACTTTTATATAAAGACAGACTAATGTCAGGAGAAACTCGTGAAGCTTTAGAGCAGGAGTACATTACCGATAAATGTTCTGCATTTAATGCGGCTGCAAAGGGTTACGTTACCGACATTATCACAAAGGAAGAGATTGCTTCAAAATTAGCTGCGGCAACAAACCTTCTTGTATCTAAAAGAGTATCCACTATGGATAAGAAACACACAAATATACCGCTTTAATAGTAGGAGGAAATAAAAATGAAACAATTAAAGATTACAGTTAACGGAACATCTTACGATGTAGTTGTAGAAGAGGTTGGCGGTTCTGCTCCCGTAGCTGCTGCAGCTACACCCGCAGTTCAGGCTTCAGCTCCCACTCCCGCAGCAGCTCCTGCTGCAGCAGGCGAAGCAGTTGTTGCTCCTATGCCCGGTGTTATTTTATCGGTAGCGGTTTCAGCAGGACAAAGTGTTAAGAAGGGTGACGTTCTTTGCACTTTAGAGGCAATGAAGATGGAAAACGAAATTTACGCTCCACGTGATGGCGTTGTTTCTGCAGTTTCAGTTGCTAAGGGTGAGTCGGTTGAATCCGGTAAAACTTTAGTAACATTGTCATAAGGAAGAGGTAATTTATCTATGGCAAAAATTGGTATTACCGAAACCGTCCTTCGTGACGCACATCAGTCGTTAATTGCGACTCGTATGACAATGGATGAGATGATTCCTATGCTTGAAAGCCTTGATAAAATAGGATATCACTCTCTTGAATGTTGGGGCGGCGCGACCTTTGACAGTTGTCTTCGTTTCTTAAATGAAGACCCATGGGATAGACTCCGTACAATTAAAAAGCATTGTCCTAATACAAAGCTTCAGATGCTTTTCAGGGGACAGAACATGCTTGGATATCGTCACTATGCAGACGACGTTGTTGAATATTTTGTTCAAAAGTCGGTTGCTAACGGTATTGATATTTTAAGAATATTCGACGCGCTCAACGACTTTAGAAACCTTGAAACTTCCATCAAGGCTGCTAAGAAGGAAGGCGCTCATACTCAGGCTGCAATTTCTTATACAACCGGTCCTGTTTTTGACCTTGAGTATTATACAACCTATGCTAAGCAACTTGAGAATGCAGGTGCAGATTCCATCTGTATTAAGGATATGGCAGGACTTTTAACACCTTATGCTACTTACGACCTTGTAAAAGCATTAAAGGAAACTGTTAAGGTTCCGATTCAGGTTCACAGCCACTACACATCAGGTCTTGGTTCTATGGTTCTCTTAAAGGCTATCGAGGCAGGCGCAGATGTTGTTGATACAGCAATTTCTCCTTTATCCTTAGGTACTTCACATGCCGCTACAGAGGCTATTGTAGCAGCTCTTCAGGGTACTGATATGGATACTGGTCTTTCTTTAGAAGCTTTAGCAGACGTTGCTAAATATGCAAGCACATTAAGAGAAAAATATCTTGATAGCGGTCTTCTCAACACCAAGATGCTTGGCGTTGACGGTAAGACACTAATTTACCAGGTTCCCGGCGGCATGCTTTCAAACCTTGTTTCTCAGCTTAAGCAAGCAGGCAAGGAAGACAAGCTAGCAGACGTTTTGGCAGAGGTTCCTGAGGTTCGTAAGGACTGTGGATATCCTCCACTTGTTACTCCTTCTTCTCAAATTGTTGGAACACAGGCAGTTTTCAACATTATTTCAGGCGAACGTTATAAAATGGTTACTAAGGAATTTAGGGGCCTTGTTCGCGGTGAATATGGTAAAACACCTGTTGAAATTGACCCAGAGTTTAGAAAGAAGATTATCGGCGATGCAGAACCAATTGACTGCCGTCCTGCTGATTTAATTGAGCCGGAGCTTGAAAAAATCAAGGCAGAGGTTGCTCCTTGGTCAGAACAGGAAGAGGATGTTCTTTCTTATGCTCAGTTCGACCAGGTTGCAGTTAAGTTCTTTGAACAACGCAACAATAAAAAGTATAAGGTTGATTCAAAGCGCGCTGATGCAGAGAACTCGGTTCATCCATTATAAAAAAATAGTTGAATTTTAATTTAAACTATGTTATACTGTCATTTGCTTAAAGAAAAACAACACGGAGGTGTCTAAAATATGACTATTTGGCACATTATTATTGGCGTTTTAGTTTTAATAGTTTCCTTAATAGTTACTGCTGTAATCCTTCTTCAACAGGGTCATCGTCAGGGTATTAATGGTGCTATTTCCGGTGGAGCAGATACTTTCCTTTCTAAGACAAAGGCTAGAACTCTTGATGCAAAGCTTTCCAGATTCACAAAGTTCATTGCTATTGCATTCATACTTTTAGTGTTTGCTGCAAACGTTATAGCTGCTTTACTTTAATACTTTTAAAAAAATTAAGAGCATATTCGGTTTTCGAATATGCTCTATTTTTTTATTTTAAATTTTGTTTTATATATTTAAAGGTTTTATCTTCACCCTTATCTTTAAGCATTGTAAGCAAAAATTCTAACTCGTCAGCGGTGGTTTCGTGCATTCTTTGTCTTGCGTTTCCTCTTAAAAAATATTCAAGCGGGGATGAGTCGGTGTATTTTTCACCCAAATAAATTTTACTGGCCGCAACTCTGTCGCAAAACATTTCGGTCAAATAAATCTTTGGCATTGGCACGGGCTCGTATCTTTTGGTGGCAGGATTAAGGTCGGTCCAATATTCAAAGTGATGCATATTTCTACCTTTGTGGTGCATCCAAGCCTTTGAAAATCCAAAAAGTTCTCTTTCTTTTTCATTTGGACTTCTAGTTCCTTCGTAGTATTTTGCACCTAAAATAAACTCACTAAATGAAAATTTCGATAGGTCGTGCAAAAGTCCTCTAAAAAAGATGCCACATTTAAAACAATGCACCATTACCTTGTGCCTGTGTTTTGAAATAGTGATAAAATGCTTAATAGGATGAAAACCCATTTTAAAAACCACCTTTACGTTATTAATATTATAATATCAAATGAAAGAGTGATTTACAAGTCTGTTTTAAATGAAGTTATATTATCTTCGCTTAAATTACTTAAAGAGCTATCCTTTAAAATAGAGGCTTTTTTTATGCACTTAACCCCAAACCTTGATTTAAGAATATCAACTGTTTTTTCAAGATGCTCTTGTTTTTCGTTGTTTATGGCTTCATCAAAAAGGTCAATTTGAAATATTTCAGAGTCGCTGCATAGGTCGGATACGGCGATTCCAACACTTCTTATAAAGTAAGGTTCGTTTAGGTTTTCGGTTGCCAACTTAAAAGCGGCATTTGTTATGACAGAAGAAAGGGAAGTCGGAACTTTTAAAGAAGTCTGCCTTGAAAATGAACGAAGCGAACTGTCTTTAAGGTTGATTGATACTGTTTTACAACGTAGATTTTGTTCTCTAAGACGCATGGCAACACTCTCTGAAATCAAGGTTAGAATTAGCTTTATATCTTCTAAACTCGTAAGGTCGCGGGTTGTGGTAGTAGAGTTGCTTATAGATTTTACCTGTCGTTTTTCTTCGTAAAAATTAACCTCTTCAAAACTATTACCGCATGCAATATCATAAAGGGTAGCGCCTTGTTTACCCAGAAGAAGTTCAAGAGAAGGCTTGCCCATATTTATTAAATCTTTAATGGTAAAAACACCTCTACCGATAAGTTTTTTCTTTGTAGAACCGCCTACGTAAAGAAGGTTATCAACCGATAAAGGCCATACAATGTCTTTAAAATTATCTCTAGAAATTATCGTTACGGCATCCGGCTTTTTATAGTCGGAACCAAGTTTTGCAAAAACCTTATTAAAAGAAACGCCGACCGACACCGTAAGACCAAGTTCTTTTTTTATACGTTCTTTTATTTCGTTTGCAACAAGTGCGCCGTCTCTTCGTTTTCCTATATTGTTTGAAATATCAATCCAACATTCATCAATTCCGAAAGGTTCAATTCTGTCTGAATATTCGGCGCAAATGCCTTTAAAAAGCCGCGAATACTCTTCATAAAGCGGATAGTTAGGAGAAACAAAAACTAATTCAGGACATTTAATTTGAGCCTGCCAAATAGGCTCTGCGGTCTTAACACCAAAACCGGAAGCAATTTGGTTAGCGGCTAAAATAATACCGTGTCTGGCATCACGGCTTCCGCTTACGGCTAGGGGAAGGTCTTTAAGCTCAGGATGAGCTGCGCACTCAACCGATGCAAAAAACTTATTACAGTCAACGTGTAATATAACCTTATCCAAGCAAATTCCCTCCAAACAAATTAAGAACAAATGTTCGATAATAATATCATACCGCAAACCTTCAAGAAAGTCAATATATAAAATAATAAGAATAGTGGAAAAATTAGACATAAAATAATTGAAAAAATCAAAATGTTGTGGTATTATGAGTTTAAATATACCAATAAGGAGAAAATCTGGTGGCATATCCGTTAGATAAAATTAGAAACTTTTGCATTGTTGCCCATATTGACCACGGTAAATCTACCTTGGCTGACCGACTTTTGGAACTCACTCAGTCGGTGTCAGAGCGCGATATGGAAGAACAACTGCTTGACAGTATGGATTTAGAGCGTGAAAGAGGAATTACAATTAAGGCTCATGCCGTAACCCTTTATTATAAGGCAAGTGATGGGGAAGAATATGAGCTTAACCTTATCGACACTCCTGGTCACGTTGACTTTAATTACGAGGTTTCTCGTTCTCTTGCCGCTTGTGAGGGTGCGTTACTTGTTGTTGATGCTTCTCAAGGCATTGAGGCGCAGACCTTGGCAAACACCTATCTTGCGGTTGACCACGGACTTGAGCTTTTGCCTGTTATCAATAAAATCGACCTTCCTTCTGCAGACCCTGACAGAGTAATTTCAGAAATTGAGGATATTATCGGCATACCTGCAGAGGATGCTCCAAGAGTTTCTGCTAAGACAGGAATTAACATAGAAGAGGTTTTGGAACGTATTGTAACAGATATACCCGCACCGGAAGGAAACAGAGAAGAACCTTTATCTGCTCTGATTTTTGACTCTTATTATGATGCTTATAAGGGTGTTATTGTTTATTTCCGCGTTGTTAACGGTAAAATAAAAGCAGGGGATACAATTAAAATGATGGCAACGGGTGCCACTTTTGACGTTGTTGAGGTTGGCAGAAAACGCGCTACCTCTATGGAACCTTGCGAATATCTTGAGGCGGGCGAGGTAGGTTATCTTGCCGCCGCTATTAAGACTGTATCTGATGCCTGCGTCGGCGATACAATTACTCTTGCAAATAACCCGTGCAAGGAAGCATTGCCCGGTTACCGCAAGGTAAATCCGGTTGTTTTCTGTGGTATTTATCCTGCAGACGGCGCCCGTTATACCGACCTTAGAGAAGCACTAGAAAAATTGCAACTTAACGATGCTTCACTTTTGTTTGAGCCTGAAACTTCTACCGCTTTAGGCTTTGGTTTCCGTTGTGGATTTTTAGGACTTCTTCATATGGAAATCATACAAGAAAGATTGGAACGCGAATATAATCTTGACCTTGTAACTACTGCTCCGAGCGTTATTTATAAATTTGCGCTAACCGACGGCAGCACTGTTTTTGTTGATAATCCGACAAATTATCCCGACCCTGCAACTATAGCGGAAGCTTTTGAACCTGTTGCAGACGTTCATATCTATAGCCCAAGTGAATACGTTGGCTCCATTATGGAACTTTGTCAACAACGCCGCGGCGAATATACCGATATGAAATATATGGGCGATAGGGTTGATATTCATTATATTATGCCTATGGGCGAAATCGTTTACGACTTCTTTGATGCGCTTAAATCTCGCACCAAAGGATATGCTAGTTATGATTACGAAACCAAGGGCTATAATAAATCTAAACTTGTTAAGCTTGACGTTTTACTTGCAGGTGACGTAGTGGATGCTCTCTCTTTTATAGTTCATACCGATAATGCTTATAACAGAGCAAGAAAGATTGCCGAAAGGCTTAAAGATTACATTCCTCGCCAACTTTTCGAGGTTCCAATTCAAGTAGCGGTTGGCGGAAAAATTATTGCGCGTGAAACTGTTAAAGCTATGCGCAAGGACGTTCTTGCTAAATGTTACGGCGGTGATATTACCCGAAAGAAGAAACTCTTGGAGAAGCAAAAAGAGGGTAAAAAGAGAATGCGCCAGTTAGGCTCTGTTGAGGTTCCGCAGGAAGCATTTATGGCGGTTTTAAAGTTGGATGAGTAATTAACCTTATGAAAGGAAGTTTAAAATGAGTAAAAAATCACGTTTAAAAAGAGAAAATACAACTTCCTTTTTAAAGAATGTATTAATGCTCATGTTTTCGCAAGTAGCGGTAAAGGCTTTAGGTCTTATTTACCGTGTTGTTATTGTCGACGTTGAAAACTTTGGTAACGTAGGAAACGGATATTATGCTACGGGGTATCAGATTTATATGATACTCCTGGCAATTTCTTCCCTTGGTATACCAAACGTTTTATCAAAACTGGTTTCAGAACGTGCCGCTAAAGGCGACTATAAGTCGGCATATAAGGTGTTTAAACTTTCACTTTATATGTTTGGTTCCTTTGGCGCATTTTTGGGACTGGTTTTATTTTTTGGTGCCGAATTTATTTCGGTTAATTTGCTTAAAGCGGAAGGTGTTAAATACACCCTTATGGTTTTAGCACCAGCGTTAGCTATTGTGCCTGTTTCTGCAGTTTTAAGAGGTTATTTTGCAGGTCTTGGCAGTATGAAGGCTAATAGCACTTCGCAGGTTATAGAACAGTTTTTCAACTGTGTTTTATCCATTGGATTTGTTTATGCTTGCGTTGGAAAAGACACTGCAATTATGGCGGCTGCAGGCAACCTTTCTACAACCTGTGCTTGCCTAATTGCACTATTCTATTTAGTTCTCTTCTTTAGAAAAAGAAGGGGAGATATTCTTTATGAATGCTCCATTCAAACCTCTTTAGGTAACGAGAGAAACGGCGCCCTTATCAAAACGATACTTGCGCTTTCAATTCCTATTACCTTAAGTTCTCTTATTTCAACTGCTGCGGCTACTATCGATACGATTACGGTTAGCCGTTGCATACAGTCGGCTTTATCTTCTGTTATAAACGACGCTAAGGCACTTGAAGAAAAGGCAATGGAGCTTTATGGTGTTATGCAAAAATGCGAAACGCTAACCCACTTACCCTTAGCAATAAGCGCAACGCTTTGCACCGCTATAGTTCCTGTAATTGCTTCTGCCTATGCTAAAAACGATAAGGAAGAAGCAAGAAAGAAAATAGGATTAGCATCCTTAATCAGCTGTCTTGTTATTTTCCCCTGCACAGGTGGATTTATTGCGCTTTCTTCTCCTATTCTAAAGCTTTTATATCCAAGCGTTCCGGATGGAGAGCTTATATTTATTTTACTTTCTTCTGTTTTGCCGTTAGCGGCTTTAACACAACTTTTAAACGGTGTTTTCTATGGAATCGGCAAGCAGGCCGTTCCTGCAATTTCGCTTGGTATAGGTTCGGTAGTGAAACTTGTTTTAAATCTTACACTTATGACTATTCCGTCTCTGAATATTTATGGCGCGGTAATAGGCACTATTGCTTATCATATCGTTACCTTTATAATTCAAATAGCTTTACTTCTTCGTTATATGAAGCTTTCTCTTAACCTAGTAAAAATCGTATTAAAACCATTTGCTTCAGCCTTAATAATGTCGGTTGTTGTATTTGGTGCATATAATTTAATCGCCTCATTTAGCGGCAATACAATTGCCACGCTTCTTTCTATTTGTATAGGCGCGGTTGTCTATCTTGTTGCTTTGCTCTTTATGAAAACTTTAGAAGAGGAAGATTTGACAGGAATGCCTTTTGGCAATAAACTTTCAGCTCTATTAAAGAAAATGAGGCTTATATAATGTTTGATTATATATTTTTTGATTTAGATGGTACGGTTGCGAATTCAAAAGAAGGTGTGACAACTTCGGTTGCGTATTCCCTTAAAAGACTTAACGCTCCGGCTCTCGACGAGGCAACGCTTGAAAAGTTCATAGGACCACCGCTTGTTGATTCTTATATCAAGTATTGTGGATTTAATAGGGAAGAGGCCCTTGATGCGATAAATAAATATCGTGAGTATTATAAGGACACCGGAATTTATAAGTTCGTTTTATATGACGGAATCAAAGAAATGCTAACGTCCTTAAAAGAAAACGGCAAAAAGCTTTATATTGCAACATCTAAACCTGAAATTTTCGCTAATAAAATACTAAATAAAGCAGATATACTAGAACTCTTTGACGGCGTCTTCGGAGCTACCTTGGACTCCTCCAGAGTTAAGAAGGCCGACGTCTTAAAGTATGCTTTATCAAACTTAAACCTTGAGGATATCTCGAAGGCTGTATTAGTAGGAGATACCATTTTTGACGTTGAGGGAGCAAAGACTTTGGGTTTGGCTTCTTTAGCGGTTACTTACGGCTATGAAGATAGGGAAGGTTTAGTTGCGTCTAACCCTGATTTCTTAGCAGACTCGGTTGCTGAAATTAAGTCTATAATTTTATCTAAAACATAGAAATTACTATTGATTTTACTGTAATTTTGTGGTAAAATTTAATGAGAAAATTTAAGCAAAGCACTATATCTGCTTTAGGGTTAATTTACCACTCGGATTAATGCTTTGATTAGGAGGAAAACTTGTGACTAAAAAGTACATGTTAAGCACAAAAACTGCTGAAAAATTATACGGCACTGCAAAGGACTTACCGATTGTAGATTACCATTGTCATCTATCTCCAAAGGAAATTTTTGAAGACAAGCCGTTTACTAATATTGGTGAAGTTTGGCTTGGTGCAGACCATTATAAGTGGAGACTTATGAGAACTGCAGGTATTGACGAAAAATACATAACCGGCGACTCTACCTTTAAAGAGAAATTCTTAAAATATTGCGAAGCAATTGAATTTGCTGCCGGCCATCCGCTTTACCATTGGTCACATATGGAATTAAAGCAGTTCTTTAACATTGATATGACTATCAATGCTGCTAATGCAGAGGTTATCTGGGAAAAGGCTAATAAATATATTGCCGACACAAATATGTCACCCAGAAAGCTTATCGAAAAATCAAACGTTGAAATTATCTGCACAACCGATGATATTATTGATGATTTAGCTTGGCACAAGAAAATAGCAGAAGACAAGTCTTTTGCTACCAAGGTTCTTCCATCATACAGAACAGATAATCTTTTACTCGTGCGTCGCGACGGATATCTTGATTACGTTAAAAAGTTAAGTGAAGTTAGCGGTATTGAGGTTAAAGATATCGATTCACTTAAAAAAGCAGTAGAAAGCCGTCTTGATTATTTCTATGATGCGGGTTGCCGTGTTACCGACCTTGGCATTCCGCTATTCCCAAACAGAATTGCTGATGAAAAGGAAGCTAACAAAACATATAAGGCAATTTTGGCTGGCAAAACAATTACCGATGAAGAATATAACGGCTTTGTTGGATATATGTATATCTTCACAAACGGACTATATAAGCAAAAGGGTATGATTTCTCAGTGGCATTTGGCCGTTGTAAGAAATGCTAACTCTGTCTTGTTCGGTAATCTTGGCGCTGACTGCGGTGTTGACTGTGTTGGCAACGTTGTAAATGGCGCTGACCTTGCTATGATGCTTGATGCTATCAATAAAGAAACCGGTCTACCTACAACTGTTATTTATTCGCTCAACGAATCTAATATTGCCCAAATTGCTTCTATTGCAGGTTCGTTCCCTGGCGTTAAATGTGGTGCTGCTTGGTGGTTCTGCGACCACAAGCGCGGTATTGAAGATGAAATTAAGGTTATTTCAGAGAATGGTTCTCTTGGCGAATTCTACGGCATGCTTACCGACTCAAGAAGTTTCTTATCCTATGCTCGTCACGATTACTTCAGAAGAATTCTTTGCAGCGTAATCGGTGAATGGGTAGAAAAGGGAGAATTCTCAAAGGATGCAGCTGAAAGACTAGTTGCCAAAATTTGTTATAACAACATTAAGAAAGCTATAGGTGAATAATTATGAAAATGTCATTTCGCTGGTATGGTGAATCTGACCAGATAACACTTGAACAGATAAGACAAATTCCTAATATGCGTTCAATCGTTTCTGCGGTTTATGACGTTAAACCGGGTGAAGTTTGGCCTGAGGAAAGCTTAAAAAGAATGAAGGAACTTGTTGAAGCTAACGGTATGCTTTTTGATATCGTTGAGTCTGTTCCTGTTCCTGAGGAAATTAAACTTGGTACCGAAAAGGCAGACGAGCTTACAGAAATTTACTGTGAAAACATTCGTCGTTGCGCAAAGTACGGCATTAAATGTATAACTTATAACTTTATGCCTGTTTTTGACTGGACAAGAACTCAGCTTGATAAAAAGGCAGACGATGGTTCTACAAGTCTTGTTATGTATTGGGAACAGATGAAGGATTTAAATCCTTTAGAGGATGATATCCATCTTCCCGGTTGGGATTCTAGCTACACTCAAGAAGAGGTTAGAGACTTAATCAAGGCTTATGGCGAAATCGGCGAAGAAGGATTATGGAAGAACCTTGAAAAGTTCTTAAAGAAGATAATTCCTGTTGCTGAAGAATGTGATGTTAGAATGGCTATACATCCCGATGACCCGCCATATCCAATCTTTGGTATCCCAAGAATTATCACTAACGAAGCCAATCTTGACAGATTACTTGCTATTGTTGATAGCCCTGCTAACAGCCTTTGCTTCTGCACAGGCTCCTTAGGATGTGCTAGCTTTAACGATATTCCAAGAATGGTTCGTAAATATAGCGCTATGGACAGAATTGCGTTTATGCACATTCGTCAGGTTACTCTTATGGATGATGGAAGCTTTGAAGAAAGCGGACATTTATCCAAGTGCGGAAGCCTTGATATGTATGAAATCGTAAAGGCTTTAGCTGAAACCGGTTTCGACGGCTACGTTCGTCCTGACCATGGTAGAATGATTTGGGGAGAGACCGGAAAACCCGGTTATGGCCTTTATGACCGTGCTCTTGGCGCCACCTATATTAACGGATTATTTGAGGCTTGCGAAAAGGCTTTAGATTAGTCTTAATTTAAAAGAAAGGTAAAACGACATGAATAAAAATGTTTTAAACACAGATTTAACCAACAAAGTTGCAGTTGTTACAGGTGCAGGTGGAGTACTTTGCTCTGCATTTGCTAAAACCTTAGCTCGCGCAGGCGCAAAGGTGGCACTACTTGACCTTAACCTTGATGCAGCAAAGGCTTTTGCTGATGAAATCGTAGCAGAAGGTGGAGTTGCTAAGGCTTATTCTTGCAACGTTTTAGATAAGGCAATATGCGAAGACGTAGCTAAAGAGGTTATGAACGATTTCGGACCTTGCGACATTTTAATTAACGGCGCTGGCGGTAATAATCCTAGAGCTACTACCGATAAGGAGTATTTTGAGGTTGGCGATATTGATGCTGACACAAAGAGCTTCTTCGACCTTGAAAGTGCAGGAGTTGAGTTTGTATTCAACCTAAACTTCCTTGGTACTCTTATTCCAACACAGGCTTTTGCAAAACAAATGGTTGGCAGAGATGGCTGCAACATTCTTAACATTTCAAGTATGAATGCTTATACTCCTCTTACTAAAATTCCTGCTTATTCAGGCGCTAAGGCTGCCATTTCTAACTTTACACAGTGGTTAGCAGTTCATTTTAGCAAGGTTGGTATCCGCGTGAATGCTATTGCTCCTGGTTTCTTCTCAACCAAGCAGAATGCAAAACTTCTATTTAACGATGACGGCACACCTACAGCTCGTACCGGAAAGATTTTAGCGGCTACTCCTATGGGCCGTTTTGGTGAGTCTGACGAGCTTGATGGCGGACTTTTATTCTTACTTAATAATGAAGCTGCAAGCTTTATTACAGGTGTAGTTCTACCAATTGACGGTGGATTCTCAGCATATTCGGGGGTTTAATCAATGAGCGATATTAAAATTTTTGGTTTTGCCGATGAGGCAGATGCAAAATTTGATGGCCAGATTGAGGCCATGAAAAGAAACAACCTTGATGGTCTTGAAATTAGAGGTGTTGACGGCGTTAGTATTGCTGACATTACCTTAGACACGGCAAAAGAGGTTAAGAAAAAATTAGACGATGCAGGATTTCCTGTTTGGTCTATCGGTTCTCCTATAGGAAAAATCAGACTTGATGAGGATTTTGAGGCTCACAAGGATAAATTTAAGAATTTACTTGAGATTTCAAAGATTTTAAACACCAACAACATGCGCATTTTCTCATTCTTTATGCCAAAAGGCGAAGATTATAGCCTATATAGAAATCAGGTTATTGAGAATTTAAGTGAACTTATTGAAATCGCTAAACCTTATGACATTAATATTTGTCATGAGAACGAAAAGGGTATTTACGGTGACATCGCTTCAAGATGTTTAGACCTACTTACCAGTGTTCCTAACTTAAAGGGCATTTATGACCCCGCAAACTTCCTGCAGTGCGGAGAAAACACCTTAGAGGCTTGGGAACTTCTAAAGCCATACATTTACTACATGCATATTAAGGACGTTAGAGAAGACGGCAAGATTGTTCCTGCTGGTACAGGAGCTGGCGAAATTAAAGAACTTGCTCGTCGTTTTATCGAAAACGGTGGCAGATGCTTTACAATGGAACCACATTTGTCTGTTTTCGATGGCTTAGCAGCACTTGAAAATGAAGATGAAAAGAGCTTGGTTGGCGCTGGCGAATTTATTTTCAAAACAACAGAGGAAGCTTTTGACGCAGGTTGCACTGCTTTCAAAAAATTAATTTAAGGGGCTGAATGTTATGGAAATAGGAATGCAGATTTATTCTTTAAGAGATTACTGTAAAACTCTTGATGAGTTTTCTGAAACCTTAAAGAAGGTTGCTGATGTTGGTTATAACATCGTTCAAGTTTCAGGCACCTGTGCATACGAGGCTGACTGGCTTAAAAACGAATTAGACAAGAATGGATTAAAGTGCGTTTTAACTCACGTTTCTCCTATGGCTTTGTTTAATGAGATGGATAAGACTGCTGCTGACCATACAGTATTTGGTTGTAAAAACATAGGTATCGGTTGGTACGGCTTTGATGACACAAAGGAAAAATACGATGAGTTTTTAAGACTTTTCGTACCCGTTGCCAAGAAGCTTAAAGAGAGAGGCAAATACTTTATGTATCACAACCACGACCAAGAGTTTAACAAGCTTGACGGTAAGTTGGTTCTAGAGAAGTTAACAGAAGACTTTGCACCGGATGAAATGGGCTTTATTCTTGATACTTTCTGGGTTCAAGCAGGCGGCGGAGACCCCGCTTGGTGGCTCGAACATCTTAAGGGCAGAGTACCTTGCATACACTTAAAAGACTATGCTTACGGAAGAAAGGTTGCAGTTTTAGGCGAAGGAAACCTAAACTTTGACCGCATCTTTGAAAAAGCAGAGGCTGCCGGAACAGAATATATGCTCGTTGAGCAAGACGAATACTTTGGGGACGACCCGTTCGATTGCATGAAACGCAGCTATAAATATTTAAAATCGAGAGGTTTTTAAAATGAGTAAGAAAATTAAACTTGGTATCATCGGAATTGGTAACATGGGAACAGGCCACATCAACAATCTTAAAAGAGGTCTTTGTCCCGATATTGAGCTCGCTGCAGTTTGCGACGTAAAGCCCGGCCGCCTTAACTGGGTTAAGGAGCAAAACATAAGCGATTCAATAGTATATTTTGACAACGCTATTGAAATGCTCGACAGTGGTGTAATTGATTCTTGCTTAATTGCAGTTCCTCATTATCATCATACAGTTTATGCTATCGAATGCATGAAGAGAGGCATTCACGTTATGGTTGAGAAGCCTGCAGGCGTTTACGTTAACCAGGTTATCGAAATGAATGAGGAAGCTAAAAAGCATCCTGAAGTTGTTTTCGGTATGATGTTCAACCAGAGAACCGACTGCGTTTATCGTAAGTTGAAGGAACTTGTAAGTTCTGGTGAATATGGTGAAATCCGTAGAACAAACTGGGTTATTACCGCTTGGTATCGTACACAGGCTTATTATGATTCCGGTGACTGGCGTGCAACATGGTCTGGCGAAGGCGGCGGCGTTCTTCTAAATCAGTGCCCCCATCAGTTAGACCTATGGCAGTGGATTTGCGGCATGCCTAAGAAGGTTATGTCTCACGTTCATTACGGCAAATGGCATGACATTGAAGTTGAAGATGACGTTACCATTTACGTTGAATATGAAAACGGAGCTTCCGGTGTGTTTGTAACCTCTACTGGTGATGCTCACGGTACTAACCGCTTCGAAATTCAGATGGATAGAGCTAAGTTCGTTGTAGAAGGCAACAGACTTTATATGGAAGAGTATGAGATGCCTGAACCAGAGTGGACCAAGACCTGCAAGAGTGGTTTTGAAACTGTTCCCTCTAAGGGCAGCTACGTTGAAACTGATGGCGAGAGTCCTCAACACGTTGGCGTTCTTAACGCTTGGGCAAACGCTATTCTCAATGGTGGTGAACTCGTTGCAAATGGTGAAGAGGGTATTAATGCTCTTACAATTTCCAATGCTGCACACCTTTCTTCCTTCTTAGGAAAAGAAATCGAAATTCCTTTCGATAACGACCTCTTCCAAGAAGAACTTATGAAGAGAGTTGCTACTTCACGCAGAAAAGTAAATGTAAACGAAGTAGTCTTAGATACATCAAATACTTACGGTGGTACCAAATAATATTATGAATGAACTTAAAGTTGGTATAGTTGGAATAGGAAATATGGGCTCTGCCCATGTTTCCTGTATCGCAGAAAACAAAGTAGAGGGTATGCGACTTGTTGCGGTTTGCGACGTTTTAGAAAATCGTGCACAAAACGTTCAAAATAAGTATCCTTTTGTTAAAACGTATACCGATTATAACGAACTGTTTAAAAGCGGAGAAATTGATGCTGTTATCATTGCAGTACCGCATCCGCTACATTCTGAAATCGCAATTAAAGCCTTTGAAAATTCCCTTCACGTTGTCCTTGAAAAACCTGCAGATATTGCTGTATCTAAGGTTTTAAAGCTTAACGAGGCGGCTAAAAAATCGGGTAAAGTATTTTCGATTATGTTTAATCAACGTACAAACCCGTTATTTGCAAAGGCAAGAGAAATAGTAAAAGGCGGCCTTTTAGGTGAACTTAAAAGAACGGTTTGGATAATTACAAACTGGTATCGCACACAAGCTTACTATGACTCGGGCGATTGGCGTGCTACCTGGAAAGGCGAAGGCGGTGGCGTTCTTTTAAATCAAGCTCCACACAACCTTGACCTTTGGCAATGGATTTGCGGTATGCCTGAATCTGTCACTGCTTTTTGTGATATTTCAAAGCATCATAATATTGAAGTTGAAGATGACGTTACCATTTTTACTAGATATAAAAATGGTGCCGTTGGTACTTTCATTACTTCTACAGGAGAGTTCCCGGGAACTAATAGACTTGAAATTTCCGGTTCAAAGGGCAAACTTGTTATTGAAAACGGAATATTAAAGTGGTGGAAGTTAAAAGAAGACGAGCGAGATGTATGTAAAACCTCGAAAAACGGTTTTGTAGTTATTGATTCCGATTATACGGAGATAGTTCAAGATACACAGGAAACCGCTCACAGAGGAATTTTACAAAACTTTGCAAATGCCGTTCTTCACGGAGAAGAACTTCTTTCTCCTGGTACCGACGGTATATTTGAATTGTCACTTTCTAACGCTGCTTTTCTTTCAAGTTGGCAGGGAAGTACCGAGGTTCTTTTACCTTTTGATACTGAAAAATTTGATTCTTTGCTTGATAAATTAGCCTCAAATTCCTCTATACATAAAGCAAATGAAGAAACTATAAATTCAAAGGGTTATAATGAACGTTGGCAGGTTCGTTGGTAAATTTTAAAACTATTAAAAGCAACCTATTTTTTAGGTTGCTTTTTTATTATTTTTTTGGAAAAATATGTTGACAAACGCAAAAATTAATGTTATAATTTTACCACAGTAGCACTTTACTACGATAAACTAATAAAATGTTTTGGAGGAAATATTCATGAAAAAGTTAATAGCATTATTACTTGCAACCTTAATGATTGCAACCCTTTTTGTAGGTTGTGGCAAAACCCCTGATAAGGACGTAGAAAACGTTAAGAATGCAGGCAAATTAGTTGTTGGTATCACAAACTTCGCTCCTATGGATTATCTTGATGCTGATGGTAAATGGGTTGGCTTCGATGCGGAACTTGCAGAAGCTTTTGCTGAAAGCCTTGGCGTTGAGGTTGAGTTCAAAGAAATCGAGTGGGATAACAAGGTTTTAGAGCTTGACAGCTACAAGGTTGACGTTATCTGGAATGGTATGACTCTTACCGATGAGGTAAAGGCTGCTATGTCTTGCTCAAACGCATACTGCAACAACCAGCAGATTGTTATCGTTAAGAAGGACGTTGCAGAGAACTACACAACCGTTGATTCTGTAAAGGGGCTTAGCTTTGCAGTTGAAAAGGGTTCTGCCGGTCAGAAGGAAGCTGCAGCAATCGGCGCTCAATATAAAGAGGTTGTTGACCAGGCTACTGCACTTGCAGAGATTAAGTCGGGTAACGCAGATGCTGCTATTATCGACTCACTTATGGCAGGCGCTATGGTAGGCGAAGGAACAGACTATGCTGACTTAACTTACACTGTTGGCCTTAATAACGAAGAGTACGGTGTAGGTTTCCGCAAGGGTTCTAACCTTACTGAAGAATTAAACAAGTTCTTCAAAGATTACTACGCATCAGGCAAAATGACAACACTTGCTGAAAAGTATGGTGTTCAGGCAGCTGTAATTGCTCAGTAAAATTTTATTAAAAGTTTTTGGTGGCAGAGGATAGAAATATCCTCTGCCATTAGTCAGTATTTTGATTTAAAGGTGTAATTTATGGAAGTTTTCCTAACGGTATTAGGAGCCTTAAATGAAGGGTTTATCGAAACCTTAAAACTATTTATTGTGACTCTTGCGGGTTCTATTCCGCTTGGGTTTATTATTGTTTTTGGCTCAATGAGCAAATTTTTACCCTTAAAATATCTTACAAAAGGTTTTGTTTGGATAATTCGCGGAACACCATTAATGCTACAACTTATTATAATTTATTATATACCGGGATACCTACTTAACGGATTTTCTCCTTGGTCGGTATTTGATAACGATATTTTTATCGCTTCTTCGGTTGCTTTTATAATAAATTATGCTTGCTATTTTTCCGAAATATACAGAGCAGGTATTGAAGGCGTTCCAAAGGGTCAACAAGAAGCAGGACAGGTTTTAGGACTTACAAAAACTCAGACCTTTTTTAGGGTTACCTTGCTTCAAATGGTAAAAAGAATAGTACCACCTATGTCTAACGAAATTATAACCTTAGTTAAAGACACTTCAATCGCTCGTATTATCGGTTGGCAGGAACTTATCTGGTCGGGTTATGGCTTCTTAAAGGGTTCTCACGGATATGCAGGTCTTATTTGGCCTTTACTATTCACAGGTGTTTTCTATTTAGTATTTAACGGTTTACTTACAATTCTTTTCTCAAAACTTGAAAAGAAACTTAGCTACTTTAACTAGATAGGAGGTAATATCATGACAGTTTTAGATGTTAAAAACATTTGTAAAAGCTTTGGCAAAGTCGAAGTTTTAAAAGATATTTCCTTCTCGGTTAAAGAGGGAAGTGTTACCTCAATTATCGGTTCTTCGGGTAGTGGTAAAACCACCTTGCTCCGCTGTATAACAGGTCTTGAAACTGCAGATTTCGGTGTGATTTCTGTTGGCCGGAGGATTACCTTTGACAGCAACAGAACCGAGAAACTTTCTAAGGAAGAAAAAAGAGAAAATCAATTATCAACGGGCCTTGTTTTCCAGTCGTTTAACCTATTTCCTCAATATTCTGTTTTAGACAACGTAATGTTGGCTAAAAAACTTATGTTAAAGAAGCAAATGAAAAAGGATAAGGTAGGAAAGGCAGAGGCCAAACAAAAGCTCTTAGAACTAAAAGAAGAGGCGTTGCAGATTATTGCAAGCGTTGGTCTTGCCGATAAGATAGACAACTATCCTTGTGAACTTTCAGGCGGTCAACAGCAACGTGTAGCAATTGCAAGAGCATTAATGCTTTCTCCGACTGTTCTTTGTTTTGACGAGCCTACAAGTGCTCTTGACCCTGAAATTACCGGAGAGGTTCTTCGCGTTATTTCTGACCTGGCAAAACAGGGTAGAACCTTGGTTATAGTTACACACGAAATGGGCTTTGCAAAAGAAATTTCGGACCGCGTAATCTTTATGGATGGCGGAGTTATAGCTGAAGAAGGTTCGCCTGAAGATATTTTTGAAAATCCTCAGTCTGATAGGCTTAAAGCATTCTTAAATTCAACGTTGAAAATTTAAAAAATAGGCTTCAAAACGAAGCCTATTTTTCTTGCGAAAATATTTATTCTTGAAAAATTTTTAAAATTATCATATTATAGTATTATAATTTTATTTGGAGAAGACGTATGAGCAAAACTTTATATATCGTAGTTCCTTGCTATAACGAACAGGAAGTACTGCCGATTACATGCACTTATTTTATTGAAAAACTTAAATCTCTTTATTTTACCGATAAAATAAGCGATAAAAGCCGTGTTTTATTCGTAAACGACGGTTCTAAGGATAACACTTGGGAAATTATTAAACAGTTGTCTTTAGAAAACGAATACGTTGAAGGTATTTCACTTTCAAGAAACCGAGGCCACCAGAACGCTTTACTTGCCGGCCTTATGTACGCTAAAGATAAGTGTGACGTTACAATTAGCATTGATTGTGACGGTCAGGATGATATTAACGCTATGGATGAAATGATTGATGCATATCTTGATGGTTGCGATATTGTTTACGGCGTTCGCAAAGAAAGAAAAACTGACACATGCTTTAAGCGTGTAACAGCAGAGTTTTTCTATAAAATTATGAAATCTTTTGGTGCCGAAGTCGTTTTTAATCATGCTGATTATCGACTTATGAGTAAAAAAGCGCTTGAGCATTTAAGCAAATTTGAAGAGGTAAATATATTCCTTAGAGGACTTGTTCCACTTGTTGGCTTTAAATCAACAAGCGTTTATTACGACCGTGCCGAAAGAATTGCAGGCAAGAGTAAATATCCTTTAAGCAAAATGATTTCCTTAGCCATAAATGGCATTACAAGTCTTTCTATAAAGCCAATTCGAATTGTAACCGTTTTAGGCCTTGTGTTTTCACTTTTAGGCTTTGGCGGCGTTGTTTGGGCAATTATAATGAGTGCATTGGACAAGGTAATTGCAGGTTGGACAAGTATGGTGTGTATAGTTTCTCTGTTTGGCGGTATTCAACTTTTATCTTTAGGAATTATAGGGGAATACGTTGGAAAAATGTATATGGAAACTAAGAAAAGACCTAAGTTCATCATTTCTGAAGAAACAAGAAAAGATAATTATTTCGATATATAAAAATTCAAGGCTGACTCACTTGTCTGTGAGTCAGCCTTTATATTTTAAAGGGAGACTTTTAATCGGTAACTTTAAAGGCAGATATATATTGCCGCCGAAATAGCAGGATATCCGTTTGCTCCCTGCCATATAATATGTGCAAATAAAGTCTTTTGCTATATTAATTTATTTGCTTCTTAAAAATAGAATACCAAGGGTGTTTCTGCCGCAATGTGAAGAAATAGTACAACCTGCTCTGGAAACTAGTATCTCTTTAAAATTAGCAGTTTTTGCAACAAGGTCTTTTACCATGTTAACAATTTCATCATCACAACCTGCATGAGTTACGAAAATTCTGTCAAGATTAATATTTGAAGTATCTGCAAGCTTTTCGCTTACATACATGGTAAGTGCATCGGCGTATTTACCTCTGTATTTTTTACCAACGCCCATGCTTCCGTCACGAACCTCAATGCAAGGCTTAAGCTTTAATAGGTTAGCACCAAGAGAAGCTAGAGCAGAGCAACGTCCGCCTTTGTGTAGATATTCAAGGCTATCAATAACAAAGGAAGCGTCAACCAAAGGAACAAGACTGGATACTTCGTCATAAATTTCTTTTGCAGATTTTCCGTTGCTTGCCATTTCGCAAGCCTTCATAATAAGAAGACCTTCACCGGTAGAAAGGTTAGCGGTATCTACAACATAAACGTCTTCAAAATCTTCGGCTGCTAAAAGTGAATTTTGGCAAGTAGATGAAAATTTCGAACCAAGTGTAAAGTGAACGATAGCATAGCCCTCTTCAACAAACGGCTTAAAGAAATCAATCATATCTCCAACGTTTGCTGCGCTTGTTTTTGGTAGTACACCGTGTTTAGTGTGGTAATCATAAATGAAATCAGGGTCGATATCGACGCCGTCCTTATATGACTTTGAGTCAAGATTAATAACAAGAGGGATAGTTTTAATATCATATTTTTCAACTATTTCTAATGGTAAGTCACTAGTACTGTCTCTTGTAATTAAAACCTTTTTCTGTTCCAATCTAAATAACCTCCAAAATGTAATTTGTTTTGCGCTGAAAAGAAAAATTATCTTTTCGACCAATTGCTAACATTATATCATTTTTCTTTTCATTTTTCAACATTTATTATTTATATATTTATTTATATATTTATTATTATCTTGACAATGAAGGTATTTATAAGTAAAATTAATTTGAGTATTTCTGCTCAATTTTAGATTTTTTCGGTTTTAACTGTTGTTATACTGTTACATAATCTTTTTTAAAAGGAGGAAAATTTATATGGCAAAAGATACCTTTAACAAGACAAGTAAAGGTAAGAAGGATTATAAAAAACACAAACAGGTTAAAAGTTCAAGCAAAAAGGCAACTAAAGTATCTCCTGTTAAGATTATACCGCTAGGCGGTCTTGGTGAAATCGGTAAAAACTTAACAGTTTATGAATATCAAAACGACATTATTATTGTTGACTGCGGTATGGCGTTTCCTGACGAAGAGACTCCGGGCGTTGATATCGTAATTCCTGATTTTACCTATCTTATCAAAAATCAAGATAAAATCAGAGGTGTTGTCGTTACTCATGGTCATGAAGACCATATCGGAGCAATACCTTATCTTCTAAAAAATATAAACGTTCCTATATATGCTACAAGGCTTACAATAGGCCTTATCGAAGGAAAACTAAAGGAGCATAAGCTTTTAGCTGAAAGTGAACTTCTCGTTACAAATCCCGGTGAGACTGTAAAACTTGGAGCGTTTAGCGTTGAATTTATTCACGTAAACCATTCAATTCCTGATGCAGTAGCCTTTGCAATTCGTTGTCCGGCAGGCGTTATTGTTCATACGGGAGATTTTAAAATTGACACAACTCCTATTGATGACAGAATAATCGACCTTACTCGTTTTGCTGAAATAGGCAAAGAGGGTGTTTTGGCGCTTTTATCTGATTCTACTAACTCTGAGCGTCCCGGTTATACAATGTCTGAGCGCGTTGTTGGCGAGTCTTTTTCAACACTTTTTAAAAAGGCCGGTAAGAACCGAATAATAATTGCAACCTTCTCGTCCAACATTCACAGAATTCAGCAAATTATCGACGAGGCCGTTCATTGCAAACGCAAGGTAGCTGTTTCAGGCAGAAGCATGCAAAACGTTGTTTCTGTTGCAAAGGAACTGGGTTATCTAAAAATTCCTGAAAACACTATTGTCGATATCGATATGATTAAAAATTACAAGCCTGAACAACTTGTAATTATCACAACAGGCAGTCAGGGAGAGCCTTTGTCAGCGCTTCACAGAATGGCTTTTTCCGACCATAAGCAGGTAGAAATTGTGCCTGATGATATGATAATAATTTCAGCAACGCCTATACCCGGTAATGAAAAGCTTGTAAGCAAGGTTGTAAACGAGCTTATGAAAAACGGCGCAAACGTTGTATATGAAAAAATGTATGACGTTCACGTTTCGGGCCACGCTTGCCAAGAAGAAATTAAGCTTTTAATGGCACTTGTTAAGCCTAAATATTTTATTCCAATACACGGCGAGCAAAAGCATCTTTATAAGAGCGCTTCTCTTGGCTCGGTAATGGGCATTCCAAAGAAAAATATTTTAATTGCCAATATCGGTAACGTTATTGAAGTGACGTCAAAAGCGCTTAAACTTACCGAAGAAGTTCCTGCAGGCAGAGTTTTGGTTGACGGACTTGGTGTAGGTGACGTAGGAAGCATCGTATTAAGGGATAGAAAGCATTTATCCGATGATGGTATTATCATTGTTACCGTATCCATTGATTCAACTACAGGCGAAATTTTAGCAGGTCCTGATATTGTTTCAAGAGGCTTCGTATACGTTAAGGAATCAGAAGACCTTATGCGTGAAATCACTATGATTGCCGAGGACGTTTTAGAATATTGCTATATTACTAACGTTCACGATTGGAATACAATTAAAATTAAGCTTCGTGACAGCATTTCAAAATATCTTTACGGACAAACAAGAAGAAGTCCTATGATACTTCCGATAATTATGGAGGTTTAAGGATTAGGAAGATAGAAGGAGGTTACTGTGAGCCTTATATTTAAAAAAACAAATAAAGTTCTTTTTTGTGACCTTGATTTTAAACTAAAATCTTTCACTAAAAACTTTAAAAACATTTTAAATTCCGCTTCAAACGTTTTTATAATGGGACATAGGTTCTCAGACCTTGATTCTTTAGGTGCGGCATACGGGCTTTATTATGGACTGCGTGACACCTATGACGTTAAAATAGTTGCGGATAAAGAAAACACGTTGGCAAGGCCTTTAGTAGATTTCTTAAGGTTTAGCGACAAGGACTGTAAAATTTACGGATATAACGAGATTTCACATTTGGTTGATAAAGACTCTGTTTTGGTTATAGTTGATACTCACAAGCCGTCAATTATGGACTATACCGAGCTTTACAACAGAATAGATAAAGTTGTTGTTATCGACCATCATTTTAAGGCTGATGAATTTGCCTTAAAAGCACAGCTTTCTTACCTTGAAACCGCGGCTTCTTCGGTGTGTGAAATAGTAACGATTTTACTTAATATCCTAAAGGTGAAAACGCTTGATACTGTTGCAGCTACAGCCCTTCTTTCGGGAATAATGCTTGATACTAAAAACTTTGTTATGAATACAAGCGGTAATACTTTTAGCGCGGCTTCGTTTCTTAGAAAGTTCAGAGCAGACCCTGTTCTAATTAAGAAGATGTTTTCCGAAACTGTTGAGGTTTGTAAGAGAAAATACGAGATTATTTCTAGTGTTGCTCTTTATGAAAATTATGCCTTTGCAAAAACCGAGCAAGAGGACCAATTTACGAGGATTTCAACCGCACAGGCGGCTGATGAGCTTTTAACAATCAACGGCGTTAGCGCATCCTTTGTTATGTGTCCTTCAGATAATAAAGTTAATGTTTCGGCAAGGTCTTTTGGCGACGTTGACGTTCAAAACATTATTGCAAAGCTTGGTGGCGGCGGTCATAAAACGGCAGCTGCTTGTCAAATTAAAGACAAGACCTTTAAGGAAGTTGAACAACTGCTTTTAAAGGCTATTAACGAATATAACGAGGAAAGGTGATATAAATGAAGGTAATATTACTTGCCGATGTTAAGGGACAAGGCAAAAAGGGACAAATGGTTAACGTTTCTGACGGATATGCAAGAAATTTCTTGTTTCCTAAAAACTTAGCAATGGAGGCAACTGCATCAGCACAGGCTGAGCTTAAAAGCAAAGCAGACGCTGCAGACCACCACTACAAAGAAGAAAAGCGTGCCGCAGAAGAAATGGCAAAAATCGTTGAAGGCAGAAACGTTAAGATTTTGGCAAAAGCAGGCGCGAATGGTAAACTTTTCGGTGCAATCACATCCAAGGAAGTTGCTCTTGAACTTAATAAAATTCAGGGCGTTTCGGTTGACAAGAAAAAGATAACCATGTCTGATATTAAGAACTTTGGAGAATATTCCGCAACCGTAAAACTATTTACAGACGTTGTAGCAAAATTTACTGTAGTAGTTTCAGATAATTAACTATTGGAGAAGTAAAAAATGGTAAACGATTCTAATTTTTTAATGAGTTTAGATAACGTAAATTTACCTTATTCTGCCGAGGCTGAGCAGGCGCTTTTAGGCTCAATTATCGTTGACCCTGAATGTATGAATTTAATTGCAAGTCAAGTAAAACTTGAGTATTTTTATTTCCCGCAACATAAAGAAATTTTCAAAACGCTTTCATCAATGCTTGAGTTTGGCGGCAAAGCTATCGACTTTGTTTCCTTGCTTGAGGAGTTAAAATCAAACGGTGTTTACGATGAAGCAGGCGGAAAGGCATATCTTACTCAACTTGCAAAGGCTGTTCCTACGTCGGCTAACGTGCTTACATATGCAGATATTGTAAGAGAACGCTATTATGCTCGTTCATTATTGCTTGCGGCAGAAGGAATTATCAAGAACGTTAATGATAATATTCTTGATACCGATTTATTGCTTAACAATGCTGAGCAGTCAATTTACAACATAAGACAGGGTAAAGACGTAAGCGGCTTAACCCATATTAAAAGCGTTATCGAAAACGAAACATATGACCGCTTAATGAAGATGACCAACCCTGAAACCAGGGGAGATTTTGTCGGAATTCCCACAGGCATTTCTGCCCTTGATAAGATTATTACAGGTTTAAACAAATCTGACCTTATTATCTTGGGTGCAAGACCTGGTATGGGTAAAACCTCTTTTGCGCTTAATATTGCTCGTAACGTTGCGGTTAACGCTAAAAAGAAGGTTTGCTTCTTCTCTCTTGAAATGACAAGAGACCAGTTAGCACAGCGTATGCTTTCAAATGAAGCTTCTATTGAAAGTGAAAAGCTCAGAACAGGCGACCTTTCTGCAGACGAGTGGACAAGACTTGCACAGGCAGGAAAAAATCTTTCTGATGCTGAGATTTACTTTGATGAAACTTCTTCAATTACCGTTCCTGAAATGAAAGCTAAGCTTAGAAGAATGGACGGAGTTGACCTTGTTGTTATCGACTATTTAGGTCTTATGCATTCTGCTAGAAAAACAGAAAACCGTGTTCAAGAGGTTTCTGAAATTACACGTAACTTAAAGGTTATGGCTAAGGAATTAAACGTTCCTGTTATCGCTTGCGCACAGCTTTCTCGTGGCACCGAAACTAAGGGTAAGTCACATAAGCCTGCGCTTTCTGACCTTCGTGAATCCGGCTCTATAGAGCAGGATGCAGATATCGTAATGTTCATTTATCGTGAAACCTATTACGATGCAGAAAAG
Source organism: Acutalibacteraceae bacterium (assembly GCA_045636705.1). Taxonomy (GTDB): domain Bacteria; phylum Bacillota; class Clostridia; order Oscillospirales; family Acutalibacteraceae; genus SFWF01. Next base: position 37,030 of record JAZTYA010000028.1, read on the forward strand.
AAGGACGACGAAGAAAGAGGCGACCCGAACAAGGCTGAAATTATCGTTGCAAAGAACCGACACGGTAGCATTGATACCGTTGAGCTTCATTGGGATGGTAAGTTTACAAGATTTGCTTCACAGGATGTATTCAGAAATGCTTAACAAGGTAAAAACCTTAATTTATAAATACGGGCTTTTTGAAGGTTGTAATGATATAACCGTTGCTTTGTCAGGCGGTGCTGATTCTGTTTGTTTGCTTTATCTTTTAAACGAGATTAAGGATGAGTTTTCGTTAAAATTATCGGCAATTCATATTAATCATCAGTTAAGAGGAAGTGAATCTGACCGAGACCAAGAGTTTGTTCAAAATCTTTGTTCAAAATTAAACGTTCCATTAAATGTGTTTAAAATAGACGTTAAATCTTACGCTGAACAAACGAAAGAAAGCATTGAACTAGCGGCAAGAAATATGCGCTATGAGCTTTTTAAGAAACATTCAACCGGTTTAGTTGCTACTGCGCACAACGCAGGAGATAATCTCGAAACAGTATTGCTTAATATGGCTCGCGGAACTGGTGTAAAAGGACTTGCCGGAATTCCAATTAAGCGCGATATCTATATAAGACCGCTTATTTCTTGCACGAGAGAAGAAATTTTGGAGTTTTTGAGTCAAAGGAAGGCTGATTTTGTAGTCGACAGCACAAATCTAACCGATGACTATAGCCGAAATCTTCTTCGACATAAGACGGTTCCGACCTTAAAAGAATTAAACCCTTCTTTAGAACAGACTGTCTTTAACATGACGGAAAATCTAAAAGAGGATTCAGATTTTATCGAGAATATTGCTTATAAACAGTATCTTCTTTGCTCAAAATCTGAAGGTTTAGATGTCGAACTTTTAAAGATTCAGCACAGAGCGGTCATTAAGCGAGTTTTGTCCTTCTATTTTGCTGAAAAGGTTGACTTTGCTCTTCATAGTGTTCATATTGGTAGAATGCTCGACGTTTTGCTTTTCGGCGGTAAAAAAAGTTTACCTAAAAACAATTTTTGTGAAAACAAAAACGGTTTTTTTATAATTTCCAGGGAAGATAATATTAAAAGCGAGCAAATTTTTGAAGTAGAACTTAAACCTATATCAAAAATTAACAATTTGTTTTTAAATAACACAATTGACTGTGATAAAATTAATGGCAGTTTAGTTGTTAGAAATCGCTTAGGCGGGGATAAAATAAAGCTAATGGGTCGAAATACAAAAACTCTTAAAAAGCTTTACTGTGAAATAAAGCTTGACCCTAAAATTCGCGATATTGTTCCCGTTATATCCGATAATTCAGGCGTTGTTTGGGCCTATGGCGCAGGGGTTGATACCCGTGTTGCTGCAGACGAAAATACTAAGAACGCCACATTAGTTTGTGTTAATATGGCAGTTGACACAGATTCTCTTGAAAGGAAGAACAAAAATGAAAAAGAATTTGCGTAACGTGCTTTTATATATAGGCATACCGATTGTTTTAATTTTTACTTTGGTAATCGTATCTTTAAGCGCAAAAAAGGTAGATAAAACAAAATATTTTGATATTGTTGAACTCTTTGAAACAAACCAGATTTCCGAGTATCAGTTAAATTTATATAGCGGTGAGCTTACCTACGTAAAGCGTGATGACAATAAGACCTACCGCTATAACGTTGCTGACCCTCAAATTTTCTATTATGATATCAATGAAATCGTTATGAAAATTAACGATGAGAACCGCGAAAGTAATCCTGATAAGATGATTAAAATGGATTACAAAAGTGGTGGTGAAACCTCTTGGCTTGTAAGCTTATTGCCAACTGCTTTAACCTTGGGTGTACTTGTATTCTTCTGGATGTTCATCATGAGAAGAATGAACAACTCCATGGGTATGGATAGAACGATGGGGTTCGGCAAGGCAAAGATTAAGAAGGCTGATTCGGCTAAAAAAACAACATTTACAGACGTTGCAGGTGCTGATGAAGAAAAAGCTGAACTCGTTGAAATTGTCGATTTCTTAAAAGAACCGAAAAGGTTTAACGAACTAGGCGCTAGAATTCCTAAGGGTGTGCTTTTAGTTGGCCCTCCCGGAACAGGTAAAACACTTCTTGCAAGAGCTGTTGCAGGCGAAGCAGGTGTACCTTTCTTCTCAATTTCTGGTTCTGATTTCGTAGAAATGTACGTTGGTGTCGGTGCTTCACGTGTACGCGACCTTTTTGACGAAGCCAAGAAGAATGCTCCTGCAATTATTTTCATTGATGAAATCGATGCAGTCGGAAGACAAAGAGGTGCAGGCCTTGGTGGTGGTCACGACGAACGTGAACAGACACTTAACCAGTTGTTAGTTGAAATGGATGGTTTCGGCGAAAACACAGGCGTTATTGTAATGGCGGCAACCAACCGTCCTGATATACTCGACCGTGCTTTACTTCGTCCAGGCCGTTTTGACCGTCAGATTACCGTAAATTATCCTGATGCAAAGGGCAGAGAAGAGATATTAAAGGTTCATTCACGCGGTAAGCCTTTAGGCCCCGACGTTGACCTTAAAGCAATTGCTCATTCAACCTCAGGCTTTACAGGTGCTGACCTTGAAAACCTTTTAAACGAGGCTGCTTTACTTGCTGCTCGTAGCGGTCTTAAGGCTATCACTCAACCACAAATTGAGGAAGCCACAATTAAGGTCGTTATGGGCTCTGAAAAGAAGTCTCACGTTGTTAAGGATAAGGATAAGATGATTACTTCTTATCACGAGGCGGGCCACGCCGTTGTTTCTTATTTCTTACCAACGCAAGACCCTGTTCATCAAATTTCAATTATTCCTCGTGGAATGGCTGCAGGATACACAATGTATCTACCAACCGAGGAAAAGGGTCACGTTTCAAAAACTCAGCTCACAGAGCAAATTTGTTCGCTTCTCGGTGGCCGTGCAGCAGAGCAACTTACACAGGATGATATTTGCACAGGCGCTTCTAACGATATGGAAAGAGCTACCGACATCGCAAGAAAGATGGTTACCAAGTATGGTATGAGTGATAAGTTAGGTCTTGTAACCTATGGACAGAATAACAGCGAAGTATTCCTTGGTAGAGATTTTTCATCCACACCTAACTATTCTGAAAAAATTGCTTCTATTATCGATGAAGAGATTGAAAACATTGTAACAACACAGTATAACCGAGCTATTGAGATTTTAAAAGCAAACATGGCGAAGGTTAATGAGGTGGCAAAAATTCTCTTTACCGAAGAGAAGATTTCGGGAGAAGAATTTAGAGCTTTAATGGAAAAAGCTGCTGAATAAAAAGTTAAATACCGTAGCAGATGAAACTGCTACGGTATTTTTGTTTTTCATATCAAATACAAAACGATTTTTCAAGTGAATTTTGTCGATGTAAAAAATATTTTCATTGGTTAACTGCATCTTCGGACGGTAATAATTTTAATGTAACTTAAATTTTGTCGGAGGTGTTCTTTTGTATAACGGAAAGGTTGAAATTTGTGGTGTTGATACGTCGAAACTTCCGCTACTAAAGGAAAAAGAAAAGGAAGAATTGTTAAAAAAAGTAAAAGCAGGAGATAATAACGCCAGAGAAGAACTTATAAACGGAAATTTAAGGCTTGTTTTAAGTGTTATACAAAAATTTTCATCCCGTGGCGAAAATCCCGACGACCTTTTTCAAGTAGGCTGTATTGGCCTTATAAAATCGATTGACAACTTTGATATTACTCAGAACGTTAGATTCTCAACCTATGCCGTTCCTATGATTATAGGCGAAATTAAGCGGTATTTACGAGACAATAATTCAATCCGCGTTAGCCGTTCTATTAAAGACACTGCGTATAAAGCGATGCAAGCAAAAGAACAACTGATGAACGAAAACCTAAAGGAGCCTACCGTTTCAGAAATTGCCAAAAGGCTCGGTATTCCTGAAGAAGAGGTTGTAATAGCCTTAGAAAGCATTGTAGAGCCGATATCGCTATATGAACCTATTTATTCCGACGGCGGAGATACGATTTTCGTACTAGACCAAATTGGAGATAAAAACGATGATAATAATTGGCTCGATGAAATTTATTTAAAAGAATCAATTAAAAATTTAAGCGAAAGAGAAAAGAACATTTTAACCCTACGTTTTATGCAAGGAAAAACACAAATGGAAGTGTCACGCGAAATAGGAATTTCACAAGCACAGGTATCTCGTCTTGAAAAGAGCGCTATCCTAAAAATTAAAAATTAATCATATAATTCACCTTAGGAGGTGGGTTATGATTGAACGAATAGCCGAGCTAAAGGATAGACAGGTAGTAAACGTTTTGGACGGCAACGTTCTAGGGTTTGTCGGCGACGTTGAACTGGATACAACTAACGGAAAACTTTCAGCTTTAGTCATTTTCGGAAAACCAAAAGCTATGGGATTTTTAGGAAGAGAAGACGATATAATAATCCCTTGGGAAGATATTGACGTTATAGGCTCTGAAACTGTTTTAGTAAAATCAAATTTAAAATAAAGCCCGAGTCGGCTTTATTTTTTTAGAAATCTTTTTCAGGAGTTTTAAAATAAAAAAAGAGCAAATTAATAAAAGAAAGGAGGTAAAAAATATTAAGAAAAAAAGAATTTGTTTTAAAATTTTATTTATAACGTTAAGTCTTTTTTGTGTGTCACTTTTTGGAATGATATATTACGTTGATGAAAATCTGCCAAAAGATTATAAAATCACACAAGGAGAGGATTTAAAATTAAACTGCAGTTTGCCTGTTAAGGTCTCATCAAAAGGGGTTGAAGTGTCGCGCTTAAACGAAGCCTCAACCGTCGGAAACAGGTTCAAGGCTAGCGTAAAACTTTTTGGCGTTGTGCCTGCAGGCGACGTTTCTATTGAAGTTGTTGACGAACTTTACGTTTCGGTTTTAGGCGAGCCTTTCGGTATAAAACTTTATACAGAAGGTGTTTTAGTCGTTGGATTTACAGACGTTGATACGAACGAAGGTTCAATAAACCCGGCAAAAAATGCAGGTGTCGAACTTGGCGATTTTATTGTTTCTTTAAACGGCACAAAGGTATATACAAACGAGGATGTCGCAAATATTATCAAGTCAAGCGATGGAGAAAAAATTTCCGCAAAAATAATACGTGATGGCAAGGAGCAAAGGACAACCATTTACCCAAAACTATCTTTATCAGCAAACATCTATAGAGCTGGTGTTTGGGTTAAGGATTCTTCTGCAGGTATTGGCACCTTAACCTTTTACTCTCCAACCTTAAACGTAATTTGCGGGCTTGGTCACGGCATTTGCGACTCGGAAACGGGAACACTTCTAACACTGGAAGAAGGCGAATTTGTTACGGCTAGAATATTAGATATACAAAAAGGTACAAAGGGAAATCCGGGTCAGTTAAAAGGTAGATTTACGGGCAAATCAATTTCAAGATTTAATCTAAATTCAAAATGCGGTGTCTATGGACAACCTGTAAACGATATTGAAATAGGAAAACTTACACGAGTTGCTTTAAAACAAGAAATCAAAGAAGGAAACGCAACTATTATTACAACCCTTGATTCTACCGGAATACAGGAGTTTGAGTGCAAAATTAAGATAAGTGGCAGGGGAGACACGCAAAATTTAATTGTTGAAATTACCGATAATGCCCTACTTGAAAAAACAGGCGGAATTGTTCAGGGAATGTCGGGTAGTCCTTTACTCCAGAATGGAAAACTCATTGGAGCCGTTACGCACGTATTAGTCGATGATCCGACCAAGGGATATGCTATATTCGCAGAGAATATGTTGGAGACTGCTCAAAGCGTGGCTGGAAACAACAAATTGAAAGATGCATCATAAGCAAAAAATGCCGGGGCTCAAAAACGGGTCCCGGCAAATTACAGTATTTTCGCAGTTTGCATTAATCGAATACAATTTTGATCAATTTGATGCTGTTCTGTGAAAAAGAGAGAAAGTATAATAAAACAAA
>JAZTYA010000029.1:0-60130 GCA_045636705.1 Acutalibacteraceae bacterium
CTTGAGCCTGCATGGATAACCTCCAACCAAATCGAGGCTGCCCGTATCGCAATGACACGTTACATCAAGCGTGGCGGTAAGGTGTGGATTAAAATATTCCCCGATAAGCCAATCACTGCTAAGCCTGCTGAAACTCGAATGGGTTCCGGTAAAGGTTCACCTGAGTCCTGGGTAGCAGTTGTTAAGCCCGGCCGTATCATGTTTGAAATCGGCGGCGTAAGTGAGGAGCTCGCAAGAGAGGCTATGCGTCTTGCTGCTAACAAGCTCCCCATTAAGTGCAAGTTTATTAATAATAAAGAGATGGGTGGTGAGCAGTAATGAATGCTAAGGAAGTAAGAGAACTCAGTTTACCCGAGCTTGAAAAGAAGCTTGCTGATTTGAAGGCAGAACTTTTCCACCTTCGTTTCCAGCATACCATTAACCAGCTCGACAACCCCATGCGTCTTTGTGCTGTTAAAAAGGATATTGCCCGTGTTCAGACAATTATCCGTGAAACACAGTCCAAAGAAGCTGCAAACGCTTAAAAGGAGGTAACCTAGAATGGAAAGAAACCTTCGTAAAACAAGAGTGGGCGTAGTTGTAAGCGACAAGATGGACAAGACCGTTGTAGTTGCTATTAAGGACAACGTAAAGCATCCTCTCTACAAGAAAATCGTTAAGAACACTGTTAAGTTCAAGGCTCATGATGAGGAAAACACCTGTGGCGTAGGCGACAGAGTTCTCATTATGGAAACCAGACCTATCTCTAAGGATAAGAGATGGCGTGTAGTAGAAATCATAGAGAAGGCTAAATAGTCTTTGTGACAAGGAGGAAAATACTGTGATACAGCAACAGAGTTACCTTAAAGTAGCTGATAATACAGGCGCAAAAGAACTTATGTGCATCCGTGTATTAGGCGGCTCCGGCAGAAGGTATGCCAACATTGGCGATGTAGTCGTTGCTTCGGTTAAGAAGGCTGCTCCCGGCGGCACTGTTAAGAAGGGCGATGTAGTTAAAGCGGTTGTTGTTCGTTCTGTAAGAGGCCTCCGTCGCAATGACGGCACCTATATCAGATTCGACGAGAACGCTGCAGTAATCATTCGTGATGACAAGAACCCCAGAGGAACCCGTATCTTTGGACCCGTTGCACGTGAACTTCGTGACAACGACTATATGAAGATACTTTCTCTCGCACCCGAAGTACTTTAAGGAGGTAAGACACAATGAATAGTTTGTTTGTAAAAACCGGCGATACCGTTGTTCTTCTTACCGGAGATAAAAAGGACAAGGGCAAGAAGGGCAAGGTTTTAGCCGTAAGCCCAAAAGAGGGTAAGGTTATCGTTGAGGGATTAAACATTGTTAAAAAGCATGTTAAGCCCCGCAAGGCTGGAGACCCATCCGGCATTATTGAGACCGAAGGAGCAATCTATGCTTCTAAGGTTCAGGTAGTTTGCCCCAAGTGTGGCAAGGCTACCCGTGTAGGACACAAAATTAAAGAGGACGGCACAAAGGTTCGCGTTTGCAAGAACAAGGACTGCGGTGCAGAACTTTAAGAGTAGGAGGAATATCACATGGCAAGATTATTTGATGAATACAAGCAGTCAATAGCTCCTGCTTTGATGAACAAGTTCGGTTACAAGAGCGTCATGCAGATTCCGAAGCTCGACAAGGTTGTCATCAACGTAGGATGCGGAGAAGCTAAGGACAATTCCAAGGTTATCGACGCAATTATGAGAGATTTAGCAATCATCACCGGTCAGAAGGCTGTTCCTTGTAGAGCAAAGAAGTCGGTTGCGAACTTCAAGCTCCGTGAGGGTATGCCCATCGGTGTAAAGGTAACACTCAGAGGTGCTCGTATGTATGAGTTTGTTGACAGACTCTTCAACGCTGCTCTTCCCCGTGTTAGAGACTTCAGAGGAATTAACGCAAACTCCTTCGACGGCCGCGGCAACTATGCTATGGGCGTTAAGGAACAGCTTATCTTCCCTGAAATCGAGTACGACAAGATTGATAAGGTTCGCGGTATGGACATTATGTTCGTAACAACCGCTAAGACCGACGAAGAAGCAAGAGAGCTTTTAACCCTTATGGGTGCTCCCTTTGCAAGATAAGATAAGGAGAGGGAATTATGGCAAAAACAGCTATGAAAATTAAGCAGGCTAGACCTGCTAAGTTCTCTACAAGAGAATACAACAGATGCAAAATCTGTGGCCGCCCTCATGCTTATCTTCGCAAGTATGGCGTTTGCCGTATCTGCTTCAGAGAGCTCGCATATAAGGGCGAAATCCCCGGCGTAAAGAAAGCCAGCTGGTAAAGGAGGACGATTGGAATGCAAATTACAGATACAATTGCAGATATGCTAACTAGAATCCGTAACGCAGCTTCTGCGAAACACGATTCAGTTGATGTTCCTGCTTCAAATGTAAAGAAGGCAATCGCCCAGATTTTACTTGATGAGGGATACATCAGCAACTACACCGTTGTTGAGGACGGAAAACAGGGCATGATTCACATTACTTTAAAGTATGGCCCTAACAAAACTCAAATCATTACCGGACTTCGCAGAATTTCAAAGCCCGGTCTCCGTATTTACACAAATGTAGAAGATATGCCTAAGGTTATGAAGGGTCTTGGTATTGCAATTCTCTCAACCTCTAAGGGTATCATGACAGACAAGCAGGCTCGCGCTAACAATGTTGGCGGCGAAGTTCTCGCTTACATTTGGTAAGGGGGTGCTCGAATATGTCAAGAATTGGTAGAAAGCCTATCGTAGTTCCTGCAGGCGTTGAGGTTAAGGTTGACGGTTCTGTGGTTACCGTTAAGGGACCCAAGGGTCAGCTCACAAACACATTTAACGCTGCTATGAACATCGCTATGGAAGGTAACGAGATTACTGTTACTCGTCCTTCTGATAATAAAGAGCACCGTTCTTTACACGGTCTTACCCGTACACTCATCGCTAATATGATTATCGGTGTAACCGAAGGCTTCAAGAAGGAGCTTCAGGTAAACGGCGTAGGTTACCGTGTACAAAAGCAGGGAACAAACCTTGTTATGAACTTAGGATATTCACATCAGGTTATTATGCCTGAGGTTCCTGGTATCACAGTCGAGGTTCCCGGTCCCAACAGCATCATTATTTCCGGACCTGATAAGCAGATGGTTGGACAGTTCGCAGCAGAAGTTCGCGAAAAGCGTCCTCCGGAGCCTTATAAGGGCAAGGGCATCAAATATATTGACGAGCATATCCGCCGCAAGGAAGGTAAAGCCGCCAAGGGTAGTAAGAAATAATAAAGGAGTGTATTTAAAATGGTTAATAAGCCTGATTCAAACAAGGCTCGTATCCGCAAACACATGCGTGTTCGTGGTAAAATCAGCGGTACCGCAGAGCGTCCGCGTCTTAATGTTTTCCGCTCCAATACAAATATCTACGCCCAATTGATAGATGATGTTAAAGGAGTAACCTTAGCAGCTGCTTCTTCTTTAGAGAAGGAATTCGGCGCAGCTAAGGGTAACTGCGAGGAAGCTCGCAAAGTAGGTCAGTTAATTGCTGCTCGTGCAGCCGAGAAGGGTATAACCGACGTTGTTTTCGACAGAGGCGGATATATCTATCACGGACGCGTTAAAGAGCTTGCCGAAGGTGCCCGTGAGGGCGGCCTCAAGTTCTAATGATAGGAGGAAATACTTTTGGCTACTAAGATAGATGCTACTGCATTAGATTTACAAGAGCGCGTTGTAGCGCTCAACCGCGTATCCAAGACCGTTAAGGGTGGACGCATCATGAAATTCTCAGCACTCGTTGTTGTTGGTAACGGCGAAGGTATCGTAGGCTTCGGTCTCGGTAAGGCTGGCGAAGTTCCGGATGCTATCCGCAAGGGTATTGAGGATGCAAAGAAGAACCTCATTAAGGTTTCTTTAAAGGGAACAACAATTCCTCACGAAGTTATCGGTGAGTTTGGCGCTGGCCGCGTTCTTATGAAGCCCGCTGCTCCCGGTACCGGAGTTATCGCAGGTGGCGCAGTTCGTGCCGTTCTCGAAATGACCGGTATTCGTGACATTCGTACAAAGGCTCTCCGTTCAAACAATCCTATGAACGTTGTTAGAGCAACAGTTAAGGGACTTTCTGAACTTCGCACAGCTGAAGAAGTTGCTGCTATTCGTGGCAAGTCCGTTAAAGAAATCGTAGGTTAAGGAGGAAGTAGAAAATGGCAACAAAGAAGACTTCCGTTCTTAATATCAAACTCGTAAAGAGCACCATTGGTTGCAAAAAGGACCAGATCGCTACCGTTGAAGCTTTAGGTCTTCACAAGGTTGGCGAGACCGTTCAGCAGCCCAAGAATGATGCTACTATGGGTAAGGTAAAGAAGGTTATCCACCTCGTTGAGGTAACCGAAGCTTAAAAAAGCTTCATATTGTCCCAAAAGGGACGTAGTGCGGGTTTAGTCGTCGCATTAAGCGACATGGCGACCGTGGATTTTAACAAGGAGGTGCGAAAAATGAAACTGCATGAACTTATGCCCGCTGCAGGTTCAACAAAAGAACCTAAGCGTATAGGCAGAGGTCACGGTTCCGGAAACGGCAAAACTGCCGGTAAGGGACACAAGGGACAAAAAGCTAGAGCTGGTCGTGGATTCAGACCGGGATTTGAGGGCGGTCAGATGCCTTTACAGCGTCGTGTTCCGAAGCGTGGCTTCAACAATATATTCGCGACAGAATATTCTATCGTAAACGTTTCCGCTTTAGAGGTGTTTGAAGACGGCGCAGTCGTAAACGCTGCAGCTTTAGCGGAAAAAGGTCTTATTAAATCAGCAAACGAGAACGTTAAGATTCTAGGCAATGGCGAAATTACCAAGAAACTCACAGTTACAGCTTCTGCTTTCTCTGCATCTGCAGCAGAAAAGATTCAGAAGGCTGGCGGAAGTGCTGAGGTGAAATAATGCTAGATATAATAAGAGCTGCATGGAAGGTTAAGGAACTTCGCAACAAGATTTTCTTTACCCTTATGATAATTTTAGTATTTCGTATAGGTAGCGTGCTCCCCGTTCCTTTCGTGGACATCGCTTCATTACAGGCTGCTGAAAGCAATGCCTTCTTCAGCTACCTTTCGGTTTTAACCGGTGGTGGACTTGAATACGGTGCATTATTCGCAATGTCTGTAACTCCCTATATCAACGCATCGATTATTATGCAACTTTTAGCTGTTGCAATTCCTTACCTTGAGAGACTCTCTCAGTTAGGCGAGGAAGGCAGAAAGAAGATTGCTGCAATCACTCGTTACGTTGCGGTAGGCCTCGGCCTTCTCCAAGGACTTGTGTACTTCTTCTACTTGAAGGCACAAGGACACCTTATCAGTGAGGTTAAGGGTGGCGCCGTTTGGTTTGCAGGCTTCGTTATCGTAGCTGCATTTACAGCAGGTTCTGCACTTGTAATGTGGTTAGGCGAAAGAATTGATGTCAACGGTATCGGAAACGGAATATCAATAATTCTTTTTGCGGGTATTATTTCCCGCGCACCCCAGGCATTTGCTTATCTTTGGGGCGAATTCACCGGAGGCAGATACGTTCAGGTTATAGCAATTGTTGTTATATTCCTTTTAGTAATTGCTTTCATCGTGTGGATGACAAGAGCAGAACGCAGAGTTCCTGTTCAGTATGCAAAAAGGGTTGTAGGCCGTAAACAGTACGGCGGTCAGGCATCACATATTCCTTTCAAGGTTAATATGTCCGGTGTTATGCCCATCATTTTTGCAAGCTCAATCTTAATGATGCCCACAATGATACTTTCCTTCAGAGATTTAACTGTTGAGAGCACCTTTAACAAGGTATTAGCACTCTTCAGCACACAAGGCGCATTCTATGCAATCCTTTACTTTGCGCTCATCATCGGTTTTGCATACTTCTATGCAACTATGCAATATAACCCTGTTGAGATTGCAAACAACATCAGAAAGAACGGTGGTTCGGTTCCCGGAATTCGTCCCGGCAAGCCCACTTCCGACTTCTTCCAGAAGATTCTTTCTCGTGTAACACTTTTAGGTGCGCTCTTCCTTAGTGTAATCGCTATCTTACCTATCTTTATCGGTAACGTTGGCGGAATTAACATCTCTCTTGGTGGTACTTCTGTACTCATTATGGTTGGTGTTGCACTTGATACAGTTCAGAGTCTTGAGTCGCAGATGATGATGCGTCATTATAAGGGCTTCTTGGATTAAGTGCAAAATTTATAAGGAGAACGATATGAAATTAATTCTTCTTGGAGCGCCGGGTGCAGGAAAAGGCACACAGGCGGAAATCATTTGTGAAAAGCTTTCGGTTCCCACTATTTCCACAGGAAATATCATTCGTGCCGCACTTAAAAACGGCACCGAAATGGGAATGAAGGCAAAAGAATATATGGACGCAGGTAAGCTTGTTCCCGATGACGTTGTAATCGGCATCATCAAGGAACGACTCAGTGAGGATGACTGCCAGAACGGTTTCATCCTCGACGGCTTCCCTCGCACCATTCCTCAGGCTGAGGCTTTGGATGCAATGGGCGTTAAAATGGACTGCGTTCTTTCTATCGAAGTGCCCGATGAAAAGATAGTTGCTCGTATGTCAGGCAGAAGAGTCTGCGCTTGCGGAGCCAGCTATCACACCGAGTACAAGAAACCAAAGCAGGACGGCGTTTGCGACGTCTGCGGTGGCGCGCTTACCATCCGCAAGGATGACGAGCCGGCAACTGTTTTAGATAGACTTCACGTTTATCACGAGCAGACCGAGCCGCTAAAGGATTACTATAGCAAGGCCGGAATTCTTCGCACAGTAGAAGGTCAAGAAGAAGTTGCAGATACTACCAAACTTGTTCTTGCTGCGTTGGGGATATAATTTATGATAGTGCTAAAAACGGTGCGCGAGCTTAACGTTATGAGGGAAGCTTGCAGGATATCGGCAACAGCATTAGAAATTGTGGGTAAGGCAATTGAGCCGGGTGTTACTACAGCCGAGCTTGATAGGATGGCCGAAAAGTATATACGAAGTCAAGGAGCCACTCCTAACTTTAAAAACTACAACGGCTTTCCTGCCACAGCCTGCATATCTATAAACAATGAGGTTATTCATGGAATACCGACTCAGAAGCGCAAAATCCAAGCGGGCGATATTGTCAGCGTAGATTTAGGCGCGATGTTTGAGGGATACCACGGCGATAACGCCGCCACTTTTGCTTGCGGGGATATATCCTTGGAAGCAAAGCGGCTGATAGACACAACCCGCGAAAGCCTTTACGAAGGAATTAAAGCGGCGCGTGCAGGCGGCAGAATCGGTGACATTTCATCAAGCATCCAGTCGTATGTTGAAGCCCGTGGTTACTCGGTGGTACGAGATTTCGTCGGCCACGGCGTAGGCACAAGCTTACATGAAGCCCCCGAGGTTCCAAACTTCGGCACTGCCGGAAGAGGAATTCGCCTTATGCCCGGAATGACACTTGCTATCGAACCTATGATTAACATGGGAAAAGCGGGAGTAAAGGTTTTACCGGACGGATGGACGGTTATTACACAGGACGGTTCCCTGTCAGCTCATTTTGAGCATACCGTTGCCATTACCTCAGAAGGCCCACAGATTATGACAAAGGTTTAATCGGTGAAGGTTATGGAGGTAGGTCAAATAGTTTGCTCGCTGAAAGGCAGCGACAAAGGCTCCTTTTTGTTGGTCGTTCGTGCGGACGAGAAAAGTGCTTATTTGGTTGACGGCAAGAGATACAAGCTCGAAGGCCCGAAACGTAAAAACTTTAAGCATATAAGTCTTACACAAACAAGACTAAATATGGAAGAGCTTTTAACCGACAAAGCAGTGCGCAAAGCACTGGCTGTGTATCGAAACAAATGTAACCAAATCAGTTAAGGAGAAAAAGTTATGTCAAAATCAGATATGATAGAACTCGAGGGTACCGTTACCGAAGCATTGCCAAACGCAATGTTTAAGGTTCAAATTGATGGAGGACACGTAATACTCGCTCACATCTCAGGAAAACTTCGTATGAACTTCATACGCATCCTTCCCGGAGATAAGGTTGTAGTTGAAATGTCACCCTACGATTTAACAAAGGGACGCATTACTTGGCGTTCAAAATAAGTTAAGGTTATAAAACCGAACTGACAAAATTTTAGGAGGTATATTAAAATGAAAGTCAGACCTTCTGTTAAAAAGATTTGCGACAAGTGCAAAGTTATTAAGCGCAAGGGAAAAGTAATGGTTATTTGCGAAAATCCCAAGCACAAACAGCGTCAGGGCTAATCCCTGATACACATTTTAGTGGAGGTGCATCAATAAATGGCACGTATAGCCGGTGTTGATCTTCCGAATGAAAAAAGAGTTGAGATTGGTCTCACCTACATTTTCGGAATTGGTCTTACTACATCAAAGAAAATCCTTGCAGCAACCGGAATCAACCCTGATATCCGCGTTAAGGATTTAAACGAAGACGATATTGCTAAGCTGCGTGAGTATATCGAGCATAACCTTCAGGTTGAAGGTGACCGCCGCAGAGCGATTGCTTTCGACATCAAGAGACTTATTGAAATTGGCAGTTTCCGCGGAACACGTCACAGAAAGGGCCTTCCCGTAAGAGGTCAGCGTTCCAAGACTAATGCCCGTACTCGCAAGGGCCCCAAGAAGACTATTGCGAATAAGAAGAAGTAAGTTGGGAGGAAGGATTTAATGGCTACAAAGAAGACAGGCTCTGCTACACGCAGACGCCGCGAGAAAAAGAACATTGAGCGTGGAGCTGCTCATATCCAATCTACCTTTAACAACACAATCGTAACCATTACCGATACTCAGGGTAACGCTCTTTCATGGGCATCTGCCGGAGAACTCGGTTTCCGTGGTTCGAGAAAGTCCACTCCTTTCGCAGCACAGTCTGCAGCAGAAACTGCAGCAAAGGCAGCTATGGAGCACGGCCTCAAGACCGTTGAGGTATATGTAAAAGGTCCAGGTGCAGGACGTGAAGCTGCAATCCGCGCATTACAGTCCGCAGGACTCGAGGTTAGCATGATTAAAGACGTTACCCCGATTCCTCACAATGGTTGCCGTCCTCCTAAGAGAAGACGCGTATAATTTTAGTGGAGGTAAACAGAAATGGCAAGATATACTGGAGCAGTATGCAGACAGTGCCGTCGTGAAGGACAGAAATTGTTCTTAAAGGGCGAGCGTTGTTATTCAGAAAAGTGCTCAATTGCAATCCGTAACTATGCCCCCGGTCAGCACGGACAAGGACGTAAGAAATCTTCAGAGTATGGATTACAGCTTCGTGCAAAGCAGAGAGCTAGAAGATTCTATGGTGTTGCTGAGCATCAGTTCCGTCATTACTATGAAATGGCTGTTAAGAAGCAGGGCGTAACAGGTACAAACCTTCTCCGCATCCTTGAAAGCCGTCTTGACAACGTAGTTTACAGAGCAGGTTTTGCTTCTTCTCGTGCAGAAGCTAGACAGCTCGTTGGCCACGGACATTTCGAGGTTGACGGTCATCGCGTAGACATCGCTTCTTATCTCTTAAAGGCAGGCGAGGTTGTAACAGTTTGCGAAAAGGCAAGAGCAACCGATAAGTTCAAGGCAGTAGTAGAGGCTAACTCTGCAAGACCTGTACCCGCTTGGCTTGAGGTAAATCGCGATAATTTCGAGGTTAAGGTAACAGTCCTTCCCGAGCGCGACCAGATTGAAGTTCCCGTTGAAGAGCAGCTCATCGTTGAATTCTACTCTAAGTAATAGGAACTAGACGTTAACAAACAAAAAACAAAAGGGTCCTTATACCTACCGCACAGGCGGACTCTTCAAAATTTTAGCGTGCGGAGAAATGGAGCTTTTAAATGATAGAGATTGAAAAGCCCAGAATTGAAACACTGGAGTTATCAGCAGACGGAACTTATGGTTGTTTTGTAATGGAGCCTCTAGAGCGTGGTTACGCTACAACACTCGGAAACAGTCTTAGAAGGGTTCTTTTATCCACTCTTCCCGGCGCGGCAGTTACCTCGGTTAAAATCGACGGTGTTGTTCACGAATTTACAACTGTTCCCGGTGTAAAAGAGGATGTAACCGAAATCATCCTCAACATCAAGGAGCTTATTGTTAAGCTTCATTCTGACAGTCAGAAAACCGTTTACATTGATGCTATTGGTCCTTGTGAAATCACAGGCGCATCAATCAAGGCTGATTCTGAGGTTGAGATTCTTAACCCTGACCAGCACATCGCAACTCTTGGCGATGGCGCTAAGCTCAGCATGGAATTAACCGTTGCTAAGGGTAGAGGTTACGTTCCCGCAGAGGAAAACAAGACCGCTAACACTGCAATCGGCGTTATTCCGATAGATTCAATTTATATCCCTGTTGTAAAGTGCAAGCCCTCTGTTGATGATACCAGAGTAGGAAACGTTATTGATAAGGGACGTCTTACACTTGAAGTGTGGACCAACGGTTCAATAAGAGCAGATGAGGCAGTGTCTTTAGCAGCTAAAATCCTTATGGAACATTTAGAGCTTTTCCTAAATCTTTCCGAGGGTGTAAGTGCTAGTGAAAGCATTATGGCTGAAAAGGGAACAACTGAGAGAGAAAAGGTTCTTGATATGACTATCGAAGACCTCGACCTTTCGGTACGTAGCTTCAACTGCTTAAAGCGTGCAGGAATCAATACCGTTGAGGACCTTACCAACAAGTCCGAAGAGGATATGATGAAGGTAAGAAACCTCGGACGCAAGTCTTTAGAAGAGGTTATTGCTAAGCTTGCAAGCTTTGGCTTCACATTAAAGAAGGACAACGACTAATAGGAAGGAGAGAAATTTCTCTCCACCTATAGCGTTACCTTAAAAACAAATTTCACCGGTAAGGAGTGATATAAATGCCCGGAACACGTAAACTCGGAAGAACGAGCGACCACAGAACCGCAATGCTTCGCGCTATGGTTACATTCCTTTTAGAGAATGGTAAGATTGAGACAACCGTTACTCGTGCTAAGGAAGTTCGCTCTATGACTGAGAAATATATTACACTCGCAAAAACTGACAGTTTAGCATCTAAGCGTCAGGCTATGGCGTTTATTACTAAGGAGGACGTTGTAAAGAAGCTTTACACCGAAATCGCTCCCAAGTATATGGATGTAGCAGGCGGATATTGCCGCATCATCAAGACAGGTCCCCGTCGCGGTGACGCTGCTGAGATGGCAATTATTGAGTTAGTATAATATATTAAAGTGGTTTTAATCCTCACATCGAAAGGTAGCAGATAACCTGCCTTTTGATGCGGGGATTAAATTTTTTATACGACTTAAACATAAGCAAACACGAATAATCCGAACCTGCCTAAAACGGCATTCTTTCGGCACTTTTCGGTTTGTCATCACCCGTAGGCGTTAGCCTGTCGGATTCTTCCGCACCAAAAATCACTCGAAATTCTGCCCGTTTTAGGTCGAAGAATTTTAAAGAGTTGAATTTTTGGCTGTGCGAGGCACAAAACGCAGTTAATCCTGACGGATTAACGAGTATTTTAACATAAGCAAAGACGAAAATCGAGCCTTTAAAATCAGGTTCGGATTATTCGTGTTTGCTTAAAGGTCTATAGGCTTGAAAATTTTTTAAAAATAGTGTATAATAATTAGGTTAAAGTCTAAGTGTAAGGAGTGCTATTATGAAGATAGACGGCGTTTTACTTAAAAAGACCGAAGAATACAGACTTAAGAACGGAATTTACGTTACTGATGAAAAATCAAAAGTTTACGTTGGCTTTAAGCTTGCCGCAACCTTTTCGCTTGTTTGGGTTGTTGCGACAAATATTCTTATAATCCTTTCTTTCTTGTATTTTTATTTTGACGGAAACGCAAAAGGAGACCTTGCAACACCCATCGTGGTAGGCGCAATAACCACCGCTATAATAACGGGATTTTTCTTCTCGATGTTTGGCAAGCATTATATAGGCGCCCCTGTGGTTGCAATTTCGGATTTTGTCGCCTTTTTACTCTTTATGCACCTTCAAACCGACGTTGCAAACTCCTATGAAATAGGTCTTCAGGAATCCTTCTATTACAGACACGCGATTCCTCTTGTTTTGCTTACTATCTGCATAATTTCGTTGGCATATATTGGCATTCGCGCAAAGCTTCAGTTAAAACGTGATGCAAAGGTGGTTATAGCCAAAATGTATGCAACCCTTAAGGATAAAACTCCCGATTTTTCGGAGGAAGTTTGGCATCAATATTTAGAAAGTGTGGGAATTCCTGCAAGATTGGCAGATAAATTATAATGGCAGTACTTAATATAGTTATGGTTGAGCCGGAAATTCCGCAAAACACGGGAAACGTGGCTCGCACCTGCGCTGCAACCGGCGCAAGACTTCATTTAGTCGGCCCTATGGGGTTTACTATTGATGATAAAAAACTAAAAAGAGCAGGGCTCGATTATTGGGATTTGCTCGATATTACCTTTTATGATTCGCTTGAAGAGTTTTTGGAGAAAACGGACGGAGAATACTTCTTTTTCACAACAAAAGCCCTTCATACACACACGGAAGTGGAGTACCCCGACAACGCGTATCTCTTTTTCGGCAAGGAAACAAAGGGGCTTCCCGAAGAACTTTTGCTAAAGCATCCTGACAGGTGTGTAAGAATACCGATGGTGAGCGATGCTCGCAGTTTAAATCTATCAAACTCGGTTGCAATCGGGGTTTATGAGGTTCTTCGTCAGTGGGACTACCCGAGCCTTCAAAACTTCGGACAGTTGCACAATTATAAGTGGTAATTTTACAAAATTTTCGCACAAATACCTCTTGCAAAAGTGGGCTTAATTGTGTAAAATATATTTTAGAATGTTTATTTTTTAACAATCTTTCGAAAGGATGAATAAAATGACTGCACTAAACAAAAAAACAGTAGATGACATTAACGTTAAGGGCAAGCGCGTGCTCGTTCGTTGCGATTTTAACGTGCCTTTAAAGGCTGGCGTTATTACCGACGAAAACAGAATCGTTGCTGCTCTTCCCACAATTAAAAAGCTAATTGCCGACGGCGGCAAGGTTATCCTTTGCTCACACTTAGGTAAGCCTAAGGGCGAACCCAAGCCTGAGTTATCACTAGCACCTGTTGCTGCTCGTCTTTCTGAGCATTTAGGCAAAGAGGTTGTTTTTGCGGCTGACGATAACGTAGTTGGCGAGAACGCAAAGGCAGCAGTTGCAGCTATGAAGGACGGAGACGTTGTTCTCCTCCAGAACACTCGTTATCGCGCAGAGGAAACCAAGAACGGCGCAGCTTTTTCTGAAGAGCTCGGTTCTTTAGCAGACGTTTTTGTAAACGATGCTTTCGGTGCTGCTCACAGAGCACACTGCTCAACCGTTGGTGTTGTTGATTTCGTAGAAGAGGCTGCAGTAGGCTACCTCATTCAAAAGGAACTTAAGTATTTAGGCAACGCAGTTGAAGAGCCTGAGCGTCCCTTCGTTTGCATCTTAGGTGGTGCAAAGGTTGCCGATAAGCTTACCGTTATTGAGAACCTCTTAAACAAGGCAGACACACTTATTATCGGTGGTGGTATGTCCTATACCTTCGCAGTAGCACAAGGTAAGACCGTTGGTACTTCTCTTGTTGACCTTGAAAAGGTTGATTACTGCAAGGAGATGCTTAAAAAGGCTGAGGAGAAGGGCGTTAAGATTCTTCTTCCTGTTGACACAATGATTACAAAGGATTTCCCGAATCCTATCGATGCTCCCGTTGAGGCTAAATGTGTTAAGGTTGGCGAGATTCCTGACGATATGATGGGTCTTGACATCGGTACTGAATCTGCTTTAGCATTCGCAGAGGAAGTTAAGAACGCAAAGACTGTTGTTTGGAACGGACCTATGGGCGTTTTCGAGAACCCTGTTTTCGCTAACGGAACCCTTTCTGTTGCAAAGGCTTTAGCTGAGACCGATGCTACTACAATTATCGGCGGCGGCGACTCTGCAGCAGCTGTAAACAATTTAGGCTTCGGCGATAAGATGAGCCACATTTCTACCGGCGGCGGCGCTTCTCTTGAATTCCTTGAGGGCAAAGAACTTCCCGGTATTGCTGCAATGGACAACAAATAATAAATTATTAAGCACGGCATCCTTGCCGTGCTTGATTTAAGTTAAAGGAGAAAATAAAATGAATAAGCTTACAAGAAAAGCAGTTATCGCAGGCAACTGGAAAATGAACAAAACTCCTGCAGAAACTACTGCTCTTATTAACGAGATGAAGCCCTTAGTTGCAGGCGCAGACTGTGAAGTAGT
Source organism: Acutalibacteraceae bacterium (assembly GCA_045636705.1). Lineage (GTDB taxonomy): Bacteria > Bacillota > Clostridia > Oscillospirales > Acutalibacteraceae > SFWF01. Next base: position 14,245 of record JAZTYA010000029.1, read on the forward strand.
ACTTTGCGTACCCTTCGTTGACATCGCAGCAGCAGTTGAAGCTGCAAAGGGCTCTAACATTAAAATCGGTGCAGAAAACTGTCACTTTAAGGATAGCGGCGCTTACACCGGCGAAGTTTCTGCAAATATGCTTAAAGAGTGCGACGTTGAATACGTTGTTATCGGACACTCAGAGCGCAGACAGTACTTCGGCGAGACCGACCAGACAGTTAACCTTCGCACGTTAGCTGCATTAAAGGCAGGCTTAAAGCCTATCGTTTGCGTTGGCGAAACTTTAGAGCAAAGAGAACTCGGCTACACCGAAACTCTTTTAAAGTTCCAGACCAAAATGGCCCTTACAAACGTAACTGCTGATGAGCTTAAAAATGTAATCATCGCTTACGAGCCTGTTTGGGCTATCGGCACAGGCGTTACCGCTACAGCTGACCAGGCAGACGAGGGCAACGGCTTTGTTCGTGAGGCTATCGCAGAGGTTTACGGCAAGGACGTTGCAGAAACTGTTACCGTTCAGTACGGTGGCTCCATGAACGCTAAGAATGCAGACGAGCTCGTAGCAAAGGTAAACGTTGACGGTGGACTTATCGGTGGCGCTTCTCTTAAAGCAGAGGACTTCAGCATCATCGTAAAGGCTGCAAGCAAATAAATTTTTAAGGTGACGTAGATGAAAAAACCTTTAGTTTTAACAATAATGGACGGCTTTGGTATAAACGATAACGTAGAGGTTAATGCGATTGCCAAGGCAAAGACTCCTGAACTTGATAAACTCTTTGCAGAGTGGCCAACCACCTCTATCGGCGCTTCGGGTATGGACGTAGGTCTCCCTGACGGACAGATGGGCAACTCAGAGGTTGGTCACACCAACATCGGCGCAGGCCGTGTTGTTTATCAGGAACTTACTCGTATTACAAAGTCGGCTATGGACGGCGATATGAAGCAGAACGAGGCTTTATGCGCTGCTATTGACAACGTAAAAAAGAAGGGCTCTGCGCTTCACTTTATGGGTCTTTTATCCGATGGTGGTGTTCACAGCCATATCGAGCATTTATATGCTTTGGTTGAGATGGCAAGAGATGCAGGCGTTAAGGAAATTTATGTTCACGCGCTACTTGATGGCCGTGACGTTCCTCCTTCCTCTGCAGCAGATTTTATTGCTGCTGCAAACAAGAAATTTGCAGAACTTGGCGCCGGCAAAATCGCAACAGTTATGGGTCGTTTTTATGGAATGGATAGAGATAACCGTTGGGATAGAGTTAAGAAGGCTTATGATGCGCTCGTTTTAGGCGAGGGCATTGTTACCGATGATGCTGAGGCTGCAGTTCGCAAGTCCTACGAAACAGTTGACGAAGACGGCAAGAACCTTACCGACGAGTTCGTGCTTCCAACAGTTGTAGAAGGCACCAAGAGAATTGCTTCAGGCGATAGCGTTGTCTTCTTCAACTTCCGTCCTGACCGCGCTCGCGAGATTACAAGAACCTTTGTTGACCCTGCTTTTGACGGATTCGAAAGAAAGGGCGGAAAGCTCGACTTAACCTACGTTTGTATGACACAGTATGACGCTTCTATGCCCAACGTAATGGTTGCATACAAGCCTCAGACTCTTGAAAATACTTTAGGCGAATATCTTTCAAACAAGGGACTTACTCAGCTTCGTATTGCCGAGACCGAGAAGTATGCTCACGTAACCTTCTTCTTCAACGGCGGCGTTGAAAAACAGTATGAAGGCGAAGACAGAATTCTTGTTAACTCACCTAAGGTTGCAACCTACGATATGCAACCCGAAATGAGCGCCGTTCCGGTTTGCGATAAGGTAGTTGAAGCAATACTTTCTAAAAAGTACGACGTTGTAATCCTTAACTTTGCTAACTGTGACATGGTAGGCCACACAGGCGTTTTCTCTGCGGCAGTAACCGCAGTTGAAACTGTTGACTACTGTGTAGGCAGAGTAGCTCGTGCAACCTTAGAGGCAGGCGGCACTATGCTTTTAACCGCCGACCACGGAAATGCAGACTGCATGGTTGATACCGACGGCTCACCCTTTACAGCGCACACAACAAATCTTGTTCCTTTTGCCGTTATCGGTAAAGAGTGTGAACTCCGTGAAGGTGGAAAGCTTTGCGATATCGCTCCTACAATGCTTAAGCTTTTAGGCGTAGAAGTACCGAAAGAGATGACCGGCGAAAGCTTAATTAAATAATATTTAAAAGACCGCAGTAGTTGTTATAAGGGCAAATACGCGGTCTTTTTTTGTTTATAAAACTCTTTATTTTTAAGATAGTTTATGTTATAATTATAGTGTGTAAATATTTTTGTTGAAAGGTGGAAAAGAGATATGCTTAAAAGGATACTATACCTACTATTGACGGTAGCAATTTGCTGCTCTTTTTCCTCCTGCTCAATTTTGGAAACCGATGGAGATGCGCTTCTTTCTCCACCAAGACTCGAAGGCGAGCTTTACTATATTCAAGAGGCTTTAATCGACTATGCAGGGGAAGAGATTACCCTTAAATATCCAACTTCGGGAGATTATCGCTCGGCATTTGTCTTAAGGGATATAAACGGCGACGGCCGTGAAGAGGCTTTTGCCTTTTACAGCAAAACCGAGGACTCGACCGTGACCATGCATATAAACGTTTTGTCTAAGGAAGACGAATGGAAGACAAAAGGCGATATAGGTGTTGTCGGAAGCGGCATTGAAAAGGTGGTTTTCGGTGACCTTGCAGGCGACGGAGTTGAGGAAATTTCGGTTGGCTGGTCGATATACGGTTCGGTTGACCGTCAGGTCGGCATTTATTCCTTTGACGGAAATATGCTAACCCAGCGCACGATGGAAAACTATACCGACTTTTTATCCATTGATATTGATGACGACAAAACGAACGAACTTTTCGTTATAAACCTTAATCTTACCGACAAAACGGCTATAGCAAAGGCCATTTCGGTAAACGAGCAGGGTGTAGAGGAAAAGGGTGTCGTTGCTCTTGACGGAAGTGTTTCTTCCCACTATGCTCCGGTTTTATCAAAGTTGGCCGACGGACGACCTGCCGTTTACATTGATGCGGTAAAGGGAAGCGGCTCTTTGACCGAGATTGTTTGGTTTGAAGAGGACGGACTTAAAAGTGTTTGTGACAGCAAAACGGCGGTTACTTCGCTTACCTATCGTCCGAGCGTTGTTGTGAGTCGCGACTTTAATAATGACGGCGTGCTCGATATACCCTTACAGAGTTTGCTTTTATCCACCAAGGACAAAGAAGATTTTGACAAGGTTTACGTTACCGACTGGAGCAACTTTGACGGCAAGGAAATAAAGACTGTCGTGTCGGCGTTTATGAACTATTCCGACGGATATTATATAACCATTCCTGAGGGCCGTAAGGACAGGCTTCACTTGGCAAGAAAGACCGATTCAAGACTTAGAATCTTTTATTCTTATGACCCAAAGACAGGCACACAAGGAGCCGAGGTTTTCAGAGTGCTTGTCTTATCGCAGGTTGATTTTGATGCCGGCAAGGGACAGGGCTACAACGTTTTAAGAGAAAGAGGAAATCTCCACTTTTTAGCAAGAGTGTCAGAGAATAACGACCTTTTATTTACCGGCGAAGAGCTAAATATGAACTTCGGAATTATAGAATAGGGGGCAAAGAACAAATGAAAAAGATACTTATAGTTGAGGACGAGGCCTCGATAAGAGAGTTTGAAGCTATAAACCTAAAAAGAGCAGGCTATACAACCGTTGAGGCAGGCTCGGGTGAAGAGGCGCTTAGCATTTTTGATTTAGAGCCCGATTTCGATATTGCACTTTTGGACATTTCTATGCCCGGAATGGACGGCTTTGAGCTTTGTAAGGAACTACGCCTTCGCACCTCGACCTTGGGAATTATTATGCTAACCGCGAGAACCCAAGAAATTGATAAGATAAACGGACTAACCATTGGCGCGGACGACTACATAACCAAGCCCTTTAGTCCGACCGAACTTCTTGCCCGTGTTGATTCTCTTTACAGAAGAGTTTCTGCAACCGCTACAAAACAGGAAAAGGTTTCGGATGAAATTATAATCGGAGATTTTGTTTTAAATCTTCGCCGTCACACCCTTAAAAAGAGGGGAGAAAATATCGAGCTTACACAGGTTGAGTTTCAACTTGTTGAATATTTCTTTACCAATCCTGACGTTGCGCTCGACAGAACCGACATTTTAAACAAGGTTTGGGGAGACGACTATTTCGGCGAAGAAAAGATAGTTGACGTAAACATTCGAAGACTCAGAATAAAAATCGAGGACGAGCCTTCTAATCCTAAACATTTGGTTACCGTTTGGGGTATGGGCTATAAGTGGAACAGTTAATTTAAAAAATTTTTTAAAAGGCAGGTGAAAAGGGTGGAACTTGAAATTAAGTTTAAAAGTGTTGCGTGGAAATGGATTCTTAACGTTTTCTTAGTTATGTTTTTGGTAATCGTCGTGCTTGAAGCCCTTTTCTGCGTGCTTATACATGCGTATTTTGTAAACAAGGTGCGCCTAAACGCTGAAGAGTACGGCAAGAGTTTTGTTTATATCCTTTCAAACGTTTCCGAAAGCGAATTTGTCACAATGGCGAGAAACTATTGCGAAGGCTTTGAGCACAAGGACAAGCTAGAGGTTCAGGTGCTTGATAAAAACGGAAAGGTTATAGTGACCACCACGGGATTTGTTCCAAGTGACACCGAAACGGCAGAATATCCTTTGGATGAAGACCAAGCAGTGCAACCCTATCATATCGGCAGAAGCTCGGTAGGAGAAAGGGTGCTAAGTCAAACCGAGGTTATAACCGACGCGTCGGGAAATAAAATCGGCTCGGTTAGATGGTTGGTTTCTCTTACCGAAATGAATCGCAGGGTCTTTTGGCTTTGCGTAATCGCGATTGGTATAGGTCTTGCAATTCTTTTAATTACGGGTTTCTTTGGAGCCTACTTTATCGCATCTATTGTAAGGCCGGTAAGAAGTGTAAGCGATGCGGCAAGAAAGATAGCGATGGGCGATTTTGACGCAAAAATCGAAAACGCTCACAACAGCGAAATCGGCGAGCTTTGCGATTCAATCAACTTTATGGCTAGTGAACTAAAGGCCGCTGAAAATATGAAGAACGACTTTATTTCTTCGGTTTCGCACGAGCTTAGAACTCCGCTTACAGCTATTCGCGGCTGGGCAGAAACGGCAAAAATGTCGATAGGCTTTGACGAATCAACCGTTAACAAGGGCCTCGACGTAATTTTAAGCGAGTCGGAGCGACTTGGTGGCCTGGTTGAAGACCTTTTAGACTTTTCACGTATGCAGTCGGGCAAGCTAAGTCTTACCTTTAGCGAGTTCTCGATAGGCGCCATCTTGGCAGAAGCGGCTTCAATGTACGTTGAGCTTGCTCGCAAACAAAAGGTTGAGGTGTCTTATATTCCTTGCCGTGATGAGATTTTCTGCTTGGGCGATGCCAACCGTATAAAACAGGTGTTTATAAACGTTATTGACAACGCTTTAAAATATAACCAACCGGGTGGACAGATTATTATATCTCATAAAAGGGAAGAGGAATGTGTCCAGATAACCGTAAGCGATACCGGTGTTGGTATTGCGGCGCAGGACCTTGACCGCGTAAAAGAAAAATTCTATAAAGCAAACAAGCAGGTCAGAGGTTCGGGAATTGGCCTTGCTGTTGCAGATGAAATTATAAAACAGCACAACGGTCTTTTGCTTGTTGACAGTACCGAAGGTGTCGGAACAACAGTTACGATAGTTTTACCAATGGTGGAAAAGACCGAAGATATAAACGACGGCAACGTTTAACTTAAGGAGTAGAAAATGAGTAGTCTTAAAAAGACAAGCATAGGCGGACAGGCCTTAATAGAAGGCATTATGATGCGTGGCCCCAAAAAGACCGTTATGGCGGTTCGCAAAAAGGACGGCAGCATAGAAATTGTCCCAAAGGATATAAAAAGCTTAAAAGAAAAATACAAGTTTTTAGGGTTCCCCGTTATTCGCGGTGTAGTCGGTTTTGTTGAGTCGATGCTCGTAGGCTACAAGGCGATGATGGATTCGGCAGAGATTTCGGGTTACCTTGATGAAGAAGAAATTAAGGGAAACTCCGCAAAAGAAACCGGGGATGAAAACAAGCCCGAAGAACAAGACAAAAAGCAAAAAACACTTTTTACAACCATAATAATGGTTATAGCTACCGTTTTGGCGGTAATTTTAAGCATAGGTTTGTTTATCTATTTGCCCTCGCTTGCTTTTAAGGGAATAAACTACCTAGCAGGTGGAAGCCTTTCTTCCATTCAGGCGGTTTTTGAGGGTGTGCTAAAGATTTTAATATTTATAGGCTATATGGCGGCGGTGTCGCAGCTTCCCGATATTAAGAGGGTTTACCGCTACCACGGAGCAGAGCACAAGACCATCTTCTGTTACGAGGCGGGACTTCCTTTGACGGTTGAGAACGTTAAAACACAAAAAAGATTTCATCCCCGTTGCGGAACCTCCTTTATGATACTTATGTTAATCGTAAGTATTGCCGTAACACTCCTGCTTGATGCAGTTTTGCCGGGCTTAAAAACAGTTTTGTGGCTTCGCACCATAATTAAGCTTTTGTTGGTTCCTTTAATTTGCGGACTAGGCTATGAGCTTATTAAAATTTGCGGAAAATATGATAATTTTGTTACAAGAATTATTGCTTATCCAGGTCTTTTGGTTCAACACTTGACCGTTTATGAGCCTGACGACGGCATGATAGAAATAGCTATTGCGGCTATGACTCCCGTTATTCCCGAAAACGAGGAAGAGGATAAATGGTAAGCGTCAATACGGCTTTAAAACATCTCGAAAAAGAGCTTTGCAAAATTTCAGACGAGGCTTTAAACGAGGCAAAGAGAATACTTGGCTTTGTTTTAGAAACCGAGCCTTCACGACTGTCTTTTTCAGATGCCGAGGTTGACTTAAAGAAACTCGACAAGATAATAAACCGACGAAAAAAAGGCGAGCCTTTACAGTATATTTTGGGCAAGTGGTGGTTTTACGACGGCGAGTTTTATGTTGGCAAAGGCGTCCTTATTCCAAGGCAAGACACCGAAACGGTAGTTGATACGGCGCTTGACTTTATAAATAAAAACGACAAGCTATCGGTCGCAGACCTTTGTGCAGGAAGTGGCGCTATCGGAATTAGTATTGCGGCAAAAAGGCAAAATGTTTCGGTTACTTTAGTAGAAAAATATGCCGCGGCTTTTAAATATTTAGAAAAAAACATTGAGCTTAATAAAACGTCCAACGCAAGCCCTATAAAGGCAGACGTTACAAAAAAGGCCTTTGGCAGATACGACATTATAGTAAGCAATCCGCCTTATATCACGGGCACGGATATGAAGGGCTTGTCAAAGGAAGTAAAAAGAGAGCCTGAAACGGCCCTTTACGGCGGAGAAGACGGACTTTACTTTTATAAAACGATTACAAAGATTTGGGCGCCAACCCTTAAAAAAGGCGGCAAGCTAATCTTTGAATTAGGCATAGGTCAGGCGGTTGAGGTGGAGCAAATCTTGAAGGATGCAGGCTTTACGGAAATTGGCACGGCAAAAGACCTAGGCGGTGTGCAAAGGGTAATTTTTGGGACACTAAATTAGATATAATGAGTATAACAAATTAATATAAAGGTGGTAAAAATTATGTCAGAAGATAAAAGCAAAGCATTAGCGACGGCGCTTTCACAAATTGAAAAACAGTTCGGTCAGGGTGCGGTTATGCGCCTTGGCGAAAATATGTCACTAGCGGTTGAGCACATCCGCACAGGCTCTATTTCTCTTGATACCGCTTTAGGTATAGGCGGTGTTCCGAGAGGAAGAATCGTAGAAATTTACGGACCTGAATCTTCGGGTAAAACAACCGTGGCTCTCCACGTTGTAGCCGAGGCTCAAAAGACAGGCGGCACCGCAGCGTTTATCGACGTTGAGCATGCACTTGACCCTGTTTATGCCAAGAATTTAGGTGTTGATATTGATTCACTTTTAGTTTCACAGCCCGACACAGGAGAGCAGGCGCTCGAAATTACCGAGGCACTCGTTCGCTCAGGCGCTATCGACGTTGTTGTTATCGACTCGGTTGCAGCGTTAGTTCCAAAGGCAGAAATCGAAGGTGAAATGGGTGACAACCACGTTGGCCTTCACGCTCGCCTTATGTCACAGTCGCTTCGTAAACTTGCGGGCGCAATTTCAAAGTCGAACTGCGTTGCAATTTTCATAAACCAGCTTCGTGACAAAATCGGCGTTATTTACGGAAGTTCCGAAACCACCACAGGCGGTAGAGCGCTTAAGTTCTATGCCTCTGTTCGTATTGACGTAAGACGCGTAGAAACCATTAAATCGGGTGGAGAAATGATAGGTTCTCGTACTCGCGCAAAGGTTATTAAGAACAAGGTTGCGCCACCCTTCCGTGAGGCAGAGTTCGACATCATGTACGGCCGCGGCATTTCTCATACAGGCGAGCTTGTTGATATGGGTGTTAAGTTTGACGTTTTACGCCGTTCGGGAGCTTGGTTCTATTATGGTGAAACAAGACTTGCTCAGGGCAGAGATAACGTGAAGCTTCTCTTTGAGGAAAACCCCGAACTCGCAAAAGAAATTGAAGAAAAGCTTATTGCGGCTATGAATGCAACCCCTGAAGAGCGTGCTACTATGGCAGAGCCTTCTGCTGCTGTTGATACTACACCTGCAGCGCCTCAGAGAAAAAAGGTTAATATTAACATCGCGGTAGACGACTAATGAAAATCTTATCCGTAACAAGTAGGAGAAAGGGTTTATCCTTAGTAACGACCGAGGACGGCAGAGAGCTTTTGCTCGACACCGAACTGCTTGCCTTAAAGGGTATAGCGGCAAACAGTCAAATAGAGGACTTGGAAAAGCTTATATTTGACTCGGATTTTAAAAGGGCAAAAAGCCGTGCTCTTTGGTACTTGTCCCGTCGTGACCACTCCGAAAAGGAACTTCAAGATAAGCTTATAAAGGGTGGCTTTTCACAGAAGGTTTCCATCATAGCGGTTGAACGAATGCGCGAGATGGGCCTTGTGGATGATTACAAATTTGCTAAAAGGTTTTATGAGCAGATTGTTGTTTACGGTCACTCCTCTGCAAAAGAGGCAACGTATAAACTTAAGCTTAAGGGGATAAATCCCGAAATAATCAAGGAAGTAGCAGAGGAAAACTCTTTCGACGAAAGTGAAAATATAAAGGTTTTAATAGAAAGAAAATATGCAAACCGTTTAAATACGCCAAAGGACGTAGAAAAGGTGTTTGCTGCGCTTGTTCGAAAAGGCTTTTCCTTTTCGGACGTAAGAAAAGCGCTTAAAGAATATAGCGAAGAACTCGAATGTGAGGATTTTTAATGTATAAGGTAAGCGTGGTATCCTTAGGATGCCCCAAAAATCAGGTTGATGCAGAGTGCATACTTGCCTATTTGTCAAAGGGTGGATTTGAGATTACCCCTGTTGAGGCGGAGGCCGATGCGATTATTATTAACACCTGTGGATTTATTGCCGACGCCAAGGCCGAGGCAATTGAAAACATTTTAGAATGCGCTCAGTATAAAAACGAAGGGGCTTTAAAAGCGTTAATCGTTACAGGTTGCCTTGCAGAGCGTTATAAGGACGATATAACCGCGGAAATCCCCGAGGTTGATTTGGTGGTAGGAATAGGGTCTAACAAGGATATAGCCCGCCTTACAAAAGAGGCGATAGAGGGTAAGGCTCAAAACGCTTACGGCGAAAAGTGTGAGCTTGACCTTAATGCCGAAAGAATTCTTGGCGGACTTCCCTTTACCTCATATATTAAAATTGCAGACGGATGCGACAACTGTTGCACCTACTGTGCAATTCCGAATATTCGCGGTCGTTTTAGAAGCAGAAAAATGGAAGATATTATTGCTGAGGCTAAAAGTTTAGCCGCTAAAGGCACTACCGAGCTTATCGTCGTAGCGCAGGACACCACCGCCTACGGCACCGACCTTTACGGCAAACAAATGCTACCAAAACTTTTAAACGAGCTTTCAAAGATAGAAGAAATTCATTGGATAAGAACCCTTTATACATATCCTGAAAAAATAACCGACGAGCTTTTAGAGGAAATCTCGACAAACGACAAGCTTGTTAAATATTTGGACATTCCCATTCAGCATGCAGATAAAGAAATTTTGAAAAGAATGAACCGAAAGGGAGATGCTGCTTCCCTTATAAAAACAATAAATAATATAAGGGAAAAGGTTCCGGGAATAACCCTTCGCACCACCCTTATAACAGGTTTTCCCGGTGAAACCGACGAGCAGTTTGCAACCTTGCACGAGTTTGTAAAGCAGATGCGGTTTGACCGACTTGGATGCTTTGCTTATTCAGAGGAAGAAGACACCCCTGCGGCAGGTTTTGAAAATCAGGTTCCCGTGCAGACAAGACAGGACCGACTTGAACTTATAATGGCCGACCAAATGACCATAGCCGAAGAGAAAAACCGGGAAAAAATCGGCAAGGTAACCGAGGTTTTAATTGAAGGCTGGGACGACTATATTAAATGCTATTTTGGTCGTAGCCCGTGGGACGCTCCCGAAATAGACGGAAAGGTCTTTTTCACATCGGATGAGCCGTTAGTCCTTGGCGGATATGCTTGCGTTTTAATAAATGACTGTTTAGAATACGATTTATTAGGAGAGAAAATAGATGAACCTACCGAATAAACTTACCGTGCTTCGTGTAATTTTAACCCCGATTTTTATGGTAACACTTTTGTGGGATTTTAAGTTTCACTATGCCGTATCGTTGCTTATATTCATTGTAGCATCCCTTACTGATATGCTTGACGGCAAAATCGCAAGAAGCAGAGGGCTTGTTACCGACTTTGGGAAGTTTTTAGACCCATTGGCAGACAAGATGCTTACCACCGCCGCTTTTTTAGGATTTATCCCGTTAGGCATCGGCGCAGGCGTTGTTTGGATGGCGTTTATAGTGCTTTTCCGCGAGTTTGCAATTTCTTCTATAAGACTCATTGCAGTTTCCTCAGGCGGAAAGGTAATTGCCGCAAACATTTGGGGCAAGCTTAAAACCGTTTTCCAAATGATAGCAATAATTTTTGCTTTGACCGCAAAGCTTGCAGAAGAGGTGTTGGCTTTTGCTAAAATTGATGCCGGCCTCCTTGCAGATATCAGCGCAGTTTTAAGTGTTGCAACCACCGTTCTTTTGTGGATTTCAACCATTCTTTGCATAATTTCGGGCGCAGTTTATCTAGCAGACAACAAAGAGATTTTAAAAGACACAAAATAAGACTTGCTAAATTTTAAAAAAAGCATATAATATATATAGAAATATTTAAATGCGTTAATCGGGTAGAGTAGCATTTTAAATCTACGGCAGAGAGAGGACTCCATCGGCTGAAAGGGTTCTTCGTTCAGAGAAAATGTGAAGTGCACCCGCTAGCACACTAAGGGGAAATATTAGTATCCTTGGTGCGAAGAGGTCGCGTTAAGACTTTAAAAGACACAAACAGGAGTGGAACCGCGGTATTTATCGCCTCCGTAGGACTAATTATTGGTCCTACGGGGCGTGTTGTTTTTTTAAGATATTTTTGAGGAGTAAATTATGTGGTTTAAGAGAACTAGAGAGGATATTCAGGCGGTCAAGGACCGTGACCCTGCCGCAAGAAGCAGTTTAGAGATTTTCTTTCTCTATCCCGGCGTTAAGGCAATCAGAATGCATAGGAAGGCAAACTTCTTTTATAGACACGGTATGTTTTTTTGGGCTCGTTTAATTTCACAAAGAGCCGCAAGGAAAACAGGAATAGAAATACACCCCGGTGCCACAATCGGCAGAAGGCTTGTAATTGACCACGGAACAGGGGTTGTAATCGGAGAGACTGCCGAAATTGGCGACGACGTTTTAATTTACCAAGGTGTAACCTTGGGTGGTACGGGTAAGGATACGGGAAAGCGCCACCCAACCATTGGCAACAATGTTATGATAAGTTCAGGCGCAAAGGTGCTAGGACCTTTTAAGGTTGGCGACAATGCGCGTATTGCCGCAGGTGCGGTAGTGCTCGAAGAGGTGCCCAAAGATGCAACCGTTGTCGGCGTGCCGGCGCGTGTTGTAAGACTTGCAGGACAAAAGGTGACACCCCTTGACCAAATTCACATTCCCGACCCGATAATGCAAGAGATATGTAGACTTGAGGGTCAGATATATAATCTAAACAAAAAAATCACCGAATTGGAGAACAAATAAAATGAAGATTTTTAATACCTTAACACTTAAAAAGGATGAACTTATTCCTCTAGAGGAAAACACCTTACGCATCTATGCTTGCGGACCTACCGTTTATAACTATATCCACATAGGAAACGCGCGTCCTCTTTGCGTGTTCGACGTGCTACGAAGATACCTAGAGTGGCGTGGTTACAAGGTTAATTTTGTTCAGAACTTTACCGATATTGACGATAAACTTATCAAAAAGGCAAACGAAGAGGGAATTACCGTTGCCGAGGTTGCAAAGCGTTATATCGAGGAGTTCTGGGCAGATGCTAAGGGTCTTAACGTTCGCGAGGCTACCTATCATCCTAAGGCTACAGAGAACATTGATGCGATTCAGGAGATTATTACATCCCTTATTGAAAAGGGATTTGCTTACGAGTCCAAGGGAGACGTATATTTTAGAGCAAAGAAATTTTCTGAGTACGGAAAGCTTTCTCACCAGCCTCTTGACGACCTGGAGGCAGGCGCTAGAATCAGTGTTGCCGAAATAAAGGAAGACCCGATGGACTTCTGCCTTTGGAAGTCGGCTAAAGCAGGAGAACCTTATTGGGAGTCTCCTTGGGGCAACGGAAGACCGGGTTGGCATATTGAGTGCTCGGCTATGGCAGGAAGATTTTTAGGCAAGACTATCGACATTCATTGCGGCGGTCAGGACCTTATCTTCCCCCACCACGAGAACGAAATTGCACAGTCTGAGTGCGCAAACGGCTGCGATTTTGCAAGATACTGGATGCATAACGGCTATATTAACGTTGACAATCGCAAAATGTCAAAGTCGTTAAACAACTTCTTCACAGTTCGTGAGGTTGCAAACGTTTACGGTTATGAGCCGATTCGTTATCTTATGATTTCTTCGCACTACAGAAGCCCTATTAACTATTCGACCGACATTTTAGAGCAAGGCAAAAACGCGCTTGAGCGCCTTTATACCTGCCGAGACAACCTTGATTTTGCTTTAAGGAATGCAGAAGAAGGCGGCACAGAGCCCGAGTTTTTGGCAAAATACAGAGAAGACTTCATTACCGCTATGGATGACGACTTCAACACCGCTGACGCTTTAGGCGTGCTCTTTAGCCTTGTAAGAGAGATTAATACTCTTATTGCAAACGGACCTCGCAAGGCAGAGGTTGAGGCTTCGATTAAACTTTTTGATGAGTTAACTTACGTTTTCGGCTTGGTTTATAACCGTAAGACAGAGGACCTTGATAGCGAGGTAGAAGAATTAATCGCTAAGAGAACCGAGGCCAGAAAAAATCGCGACTTTGCTACTGCCGATGCTATTCGTGATAAGCTTAAGGAAATGGGTATCGTTTTAGAGGATACTCCTCAAGGTGTAAAATGGAGCAGAGCATAAAAAAAGAGCCGATAGGCAAGGGGCTTTTTGTTGCCGTGTCGAAAAACCACACCTTTGGCACCGATGCGGTACTGCTCGCCAACTTTTCGAGTGATAAGAAGATTAAAAAGCACTGTGATTTAGGTATGGGTTGCGGTATTATATCCATGCTTTTACTCCGTGAAGAAAAAGTAGAAGAAACCTTTGGAGTTGATATATCAAAAGAAGCGGTAGATTTAGCAAAATACACCGCTGACGAATATGCTCGCGGCAAATTCACTCCGATTTTAGCCGATTTAAAGGAACTTCGCGGGATTTTGCCTTTTTCGGAATTCGACCTTGTTACCTGCAACCCGCCGTACAAGGCAGAGGGAGCAGGAATAATAAGTTCATCTGCTACAGATAAGGCGGCTCGCCACGAAACCGAGTGCAGCTTAGAGGATGTAATTGCGGTGTCTTCAAAACTGCTTAAGTCTTCGGGAAGATTGTGCATTTGTCAGCGTCCCGAAAGGCTTGCCGACATTTTTGACCTTATGAGAAAATATAAGTGCGAGCCTAAAAGACTGCGCATTGTTTGCAAAAAGGTCGGTGCAGAGCCGTGGCTTGTTTTGGTCGAGGGCAGACGCGACGGCAAAAGCGGCGTTAGAATTATGCCTCCGCTTTTTGTGTATGATGAATTTGGCAATCTGTCCGACGAAATGATAAAAATTTACGGGGATTATAAGGAGGGGCATCTATAATGGCAGGAAAACTTTATATAGTAGGAACGCCGATAGGAAACCTTTCGGATTTTTCTCCTCGTGGCGCCGAAACCTTGGAGAAGGTTGATTTTATAGCCGCTGAGGACACCCGTGTTACCGTAAAACTTTTAAACCACCTAGGAATTTCCAAACCGATGCTTTCTTATTATGAGCATAATAAAAGGGAACGCGGCGGCGAAATAATGGAAAGAATTTTAGCAGGGGAAGACTGCGCGCTTGTTTCCGATGCAGGTATGCCTGCAATTTCTGACCCAGGCGAAGAACTTGTCGCCTTAGCCTATGAACTCGGCGTTTCGGTCGAGTCGGTTCCTGGTCCTACCGCCGTGGCAACGGCACTAGCCGTTTCGGGAATGAAAAGCGGAAGATTTTGTTTTGAAGGCTTTTTGTCGGTTAACAAACCTTCTCGTAAGGCCCATTTAAACGAGCTTTTAAAGGAAACTCGCACAATGATTTTTTACGAGGCTCCGCACAAGCTTGTCGCAACTCTTAAGGACATGTATTCGTCCTTTGGCGACCGCAAGATAGCAATTGTAAGGGAGCTTACAAAGCTTCACGAAGAGGTTATTCACACAACCCTTGGCGAGGCTATAAACCTTTATGACGATGAAAAGAAGGCAAGAGGCGAATTTGTGCTTATAATCGAAGGATATACTCCTGAAGAAGAGAAGGAGTTTACCTTAGAAGAGGCGACAAAAATCGCAAGCGCTTATATGGAAAAAGGAGACCCCGCATCAATGGCGGCAAAGAAGGCGGCAATTGATACAGGGCTTAAAAAAGGCGACATATACAGAGAGTTAACAAAATAAGTTGTTATTTTAAAGAATATGTAGTATAATAGGCGTAGTTGGAAAAACTTGGCGTTTTTTAACTCATTTCAAGGAAAAGGAAATATTAAATGGATATTTATTCAAATTCTAAAAATCCAAAACATAAAAAAAGAGGTAAAAAAACAAATAAGAAGGCAAGCTTGAAAACAAAGATAGGGGATTTCTTTTTAAGAATTAAAGAGTGGTTCCTTTCTATGCCGGCAAGGAAGAGGGCTATAGTTGTTGCGTTAATAGCTGTTATCCTTGTTTTAGTGATTGTTGCAAGCATTATTTTGGGATATGTAATCAAGGTTTCGAACGCTTATCATCACGATGATGATTTCTGGATTGATAACGTTGAGCCGATTTCGAAGGACGTTACAAATATAGCTCTCTTCGGACTTGACACAAGAGACAAGAACTCTTTTGAAGGCCTTTCGGACTCGATTATGGTCTTGTCTTTAAACAAGAAAACCGGTTCGATAAAGATTGTTTCGGTAATGCGCGACTCGCTTGTCAAGATTCCGGGATATGAAAATCCGCGCAAGATAAATTCTGCCTATTCTTTAGGTGGACCGACACTTGCGGTTCAAACCTTAAATGCGAATTTTGGGCTTGATATAACCGAGTATGCTACGGTTAACTTTTCTGGTATGGCCGATATTATTGATGCGGTTGGCGGAATATACGTAAACGTTTTAAAGTCGGAGCTTAACGCTTATAACGGATTGAACCATAACATCGAGCATCAGGCGAAGGCACAGGGTGTAGAGCCTCAGTTGGTTGCTAGCGCAGGATATCAAAAGCTTAACGGCATGCAGGCAGTTGCATGGGCAAGAATTCGTTCGGTTGCAACAGAGGGTGGAGAAGGTAACGATTTTGGTCGAACCGACCGCCAAAGATACGTTATGGAGCAACTTTTAAATACTGCTACAAATATGGGTGTTTCTGAATATCCGTCACTTATAAACGGACTTTTACCTTACGTTAAAACCTCTCTTTCGGTATCCGAAATTGCAAGTCTTTCAACCCTTCTTGTTAAGGGGATGACCTTTGAAGAAAGCAGAATACCGCAGAGCAAGTATATAATCAACGGCAACTTTAGCGTTTCGGGCGTTGGTTCAACCGTTTATTACAACCTTGATTATGCGGCAAAGGTTTTATACGCTTATCTTTATGAGGGAACCTCACCTGAGGATTATATGGAGCAAAACGGCGTTGATAAAACAGGTTGGTATGGTAAAAGCAATTCCACAACCGACACCACCGTCACAAGCTCTAAAACATCCGTAACAGAGGATAAAACCTCTTCAAAAACAACAACCAGCAAGGCAACCGTGACAAGCGCGCCAACCTCGTCTGCAACAGAGGAGAAAACCTCCTCGGATAAGGTTGTGAGCGAAGAGGCTTCTTCAGAGGAAACGGTAAGCGAAGAGGCTTCTTCAGAGGAAACGGTAGCTCAAGGGGACGAAAGTTCAGAGGAAACAAAGACCTCTAGCAGTGAAGAGGAAATCTCATCAGAAGAGGCTTCAAGCGAGGCTTCTTCGACCGAAGAGGCACCGACCGATAGCGAAACAGAAGTTTCAAAAGAACCTGAAAACAGCGTAGAGTCAGAGGAAACCGATACCTCTGAGGAACCTACGGATAGTGCAGCCGAAGAGCCTTTTGAGCCTGAAGAAAACGAAACGGCCGAAGAAGCGGCTTAAAAAACAAAAGGAAGATGCTTAAGAGTCGTACTCTAAAGGACAGTTCTAAAATTTGTCCTCATCGCCCGATGTACTGCACCACAGGCTGCAATCAAAGAATCTAAGTAATTAGGTTTATTTGTTATGGGACAAAGTGTTTTAGCGTGAAATCGCATAAAAGGGACAAAACTTTTTAGCGCGGACACCTAAATAAAACAACATTGATTCCCCACAAAAACTAAAATTATCCGCCCGAAGAAATTCGGGCGGATTTTTTATGCAAAATTCATTTAAAAGGGTATAAATATCATTTTTTATACTATAATATTAGTATAATTGTGTTGACAAAACACGATTTGGGTGTTAAAATATTAATAATCTAGTTAAATTTGCACATTTTAACCAGATTGTTAACGTGGAACTCTGCAGATTTATTGTTTTAGGCGGTGAATGACTATTATGAGTTATGTTTTGTTGTCTCATTTGTATTATAAAGATAAAAACGAATATAAAGCCCTTTATGAACAAAGAATTTCGGCTGAATCAACCCGTGTTCTGCCAATAAAAATTGGAAAACATAAAGCTTTTTATTGTTTGTGCCCTGAAATACACAGTATCAGTATGCAGATAATGCAACTGGATAAAAATATTTCTCAAATTCAAAACGAACTTCCTAATGCGGCATTAATACAATTTGCTAATAGATGCTTAGTTGATGAAATCAAACTCACAAACGATATTGAAGGCGTTTACAGCACAAGGAAAGAACTAGCCTCAGTTCTTAACGAAGTCAGCAATAAAGCAAAGAAAAAACGTTTTTATGGTTTATTAAACAAATATAAAATGTTGATTAGTGACAATGAATTTGCATTAAACACATCAACCGACATAAGGGACATCTATAACGATTTGGTTTTAAAAGAAGTTTCCGAAGATTGTGCGGATAATGTTCCCGATGGTGAAATTTTCAGAAAAGATATGGCGGAAGTCACAACACCAACCCAAAAGGTGATTCATAAAGGGGCTTATCCTGAAACAAAAATTATTCAGCTTATGGAACAAGCACTTAATATTTTAAATCAGAAAGAAATCCCGATATTAGTTAGGATTTCGGTTTTTCATTACCTTTTTGGATATATCCATCCTTTTTATGACGGCAACGGAAGAACCTCTCGTTTTATAAGCAGTTATCTTCTTTCGAAAGAGTTTGAATTTTTGATTGGTTTTAGGCTTTCTTATACGATAAAAGCACATATAAAAGAATATTATGACGCTTTTAAGGAATGTAATGACGAAAAAAACTTAGGAGATTTAACCCCGTTCATAATTATGTTCCTCAATATAATTCTCGAGTCGTTTCAAAACCTTTATGACGCTCTGGAAAAAAGAATCAATTATTTATTAAAGTTTTCAAATGTTATTGATAGTAATTCAAAAATGTCGGATGATTTAAAAGCGTTTGCTAACATCTTAATTCAAGTTTCATTATTTTCTAACGAAGGAATTACAAAAAAACAATTAGGCTTAGAACTAGATATTAGCGAATCAACGGTAAATAAACGCCTGGCTAAATTACGGGAAATGGGATTGCTTTTAGAAGAAAAGTGTAAACCTGCAAAATATATGTTGGATTTGAATGAGCTTTCTTAATTTTCCCCCTTTTGTGCATAGCAGCATAGGCTGCAATTAGTTGTGAGCAGGGTTAAGGGTTTTAGGTTCTCCTAACAAGTGACGTTTGGGCGCCTAAACGTCCTGCTTGTTACGGTATAAGACAAAATTAAAAGGAAGCACGAAATTTTCGTGCTTCCTTTTTTATTTATATGTTTATGTGTTTTATGGGGCAGAAATGGGTTTCGGTAACGGGAGTGCCCTCGAAAGCTTCTCTTAAAAGCTTTGCAACAACGGGAACGATTATATCTTCGGTCGGGAAATGTCCTGCATCGAAAAGGGTAAAGCCAATTTCGTGAGAATACATAAAGTGGTCGTATTTGCAGTCGCCCGTAAGATAAGCGTCAGCGCCCGTGCTGATAGCCTGCTTAAAGAGTCCGCCGCCGCCACCCGAACAGATAGCAAGTCTTTTAATAAAGGTGTTATCCCCAACATAATTTACATTGGTGTTTAAAGTCGCAGAAATCTTTTTAGCAAGTTCATCTGCAGAGATGGGTTCGGGCAGTTCGCCAACACGACCAACCGTGAAGAAAACTCCTTCGCCTTCGGGTCTTATAACATCGGTAAGTTCAAACATTTTACAGAGCAGGTCGTTAATACCACCCTCTGCGGCATCAAGGTTTGTGTGTGCCGAGATAACCGAAATATCGTTACGAATAACCCTATAAATCAGGCTGTCGCTAGTAACAGTTTTAAGTCCGTCAAAAATAACGGGGTGGTGGGTAACGATAAGGTTTGCGCCGTTTTCCACAGCGTCCGAAATAGCCTTGTCGGTAAGGTCAAGGCATACGTGAATACCTTTTACAATACTGTTTCCGCTACCAACCAAAAGACCAACATTATCCCCCTGCATTGTGTAGGAGAAGTCGAACTTTTCGTTTAGAAAATCAAATACTTCAAAAACGGTCATTATTTAACCTCTTTCTTAAAGGTGTCCTTTAAAGCAACAGTTCTGTTAAAGATTAGCTTCTCCTCGGTTGAATCCTTATCAAGACAGAAGTAGCCCTGACGCATAAACTGGAAGCTTTCTTCTAATGCTGCGTCCTTTAAAGAAGCCTCTAACTTACAACCTTTAAGCACGGTTAAAGAATCGGGGTTAAGGTTATCCTGGAAGGAGGCTACACCCTCTTCGTCCGACGGGTTTTCTACGTTGAAAAGACGGTCGTAAAGACGGATTTCTGCATCAACGGCGTGGTCAACGCTTACCCAGTGAAGTGTGCCCTTAACCTTTCTTCCGTCGGGAGATTCTCCGCCGTAAGACTCGGGGTCATAGGTTACATGAACGCAGGTAATGTTGCCGTTTTCATCTTCCTCGTGAGAAGCGTACTTAACAAAGTAAGCTCCCTTTAAGCGAACCTCTTTTGTGGGGCAAAGTCTAAAGTATTTGCCCGGAGGGTCAAGCATAAAGTCGTCCTGCTCGATATAAATTTCTCTTGAGAAGGTAACCGTCTTGTTTCCAAGCTCGGGTTTATTAGGATTAATCTCAACGCTGATTTCCTCGGTCTTGCCTTCAGGGTAGTTGTCAACAACCACCTTTAAAGGTTGTAGCACCGCCATAACACGATTAGCGTTAATGTTAAGGTCATCTCTGACACAAGATTCAAGCAAAGCATAGTCAATAACGCTATAAGCCTTGCTAACGCCGATTTTCTCAACAAAGGTGCGAATAGCGGCAGCAGGATAGCCTCTTCTTCTCATACCGCAAATGGTAGCCATTCTTGGGTCATCCCAACCAGAAACGAGATTATCATTTACAAGCTTTAAGCACTTTCTCTTTGAGGTAAGAGTGTAGTTTACGTTCATTCTTGCAAACTCAATCTGGCGAGAAGGCTCAGCTAGTTCTAACTTTTCAAGGAACCAGTTGTAAAGGGGTCTGTGATTTTCAAATTCGAGAGAGCAAAGAGAGTGGGTAACTCCCTCTTTTGTGTCAGACAAAGGATGAGCAAAGTCGTACATCGGATAAACACACCACTTGTCGCCTGTTCTGTGGTGGCTTGCCTTTAAAATACGATAGATAACAGGGTCCCTCATATTAAGGTTAGATGAGGACATATCTATCTTTGCGCGAAGCACCATAGCGCCGTTTTCAAACTCGCCTTCGGTCATTCTACGGAAGAGGTCGCGTGTCTCTTCGATAGGACGGTCGCGGTAAGGACTGTTTTTACCGGGCTCGGTCAAGGTGCCGCGCATTTCTCTGATTTCGTCTGGTGTTGACTCGTCAACGTAAGCAAGGCCTCTTTCAATTAGGTCAAGTGCGCATTCATAAATAAAATCAAAGTAATCGGAAGCGTAGTAAACGTTGTCCCACTGAAAGCCTAGCCACTTGATGTCTTCCATAATAGCGTCAACATATTCGGTGTCCTCTTTTGTGGGATTGGTGTCGTCTAAACGAAGATTGCATTTACCCTTATATTTTTCCGCTGTACCAAAGTCAATGCAGATAGCCTTAGCGTGACCAATGTGCAAATAACCGTTTGGCTCAGGCGGAAAACGGGTCTGAACTCTGGAGTAAACTCCTTCTTCTAAATCCTTATCAATAAAATCATAAATAAAGTTGGAGGGAACAGAAACTACTTCTGCTTCGTTTTTAATTTCTTCTGTCATAACTTTCTCCTAAATTAAAGACTCTTAATAGCCGCATCGATTCGCTCAATGCATTTATCCTTGCCCAACACCTGCATAATGCTGCAAAGGTCAGGAGTGTTTCTTCTGCCTGTAATGGCTACGCGAAGCACGGAGGAAAGGTCGCCGACGCTTCCCTTGAAGGCTTCTTTATTTGCCTTATATTCCTTGGTGTCTGCGGCAAAACCTAAAGAAGGACAAATAGCCTTTAAGCCCTCGAACCACTCTTCTTTTGTAGCTCTATCGTCATAAACTTCACGATAAGCTGAAAGGAAAGCCTTGATATCATCCTTTTCTAAATGCTCGGGGTAGTCATACTCGGGCACAAAATACTCGTCAAACATATATGAGGCATAAGCTTTTGCCTGACTCCACTTTGCGATATCTTTACGAGGCTTTGGACACTCTCTGTCGATAGCAAAGATTGCTCTTGTGTATTCGGGGTCGCGGGTTAGGACGTTATAAAACTCGCTGTCATATTCCTTTGCCCAAGCGAGTAATTTTTCAACAACCTCGTCAGGAGTAAAGGTAGAAACAATATTTTTAGAAACGTCTAAAAGTTTGTTTTCATCAAATAGCGCGCCCGAAACCGACATCTTCTTTATATTGAACTTAAACTTTTTCTTGTCCTCGTTCGGATTTGCTCTGCGCCAGTCCTCAAACTCACTTGAAACGATGGTCATAAGATATTCAATAACGCTCTTTGCATCAAAGCCTTCTTCTGCGAAATAGTGAACGGCAGCTTCGGGGTCCTTGCGCTTAGAGATTTTTCTTTTGTGGTCGTTTTCAAGCTTCATAATAGGAGCCGCGTGGCAATATTTTGGCGGCTTAAAGCCTAGAAGCTTAAAGAGTTGAAGGTGCTTAGGCACGCTCGAAATCCACTCGTCGCCACGGATAACGTGGGTGGTGCGCATTAGGTGGTCGTCCACCGCGTGAGCAAAGTGGTAGGTTGGAATTCCATCCGATTTTAGAAGAACAAAGTCCTCATCGTTTTCGGGCATCTCAACCTTGCCCTTAATTCCGTCGTCGAAGAAAATGCGGTTTTCTTCGTTGCCCGGAGATTTCAATCTAACAACATAAGGCTTACCTTCGGCAATTAGCTTTTCTGCCTCTTCAACCGTAATGTTTCTGTGTTTTGCATATTCGCCGTGATATCCCGTGCGAACCTTATTCTTTTCTTGTTCTTCTCTTACTTCGGCTAGTTCCTCAGCGGTGCAAAAACAAGGGTAAGCAAGACCTTCTTTTATTAGTTTTTTAACATAGGTCTGGTAAATCTCGGCGCGCATACTCTGTTTGTAGGGCCCGTAGTTACCTTTTTGCTCGGCAGGGGTTACAAAACCTTCGTCAATATTTATACCGAAGCGGATAAGTCCGTTAATTACGTCGTCAATACCGCCTTCGATTTCACGCTTTTTGTCGGTGTCCTCAATTCTGGTGTAGAAAAGACCGCCTGTGCTGTCGGCAGAGATGCGGTTAATAAGCGCCATAAAAAGAGTGCCCAGGTGTAAATATCCGGTAGGGCTTGGCGCGATACGAACTACTCTTGCGCCTTCGGGAAGGTCTCTTTCGGGATAAAGGGCTTCGTAGTAGTCGGGTGTTTTGTCAATGTGTGGCAGTAAAAGTTCCGCCATTCTTTCAAAATCGTTCATTAGTGTCTCCAAAAAACAGCCGATAAAACGGCTGTTTAAATATTATTTATTAAGTAGTTTGTTTAACTCATCCATAAAGGTGTTAATGTCGCGGAACTGACGGTAAACCGACGCAAAGCGAACATAAGCTACCTCGTCAATCTCCTTAAGCTTGTCCATAACGAGCTCGCCAACCTTGGTGCTGGAGATTTCGCGGTCCATTGAGTTTTGAATGGTTGCCTCAATATCACTTGCGGCGCGCTCTAACGTATCAAGAGAAACGGGACGCTTTTCGCAAGCCTTAATCATACCGTCAAGAAGCTTTTCGCGTTGGAAGGTCTGACGGGTAGAATCCTTCTTAATAACGATAATGGGAAGGCTTTCAATAATTTCATAGGTGGTAAATCTGCGACCGCATTCAAGACACTCACGTCTTCTTCTGATGCGCTCACCCTCATCTGTAGGACGAGAATCGATAACCTTGCTTTCTTCATAACCGCAATATGGACATTTCATAACTTGTCACCTCATAAAATTTGTTAGGTTATATACAAACATATTACCATATATTGTGTATAAAAACAAGAAATATATTGATAAAATACAGAAAAACTGTTAAAATAGGGTAGGTAAAATACTAATTTTAAGGAGTTTTGATATGAGTTTACAAACAGCACTTCCCGTAAAGGGAGATTTAACCGCAATAATGCATACAAATATGGGAGATATAAAGATTAAATTGTTCCCAAATGAAGTTCCAAAAACTGTTAAAAATTTCGTAGAGCTTTCTAAGAGCGGCTACTATAACGGAATTATTTTTCATAGAGTAATCAAGGACTTTATGATTCAGGGTGGCGACCCGACCGGAACCGGTATGGGTGGAAGCAGTATTTATGGTGAAAAGTTTGAGGACGAGTTTAATGAAAACCTTCACAACGTTCGCGGTGCGCTTTCTATGGCAAACGCAGGCCCGAACACCAACGGAAGCCAGTTCTTTATCGTTCAGGCAAACACCATTCCCGATGGCATGGCAGAGCAGATGAAACGACTTGTTGACAGAGGTTTCCCCGAGGAGTCTATTGCCGACTATGAAGCTTTAGGTGGAACACCTTGGCTTGATTTTAAGCATAGCGTTTTTGGTTTTGTTTATGAAGGAATGGATGTAGTAGACGATATTGCAAACGTTCGCACGGGAGCCGGGGACAAGCCAATGTACGACGTTGTAATAGAGGGCATCGATATTGTTGAAGCTTAAGATTTATAAATTTTAAAGGGTGTGCTTGGCACACCCTTTTTCTTTTTGCATAAGGACAAGAGGTAAAAACATATTATAAACTAAAAGAAAAGGGGCGATATATTTGAACCAAAAAGATTTAAGTTTTTTAACCGGCTTATTTTCAAAAAACGGCAAGGTGGATATGGATAAGATAAACAGCGCAAAGAAAAGCTTTAGCAAAGAGGATTCGGAGCTTTTTAACCATCTTCTTAATAACAAGGAAGACAGGGAAAAGCTTTTTAACACGCCCGAGGTCCAAAAAATTATTGAAATGTTGAAAAAGGGTAAGCCATGAGCGAGCAAAACGAAATTGCCGAAAGACTTTCGGCGCTATTATCCGACCCTGAGGGACTTAACAGAATAAAAAATATGGCAGAGGGCTTGTTTGGCGGAGGAGAAAACCCTTTTGCGCAAGCTTCTTTTGAAAAAGGTGACGACACGGCAGAGGAGTCGCCTTTTCCCGACCTAGACATAGGAAAGGTTATGGGAGTAATTTCACGCCTTAAAAAGGGAGAGAAAGAAAACGACAAAACAAGACTTCTTTTAGCTTTAAAGCCGCACCTTGCACCCGAAAGGCAACGAAGGGTTGACACCGCTGTTAAAATATTAAAACTTTTAGATTTAGCGCCCATGCTAAAGGAACTGGGGCTTTTTAGTTTGTAGGTGATAAGAATGGATGAGATGACAAGGGAAGAGTTCGAAAGATTAAAAAATGATGCGGCAGAACAAATGAGAGAACTTCGGGACAAAAGGACGGGGCATCCGCCTTTTCCCGATTTTGTAAAGGTGCCGACAAGACCACAAGAGCTAATAAAGGAAAAGGAAGAAAGGGTAAGAACGGGAAGTCCGAACGTGGTGCATAAAAATAAGCCTTCCAGACTAGGAGGCTTTTTAAAAAATATTAATTTATCGGAGCTTTTAAAAGATAAGGATTCGCTTCTGATTTTAGGGCTAATTTTCCTACTTTCAAACGAGGAAGCGGACGAAAGCTTGATAATGGCTTTGGCATATATTCTTTTGTAAAAAATAGTTACAAAATTTAAACTATTTTTGTCCAAAAATTTCCATTATGTAAACAAGTATAACCTATAAATTGTTAAAGTTATTAAACGGGTTATTAACATTCAGGAGGACGGATTTATCAAATAATTTTAGATTTTAACCTTAAAAATGTTAATAACTCGGTTAAAAAAGTTAAAAAATGTGGACAATAAATAAATCGCAGTTTTGGTGTTATGTAAACCAAAACTGCCTGTAATATTGTTACAAAAGGTAAAAAAATACCGCAGTAGATTTTATCCTACTGCGGTGTTTTTTATATCTAGTTTAATCTTCCGTAAAGGGGAACGCTTGTGGAGTCTGTTTTTGGCTCTCTGGCAGGAGCTGTAACGGTATTTGAAGGCTTGCGGTTACCACCCTTGCCGTTTCTTGGTTTACCGCCCTTTTTATCAGAGCCGGTAGCCGAAACAACGATACGGCGGTTGTCGCCTTCGCCGATAGAGTTAGACTCAACACCGGGAATTTCTTGAATAGCGGTGTGGATAATGCGACGCTCGTAAGGATTCATAGGTTCTAAAGTGCGGTTTCTTCCGGTAGCCAAAACCTGAGCCGCAACCTTTGAAGCAAGATTTGTTAAGGTGCGCTCTCTCTTTTCACGGTAGTTACCGATGTTAAGAGTTACCTTTAAAAATCCGCCTTCTTTGTGAGCCGAAAGGCTTGTTAAATACTGAAGAGCATCTAAGGTTTCTCCACGTCTGCCGATAACAACGCCAAGCTTATCGCCGTCGAGTTGGAGATAAACGCTGTTGTCTGATTCTGCAGCCTTAACTGTGATGTTTTCACATCCCATAGCAGAGAGAACAGAGATTATATACTTAGCCGACTTGAAAACACAGCTGTCTTCTGAAAACTCGGTATAATCCTTAAGATTTTCCGGAGTCTTCTTTTGAACCTCTTCTTTAGCAACTTCGTTCTTAACCGGCTTTTGGTCGTTAGCCGTCTTAACAACGGGAGCCTTCTTGTCTTGAGGCTTCTTGTCCTTTTTGGGAGCAGGGTCGGGAAGCTCAATATAAGCTCTAACCTTTGCCATTGAACCGCCGAAAAGGCCTAAAGTTTTTCTTTTATAATCTGAAACAACCTCTATTTGAATGTTGTCTTCGTCGTTTGCCTTTAATCCTGCAAAGGAAATAAGGCCTTCCTTTGCGTTTTCTGTGGCAGAAAGCAGATTATCCGCTTCGCCTATATATTCTTTAATCAAGGGATTTCCTTCTTTCTAAAAAACTGCGGAAGAGAAAAAATTATTCTTCTTCCTTGGTGACACGCTCTTTCAAATATTTGCTTTCTTCTGCGCTAATTGAAACGATTTGCTTTGCTCTGACGTTAGCAAGCATTCTGTGAGGTCCGTAGAAGAACTGAATTGCAGACTGGATGCCACCCGAGATAAGACTCGAGCAAGCCCAATAGAAAGCAACACCTGCAGGAACTTTAAATCCGATAACAAGCGAAATGATAGGCATAAAGAGCAACATACCTGTCATAGAAGGAGCTTCGGGATTATTGTGCTTCTGAATGCGCATGGTTACAAAGCTTGTAAGCATCTGAGCCGCAAAAGAAGTAAAGGGAATAATCCAAATCGGGTTCCAATTTTTAATTATGTTGATAGAAAAAACGGGAATTTCGGTAAGGTTGAGTCCGAAGAGAGAGAAGTTGATTGACTCTAAGGCGTTAAAGATTTCAGGAGATGCTGACGGATTGTCTAAAACAGCTTTGATGACAGCAAGCTCGTTATAACTGCCTGTAATGTTAAGGCTTTCCGAAACCGATTTAACAACGTCGCTCGACACACCTAAAAGGTAGGTCAACGGGCTTGTAATAAGATAATAAATCGACATCATAAAAACAAGGCGAAGAAGCATAGGTAAGCATCCACCTGACATCGAAATATTTTCTTCACGATATAAATTTTGTACTTCAGCAGAATATTTCTGCTTGTCGTCGCCGCATTTTTGTTTTAAAAGGTCAAGCTTGGGCTTAATACGGGTTTGGTCAACCGCAGACTTTTGGCTTTTGATGCTTAAGGGCAACATAACCAAGTTTATAAGCACGGTAAAACTGAAAACCGCAGCCGCAAAACTGCCACCAAAAATATCAGCAAAGAAGTTAAGCACATAGCTTAACGGAACGTTGATAATATTAAATAACCACTGCACTTTTTTTCACCATATCTTAAACGACTGAAAAATCAGTCTTTTTTTGTTTTCTTTTCAGGAACGGGGTCATAGCCACCTTTACAAAGGGGATGACACCGAAGAATTCGCCTAATTGCTAAAAAGCCACCCTTAAGGGTGCCGTGAACCTGCAGAGCCTCGATAGCGTATGCCGAACAGGTTGGCGTAAAGCGACAACAAGGTGGCTTCGCAGGGGAAATGCTTTTTCTGTAAAAACGGATTAGCTTAATAAGTAGTTGATTCATCTTGAATGAGAAGGTCTGCTTCTGCTAAATCTTTTAGCAAAAGTTCCTTTATTTCGGTGCTTTTAAGCAAAAAAATACGACTGCGCGCAACTAAAACAAAGTCAAAGCCCTGCTTTATAAATGGAGAACATTCTCTAAAAGCGGCAGAAAGAAGTCTTTTAGCGCGGTTGCGAAGCACCGCACCACCCAACTTTTTGCTTACAGTAATACCTAGTCTGATTTTACCTTTTTGATTCTTAATGGCATAGGTTACGAACGCGGGATGAACAAAACTTCGGCCGCGTCCGTAAATTCTTCGAAAGTCGCTATTCTGCTTTATCTTTTCAAAACAGTTCATAACAAATTTTCTTTAAAATTAGTAAGAGAGCTGCTTTCTGCCCTTAGCTCTACGACGTGCAAGCACCTTGCGACCGTTAGCGGTTGCCATTCTCTTTAAGAAGCCATGCTCCTTCTTGCGATGAAGCTTCTTAGGTTGGTAAGTTCTTTTCATTTTATACCCTCCTTAATTTGAGTACTTGGTTAAAATAACGGATAGTTCCCCTTATATAACCTATCAGTTTAAGATTATAACCCAAACGGTACCCTTTTGTCAACAAAAATTTGTTTTGACTAACGGGCAAACAAGGGGTAAAATGGTAGTGGTGATAAGAGTGTATAAGGATTTAAACACATATTATAAAGAGCGTTTTGGCTGTAAAATTTATAAGCTTTCGCTAGACGGAGGAATGACCTGCCCAAACCGTGACGGCACAAAGGGAACAACCGGGTGCATTTTCTGTTCCGAAGAGGGAAGCGGAGAGTTCTCAGCGCCCTTTTGTGAGGATATTGCTCTTCAGTTAGAGCAGGCAAAAAAACTCGTTGAGCACAAGTGCCGCTCGGGTAAATATATTCCGTATTTTCAGGCCTTTTCCGGCACCTATGCTCCGATAGAACATTTAAGAAAGATATATTATGAAGCCATAAAGCCCGACTACACGGTGGCTTTAAGCATCGCAACAAGACCCGACTGTCTGCCGGATGAAGTAATAGAGCTTTTAAGCGAGATAAATAAAATCAAACCTGTTTTTGTAGAACTCGGTCTTCAAACTACAGACGATAATACCGCCAAAGCCATTAAAAGAGGCTATGAAACTAAAGTTTATTTTGAAGCGGTCGAAAAACTTAAAGAAAAAGGTATTAATGTTGTAACACATATTATATTAGGCCTGCCAAACGAAACCGAGGAAATGATGCTTGAAACGGTAAGAGAAGTATCAAAGGTCACCGACGGGATTAAGTTTCATCTGCTTTATGTCGTTTCGGGAACACCACTGGAGGAAGAATACAAAAAGGGCAATATAAAGGAATATACCTTAGAAGAATACGCCGACCTTCTTAAAAAATGCATAAAAGAGCTACCCGAAAATGTAGTAGTTCACCGACTCACAGGGGACGGCGCAAAGGGAAGTCTTGTATATCCACTTTGGACGGCAGACAAGAAAAAGGTTTTAAATTATTTAAGAAAACACCTTGCTAACTAACAAGGTGTTTTTGCTTTAAAGTAAAGGGCTTTCAGACAAAGCTTTAAGGCGGGCAAATCGGCGGTCGGTTTCGTTTTGGATATCGTTTACAATGTCGGAATATTTTTCTGCCTTTAAATGCTTTGTTCTGCCCATTAGGATTAAGAAATCTATTACGGGGATTTTTGTGCTTCTCATTTCGGGGTCATAGGTTATTGTGGTTTTTCCTCTCTCAATTTCATAAAGCGGGAAATAACAGCTGTCAACCGCCGCGGCAATCACACTTCGCTCATACTGTGGCTTATCTCCCCAGTTAAGCGGACAGGCAGACAAGGCTTTCATATAAACTGTGCCGTACTTTGCATATTCTTTGGCCTTTGCCGCCTTTTTTATAAAGTCTTGCGGATGCGATTCGGCAACCGTTGCTACATAAGGAATATTTGCCGCCGCCATAATCTGCGGTGTGTCCTTGTGGAAAAAGGTTTTTCCGTATGCTTTGCTTCCTAAATGAGAAGTAGCACTTTTTGCACCCTTTGGGGTCGAATAGGAAAGCTGATAACCTGTGTTCATATAGCCACCGTTATCATACTCGAAAATGATAAGCTTTTCATTTCTTAACGCCGTACCGAGAGCCGAGCCCATACCGATGTCCATTCCACCGTCACCGCTTACCATAACAAAGGTTATATCCCCTTCGGGTAGTTCGCCTCTTCTTTGTTTTTCGTGGTACATCTGGACGAGTCCCGAAAGCGTAGCAGCTCCGTTTTGGAAGAGGTTGTGAACATAGGTTACCTTAAATGCCGTTTGGGGATAGGGGGTGGTTACCACCATTCCGCATCCCGTTTGGAAGAGGAGTACCACATTACCCTCAATGCCGCGAAGAAGCAAATTCACATTGACGGGAATTCCGCAACCGGGGCAAGCTCCGTGACCGGGAGCTAAACGCTTTGGAACCTTTAAGGTTCTATTTATAGTGGCTCCGCTTACCTTTAATTTGCCGTCATCTTCTTCGACCGAGATGACATTTGGTGTGGATTTTTCGGACGATATAGGCTCAAAGAAAGGCTTTATTTCGTTTTGCTCTCCTGCAACCTTTGGATAGTAGTCAAAAAGGTCGGTCGTGTCCTCAATCGCACAACCAAGCAGAGTTTTAGCGTCCTCTAAAAAGAAATCCTGCCCGCCAAGACCGTATATTCGGGTTATTGTTTTAGCCGAAATGTTAGCCGTTTGAAGTGCCGCTTTTACTTCAAGGCTTAAATTTCCGCCACCCGCTCCGTAGCTATCCTGACGGTCGGCAATAACTACCGTTTTGGCATTTTTTAAAAGGTCGCAAAGCTCTTTTGAGGGGAAAGGCCTTAAAGAGTGAAGCGTTATAGCACCGACCTTTTTGCCTTCCTTTCGGTATTCATCCACCGCCTCACAGACCGTGTGGTATGCCGAGCCTAAAATTACAAGCAGAGCATCTGCATCTTCATATTTATAGCCCTCGACTGCCGAATAGTGTCTCCCTGAAAGCTCTTCGTAGCTTTCAAAAACCTCTTTGGCTACCTTTCGAGATTTTTCCATAGCGATATGGAGCTGATATTTGTTTATCATAAGGTCGGGCTCGTTCATATAAGAGCCTATTGTTACGGGATTTTCGAGGTCAAGGGCAGAAAATGAAGCGGTGTATTCTCCCAAAAAATTCCTTACATCCTGGTCATTCTCAAAAACCTCACATTTTCGCTTTTGGTGTGAGGTAAAAAAGCCGTCGTAGGCAATTATTATCGGCAGATGAACCGCCTCGGCAATTTTTAAAGCACAGATATTAAAGTCGTAAACCTCCTGCGGAGAGGAGGCAAAAAGAATAAGCCAGCCTGTGTTTAGAGCATACATTATATCACTATGGTCGCCTTTTATATCGAGGGGTCCCGACACCGTACGGCAGGCAACATTCATAACGACGGGGTATCTTGTGCCCGACTGAACGGGGAGCTGTTCTAATGCATACAAAAGTCCGTTGGCACTAGTGGCATTGAAAACTCTGCCGCCACCGACCGAGGCGCCGTAGCAGACGCCCGCTGCACTATGCTCTCCCTCGGCGGGAATAAGGGTAATATCGTGCTTGCCCTCTGCCTTTAAGGAGTCGAGCATTTCGGCGACCTGTGTTGAGGGGGTTATCGGGTAATAACCCATAATATGATAGTTTATCTGCTTTGCGGCGTGGGCTGCAAGCTCGTTTCCACTTTCAAAAATAAAAGTTTGTTTTGCCTTTGCCATTATAAAAGACCTCCATCTACTCTTTTTTCATCCCCGAAGCTTTCGGAGGTAACATAACCGCTAGCGCCCTCTACCTTGTAGTCGATTTCCTCGGCTAAAAGGTCCTTTGTCTTAACAAAATAGGGCTTTTCCTTATAATTCCTTTCAAGCTCGGCGGTAAGAGCCTCGGTAGGACAGACGCTGACGCAACGAAGACAACCCTTGCAGTAGTGGTAATTAAGACCTTGGTTTTTCATAACTACTTTTCCGTTGTATTTGCCCTCTTCAAAACGGAAAACCATATCGGGACAGGTGGTGTCACAAAGTCCGCAATGGATACATTTTTCGGGGTGGAAAAGTGGGAAATAACCCTCTCGCATAGCCGACAGGTCGTTTGCGGCGGTACTCCCCAAAAGATAATTGACTCCGCCTGCAGGTGCGGTTTTGTAGCCCCAAAGAACCCTTTTTATTTTTCCTGTGTCGAAAGGTTTCGGAGCATTTTTATCTCCGTTTATTTCTTTGGCTTCTAAAAAGCCTTGCTTTAACCCCTCTAAATTTTGCTTTAAAGCATCGGGGTATTTTTTGCCGAGAGTTTTATAGACGAGCTCCTCTGCGGCATCAAGCGGAATAAAGCCCGAAGCCTTTACTATAGCACCTAGCATTATCATATTTATACGGCTTTTGGTTTTTAAAGCTATCTTCCGGCAGTCAATCAAAAAGACCTTTTTTGAGGGCAGAGAAAGGTTGCTGTCTGCCGTATTTACAACCACAACAGTTTCCTCGTTTAATCCCTTAATAGCAGAGCTGTTGTTTATCATTTGCTCGTGAAACAAGGCTAGCAGATGCGGCTCTTCAACCGGACTGTTTATGCGAAGCTCTTTATTTTCATCACACACACGAATAAAAGACTTAACGGGAGAGCCTCGCTTTTCACTTCCGTAGCTTGAAAAAGCGGCGGCGTTAAGGCCAAGACTCATAGAACAGATTTCGCCAAGCAGCTTTCCGCAAAGGTTAGCACCAAGACCTCCGATGCTCTCAAGTCGCATTTCGTAATAGCCCATATTATTTAAAATAGGTAATTTATACAATTTAAAAACTCCTTTCTTTTTATATGGTTTGTCTTTTGGCAAAATTTATGCAAAAAGCGTTTGTCTTGGCTTGACAAAAAAGATGGGTTCTTTTATAATGAGGGATGTTTTGAGGTGTAATATGGAAATAAAGCTTTCGGACCACTTTAGTTTAAAAAGACTTTTAAAATTCACTTTTCCGTCTATGGTTATGATGGTGTTCACATCAATTTACGGAGTGGTGGATGGTCTTTTTGTGTCCAATTTTGCGGGCAAGACACCCTTTGCCGCAGTTAATTTTACATTTCCTTTACTTATGATGCTAGCCTCGGTCGGCTTTATGTTTGGTACGGGTGGCAGCGCATTGGTTGCAAAGACCTTAGGCGAAGGAGATGAGGAAAAGGCAAACAAAACCTTTTCGTTAATCGTGCTAGTCTCCTTTATTTTAGCCGTTATAATTTCCGTTTTGGGTTTTATTTATATGGACGACATAATTTCCCTTATGGGAGCCGAAGGAGAACTGCATAAAGATTCGGTGCTTTACGGCAGAATAGAAGCGGTAGCACTTCCTTTCTTTGTTTTACAACTCGAATTTCAAAGTTTCTTTATAACCGCCGAAAAGCCAAAACTCGGTCTTATCACAACCGTTGTAGCCGGTGTTTTAAATATGGTTTTGGACGCTTTGCTTGTTTGGGTTTTTCCCTTTGGACTTGTCGGCGCGGCGATAGCCACGGGAGCTAGTCAGGTTGTTGTAGGAATAATTCCGATAGTGTATTTTTCATTCCCCAATACGAGTCTTCTTAAATTTAAAAGGCCGAAATGGGATATAAAGGCGCTTATTAAAACCGCGACCAACGGCTCTAGTGAACTTTTAAACAACGTTTCAATGTCGCTTGTTTGTATGCTTTATAACGTCCAACTTCTTAAATTCGCAGGGGAAAACGGCGTTTTGGCATACGGCGTTATGACCTACGTTAATATGATTTTTATTTCGGTATTTATAGGTTATTCTATAGGAACAGCGCCTGTAATTAGTTTCCATTTCGGCGCAAAGAACCCAAAGGAACTAAAATCTTTGCTACTAAAAAGCGGCGTTATAATCGGCTCCTTTTCGGTTAGCATGGTGGCCTTGGCGCTTATACTAAACTATCCTTTGTCCTATATATTCGTAGGGTACGATAAGGAACTTCTTAGTATGACCGTAAAAGGATTTATAATTTACGCCTTTTCCTTTTTATTTGCCGGAGCGGCAATATTCTTTTCGGGATTTTTTACCGCTCTTAACGACGGCATAACCTCGGCATTTATCGCCTTTATGCGAACTTTAGTTTTTCAGATTTCTGCCGTTATGCTTTTGCCTTTAATTTTCGATATAGACGGGATTTGGGCATCGGTTGTGGTTGCCGAAGCCTTGGCGGTAGTGGTCGGATTTATATGTTTAATGATAAAAAGAAAAAAATACAACTATCTGTAAAGGGATAAAAATTAAACCTTCCTCATATACTTATCTATGAAAGATATAAGGGAGGTTTTTTATTTATGAACCCATTTTTACATCATCCAACATCAATTTTAGGAAGTGTTAGAAGCTTTTGCGAAAACTATCCAAAGCCCTATTGCAAGCAGGAGGTTGACCCGTACACCAGAACCCGAATTATCCTTATGAACGGCACCGAGTTCGAGGCAAACTGGTTTTCACACCAGATGTCAAGGCACGTAAGCAACAACGACCTTCGCCGTGAACTTGCCCTTACCCGTTTTGTTGAAAAGCAGCAACAACTTCGCATATCCCTTCTAAAGCCCTCGGATGAAAGTCAACTTGAGCACACTATCGGTTATGAGCAATTAGCCGTTGACCTAACGGCAGAGCTTGCAAAGAAAGAACCCGACTGTTACGTTAAAAAGGCGCTTGATTTTGCCTTGCTTGAGGATTTTGACCACCTTTACCGCTATGCTAATCAACTTGAAATGCAAGAGGGCGTGCTAGCAGAACGTTTGGTTGGCAAATACACCGAAATTATGCCGGGCAGACCTACCGTTGCACACCACCGACACCCGTTTGACAACCTAAAAAGGCATATAAACTCAAAAACCGCCGACAAACAAACCGTGCTTAACACAATGATTATCACTGCGGCAGAGCAACAGACCATGAACTACTATATGAATATAGCCACGCTTGCCACAAACGATTCGGCAAGAAGACTATATGAAGAAATAGCTCTGGTAGAAGAGGAGCACGTAACACAGTATGGAAGTCTTATTGATACAAACGGTTCTTGGCTTGAGATGCTTTTGTGGCACGAATACTGCGAATGCTATCTCTATTGGTCCTGCTTTATGACCGAAACCGACAGCCGAATCAAGTGTATTTGGGAAGAAAATTTAGAGATGGAAATAGGCCATCTTCACAAGGCGGCAGAGCTTCTTAAAAAATATGAGGGCAGGGAGTGGCAGGAGGTTATTCCCGACGGAAGCTTCCCTGAGCCGATTTCACTTCATGAAAACGTTTGTTACGTCAGAGACGTTTTGGCATCAACCGTTCAGTTTACGGGATGTCGAGAGGACTATAAAAGACTTGAGTATTTACCCTCAAACTTTGATTTCTTCTCCTATCAAAAAATCATTTTACCGACACCGAACGAGGTGCCTTCACACTGTGTAATTGACCGCCATATTAAACGCTGCGGAAAGGATTACCGCTATGAGAAAAAAGAAAATCCTGTGCCAGAGCTTAGATGTCGCACAAAGGACAACACGGCGGTTGGCAGAGAACCGAGAGCCGCAGAAAGCACCGACTTTTTCTGTAATAAATAAAATAAAAGAGCAGGGATAAACCCTGCTCTTTTTCTTTAGCTTTTCTTGTTTAATTTGTGTCGGCTTCCGTCCTTTTCAACCACCGTAATTCCGTCAAGGTGACCGATTAAACTCTGCTTAAAGCCGTTTATATATTTAATCCTTAGTTCCTTTTGTTCTGCCTTTTCCTCTTCGGTTAACCCTTCGGTTTTGGATTTATGGAAAAGCTCGTTTATTCTATCAATTTCTTTTTGTGTCATTTTAAATTTCATTCCTTCCGTCAAGAGCCGCTTTAAGTGTTACCTCATCGGCATACTCAAGGTTGCCGCCAACGGGCACACCGTATGCTAGGCGGGAAATTTTTATACCCATAGGCTTTATAAAACGGGAAATATAGCTTGCGGTAGCCTCGCCTTCAACAGTAGGGTCGGTTGCCATTATAATTTCCTTAACCGTGCCGTCCGAAAGTCTTGCAAGCAATTCCTTTATTTTAAGCTTTTCGGGGCCTACGCCGTCCAAAGGAGAGATTACACCGTGCAAGACGTGGTAAACACCGTTATATTCACGGGTGCGCTCAAAGGCTAAAACGTCCTTCGGGTCACCGACAACGCAAATAGTGGCTTTGTCACGGGTAGGGTCTGCGCAAACAGGACAAAGCTCGTTATCGGTAAGGGAAAAGCAGTTTTTACAAAGGTGTATTTTAGACCTTGCATCTAAAAGAGCAGAAGCAAAGCGCTTGGCATAACCTTCGTCTGCGGTTATAACGTAAAAGGCAAGACGCTGAGCCGTCTTTTTTCCTATTCCCGGCAGTTTTTCAAACTGCGCGGTAAGTTCGTTTAAGGAAACAATGCCCTGCGCCATTATTTAAAACAGCCCCGGCATTCCCGGAATGTTAAGTCCGCTTGTGATTTCGCCCATCTCGGTTTCGCTGGTCTTTACAGCCGTGCCGATAGCCTCGTTTACTGCAAGAGTTACGAAATCTTCCAGCATCTCGGGGTCGCCCTCGCACTCTTCTAATGCTTCGGGTTTAATTTTAACCGACAAAACCTCGTGCTTGCCGTTAACGGTAACGCTAACCATTCCGCCACCTGCGGTGCCTGTATATTCACGAGCATCCAAGTCGGCCTGAAGGGTAGCCATATTTTCTTGCATTTCCTGAACCTTTTTAAGCATCTGCTGTTGGTTCATACCGCCGTTACTGTTTGGAATTCTAACTTTCATTTTATATCTCCTTTAGGCAGATTGTCAGCCTTGCATTTGTTTTAACTTTTCGGCAAGAGCCTTAAGAGGGTCTTCTTCGGCGCTTACCTGTTTTTTGTGATAGGGTCCTAGCTTATAGGTCACACCTAAAACGTCCTCTGCCGCCTTGCGAACTGCATCGCGGTAGATAGAATTTTTGTGGTTTATAAGGTCGCGGAACTGTGGGTTCGGCGCATCAATAAGCAGGTATTGTCCTTGTATAAAGGCGCTAGAGCCGTCGAGCACGCCAACAATTAAAGGACAGGTGGTTTTTAAGGTCTTTAAAATTTCCTGCCACTCTTTAACGGGGGCTTCGGCTTGGTCGGTTGGAGCCTCAACCTCTGCTTTTTGAGGAGCTGAAACCTCTGTTGGCTCTACCTTTTCCGGTTTTGGCTCTGCAGTTTTGCCAGCTTCCGTTTTAGCTTCAACCTTTGTTGCCACAGGCTTTACAGTACCGCTTTCAAGAAGTCTGATTCGTTTTTCAAGCGAGTCCAAATCAGAGGACAAGGCAGGGTTACAAAGTTTTATTATGGTCATTTCAAAAACGCTTCTTCTGCTGCCTGTTTGCATTGCGGCAATGCTGTCTGATAGCATCTTTAAGGCTCTCATAATATCCTTAATATCAAAGGCTTCTGCCTTTTTATTTAAAATTTCAAGCCAGGTTTTGCTTGCAACGACGGGCTTGTTGTCACCCTTTACCGCCTTGCAGACCATAATATCTCTAAAGTGGGCGCAAAGCTCGTTTGCAAGACGCTGCATATCAACCGAGTTTCTGTGCAAAGTGTCAACAAGGGTTAAAGCCTCTTCGCAGTCGCAGTTTAAAATAGCATCGGAAAGCTTGTTTAACCATTCGTTTCCCGACATACCGCAAACCTCGGTCACAAGGTCGGCGGTTACCTCCTTTGATACCGAAATGCAAAGGTCAAGAATTGACAAGGCGTCACGCATTCCGCCATCTGCTGCGGCGGCGATAAGGGTTGCCGCATCCTCGGTAATGGTAAAGCCCTCCTTGTCGGCTACGTAGTGAAGCCTTTCGGCAATTTTTTCGGGTGCAATTCTTCTAAAATCGAAACGTTGGCAACGCGAAAGAATGGTCGCAGGAATTTTATGAACCTCGGTGGTTGCCAAAATAAAGATTACGTGTGCAGGCGGCTCTTCAATGGTTTTAAGAAGGGCGTTGAATGCCTGAATTGAAAGCATATGTACCTCGTCGATTATGAAGACGCGATACTTTAAAGCTGTAGGAGAAAAGGAGATTTGTTCACGAAGAAGTCTAACGTCGTCAATACCGTTGTTCGAAGCGGCATCTATTTCAACCACGTCGGTAGCGGCCTCACTGCCGATAAGATTGCAAGACTCACATTCAAGGCAAGGGTCGCCGTTGTTAGCAGATAAACAGTTTACCGCATGGGCTAAAATTTTTGCGCAAGAGGTCTTACCCGTGCCTCTCGTTCCTGTGAACAAATAGGCATGAGAAATCTTACCTGCCGCAAGCTCTGCTTTTAGGGTTTCGGTAATATGGTCCTGACCGTAAACATCCGAAAAGGTCTTTGGACGGTATTTTCGGTATAAAGCCTTGTATGCCATAGTTTCTCCTTTATTATAAAAACGTCTGTACAGTCGGGCGTACGAATGAACCGATTTACTGCGGCGCACAGAGTGAACTGCTTAATGCTGCTCGGTTCCCCGCCTGACATGGTTCACGGTACCCCGTCGCACAGGACCCGTCCATTCGCACACCCCACTATACAGACGAGGCTAATTCGCTAATATATTATAATATATTATACTCTTCTTTACAAGAGTTATTTTTGTTAATAAAAGATTTACGAAAAATTTGTTGTAGTTTGGGCGTTTTTTTGATATTATTATAATAATATTACTCTACTTTTAAAGATAAAGAGGCAACAAAAATGGAAATTTGGGACATACTTGACCAGAACGGCGTTGTTACGGGTAAAACTGCAATTCGCGGTAAAACGAGCCTTAAAAACGGCGAATATCATTTGGTCGTTCATATATGGGTCGTTTCTTCCTACGGCAATTTGCTTATTCAAAAAAGAAGCGAAAGAAAGAAGCTAATGCCCGGCGAATGGGCCGCTACGGGTGGTTCTGCCGTTTCGGGCGAAAGTTCTATTTATGCGGCGGCAAGAGAACTTAAAGAGGAGCTCGGTATTGGAGCTATAAAGGGAAGCTTAAAGTTTGCGGGAAGACTTAATCGCAGAAACGCGCTTTTGGACGTGTGGTTTATAAAGTGCGATGCCGACATTTCTCGTCTTCGCCTTCAAAAAAGCGAGGTCGCAGAGGTAAAATGGGTCACACCCGACGAACTTAAATGTATGATAGAGAACAAAAAGTATCATAATTACGGAAAAGAGTATTTTAATTTAGTATTTGATTATCTTGAAAAAATGAAAGAGGCAAAAATCTAGTATGAGCATAAATTTAGAGGGCAAAAAGTGTGCTATTTGCGGAGCATATCTTTTCCCGGAGGATGATGTGGCTTTCTGCCCGACCTGTGGCGCTCCGCATCATCGCGAATGTTATAAAAAGGCGGGCAAGTGCGGCTTTGAAGAGCTTCACGGAACCGAAAATCAATATAGTGAACCAATAGTGGAGTCCAAGGAAACAAAGGCAGAGTCCAAGGCGGAAGAAAAGGCCGAAAACAAATGTATCGTTTGCAAAAAAAGTCTGCCTGAGGACACACGCTACTGTCCTTATTGCGGCGCTCCGACAAGAACGCCCGTAACTTTTGAAACTTTATCTCCCTTTGTGGCGCTTGACGGAAGCACCGAGATAGAGGACGGGGTTACCGTAAAAGAGGTAACGCCTATTATTGCTACTAATCAGTTAAGATATATTTCCCGTTTTATAAAAAAGGATAAGCTTTCTTGGAACTGGGCAGCATTTTTGTTCCCACACGTTTGGTTTGGGTTTAGAAAAATGTTCTCGGCTTCCTGGGCTTTTAGCGTAGGATTTATAATTTCAAGCCTGCTTACAATGCCTTTTAACATGGCCATAACAAAGCTTCCCGGATACGCCGATATTACAGGCGGTTCTGCTATGATAGGAAGATTTATTATGGAAAACGTTCATTTGGTTGACCGAAGCGTTTTGCTTTTGGCGGCGATAGGCTCCTTTTTAGACCTGGCTCTGATGGTTTTAGGCGGACTTATCGGAGATAAGATATACAAAAAACACGTAATCCGTGTAGCAAAAGAAATCAAAGAGAGCGACGACAAGGAATCTGTTCTTCTTAAAAAAGGGAAAATCGCCCTTTTTGTGCCTGTCCTCGTTTTTGCAATGGTCAATTATTTGCCAAGCTTGATTTTTGCTCTTATAGGGGTGTAAAATTTATGGAAAATAAAATATGTTTTCAATGCAAAGAAAAAAACGACCCTTCTTTTAGCTACTGTAAAAGATGCGGTGCACCGCTACCCGTTGTTGAGGAAAAAACCGATTTAAGCGCAGAGGTGGTCTCTGAAAACAACACTTCGCATTTTGAAGAGGACACCATTGACGGCGTAAACGCAGAGCACGTAAGAGCTTTTGTTGGCAAAAACAACACTCGCATAATGGATAGCTTTTACAACATGAGCATATACAATAAAAAGACCTCTTTTTGCGCGCCTGTTTTGATTTTAGGTCTGCTTATGGGCTTTTTTGGTATGTCGATTTGGTTCTTTTACAGAAAAATGAACAAGATAGGCTTTTTGCTTTTAAGCATTCCTTTAATTTTTTCGTGTGTAGACGTAGCTCTTAATTTTGAGGTTATAAAGAATTTTTTAAAGGGATATACCGAGATTTTTTCTTTGTATATGCTTGATACCGAAGCCTTAAACA
This sequence comes from Acutalibacteraceae bacterium, assembly GCA_045636705.1. GTDB lineage: Bacteria > Bacillota > Clostridia > Oscillospirales > Acutalibacteraceae > SFWF01. The sequence continues at coordinate 54,461 of JAZTYA010000029.1, forward strand.
ATCAATTAACTAATCTTTACGCGGATTTTGCACAAAATTTTGTTTCTTTTTTACCCGACGTCAGAAACATTATTGAAAGCATAGCGGCACCTATTTTTATGTCGGTGTTTGCCCTTTACTTTTATAAAAGACATGCGGTTAAAAAGGTCAAGGAAATCTGCGCTTACAACAAAGAGGACAGCAACTTGTCGCTTAAACTCTTCTTATCGGGCGGAACCTCTGCTATAAGAACGGCTATTCCGTTTGCCGCAACCTTTGCTTTAACGCTGGGACTCGTGGTTTTACTGACTGCTCTGCTTATTTAGTTTTAAAAAAGATGAAAAAAGTAAAAGACTTAAAGATAAGAACAAAAAGAATATTGGCGGTTTTGTCCCTTTTAGTAGCCTTTGGTGTGTTTTATTTTGTGGCTCATTTTGTGGTTTTCCGCTTTATATCTTCTTCCTCTGCCACAGGGTTTAAGGAGTTTATAGAAGGCTTTGGAGCCGTTGGTGTTTTTGTGGCGCTTGGCATTCAGGTTCTTCAGGTTTTTATAGCCTTTATACCGGGTGAGTTTGTCGAGGTAGGATTAGGATTCTGTTTCGGCGCGGTAGGTGGAACCTTGCTTTGCCTTTTAGGTGTGGGACTAGCATCAACCTTTGTGTTTTTGCTTGTCAAAAAATGGGGAATAAGACTCGTAGAGCTTTTTGTTTCAACCGAAAAAATCAACTCACTATCCTTTATAAACAACGAAAAGAAGCTAAAAAGGGTGACCTTTTTTCTCTTTTTAATTCCGGGTACGCCTAAGGACGTGCTAACCTATATAGTGCCCTTGACCCGAATAAAACTAACCGAATTTTTGGTAATATCCCTTATTGCAAGGGTGCCCTCGGTGGTTTCTTCGACTGTGGGTGGACATCTTTTCGAGGACGGCAAATATTTAGAGGGAATAATCCTTTTATTATCAACAATGGCGGTAAGCCTTTTGGGGCTTTTTATTTACAATAAAATAACCGCAAAATACAAAGAAAAAAGGACAAGAAATGATAGCGCTTAAGATAATTATAGGTTTAGTCGGAGTAGCCTTTTTGCTCTTTGGCTATCTTATCTTTTTTAGAAAAAAGTATGACCTAATAAATGGCTTTACCGCCGACTTTTTGGCAGGCAGAAAGGATGAACCTTATGCCAAAAGGATAGGACTAATTGAATTTATAATAGGCATAGTTTTTCTTTTAGTGCTTTTGGTATTAATAATTTTTGCATAAGAAAAAGCAGAGGGTTTAACCCCTCTGCTTTTAAATTTTATATTGTTTTTCATTTTATAATGTGTCTTCTTTCCCACGATAGACCACAAATTTGCAGAATAAAAATTCTAAAATAAAGTTTGCAATCATTGTTGCTGCGAGGATTAAAAAGTCGTTTACGCCAAGCGCCTCGGCCATATTTCCAAGACAGGTTGAAAGGGGAGTAAAGACCAAATAAAACCCAAAAACTTTAAGCATTGCCACAGGCACATTCGCCGCCGATTTAAAGGTGTATTTTCGGTTAAGGGTAAAATTCCAAAGAATAGAAAGCACAAGAGATATAAGATATGGAATCCAATATTCCTTAATAAAAATTTCAAGGAGTGCAAAGGATCCAATTTGAATTATTCCTGCCGAAATAGAAAATAGGGTAAACTTAATTGCCTGCCATGCTTGATTTTTTTCGCTCATAGTACCGTTTCCTTTCAAAATGTTATATGAGGGATTCTAAAAAGCTATCAAGCTCTTCGAAACTTCCCCTGGGATAAACCGAAATATCTTCGTTTTCCTTATTGATTAAACAGTCGGTCAGAAGAAAAACCTTCATTCCGATTTTCTCGGCTATCATATCATCCGATACGTCATTGCCAACCATTAAACAATTTTCGGGTAATACGCCAAGATTTTCGCAGACCTCAAGGTAATAGTTGGGGTTAGGCTTACAAAAGGTCGAACTTTCAAAAGTGGTAAAAAGTTCAAAATCCTCTGCTTTAAGTCCTGCCCAACGAATTCGGCTAACGGTGGCAACCTTGGGGAATAATGGGTTGGTGGCAAGGGCAACTCTAAGGCCTAAACTTTTTACTTTTTCAACAATTTCTAAAGCCTTTTTTGTAAAACCGCAAACCTCGCTGACCTTTTGAAATTCAGTTTCATAGAACTCATCAAAGATGTGGGTTTGCTCCTTTATTTTTTCGCCGTATATTTTTGCAAGCGCATCCCAGAAAACCTCTTCGTTAGACCTTGTGCCATCGTTTTTAACCATAGCAACGGTGCCTGCCATAACCGACTTTGCAAAACTTACAGGCTCATATCCTAAAGGTGCGGCGGTTGCCGACAACTTTTTGAGATATGTTGCTACAAACAGGTCTTGGTCCATCGGAAGAAGGGTTCCGTCTAAATCGAATAAAACAGTAGTTATCATTTTAAGGCGTCCTTTAGCTTTAAGATTAGAAGAAAAATTTGCGTTCAAGCATTTCTCTGGCGGCGGAGTTTATTGCTAAATAAATAAGAAGTCCGCCAAGCAAAACGAAGACGATTAAAGGATAGGTTGACCAACCGATAAAGCCGATGCCAAAGGTTAGGGTTAAGAGATATTCCAGTAAAAGAAGAAAGCCTCCAAAAAGTATGAAACTGCCGCCTGAAATGTATAGACGGCCTCTTTTAAGATAACGAAGCAGAGTGACAATAGCGGTTACTAAAAGAGATAAAAATCCAACAACCGGCAGAGCAAAGGTTAAAAACCAGTTTCCGCTTGTTGCAAAATTTATATAAAACAAATACACCGCCAGGGCTAAAAAACTGCAGGGCACGAAGATAACGGGATTAGGCTTTTTAAACCAAAGAGGCAAAGCAAAAGCCACATACATAACAATTAATCCGCCTGCCACAAAGCCGAACCAGTCGAGTTTGCCGTTTGGCTGAAGGTCGGAAAAGAAGCTAATAACCAACGGCAAAAGGAATAAGATAATAATCACTCCGCCAAGCGCCTTTAAGCCTGAATGAGCCTTTGGCTTTTTGTTTTTTGGATAAGAACTTTTGTCTTCGCGATTTAAAAAATCGGGATGACAAACGGTAGTGCCGCATAGCGGACACTTCTTTTCCGTGTCGGACAATTTTACGCCGCATTTTATACAGTACATTTTTTCATCCCTCCTAATTTTGATTGCTTTCGACCGTAACCGAAAGACCCAGTTCTCTTAAAATTTCGAAAAAGTGTCTTTCAAGCTCTGCGTCTTTAATGTTTCTTATAAAATTGACGTAAACAGTGTCGCCGAAAGACAACATACCGCAGTTATACGGAGCCGCCGCTTGAACGCCTAGAATAAAATCAAAGCGTTCGATATATTTTTCCATAACTGACGGCACACGGATTTTGCCAAGATTAGAGAGCGAAAGGCAAGATTTTCTTTCGCCAACCGTGTCAAAAACCGCCTTCATAACGGCATTTTTGAGAGGTAAGGGGATAAGTCTTACCAAAGGGTTTTGCTCGTCGCCTACGTTAGTTGCAATAACCTGACTCATATGTTTTGCGGTAAAATCAAGACCCATTTTATGTTTTATTACTTCGCAAATTTCAGACAAGGAATATTCGCCAAGCCTTGGGTCTATTTCGGGAATTGTATACATGGCGAAATTTCTTAAAGTGTTGCTTTTATATAGGCTTCTTAAGTTTACGGGGATAAGAAGTTTTATAAGCTTTTGCCTTTTTACTATCGGATTTTTTTCGTTCTGAAGGCGGGTGAGCGCAAGCATTATTACCGCGCTCATAAAGACGGTAAGCGTCGAGTTATATTCGTGGGCAAGCTTTAAGGCATCGGCCACGGGGATTTTAAAACAAACGAGGTTTAAAAAGCCGTCGCCTTGCGGGTCGCCGTACATGTGCCAAGCGTTTGTGTCCTTTCGGCTTAAAGGTACTGCCCCTGCGTTTTTTGGGAAGCAGTCCTCGAGCTCTTCTTCGGTGGGAGCACTTTTTCGGTCGAGAACTCCGTTTTCGAAAGGAATGATTATTTTATATCTTTGCTCAAGATACTCCGCTACAAGATTTTTTAAAAAAATCAAGCCCCCGGTGCCGTCGGTTAAGGAGTGAAAAAACTCAACCGCAATTCGATTTTTATAAACAATTACACGAAAGGCACAGCGGCGCATTTCCTTTTTGCTCATAAAGGTAAGGGGATAGCTATATTCGGGCTGAAGCTTAGGAGTTGAGTCCAGTTGCTCTAAATAATACCAAAAAACACCTTTTCTAAGCCTTGCCGCAATAGAGGGAAAGCGTTTAATGGTAACGCTTAAAGCCGTGCTTAATATATCGGTATCGACCTCTTCGACGAGGGTTACCGATTGCCTGAAAACGTTGCTCCAATTTTTGCGCCTTGCCGCAGGATATATTTTTGCCGCGTTGTCAAGGCGAAGCCAACGAAGCCTTTTTGTCTTTCTTTCCATAGCTTACTTTTTAAAGAAGGCAACCGCAACGGCGCCGGGTCCTGCATGTGTTCCGATAACACTGCCGACGATTTCGTATCGTATTTCTTTAAGATTGCCTTCCCAGATATGACGGCTGTCCTCAATATATTTTAAGAGAAGAGCGTCCGAAATTCCTGTGTAGCCCATAAGAACGGGTTTTGTAAAATCTACTCCGCCGGCCTTGTTTATTTCCTCAACAAGCAAATTGTTGCCCATTTTAGAGCCTCTTGCCTTGCCGAGAATATTGATTTCGCCCTGGTCGATAGATACAACGGGTTTAATGTTAAGCATTCCGCCGACAACGGCAACAGTTTTAGAAATTCTGCCACCCTTTTTTAAGTATTCAAGGGTGTCAATCAGTGCCACAACCAAAACGTTTTCTTTTTCTTTCTCTAATGTTTCGGCAATTTCCTTGGCAGACTTGCCCTCATCTAACAACTTTAGTGCACGCTCTATTAAAATGCCTGTGCCGATAGCGGCGCTCATACTGTCAACAATATAGATGTTGTCAAACTCTTCTGCCGCAATCAAAGCACTTTGATAGGTGCCGGAAAGTTTTGAAGAAAGGGTAATCACAACCGCCTCTTCGCCTGCATCTTTAGCCTTTTGGAATTCTTTTATAAAAGCATCGGGTGTGGCTTGGCTTGTGGTTGGAATGGTATCTGTTTCAATAAGTTTTTCGTAAAATTTAAGTTTATCTATAGAAATGCCGTCAATAAACTCCTCTTCTCCAAAACGGACGGTCAAGGGGACGGTGTTAACACGGCTTTTAAGTTCGGGGGTTAAATCTGCGGTTGAGTCTATAATTATTCTGGTTTTCATAATTTACTCCTTTGAAAGACGGTCCAAACTCTCGCTGATAGTGGCAAGGCTTTTGTAAAAGCGTAGCCTTTCTTCCTCTGAAAGAGCGGTACTTACGGCGTTTAGAACACCGTTTATTTTTTCGGCTATTTTTTCTGCAACATTTTTTCCTTTATCGGTTAGATATAGTGGGCTTTTATACCTTTTGACACATTTTGAATTGCAGGTTAAAAAGCCGTTTTTTTCAAGAAAATCAAGCGCTCGCGAAATGGTCGCTTTATCCTCTTCGCAACGCTCACAAAGGTCTGTTGCTGTTGCTCCCTTGTTTATATAAAGATAATACAGGCAGGAAACGTGAGCACTTCGAAGATTGTATTCAGCCATTTCCTGATTTTTAATCTTTCGAATG
>JAZTYA010000030.1:0-83823 GCA_045636705.1 Acutalibacteraceae bacterium
TTGTAGGTTAAGAGATTGGTGCCTGTGTAGTTGCCTTTCATAGCAACGGCAACTGTGTAGGTTCCTGTATTCTTGCAACCCTCTGAATAGGTTACTGTGTAGTTGCTTGAAGAAATGGTATTTCCGTTTGAGTCCTTAACCGTAACGGTTGGCTTTTGTACCTTGCCGTTATAGGTGTAAGAAGTCTTTGAAAGGCTAAAGGTCATAGGGAAATAAATTATAGTTGTACGCTTAACATCACCACAAACAGTACACTTATTTTCTATTTTACCATTCTGTGTAAGTGTTGCCTTGGTTACAATTTCCTTGTAATCGTGGTCAGATACTTCTCTTTCCTCGCCGCAAGCGTTACAGTCTGCATCGCAAGCGTTGTCGTAATCGTGGTTAGAAACGGTTCTTTCTTCACCACAGAAATTACAATAAGTGTCGCAAGCATTATCATATGTATGACCTAAATTACAATCTGTTGAACCATAGTGCCAGAAAGCATCTGTAAAATCATAATTACCACTTCCTATAGAAATATTTTCTTTATCTGACTCTCTTCCTAGGTAATATACATCACTAAGGCTTGAGCAATCATAAAACGCACCAGAGCCTATGCTTGTGACGCTATCGGGTATGGTAATGCTTGTAAGGCTTGGGCAAAATGAAAACGCCCAAGAGCTTATGCTTGTGACGCTATCGGGGATGGTAATGCTTGTAAGGCTTTTGCAATAAGAAAACGCCCAAGTGCCTATGCTTGTGACACTATCAGGAATAGTTATGCTTGTAAGACTATCGCAACTATGAAACGCACAAGAGCCTATGCTTGTGACGCTATCGGGTATGGTAATGCTTTCAAGGCTTGAGCAAGAGTCAAACGCATTATCGCCTATGCTTGTTACGCTATCGGGGATGGTGATGTTTGTAAGGCTTGAGCAACTAACAAACGCATAAGAGCCTATGCTTGTTACGCTATCAGGGATAGTTACGCTGGTAAGGCTATCGCAATCAGAAAACGCACCAGAGCCTATACTTGTTACACTATCTGGAATAGTTACGCTTGTAAGTCTTGTGCAATCTTCAAACACACCAGAGCCTATGCTTGTGACACTATCAGGGATAATTACGCTTGTAAGGCTTGTGCAATCTTCAAACGCCCAAGAGCCTATGCTTGTTACACTATCAGGAATAGTTACGCTTGTAAGGCTATCGCACCAAGAAAACGCCCAAGAACCTATGCTTGTGACACTATTGGGGATAGTGACGCTAGTAAGGTTAGTGCAATCTTCAAACGCAGAATCTGCAATCGTTTTTGTTGCACTTTTTATAACATAAGAACCTGAAATTGTGTCTTTTGCTTGAATTAAATGATTGCCAATATAAAGTACACTATTTTCCCAATTTAAAGAATTATTAAAATATGCCGTATTATAAAACGCATAATCGCCTATGCTCTCAACACTATCAGGAATAGTTACGCTTGTAAGGCTTGAGCAATCTTCAAACGCAGAATAGCCTATGCTGGTGGCACTATCAGGAATAGTTACGCTTGTAAGGCTTGTGCAAAGTTCAAACGCCCAAGAGCCTATGCTTGTTATGCCATCTGGTAAATCTATGTTAGTAAGGCTATGGCAACTAGCAAACGCATAATCACCTATACTTGTAACACTATCGGGGATGGTTATATTTAAAAGTTCGGTACATCCAGAAAAAGCCGATGCCGGAATTGTCGTTACACCACTTCCTATGTTTACTGTTTTTAAATTAGTGCAATCATAAAACACAGGGTAATAAACTACCCCTTCTTCGTCTTCCAAAATATATTGTGTACAATTTTCCGTATTAAAGTTAACTGTTTCAAGTCCGGTACATCCAGAAAATGCACCGCCACATATACTTGCTGCCCCTTTGCCTATAGTAGCCATAATAAGATTTGTGCAACCTGAGAACGCAAAATAGCCTATATATGTTACACTATCAGGAACGGTTATACTTGTCAGGCTTGTGCAACCTCCAAATGCACGCTCGCCTATGCTTGTGACACCTTCGGGGATGGTTATGCTTGTAAGGCTGGAGCAATCATAAAACGCATCCTCGCCTATGCTAGTTACACTGTCGGGGATGGTGATACTTGTAAGGCTAGAGCAATAATCAAACGCATAATAGCCTATGCTTGTTACGGGGTGGCCTCCTAGGGTTTTTGGGATAACAACATCCCCACTAAAGTCCTCATCAAAACCGGTTATTGTAGCTTCGCCGCTTTCAACGGTATAATCAAAAAATGATTCATCGGTTGGAGGTGCACTTGAAGTATCATCACTCGATGTATTGTCGCTTGATGCCGAGTCGCTTGAAACCTCGCTTGATGTCTCTTCGCTAGAAACTTCTTCGCTTGAGGTGTCTTCGCTGGAAACTTCTTCGCTTGAAGTATTCTCGCTAGAGGTATTATCATCGTCTATTTCGCCTTCAAATAAGCCAAGCTTTACGCCGTGCTGATACAAAAGGTTTGCTAGTAGGTTATATCCCTTTGCATTAAGGTGAATTTCGGTTCTGCTGGTTTCATTAAGTCTTAAGGAAACAGGAATTAAACCGAGCGCCATTTCTTCTCTGTCGGTATCAGTTACGGTAAGTCCTGCTTCTTCCATAGCGCCATTTTGAACGTACTCAATAAGGTCAACCGCGTGGTCGCCAAAGGCAGCCTTGAACTTCTTATACATTTCCTGATTGTTAGGCTTGTTCCAATGAATGAAAGGAATAACGATTAGGTATCTATCGTTTCCTCTGTAGTCAATCATTCTCTGATACTGTGCAACTAGTTCGTCGATATTGCTATATCCGCCGTTAAAGCCCATAAAGTAAATATCGCAATAGTTGTTTTTAGGGGTAGTAATAATATCGAGAACTGCATTGCTTCCAGCAGGGATTGTAAGCTCTTCAAGGGTTGTAGCATTGCCCTCACGAACAAGGTAGGTGTCTGCAGAAGTGTCGGTCCAAGAATAGTTTTCAAACTTAATTCTATAAGTAGCGCCGTTAATCGTTACCTTATCAATGGGAAGGTCTCTTCCGAAGGGGGAGGTCCAACGAAGTGAACGGCCATCCTCTGCTATAAAGCCACGGTCGGTGCCTTCGCCTATCTTCACACGCTTTTCGCCTGCGGGGAAGGTTATATCGTTCTTTGTAAATATCGGCATACCGCCCTGACGAGCCATAATGTCGGTGGTTCTTTCTCCGCGGTCACCACAGTTTTGAACAAGGTAATCATCACCTAAAAGGGTCTGTAAAACCGAAGGATATCTTTCGTGTACGGCAAAGCCCATACCCTCGGTCATACTGTCGCCATAGCAGGTTATAATCTGCTTATCGGTAACCTCATCTTCGCCTGAAATTACTTCAAACTCATAAAGTGAAACCGTGTTAGACTCATTACATCCTACAAACTGTAAAAGAACGTAGCGTCCGCTTAAGTTTATGGCAGACGTTACACCGCCAACGTCACCGTTAGTTCCCGTAACCTGTGCGCCAAGTGTTCCGTTTGCTTTAATGCCTTCGAAAACGTTTGCCTTATTCTCTTCGGAGAAATCTCCCTCAAAGTCGCCCTGTTCAGCTACATAAACGTTGTAGTTATACGTTCTTTTGCCTGTAGTACCTGATGTAAGATAAGGTCTTACCTTGCTTATGTCATAGGTAGCGCCTAAGTCAACAATAAACCAAGCAGTTCTGCCATCGGTTGCGCCGTTTGCCATCCACTTGTTTGCGTCATCAATTTTTCCATCAAAAGCCTTGTATGCAGGCAAATCGGTAGAATCACAAGATAAAATGCGGTCTGCAGTAGCACCGAATGCTACGTTTACTGCCTTGTTAGGAACCTTTTTACCATAGAGCTCAAACTCAGCAATGCTGACGTCCTTTGTTCCTTTATACTGGTCGGCAGTATAGCAAGCGGTTACGTCAATTAAAATATAACGGCCTGTTCCGCTAATACTTACGAACTCTTTTAGTCCTGCATGCTTTTGAGCTGATATAATCTTTGTACCACTTCTGATTTCTTCAGCTAATGCTTCCTTGTTTTCGTCTGTAAAGGCAATTCCGCCAAGGTCAGATGCAGCATATACATTATATTCCACAACTCTGTCACCGTCAGTGGTTACAGTTAATTTCGCAGAATCAAAGCTATAAACTGCGCCAAGGTCAAGGATTAAATATCCCTGGCCTGCACCTGCGGCGCCATTCTTTCCGTTCCACCATTTATCAGCGTTTTCCTTGGTCTTTTTGCCATCAAAGGCATTATAGCCGTATGCTATACCACCATGAGAAGAAGCGATAACTCTGTTTCTGTCCGCCTCATTTGTTTTATCGATAAGGGCAATATTCTTAATCTCAGTTGAATTGTCTTCGCTTGTGTCGTCGTTGTCTTTTTCCTCTTCGCCTTCAAACAAGTCTAATTTTTGTCCCTGTTCAAAAACTGCTTGTGCTAAAATTTCATAGCCCTGAGGATTTAAGTGAACGTCCGTTTTACTAGCTGTGTATCTTATTGAAAGAGGAACGTAGCCTGCGGCAAGTTCGGTCTTATCCTCTTCGGTTAAGGTAATGCCTGCTTTTTCCATACCGCCGTTAGTCAAATACTCAACAAAGTCTACTACGTGGTCGCCGAATTCAGCCTTGAACTTTTGATAAATTTCCTTACTCTTATCGGTTGCTCTGTCCCATTTATCATAAGGGAGAACAATTATATATCTATCGTTTCCTCTGTAAGCAACAGCCTGCTTATAGAGGTTTACTAAATGGTCAACGCTCTCATATCGACCGTTAAAGCCCATAAAGTAAATATCGCAGTAGTTGTTCTTTGAAACCTCGGTAATTCCATCGAGTTTTGCCTCTGTGCCTGCAGGAATTGTTACTGCGGTTGTGGCATCCTCGCGGATTAAATATGTATCACCGTCGGTTAAACCTGTATAATTCTCAATAGAAATCTTATAGGTTGCGCCGCCAATTACTATGTTTTCGATAGGAAGGTCTCTGCCAAAAGGTGGTGTCCACTGAATTGGGCGGTCAACCATTCCGTCATTTGCAATAAAGCCACGGCTGCTGCTATCCCCAATTAACACCTTGGTTTCGCCTTCGGCAAAGGTGATTTCGTTCTTTGTATAGATTTTCATAGAACCTTGGCGAGACATAATATCAACTATTCTCTCTCCGCTGTCGCCTGCGTTCTGAACAAGGAAATTGCTTCCAAGTCTGTTCTGTAAAAAGGCAGGATAGGTCTTATCCTCCTTCATACTCATACCTGCGGTTACGCTATCACCAAAACAGGTAACGATAAGCTGAGAAGGAGTATAGTTTGAGTGGTCGCCTTTTGCAAAAATCTCAAACTCATAAAGTGAAACCGTGTTAGACTCATTACAATCAACAAACTGTAAAAGCACGTAACGGCCCTTAGCATCAAAGGTGGTTGTTGTTCCGCCAACCAAAGCATTAGAACTGTTAACGGTTGACGCTTTGGTTCCGTTTTTAGAAATAAAATCAAAAACTTCAGCCTTTTTGCTTTCTGCAAAGGTGCCCTCAAAATCATCTTCTTTTACTACGTAAATGTTGTAGTAATAAAGTCTTTTATTGGTAGTTCCTGCGCCAACTGTTGTTTTTGCAGAAACTAGGTCAAAATCTTTACCGAGGTCAACAATAACCCAAGCGGTTCCGTCTTTAGCTCCATCGCCCATCCACTTGTTGTTATCACCCTCGACGCCATCAAAGGCGCGATAAGGATAAAATCCACTTGTTGTGCCGTTTGCTAAAACTCTGCTGGAATCAGTGCCTAACGCTACGTTAGTTGTTACCTCTTCTGCAGCTGCAAAAAGTCCCATTGGTACAACGCTTAGCACCATCATAATTGATAAAATTACTGCTAAAATTTTCTTCATAATATTCCTCCTTAAAGAATATACTCCCACATCTAAAATTTTATCATACATTACTGCTTATTTCAACAAAAAAATAAGTCTCACTTAAAATTAAGTAAGGCTTATTTTTATTCATTATAAAACTGATAAATATTTGTGGCTACCTTTTCAGAAACTCCTTTTTGTTTTAGGTCTTCTATCGTTGCATTTTTAATTGCGGTTATGGTTTTGAACTCCTTTAAAAGTTTTTTTGCAGTCGCAGGACCGACACCTGAAATGCTTGTAAGTTCACTTTCAAAAGTCACCATTTTATTGCGCTTATGGTGGTAGCCAATAGCCGTTCTGTGCACCTCATCCTGAATGGCAGTAATAAGGGTGTAGACCTTTCTGTTGGCCTTGATTTCGATATCATTATCCCCTGCGGTAATTGCCCTTGTTTTATGCTTTGAGTCCTTTACCATACCAAACATGGGAATATCGAGGTTTGCTTCCATTAGCGCCTTTTTACCTGCTGTTACCTGACCCACACCGCCATCTAAAAGTATTAAATCGGGTAAGGCTTTAAAGCTTTCATCCTCGCCCTTTTTATACTCATTAAATCTACGGGTTAAAACCTCAGTCAAGGAACGGAAGTCGTCCTGACCAATAAAGGTTTTTATTTTAAACTTGCGGTAGTGGCTCTTCTGTGGTCTGCCGTTTAAAAAGACAACCATTGAAGCGACGTTTTCACTACCTGCGGTGTTTGAAATATCGTATGACTCTATTCTCTCAGGAATTTTTTTAAGGCCGAAAAGTGTCACAAGCTCGTTTAGTGCTGAGGTTTCCCTGCCACTACGTTCTATCCTTTTAGCAAGGCTTTCCGCCGCATTAGAAAGACACATATCAACAAGTTCTCTGCCCCTTCCCCTTTGCGGAACGGTTATTGACACATAATATTTTTTAGTGTCGGTAAGCCACTTTTCGATTAAGGCTTTATCCAAAGGTTGCTGGTCGATAAGTATTTGAGGCGGAATATCGGTATTATCTTCATAATAACGAGGCAAAAATTCCGAATATAACTCTTCTTTTGAGGAAACGCCTGATACAAAATACTCCTTTTTATCGCTTAAAACACCTTCGCGGAAGATAAGAAGGTTTATACAGGCCAGTTCCTTTGAAAGCATCGAAGAAAAGACGTCCTGTCGTTTTTTCTCTCCGATTATCACCTTTTGCTTATTCTTACGCTTTTCAAGGGCACGAATGCGGTCGCGGAGCCTTGCGGCAAGTTCAAAATCCAGTCTTTCGGATGCTGCTTCCATTTTTTCGTTTAGTTTTCTTATATCACTTTCATCCGAACTGCCTTTTTTGATAAAATTAATAGCGCTATCGACACACTCGTTATATTCGTTAAGGCTAATATTTCCGTTGCAAGGTGCCGAACAATTGCCTATATGAAAGTTTAAGCAAGGTTTGGTTTTTTTATCAAAGCTGCGGTTACAGTCTGGTAGTTTAAAGATTTTCATAGCCTCGTCTACCGCTTGTCTTGCAACGAAGAAGGAGTAATAAGGACCTAAATAGTCGGCCTTTTTATCATCCTTCGTATGCACAGCCTCTATTTTGCGCCATTTTTCATTTGTTATTTTAATATAGTGATATCCCTTATCGTCCTTTAAAAGAATATTGTACTTTGGTTGATGCTTTTTAATAAGGGCATTTTCGAGAAGCAAAGCCTCGTATTCGGTATCACAGATAATGTAATCGAAATTTTCTACGTGACGCACCATCTGTTGAACCTTTAAGGAGTGATTATTCCCGCTACCAAAATACTGTGTTACTCGGTTTTTAAGTGCCTTTGCCTTGCCAACGTAAATAATCTGTCCGCCTGAGTTTTTCATAATATAAACGCCAGGTGCCAGCGGTAAGGCGTTGGCTTTTGTTTTAAGTTCTTTTAACTTCTCGGTCTGCAAGAAATCCCCTCCTTTTACAAAGAATGCGGTAAGGAAATCCCTACCGCATAAATTTAATCTTATTCCTCTTCTGACGTGTCCTTTATGTTGTTCATTTCGTCGGACTTGTCCGCATCACGATTAACTTCCTCAGGGTCCTTATATGTAGGAACCACTTTTTTCATAGCCATCTTTATGTTTTTAGCATAAAGTTCGCCTTTTTCAGAATTAACCGCATCGCAAAGGATTTTTATTTTTTCTTCAACTTCTGCTCTGGTTAAAGGCTTGTCCTTCTCTATGAAAATCATATTATTTTCGGTCTTATCAAGCTTTTCGGTCTTAATAAGGAGCTCCTCATAAAGCTTTTCACCGGGACGAAGTCCTACCTCGACGATATCAATATCGACATAAGGCTTGTATCCAGAAAGTTTAATCATATTTTCGGCAAGGTCGATAATTTTAATAGGCTTGCCCATATCAAGAACAAAAAGTTCTCCCCTGTTTGCCATAAAACCTGCCTGCATAACAAGCTGTGATGCTTCGGGTATTGTCATGAAGTATCTGATAATTCGCTTATCTGTAAGGGTAACAGGTCCACCCTTTTCTATCTGCTTTCTAAATAGCGGAATTACCGAACCGTTAGAACCAAGAACGTTACCAAAACGAACCGCAGTAAAGGAAGTTTTACTGTCAATTCGGCTTTGAACTATCATCTCACACATGCGCTTTGAAGCACCCATAATGTTGGTTGGGTTTACCGCCTTGTCGGTAGAAATGAGGATGAATTTATCTGCGCCGTACTTTTCAGCCATATCAGCGGTGTTGTAGGTGCCGAGAACGTTGTTCTTGATAGCTTCACAACTGCTGTTTTCCATCAAAGGTACGTGTTTATGTGCTGCTGCATGGAAAACGATTTGAGGCTTATATTTATCAAATATAGCGTCAAGTCTGTCACGGTCTCTGACCGAAGCGATTTCAACGTCAAGCTTTAGCTTATCGCCATATTTGCGAATAAGCTCCTGTTGAATTTCATATGCATTGTTTTCATAAATATCAACAATTATAAGTTGCCTGGGCTTTCTCTTTGCAATTTGACGGCAAAGTTCACTACCAATTGAACCGCCACCACCTGTAACCAATACTACCTTATCAGAGTAATACTGAGCCATTGGAGGACTTACAACCTTAATTGCATTTCTGAAAAGAAGGTCCTCAATCTTAAACTCACGAATAACACGCTTGCCGTTAACGTTATCATCGTTGTGGTTAACGGGTAGGTCATAAAGCTTTACCTTACAGCCGGTACGAGAATAGAACTCGAAAAGTTTAAATGCTGTATCGTTATCGATTTTAGGTAACGCGATAAAGATTTCCTGAACGGGAAGTTCTTTTATTATTTCAATAATTTCTTCATTTTCAGGATAAATTTTTAAATCAAAAATCTTGTTTCCGACTTTTACCGGACTGTTATCAATAAAGCATATCGGACGATAGTGAGATTTTTCGTTGTACATTAGCTCTTCTGCAAGCAAGGTACCTATCTGTCCTGCGCCGACAATAGCAACGCCGATTTTATTAATGTAATTGATTCGAAGATTTATATGACGATAAAACTGCTGGTATATAAACCTAAGTGTTAACGTTGCAACGTTAAAGGTTGTAACAATGGACGCATTCTGCCAAAAGCCTACGTAGGCACCAAGTGAACGTGCTATTAATATAGCCGAAACGCCGCCTAGGAAGTCAGATATAACCATTAGAAGATATGCCTTTGAGTTCGCATATCGCCAAATGTTTGTATAGATTGATAAGACAAATCTAGAGCCGAAGACCGTTGCCGTCAAAATAATGAAATTTATTATATTGTTAGCAAGCACGATATTGGTTTTATAGGTAAATTTTTCTAAAACCGCAACAGCGGCAAAGATTACCAACAGACAACTAAAATCTATTAAAACCAGACTTATTCTTCGAGAAATTATCGTCTTTTTCTTCATAAACCCTCCAAACAGAAGCAAGACCTTTCGGTTTGCCGTTTTTAATCCTTGGAAAACAGTTTTTGTGCGTTAATTTTAATTTTTTCCGCTTCCCTTTTATTAAGCAATTTTAAGGCGTCGTCCCAAAGAGGAGGACGCGAATCAAGATTATGGGAATCGGATGCCAAAATATCAATATACCCTTTTTTAATCATCTTAAGCAAAAACTTCTTAGAAACTCCATCAACTAAGGCAGATAAATTGCTTTGCAAAATAACGCCTTTATTCTTATAGAACTTAAGCTTTTTGCCGGAAAGAAGATAGGGGCATCTCTCCACGTGTGCAAAAATCGGTGTAACCTCGTTTTCCGAAAAGAACAACAAGCTTTCATCTAAATAAAAAGGGTCTATAGACGGAAGCTCTAAAAGCAGATGGTTTGTTCCCTCAATAACGAGCTTTTTTACGTCGCAATTAACAATGTTAGGGGTATATTTAACCTCTGCGCCAATATGCAACTTTAAGCCTTGTAGCTCAGGCTCAGCCTTTACTGCATTTAAAAGTTCGTTGTATTTTTCGTTACGCCTTCTTAAAAAATCCTCAAGCGGAATTTTTTCAAGGTCGAAATGAGGAGTTAAAACGATATTTGTTACACCCTGACTTTTTTCTCTCTTTAAAAGTTCGAGCGACTCATCAATAGATGATGAGCCGTCGTCGAGTGAATGTAAAATATGTGTGTGTATATCAGCGAGTTCTTCGCTAATATTACTTTTGTTCTGCGGTTTGTTCGTCATTATTTTCATCATCATCATTATTGTATTTATGATAATAGTAATACTTGTCATAAGCATAGGTCATATCTGCACCTATATCATAACCATTGAGAACCGAACCGATTATGTTTGCCTCTACTGTATTAAGCGCTGATAGTGCATCCTTAACCTGACGCATATTTGTATAGTTCTGGCGAATTACAAATAAAACGCCGTCGCAACAACGATTTAAAACTGCCGCATCAGATACTACTGAAATAGGAGCTGTATCACAAATTACGTAATCAAACTTTTCAGAAAGACCTCTTATTGTGGTTTCAGTTATTTCATCGGTGAAGAATATTGTTGAATCCTTTTCAATCTCACCTGATAACATTACATAAAGATTAATGTTATCAATGTATCCGATTGCTTCGTCTGCTGTGCACTCACCCTTAAGCACAGAGCTAAGTCCAAGCTTTGAAGAATGCTTTATGCGAAGATAACTTTGAACCTTTGGCTTACGAAGGTCGCAGTCTATGAGCAACACCTTTTTTCCTGTCTGCGCTAAAGATATTGCCAAGTTGATTGACACACTTGTTTTTCCTTCATTAGGTATAGAGGATGTAACTAATATTACCCTACTTTCTTTTTGAGAAAACAAAAAATCAATATTAGTTCGAAGAGATTTATATGCCTCTGAAAAAACAAACGGAGAATCTGAAACTAAAAGCGCATTTGTATGCTTGTGTTCTTTTCTCTTAATTTCCATTTTAATGAGAGCTCCTATTCTTAATTTTTGCTTTCTCAAGGCTTTCAAAGGAAGGAATTACACCTAAAACCTTTAATCCTAAAAAGCCTTTGATATCATCAGAAGAACTAAATGTAAAATTTAGCAAATATCTGATAAAGCTTAAAACAAAAACTATAACAAAGCCAATTATACCGCTTGTTACAACGTTATTTTTAATGTTGGGAGAAACAGGAGTTGAACTGGTTGTAGGTCCGTCAACTGCAGAAACAGCAACGTTACCCGACTTGAAAAGTTCGTTAACCTTAACCGGAACCGTTTTCTTAAGTTCAACTGCAATCTTATGGGCTCTTTCACTATTGGTGTCAACAATTTTTATTGTGATAACCTGTGAATTTTCTTCGCTCGAAATAGTAATGCGGCTTGCCAAATCTCCGGAAGTAATGGGAAGATTTAATTCCTCTAAAATTGGAGATAAAATGCTATCTGTTACGATAAGTTCTTTTATTGTTTCGGTTAGACGAATTGATGTAACAATCTGCTCGTTGGTAACCTTATCTGTATTGCCGGCCTTAACGTCAACGAACATCTTAACCGATGAACCATACATTGGCGTTATAAAGAAACTAGAATAAAAAAATGCAACTGTGCCGGCTAATATTGCAACGCAAAGTGCAATCAACCAACTTTTCTTAAGTACAGAAAGCAAAACGGACAAGTCAATTGTTCGTTGTTTCTCAAGATTTTTCATCTCTTCCATAATTTTCTCCTCAAACTTTTGGTTTTACTTTTTATATGCAAAAGGACATTTTTTTGCCTTTTAAAAGCATTCTATCATATTATATACCTATTGCACCGATTTGTCAAACATTGATTTTAACTTTATTGCAAAAGATTGGATTCTTTAAGTTTATTTAAAAAAGCAGTAATTGTATCCTTTGCCTGTTGTTTAGTAGCGTCGTATTCTTTTAAGAAGGCTTTAAGCAAATTTTCTTCGCTTATCTCCTCTTTTAAAAGGTTGAATATAAACGCTCCCGACTCGTTAAGAGTTATCATACAATCAAAATTTTCTGTTGATTCTCCTACCGGAATTGCAACCGTTTTATCGGCAACCTCACGAACTACAAAATCGTATTTTAATTTCATTTCTTATCTCCCTTGTCGAAAATAGCTTCATACGAAATCTTTGCCGCTTCTAAATCCTTTGTGCAATTTATCTTCCACAATTTGCATTTAGAAAGAATTAAATCAAGCATTTTTAAGGTGTTTTCTGCAGCAAGTTTAGTTTTTGGCAAATAAATCTGTTTAAATATTTTGGATGAAGCTTCAGCCAAGTCCATAGGAACCGTGCTGTTGCTTTCTGCCCTGTTTATAAAACAAATATCGGTAAGCTCTGCTTTTGTGTTTGTGTTCATCCCTTCCTTGCCACACCAAGGAGTTCCGTAAACGTAGAGCTTTGAATCGATATATCTTATAATCGGCTTGTCGCCGTTAATAATTGTAACCTCATCTTTAAAGAGTTCCTTATAAAGCATCATATGTGTCGTTTTGCCGACACCGCTGTTAGCTACTAAAGCTATTGTCCTGTCCCCCAGCGAAAAAACCGCCGAATGCAACATAAGAGCATCCATTTCAGGTGCCGTCAAAGAAAACTTGCGGTGAACGTTTACCGTTTCAAGATGTGGTTCTTTAAAGGAATCGCGATAATAAGGACAGGTCTTTTCAAATTCTATGTCCGCATCGGTTGTTTCTATAACAAAATCAGCTTTTTCAAAATCGGATATGTAGTTTTTACATTGTTTTTCTATAAACCGGAACTTGTTTTTCACTTCAATATTGAAGTCTGCAACTCTAATTTTCACTTTATTCCCCTAAACGTCTGTAATTAATCAAAATGCTTAAATGCTATTCGCCGGTATTATATTCTGCTATATACGGAAGGTTTCTGTACTCCTCTCCACAGTCAAGTCCGTATCCTATTACAAAGTAATCGGGTATGGTAAATAGAGAAATATCGGCTTTAAAATCTACTACTCTTCTTGAAGGCTTGTCCAAAAGGGTTACAACCTTTAATGAAAGAGGATTTCTTTCTTTTAACATTTTGCAAATATCGTTTAAAGTTCTTCCGGTATCAACGATATCCTCAACAATAATTACGTGATATTTGCTTATATCCTGTTCTAAATCCATTACGATTTTAACATTGCCCGATGAAGATGTTCCCTCGTAATAGCTTTTTGCGCACATGAAATCTACTGCGCAAGGAACTGTAACAGCACGGCATAAATCTGCCAAGAAAACGAAGCTTCCCTTTAGGATGCCAACAAGCAAAATCGGTCTGCCGTCATACATCTCGTCAATCTGTTTTCCTGCGTTGGCGATAGCTTCATCAATCTGCTCTTTAGTGACTACGACACGCTTAATTTTGCTTTTGTATTCTTCGATTGTTTTAAATTCTGCCATGATGTAACCCCTTTATTATATAATTAATATTATTATACTTCTATTTATAATTTTTTTCAACTGTTTTTATCGAAATTTAGTGCTTTTATGATTAAAATATTCACTCCTAGATAAAAGTGTCGTTTTCTCTGCGTGCAATAGAGCTTTTAAGACAAAATATAATGTTGACTTTACACCGCTTAAAGTTTATATTTATATTAAAACATAATTTTATTTGGAGAGATTTTAAATGATTTCAGAAAAAGATTATAAACTTGGCTCTGCGCGTTCTTCTATCCGCGAACTTTTCGAATATGGTAGAAAGCAGGCCGAACTAATAGGTCCTGAAAACGTATTTGATTTTAGTCTTGGAAATCCCAGCACCCCTGCGCCGACAGTTCTTGATGATGCTATTATCGAACTTTTAAGCAACGGAAACACTGTTAAGGCACACGGTTATACAAGCGCTAACGGTTGCATTGAGATTAGAAGCGCTATATCAAACTCTTTAAATAAAAGATTTGGCATTAACTCAAAGCCAAACGAATTCTATATTACCTGTGGTGCCGCTGCGGCTCTTTGTTGCACCCTTGCGGCTATTTGTGGCGAAGAGGATGCTGAAGTGATTGCTATTGCTCCCTACTTCCCCGAATATAAGGTTTTCACAGAGGGCGCAGGTGCAAACTTTAAGGTTGTATCGGCAGATACTAAGGCTTTCCAGATTAATTTTGACGAGCTTGAAAGCATCATAACCAAAAAGACTGCAGGAATTATCATCAACTCTCCAAACAATCCTTCGGGCGTTGTTTATTCTAAGGAAACACTCTTAAACCTAGCTTCCGTTTTAAGTGAAAAAGAAAAGGAATTCGGACACCCGATTTATATCATTTCAGATGAGCCGTATAGAGAGCTTGTATATGGCGATATTGAGGTGCCCTTCGTACCTACTCTTTACAAGAACACTGTTGTTTGTTATTCATACAGTAAATCCCTTTCACTACCGGGTGAACGTATAGGTTACGTTTACGTTCCAGGCGAAGCTTATGAGTCCGAGCGTCTTTATGCCGCCGTTGCAGGAGCAGGAAGAAGAATGGGCTACGTTTGTGCTCCTTCCCTTTTACAGTTAGCTGTAGCAAAGTGCGTTGATGCTAAACCTAATCTTGAAGATTATACAACCAACCGAAATCTTCTTTTAGAGGCTCTTACCTCATACGGATATGAGTGTGCAGCTCCCGATGGTGCTTTCTACCTTTTCGTAAAGGCTCCAAACGGCGACGGAAATGCATTCTCAGAAAAAGCTAAGGAAAAGAATCTGCTTATCGTTTCAGGTGAAAGCTTTGGATGCAAAGAATTCGTCAGACTTTCGTACTGTGTTAGCACTAAGACTGTAAAGGGTGCTTTGCCGATATTTAAGGAGTTGATAGAGTGTTAGTTTTAGCCTCTGCTTCCCCTAGAAGACAGGAGTTAATATCTCTTATTACCGAAGATTTCAAGGTTGCTCCTGCAAACGTTGACGAAAGTTTTTCAAACGATACGCCTTGTGAAAGCGTGCCCGAAATGTTGGCGGTCAGAAAGGCTTTAGCGGCGGCAAAAGAGCATCCTTTGGATACGGTTATCGGATGCGACACCTCGGTTATCGTTGACGATGAAATTTTAGGCAAACCTCAGGATGACCAAGATGCTTTTAGAATGTTAAAACTTCTATCAGGTAAAACACACAAGGTAATTACCGGTTGTGCCATTTTTAAAAACGGTAAATCGCTTAGTTTTTCCGAAACCACCCTCGTTACATTTTATCCCTTAACGGATGATGAAATTGACGCCTATATCTCAACCTTAGAGCCTAGAGATAAAGCCGGTGCTTACGGCATCCAAGGTTTTGGTTCTTTGTTAGTCAAGGAAATCCACGGTGACTTTTTTAACGTTGTCGGTTTGCCGGTTGCAAAACTTAATAAAATGCTAAAAAGAATATAAAAAAAAGAGCTATTCGAAATTTCGAATAGCTCTTATATTTTGCTTAATATTACGCCTTTTTAGTTAGCATTTTGATTACGAAAAGGGTTCCAACAGTAAGCACTACTCCAACAGGAAGAACAACGTAAACATTCTGAACGAATCCTGCTAAAATGAAGAGCACGAAGGAAATTCCTGCAACGGTTAATGCATAAGGCAATTGGGTTGAAACGTGGTTGATGTGGTTGCACTGTGCACCTGCAGAAGACATAATTGTTGTATCTGAAATAGGTGAGCAATGGTCACCGCAAACAGAACCTGCAAGGCAAGCAGACATACCGATAACGCCAAGCTCTGTTCCTGCAGGGAACACGCTTAAAACGATAGGAATTAAGATTCCGAAGGTTCCCCAAGACGTTCCTGTTGCAAAGGAAATTCCGCAAGCTACAAGGAAGATAATTGCAGGAAGGAATGACTGAAGTGCGCTAGCGTTAGCAAGAGCGCCCTGAACGAATGTATCAGACTCTAAAAGGCCTGTCATATTCTTAAGAGAGGTTGCCATTGTTAGAATGATAATTGCAGGCACCATTGCGATAAAGCCCTTGGGAATGCAGTTCATTGCATCCTTAAAGGTTAAAAGACGGCGAGCAACGAAGTAAATCATTGTAACAATAAGTGCAATAAGTCCACCCCAAGGAAGAGCAACGGTAGCGTCTGTGTTACCGAAAGCGTCGATAAAGTTCATTCCGCCTTCGTTACCAACGTAGTAAAGTGCAAATACGCAAATTCCGATAAGTACGATTATTGGAAGAATTAGGTCAATAACTCTTGCCTTTTGTGTGGTAGGTACGTCTTCTTCGTCGTTTGATTCAGCATCGCCTGACGTAAAGAGGTCGCCATTCATAGCATTTAATTCGTGGCGTTTCATCGGGCCGTAATCGAACTTCATAAGGGTTAAACCAATTACGAAAACGAAGGTTAAAAGTGAATAGAAGTTATAAGGAATAGCCTGGCAGAAAAGAACGATTCCGTTAACGCCTTCGGGTGCAAACTCTGAAACTGCAGCAGCCCAAGAAGAGATAGGAGCTATCATGCAGATAGGAGCTGCGGTAGCATCAATTAAGTAAGCAAGCTTTGCACGAGACATTTTAGCTTGGTCGGTAACAGGGCGCATAACGGCACCAACTGTTAAGCAGTTAAAATAGTCGTCGATAAAAATAAGTACACCGAAGATAAAGGTAGCAATAGATGCTCCAACCTTTGTCTTAACGTGCTTTGATGCCCACTGGCCAAAAGCTTTTGAGCCGCCTGCCTTGTTTAAAAGGGCAACTACAGCACCGAGTAAAACGAGGAAAAGAAAAATTCCTGCGGTACCCGAAACTGCATCAATAATGCCGGTGCTGATAACCGAGTCTACTGTTTTGATGGGATTAAATCCTGTAAAGAGAAGTCCACCCATAAGGATACCAACGAAAAGAGAAGAATAAGCCTCTTTTGTAATAAGTGCTAATGCAATAGCAATTACAGGTGGAAAGAGAGACCAAAGCGTTCCGATAGGACTTGTGATGTCGCCTGTAAGAGCACAAAGCACGCCAAAGCCTACAACGAAAGCAATAATCAATAAATTGGGGATAATTTTCTTTGCTGTCATTTTTTATATCTCCTTTTTTAATTTAAATATTAAAAATATTTATCAAAATATTAACACATTATGAAATCATAGTCAACAAAAATTACCATTAATCCATAGCAAATCCCATATACATTTTGTCTGCCAGCACTTCTTTTAATGGACAAAGCATTCCGAACGGCTTTTTAAAATCGTTTGTTCTGACCATGGCGTTATTGATTGATAGTTTGTTAAGGAGAGAATCAAGTCCTGATTTATTGCCGATAAATTCCCTTAAAAAGGCCTTATCGTCTTCTATTTCAACAAGTCCGCAAAAGTCTTTTCCGATAAAGAATTTTCCGTTTTCTCCAATAATTTCAAGCATCTCTTCCCAAACGATATGAGGTTTATCCTTTAAAAGCTCTTCCCTTTTTTTATTATATTGCTTTGCGGTTACAAAAGAGAGGTTCTGTTCTTCATTTGTGAGTTTAGTGTGCTCATACTCGTTAAAATAAAATGCAGTTTTAAAACCGAGTTTTTCATAAAAGTTAAAAAGGCTTTCGCTTGACGGCTTTATTATAAGGGCTCCCTTGCCCGTTTGGGTTGCCTTTTCCCTTGCCTTATCCATAAGCTTTCGCATATAACCTTTGCCTCTAAATTCAGGGTCGGTTACTACGGCATAGACATAGTATGCAGGTGTCTTTTGGTTGTCCGCAAAAAGAGCGCAGTCAAACATATAAAGCATTGATACCAGCCTGTTTTCTTCGGCAATATAGGTACAGTTGTTTTCAAAAAATCTTTCGGTAAACTCTTTTGCAAACTCGATTCCATCTTCGGGGAATCCCGACAAATAAAGGTTTATCGCCTGTTCTTTTAGGTTCATTTTATTCTCCTTTAAGGATAATAACGTGTTTTTCAAGCAAGATTTCGGGTTTATAAGAAAGCTTTGCCTTGCGAAGTCCCTCAAGTCCTAAATCTTCTTCACGGTTTATATATTCATAGTCACCAAGCTCGTTTTTGGCAAACTCGCGGTTTATGACCGCATAGGCTGTTAAAAAGTCTTTGTCGGCCTTTTCGTAGTGAATGTCGAATAAGGTGTCGTTTATAGGGCTACCCAGCGTAAAGGCTACAATTTTATCCTCAACGGTTATCATTCCGCCTTTAACTCCTAAAACCTCTCGGTTGTTTAAAAGGAAATTAAGCGCCTTTTTCTCGGTAATAAGTCCTTCATCCTCTACCCCTTCATACCACTTGTCCGCAAAATACTGAACCTTAGGGATGTCGCCATCCTCAAGGCTTTTATACTGCCAGTTATAATCCTTTGAAAACTTTGCTATGTGGTTTCGTTTCGAGTGGTACTTTTTGCCCGAAAGCATACTTAAATTTTCCCTTTTATAAATATACTCAAAACTATCTCTCATAGTAATTTGCGAAAAATCAGGGTAAAGCTCCTTAAAACGCTCAAATCTGCCACCCTCGGCTACCCAAATTTTAACTTCGCATCCGTTTTCTTTGCAAAACTCCTTTATCAGTTCAATTCCGTGAGCAATATCTCCGTAGGGCAAGGCAAAAAAGTAAGAGCCCTCTTCCCACATTCTGAAAATAAGGGTTTTCTCATCAAGGTAATAAACTGTATTATACATCTTGTTCCAGATAATTAGGTTTGTGAAGTTTGATTCGCAAGAAAGCTCCTCTTCATCAAACATAATCTTGCCTATCGTTTCTATATCACTGATAGTCGGAACCTTAAACTCAATCATAAACGGCCTCGTTAATTGTTTTTTGTTAGTATATCATATTTTTCTAAAAATTTGCAATATTAATGTTTAAGATAGAAAAAATGACGCTATAGCGGATGTTACGGCTATAGCGTCGTTTTACAAAACAAACTTCTTATTCTAAAAGATAAATTAAAGTCCGAAGCTTACTGATAAAGCTTTATTAACCTGGTCCATTGAAATTACATCAAGCGTACCCATTTTCTCCTTTAAGCGTTTTTTATCTATGGTACGCACCTGTTCTAAAAGTACTATTGAATCCTTTGCAAGACCGCTTCCGGTCGCATTCACCTTTATATGCGTTGGAAGGTTGGTTTTATCCCTTTGGCTTGTGATTGCCGCCGCAATAACCGTAGGACTGTACCTGTTGCCGATGTCGTTCTGAATGATAAGTACCGGTCTTATTCCACCTTGTTCAGAGCCAACAACCGGACTTAAATCTGCATAATAGATTTCTCCGCGTTTAATGGTCATTTTTTCACACCCTGATAAGTTTCTATTTCTATTCTTACCTTAAAAAGATGCTTTTAAACACATAAAGAAAATTTTTAAGGGGCTTTTGTTTTATTTTATGCGGACATACCTTTTAGTGTGAAAAAAGCTGCTTTAAGAAACCTCTTAAAGCAGCTTTTAAAATTATTCGTTATCTTTATCTGATACCTTTATTGAATCAAACTGAAAAACTTCCTCATCGTCTTCATCATAATAGTCGTCATCATAATCTTCTCTTCTTGATGCTACCATTCTCACTATTAAAATAATGATTGCAACAAGTAACAAGAGTAGAATTGCAACGATTGTTATTGCAACGATTTTACCGTTTGTGTTGAGGTTTTTAAGATTGTCAAGGATATTGCCGGGTTCGGTATCTACTGCGGGCTCCTCTTCAACAGGCTCAACAATTATGCCGTTTGCTCTTTGCATTGTCTTTTCAACAATATCGTATCTGTAAAAACCTGTGTTGGTCTGGCACTTTGCAAAGAAGAAAACAAATTCTGAATCGGCATCGGTTATTCTTTGATATGCTTGATATTCAACGCCCTCGATTGTAACGGTTGTTAAGAGATATTTGTCGGTAATCTCACTCTCTTCAGGAGTTAACAACTGATACATATTTTTACCGACGGTGATAAAGGCAAACTTTGTTATATTGTTTTGCTTATCAATTCTATAGAACTCACCGTTTTCACCGTTTTCATCAACTAGGTAAATAAGGGTTGTTCCGCCGTCTGTAATTGCGGGATATTCTTTGTCGTTATATTTGTGTGAGGTTACTGCAAAACCTTCGTAGATAAGCTCTTGAGAAAAGTCTTCGGCAATGTATTTTTCTACGCCGTCAACGATTACCTTATCTTCGGCTACCGGTTCCTTTATTTCGGAGTTTGTTTCCTCGGAGCTTGTTTCCTCTGAAGAAGCGTTTTCGGCAGCTTGACGGGTAATATTAAGGGTGTATGTTTTAACAGTTCCGTCTTCGGCAGTTACTATTACCTTTCTTGTGTTAGCTCCAACCTTCATCGTTTTGCTTCCTTCAACAGCGGTTGTTGCCTTGCCGTCCTGAGCCTCGATATAAAGCAAAACCTCTGTTACCGAGTTTGGAACGGTAACGGTATAGGTTGTTGTGTTTGCAGAGAAGTTAGGACTCAAGGTTCCTGCAGAAGTTCTTAGATAACTTAGGTTAGCATTAGAAGACTTAGATGCAGATGCGTCCTTTACCTGTACGGAAGCACCTGAATCGGTTATTTTTTGTTCGGTTTCAGAAACGTATACAGAATCAGTAATTGAGAAGGTTGCCTTGCCTGCTGCTATTGCCTTAAACTGAAGGTTCTCAACAAGACTTGTTTTTCCGTTTGAGGATAAAACTGTTTTTACAACACCCGCAGAGGTTGAGTTGCTGTTATCTCCCGAAACGAACTGAAAAACCTTTGGGTCATATTTAATCAAACCCTGAGCCGCATACATTTCTTCGGTTGCATTGTAGCGCACTGTTACGGTAAGAATTTCTCCTACGTTCAGTTCGTTTTTGCTAAATGCTATAGAGGAAGTTCCTGCTGCAAAAACGTTCATAGTAAAAACGCTTAAGATAACGCAGGCGGTTATTAATAAGGCTATTGTGGTTTTAAGTGTCTTTTTCATTTTATGCTCCTTCTACTTTCGGTTATTTTTGAACTATTAAGGTTTTTTCAAGCAGATGTTTTTGAACTCCTGCAAGGTCTATTATAGTAACCTTGCCGTCCTTATTTACATCGGCCGCAGCCAGTTTGGCATCCTTTAGTACGCTTATTTCCAAAAGGTGTTTTTGCACAGTTGCTAAATCTATAATGCTGATTTTACCATCCGCATTGATATCGCCGTAGATAACGATGCTCTTTGTCAAGGTTACCTTTCCTGCGGAATTTTTAATTTGAATTTTATCGCCCGTAACAATCGTTCCGGTCGTTTTTGTCTTGCCTTTTTCATCCAAAACTTTAACCGTGCCGTTTTCTACCTTTAGTTTTTTAATAAAGGTTTCAACGTCGGTTAACGGCGCCACGCCTGTAAGATTTTTGCCGTTGTTATAGTCGCCCTTAATTTCAGGTTCTATCGGTTTAGATGAGGTTGGCTTAGAAGAAGTTTCGTTTGATGAGCTTTCATCAGACGATGTAGAATTTGAGGTTGAATTATCCGAAGAGTCAGAAGACGAACTTGAAGAATCTTCTTCAGGCTCAGGTTCCGCGTTGCCGTCCTTATGTACGGTAAGGGTGTAGGTTGAGGTTTTACCTGATGCGGCGGTTACTACTAGTGATATTGTGTTTTTTCCGCCTTTAAGCTTAACCTCTCCCGTACCTTTTACGCTAGCACCACTTGGAACGGTTGCGTTAATTTTAATTTTGGTTGTCTTTTCGCCTACAACAAGGGTGTAATCCTTTGTATAACGGTCAAAGGTTGGGGAAATTTTGTATCCCTTAACCGATAAAGACTCAAGGAAGTAGTTGTTTGCTCCCTTTGAGGTTGAAAGTGAAGTAGTATTTTTTTCGCTTGTGTCTTTATAAACAGGTATGCTAAACACGAGTGGCATAGAATCAACACCTGCGCCTGTATATGCCTTTTTAATGTTTGCGGCTTCCTGCACTGCACCCGACACGTTAGTCATATACTGATTTATATAAAAATCAGGAACTATGACGTTATACTTTTTGTAATAAAGGGTATTTTGTCCGCGAGCCACAAAGTTATTGCCGTAATACTTTGCGCCGCCAATAATAGATTTTGCCCTTGTATTCCAAGGACGGTCGTAGGTGCCTTTGGTTCCAATAAGACCCATTGCATAACGAAGTCCTCTTTGAACTGCGGTGTATCCGCCTTGAGCATAAGCGCCAATGTTAAAGTAATTGTAATATCCTTTGTATCCCGAAACTTTTCCCGAGATGCTGCCGCCTGTACCGCCTGTTCCCTGCTCAACCAAAATCATTGCCGCAAGAATATAGGGGTTTACCTTGGACTTCTCTGCCGCTTTGATAAGCACGTCGGAATAGGTTTTATAGGTGTCTTCGGGGAAGCCTTTTTCGCTATCCATAAAGGTTCCCTTTAGAATTTTGTTAAGGCCTTTTTTGCTTTGGTATTTGCTGTTGTACGACTGGTCTAAAAATAGGAAAATATTTGACTCGTTAAGGAAGTTTCTAGGCTCTAAATAATAAGCCACCGTATCCTTATGAGCCGTAACCCAACCGCCTGAGTCGTAGGATGCATAGGTGTTGTTTTCCCAGTTGTAAGCACCAAATTCCATTGATTTTTGCGAATCAACGGTATACTTATCCTGTACCAAGGATTTGCCGACCTTACTTTCTTCCTCTAACGCCTCGTTAAAGGTCATGGTAAGATGGTCTGCCAAAAATACCCAGTCGGGATGCGCAGCATGAATCTGACGTAAAAGCACCTTATAACTTTCGGGAAATTTCTGTTTGGTTAACTTCTCTTCAAAGGCTTCATTATACACGTACTCGTATATAACCTGCACGTAATCAGCGCTTACGTATCCAAAACCTTTGTTGTATGATATTTTATACCATTTTTGTCCTTCCGAATCGATAACGTCCTCACCGACAATTACTACCTTATCTCCGTTTGCAAGGGTACCTAAACTCTTAGCTTTTACACTGGCTTCACGACGGACGTTAAGCGAATCTTGCACCGCCACGACGCCGTTTCTGTTTTCTTCAGAATCTGTTTTATCCGAGCTTGCATCTTTTGAACTCGTATTCTTGGAGCTTGCATCCTTTGAACTCGTTTCCTTTGAACTTGTGTTCTTGGAGCTTGCATCTTTTGAACTTGTATCTTTAGAACTTGTTTCTTTTGAACTCGTTGCTTTTGAACTTGCGTCCTTAGAGCTTGTCTCTTTGGCATAAGCAGAATTACCCATGAAGCAAACGTTCATAAGTAAACTAACACAAACTATAAAAGCTAATAACTTTTTTAATCTGTTCATGCTTACACCTCCAAAAAATATCAACACGCCAATTATACCAATTTCGACAGCTTCTGTCAACCGAATATACTATAAAATATTGGTTTTATGTAAACCAAATTATGTAACGAAAACTAGATAATCCCTCTGTTTCTTTATCTTATGAAAGCAGTGGTAAGGGTTGTTGCCCAACTTTTACCTGCAGGCAATAACGTAGCTGCGGGCTTGTCTTCCCATTTGGAGTTGGTGTTGCTCTCATCGGGAATGCTATGCCAAGGCTCAATGCAGACAAAACGAGGTTCTCCAGGCATTGACCAGATAAGGCAATAAGGAAAGCCTTCAATATTTACAACTACGGCACGAGAAGAGTCTTTTTCGTAAAGACCTAAGGTTTTTGACCTTAATGCCGTCATGCAATGTGAATCGTTTGCAAAAAGCTTATCGGTTAGTGGTATAGCGGTAATATTTTTATCTAAAAAGTAGGTTTTACCGCTAACGAGTCCATCCTTATCGGTTTCAATACAAAGGGGTGACTCGTTCTTTTCAAATCGGAGCTCGTAGTCCTTATACGTATGATTTTTATCAAAAGGAAGAGCAAAGCCCGGATGAAAGCCGATACCGAAACTAAATTCCTTTGAATCGGTATTTTCAACCGTTAGGGTGTGCTCTATTTTGTTTTCGCAGAGTTTAAAGGTAGAAATTAGTCTAAACTTAAAGGGCCAAATTGCTCTTGTTTCTTCCGAATCTGTAAGCAGAAACGTGGCTTCTGTTTCGGTTTTTTGAAGGTTTTCATGCTCAAGATTTCTTGCAAAACCGTGTATCTTGCAATTAGCATATTCCTTACCGTCAAGAAGATATCTGCCTTCCTTTAGTCTTCCCGTATATGGAAAAAGGATAGGAGCCTGTCCTGCCCAGACCTTCGGGTCGCCTTCCCAAATATGCTCGGCGCCGTCTTCCTTATGGATTACACTTTTAACCGAGGCTCCTTTTGTAGTAAGGGTTACCTTTAAAAAGTCATTTTCGATTATAAAGTCCATATTTTTCTCCTTTAAATATCTTTAAATTTAATTATAACCTTTTATTCCGGCTATGTCAACCAAGCATACCATCTTGACTATAAACAAAAACTATGTTATATTTAACTAAATATTTATAAATTAAAGGAGTTGGTTTTTAAGTGGACGACGGGTGTAGTTTATCTCCTGACGGGCGATTGTTACAGTTATTACAGGTAGATAACAGCACGGTGATGAACGCTTTTTCACAAAACTTTGGAATAATAGTTGCTCTTTTCGTTTTGCTACTGTTCAGCGCATATTTTTCCTCGAGTGAAACTGCGGTTACGGCAATAAGCCGTGTGCGTATTAAAGCGATGGCAGAAACAGGAGAGAAAAATGCCAAAACTGCTTTAAAGCTTATTAAAAATTTTGAAAAAACTCTCTCAACTATTTTGGTCGGCAATAACATTGTAAATATTGCTCTTGGTTCTTTAACCACTATTTTGGCTATTCATTTAGGGCTAGAACCGCTTGTTTTGACCATTATAGTTACTCTTATAGTAATTGTTTTTGGCGAGGTTGCTCCAAAGGCCATAACCAAAAACCTAGGCGAGCGCTATACCTTAGCCGTTGCGCCTTCGCTTAATTTCTTTTCGGTAATTTTAACACCTATTTCTTCCCTGTTTGCGCTTTTATCAAGACTTTTAACAAAGCTTTTTGCTAAAAAAGAAGCGCCATCCGTTACTGAGGACGACGTTATTGATATGATTGAAGATATGGAAGAGGACGGCGCTATTGACTCGGATGAAAGTCGACTTCTTTATTCAGCTTTTGAGTTTGGCGACGTGTCGGTTAGCGATATTTTAACCGACCGCAGAGATATGGTGTGTCTTGACGTTAATTCTACTACCGATGAAATTTTAAGCTTTATAAAAAACGCCTCTTATTCCAGAATTCCTGTGTTTAAGGGCGACGTTGATAATATCGTTGGTGTTTTACGTCTTCGCGAATATTTGGAAGTCTATCTTTCGGGCAAGTCTCCCGTTTTACGCGATATGCTTCACACACCTTTCTTCACTTCTCCGGATGCCAAGATTGACGAGCTTTTGTCTGCTATGAAGAAGCTTAAAAAGCCTCTTGCCATAGTTAAGACCAGAGCCGGCAGAACCATAGGCATTGTTACTATGGAGGACATGCTTGAAGAGTTGGTTGGCGAAATTTTCGACGAGGCAGACCGCATTGAAGAAAAGTTCCGCGAGCTTGGCGATGATACCTTTGAGGTTAGCGCTGATTTGTCGGTTGTGTCGGCTTTTGAAATGATGGATTTTGAGGACTTCGACCGTGACGAATGCGGACATTACACCCTTCGTAAATGGGTTGGCAGACGACTTGGTCGCGTTCCGACCGTTGGCACAAAGCTTACCTACCGAAATCTTGATATTACGGTAAGTAAGGTCTTTAAAGGAAGACTTTTATGGCTTACCTTTAAGATTAATCCTCCAAAGGAAGAAAAGGAGGATGAAGAATGAGTATTGATTTAATTATTATTTTAGTATGTCTTGTTTTGTCAGCATTCTTTTCCGCTAGCGAAACGGCATACAACGTAGCTTTGGAATCAAGACTTGAAAAGAGGGCCGAAAGCGGCAAATTCTTTGACGTTTTATCCTATAAAATAAGCAAGAACTATACCGTGGCGTTAACCTCTATTCTCGTCGGCAACAACCTTGTAAACTTTATTATTTCTTCAGTTGCCACCTCTATGACCATTAAGGTTTTATATGATGCATACAGGACCGAAGAGGGCCTTGCCGCCGCTATTGCAACCGTTGTTACAACGGTTGTGGTGCTAATTTTTGGCGAACTTTGTCCAAAGACCTTAGCATCAAGAGGAGGCGAAACTCTTACAAAGGTGTTTGCCCTTCCTCTTGCTATCTTTATGGCGGTCTTCTCCCCTCTTGCTCTGCTTTTAAACGGTTTCGTTAAGCTTTTAAGCCTTTTCTTTAAAAACAGCGAAACTCCTGCAGTAACACCCGACGAGCTTGCCTCGATTATTGAAACGGGTGAAAACGAGGGCAGCATTGATGAAGAACGAAGCGAGCTTTTACAGTCCGCTATCGACTTTAACGAAACCACCGTTAAGGAAATTATGATTCCTCGTGTTGATATGGTTGCCATTGATATTGAGGACAGTATTGATGACGTTTTAGAGATTGTTTTTAATAATCCATATTCGAGAATCCCCGTGTATGAAGAAAGCATCGATAACATAATAGGCGTAATCGTTACCCAACAGCTCTTTAAAGCGCTTATGGATACCGATAAGGATAAAATTGACATTCGTTCAATGCTTGTTGAACCTTATTTTATTCACATGACGGTTAAGCTTCCCGATGCTTTGGACGTTGTTCGTGAAGAGCGTACCCATATTATGATAGTGCTTGACGAGTTCGGCGGCACAATGGGTATTGTTACTATGGAAGACATCTTAGAAGAGCTTGTCGGCGATATTTGGGACGAGGACGAAGAAACCGAAAGTGATATTTTAAAACTTAACGACAATGAATATATTGTTGAAGGCGATATGAATATCTTTGATTTCTTTGAGGCTATTCAGTTTGAAGCCGGAGATTTTGAAAGCGAATACACCACCGTCGGTGGTTGGGCTATTGAAATGCTTGAAGGCTTCCCCGAGGAAGAAAGCTCCTTTGAATATGAGAATTTGGTTGTAACGATTAAAACTATCGACGAAAGAAGAATAACAAAACTTAAAGTTGTGGTAAATCAGATACCGGACGAAGAAGACGAATAATAAAAAGACTACTGTGTTAAGGCACCTTCCTTGTGGAAGGTGCCTTAATTATATATTGCTTAACCCAAGCAATATACCTATCTATATGACAAATATAACCACGACATACTCATAAGTATCACTATTAAGCAAGGCTTATTAAATATGTTACTGCTTTACAGGTATCAGGATGCCTTTAATGGTTGTTATTTCGTCCTCGGTTAAGAGGTTTAGTTCCTTGATTTCAGCAACTCCGCTGTTATATTTTTTTGCAATTTCCCAAAGGCTTTCTTTGGCTTCTGGGAAATAGATTACTACACCGCTTTGTTCAGAAGAATTGTCCCCTGTCTTTTCCTCTAAACATATATCGGTAATAAGTGTAATATCCTTATGTTCGTAGATGGCTGCCGAAACTACAAGCTCTAGTTTTACCTCGACAGAGGTAGCCGAAGTTATGGTATAGGCGGTATTTGCGATACTTACAGAAAGGTTTGCAGACGGGTTTGAAAGATTTGAGGTAAGTGTGTATTTATACTCAAAATCTACCGGTCTTTCATAATAGTTGTAAGTGCCCTCAATGTCACGAATTATTCCACTGACCGTAACGGTTCCCAAAAGGGTTAAGGTTTTGTTCTCTATTTTATAGGAATTAGCATTTACATCGCACCAAATATCCACTATTGAACCTATCTCGCCGTCTGAAAACTCCAAGGTTTTTTTGGCATAAAAAGTTTCGGTAATTTTTTCTTCAATTTTTTTAAAGTGGATGGTTTTGCTTTGTGGCAAAAGGTTGCAACTAACCGAATAGGCATCCTTAATTACGGGCAGGTCGTTATTGCAAAAGGCGTTGATTGTAACGTTTAGCTTTGCGGTGAAGAGAAGGCTTCGGTTTTCTTCTTCGCCCATACTTCTTTGTTTTAGCTCGCAAAAGGCAATTTCCACTTTGCAGTCGCACTCGCAATCTTCGTTTACGTTGTCTATGTCGAGTATCTGACTAAAGGGAATGATTTTTTCAATTTGCTCGGTTTTTGTGCCGTTAGTTGCAAGGTAAAGCGCCATTATTCTGATTTTGCCTAAAACCTTTGCCTTATTGCCGATTATTTTGCACTCCTCTACTCTCGGCGTCGCATCATATCTTAAGATTACGCCGATATCCTCTTGGCCCTCGCCAAGCGCAAAATCCTCTTCTATAAACAGATTTTTCTCGCCTACTCCTATAGGCACGGTTGCAGGTATGGTTTCACGAAGCACCTCTACTCCGCCTCCGTCGGCATCGCAGACGACCTCTTCTTTTCCAATTTTTAAAACCTTTGTTTCAAGACAAATTGCTCCGTGTACGTCGACCTTGCGCACCGAAAGGGCTCTGCAATTCATATAAGAAGTTTTTGCTGAAACTAAAATATTTGCCCCTTGAGATTCGTTTTTTAGCTCTAAAACCTTATTAAAAGGTATTAAATAGGTGTAACTGCAAATTTTGTTGTCGCCGTCTATGTAGATGAAATTGATTTCGGTTGCGCCGTCAATAATCAGCTCATCCGAGTTTATTGCCTTTGATGCGATTCTTGGCACCGCCTTGCATTTTAATATTTTCTTTATTTCTCCATAATAATCGGGCAAGGTAAAATCGGTATCAACCGAAACCTCGGCAGTTTCAGAGAAGATACACTCCTCTGTAAATATATCGTGCTTGAGTATTTTTGCATCCATTTATTCGTTCTCCTTTACTTAAGGTATTATTGTTCATTAAAGTATATTATCTTTTTGCCTACAATATGAAAAAATCGGGGTTAATGCCCCGATTTTTATGTATTACTGTTCTTTTTTTACCTTAAAAATTACTCTTAATAACCCTTTTAAAATTTTAGGACTTTTTACAAGTACAACCTTCATAAGTTTGCCTCCAAATTAAGTAAAATACTAACAACATTTTGCGGTGTAAATACCTAAAGCGACCACGATGACCGATAAAATTACCACAAGACACCGAGCAGGCACAAAGCAAGACAAAAGAAGTCCTGCTCCAAACGTGGCGATAAGTGTCCCTTTATTTGTTTGCTTTCTTCGTTTCATCATTCTGCCCCCTTGATACATTATATTGAACTGTTTAAAAAAGGTTACAAAAAAAGCACCCACAATGGGTGCTTTTAACTTATAGTTTTTCCATTTTGAAGAGTCTTGTTTCGTACTGCTTTAATAAAAGGGTCAGCTTATCTGTTTCGTAAACCTTTTCGGTTTCGGTATCGGTAAGCTTTATCTTTTCGGGGAAGGAAATGTTCTTCTCACCTTCACTTGCCGCATGGATGCCTACAAATCCGTTGCCGATATAGAAAACGTCAGGTGTTTCATTATAGATAAACACACCGCATTCGGTCAGATATTCTCTATATTCCTGGATAGTGGGATTCGGCTTTTCTACGGTTAAGAAAAGTGGCTTTATGTTATACTTCTTTAAAATTTCGTCAACCTCGCTATTATATCCGTGAACTATTACCGCCTTAAACTTTGTGTTTGCCCAGTCGATGTTTTTAAAATCACTTAAAAGGAATGAGCTATAAGGAGCGCCCATTTTACCAAGCGGAAAACGACGCTCACCGATTGCGGCTAACGGATGTCGTGTGCCAACCTTTTGATATATCTTTTCGTCAACAAAGAAGGCAACCTCGTTATCGGTAGTGTAAAGATTACCCTTGCTAGCCTCGGTGTAAACCTTTTTGGATATTGCCATTTCGTTCATCATCATATCACTTGAGAACCAGTGGCCAAACATATCAAACCACCAAAGGCCGTGTGTATGGGTTATCTGTCTTGCTAAACTTTTTCTGATAGCATAAGTAGAAAGCTCATCGGTTGGAGGACCAAGCCAAAGAGGATTGTTGTAAATTCCGTCTGGGTCGAAGCTCTTTCTCGCTACACCGGGATAGGTTGAAAGACAAGTTCTGACATCGCACTCAATAAAGCACATTTTGTTATGTAGTTTTACCGAGTCAACCGCCATCATATCGCCCCAGTCGTCGCCCAAGGGGCGAAGATGGGCATAAGAGTTTGGCGATGAGAAGAAGTCGATATTTTCACTTTCTAAGAGTATATGCTGGGAATGTGTTCCCCAAAGCACATTATCAACCTCAAATATGTAGCCGTAAAATACGCCGACTATTTGTTTATATTCGACCGCTTCCTTTGCAACCTTACAGAAATGCTCAACTGTATATGCTACCTCATCATTGGCAAACTGCAAGAATGCACGTGTAAGTTCATTATCTATTACCCCGTCTGTGCCGATTGCATCTAACGGAGGAAGACTCTTTGCAGGATAAAGGTTTGGATAATTTTTCTCCAAAAACTTATTAAAGAACGGTAATGTTTCGGGCTTATAACCTGCTGTTAGGTCTAGGTGGAACCACTCCTGCGTATTGCCGCCGCTTATGTGGTAACCTATAATATTATCACAGGGTTTAAGGTGTTCAATTAACTGTCTTAACCAATCCGAAGCGTCTTCTCTGAACTTATCAGAATATAAAGACTCGCGTCTTTTATCATGAGGAACCGAGATTGTGTGCTCGGGGTTCTCATCTATCCACCACTGAGGTGGACAGATATAAATTCTTGGGAAGATTAAGGCATTTGGACAATGCTTTAAGATTTCATTGATTGATTCATCAACCGCAGAAAAATCGGCCTCTCCCTTTTTATCAAAAACACCGCTTTCGTACGGCATTGCTCCGCTTCCTGTGTTTATAGGTTGAGTTGCAAGAGAAATTGACACCGAATATAGGTTAAAGCCTATATTAGCAAAATCTTTATAGTCGTGTCTTTCCTCAAAATAGGTCATATAGGCAACCGAAGGAATAATTTCACCATCAACCCAGATATATGGAGTGCCGCCTATGTTTTTGATTTTACTGTTCTTCATAATTTCACCTTAATTGTTCTTTTTCTTTATCTGCCAAGGTTTAATGTCTTTAAGTTCGTCATAAATTGTCAAAAAGGACTCGTAACGGCTTTTTTCAATTTTGCCGTTTTCTACCGCCTCAATTACACCGCAACCCTTTTCGGCAACGTGTTTGCAGTCGTGGAATTTGCAAGAATCTCTAAATTCTTCAAAATCTCTAAAAAGGGTTGGAAGGGCATCTCTAAATTCTAAATCATCCTTTTCGTTATCAATTAACGAAAATCCGGGCGTGTCGGCAACGTATCCGCCATATTCGTGTGCAAAAAGTTCGGTATGTCGTGTTGTGTGCCTACCACGGCCTAGTTTTTCACTAATCTCTGCAGTTGAAAGGTTGAGAGATTCAAAAATAGAATTAAGTATACTCGATTTACCTGCACCCGAATTGCCCGTAAAGGCCGATACGCAAGCCTTAAGTTCTTTTTTAATCTCCTCTGTTCCATCACCTGTTTTAGCCGAACAGGTAATGGTTTTAAAACCTGCATTTTTATAAATTTTCTCAAACTCTTCGGGACTTGCCAAATCGGTTTTATTGAAAATAATTACAGGTTCTATATTCTTATATTCGCAAATTGCAATTATTCTATCAATTAGCAGAGTGCTTGGAACCGGGGTTACCAAGCCAGACACGATAAAGAGTTTATCGATATTTGCAACAGGTGGACGGGTAAGCATATTTTTTCTCGTTTCTATCTTTTCGATAGTTCCCTTTTCCCCGTTTATGCTAATTATAACCTTATCTCCTACCAAAGGAGAGGTGTTTTCGTTGCGAAATTTTCCTCTTGCCTTGCACTCGATAACGCCCTTTTCAGTTTCAACGTAGTAAAAACCCGATAGAGCCTTAACTATTATGCCTTGCATATTTTATACCGCTTTGTCGGTTGGTGCATCTTCGTTATCTTCTGCACCATCATCTTCAGCGTCTTCTACAATTTCTTCAGACGTTACGGAAGATGCGCTTTCCGTTTTATCTTTATCTTTATCTTTATCCTTGTCTTTATCCTTATCTTCTTCCTCTTCAGGCTCATCCTCTACCTCAGGTTCTTCTTTGGAAGATGCTTTATCACTAGATGACTCTTCCTCGGGCTCATCCTCGGTATTGGTTTCAACGCTTTCACTAGGTTCTTCAGACTCGATTGAGGGCTCAGATTCTTCGGGTTCAACATACATAGGATACTCATAATCCTTAACGTTGCTCCAGCTTCCGTCGGTAGCGTCAACCTCAATATCAAAAATATTTGCAAACTGGTCGCCATATTTAAGCTTTACGGTATAAGCAACCTTTTCTTCGGTGGACTTTATGCCCTCAAAGGTATAGCTGTATTCTGATTCTTTAAGACTGATTAAAGGTGATTCGGTTACAAGAACGCCGTCCTTCCAAAGAGAAACGGTTACTGTATCCTGAATGAAATCGGTCGGTAATGCGCTTACGTTTACAGAATATTCGTATTCAATATAGCCCTGACTAACCTCTAAATCAACAACCGAGCCTTCTCCTACCTGCTTACCGCTTTCATATGCAGGAGTCTGTGATACAACTACGTTTTCGGGCTTGGTAGACGGAACTTTTGTAACCTCGCCAAGCTTTAAACCGCGTTCTTCAAGTTCCTTTTTTGCCGCATTTAAGGTAAGGGTAACAAGCGAAGGTACGTCTACAAACTTCTCAGCAGCGCCTGTGCTTACGAAGATAGTAACTTCATCTCCTTCGCGAGCGGTTGTTCCTCTTGCAGGTACTGTTTTTATTACGATATTTGCTTCCTTTTCTTCGTCTGTAATCTTCTCGATTTTAACAACAAAGCCCTGTGCTTCAAGCTCGCTCTTTGCTCTGGTTTCGGTAGCATCGTAAACGTCAGGAATCTTTATGGTTTTTTCGCCCGAGCTTACAAAGACGGTAACCGTTTTGTCTTTAATGCCTGTATCTGCTAGAGGGTCTTGTTTGAAGACCTGTCCTATTGGATGGTCGGGATTGTTTTCCCATTTTGGCACTACATTATAATCTTTGAAAGCTTCGTCTGCAATGATTTCCTCATAGGTCATACCAACAAAATTAGGACAAGGGAATTCTTCTCCCGTGCTACCTATAAAGTTTGGTAAAACAAAGATTAAAAGAGCAATAATTGCAACAACAAAGGTAGCAGAAATACCTGCTAAAATAGGAATTATTGCAACCTTTTCTTTCTTTTCCTCGTCCTTTTCGCTATTTACGTCAGGAATAAATTTTGTGGGCGCGCTATCAACAAAATAGTCGTATTCAAAGGTCGCCGCAGGATTCTTTTTAAAGGCTTCAAGGTCACAAAGCATTTCTGCAGCAGACCTATAACGCTTGGTTATATCCTTTTCCATAGCGTGCATTGTAATTTGTTCAAGGCCTAACGGAATGGAGCCGTTGATATCTCTTGGAAGCTCGGGGTCCTTTTGAAGCTGCATAATTGCTACAGAAACTGCGCTTTCTGCCTGGAACGGAAGCTTGCCTGTGAGCATTTCATAAAGCATTACGCCTACTGAATAGATATCGGTTTTTTCGTCAGCGCTATCTCCTCTTGCCTGCTCTGGACTGATATAATGAACCGAGCCGATAGCCTTATCGGTAATGGTTCTTTGTTCGCTTCGAGCAAATCTTGCAATACCAAAGTCGGTAACCTTAATAGTACCATCAGGAAGCACCATGATATTCTGCGGCTTTACGTCTCTGTGCACTACGCCCTTATCGTGTGCGTGCTGAAGTCCGCGAAGTATTTGAAGAATGAAATATACCGCATCGTTCCAGCTAACAGGACCGTTTTGCTCGATATATTCTTTTAGTGTAATGCCTTCAATATACTCCATTACGATATACTGAATAAGGTCGCCAAAGCTTACGTCAAACACCCTTACAACGTTTGGGTGTGAAAGCACGGCTATTGCCTTTGACTCGTTACGGAAACGACGGAGAAAATCCTCATTTCCTGTAAACTCATCCTTTAAAATTTTGATAGCAACTATTTTATCCTCAACGTTGTCGTACGCCTTATATACAACAGCCATTCCGCCAACACCGAGAATTTCTTTTATTTCATATCTGCCATCAATGCGTTTTCCTAAATATTTATCCATAATTTCCTTCCATTCCGCTTAAAAATAAAGCTAAATTTAAAAATTAGAACATTAAAACAACGGTTATATTGTCTCCGCCACCCTGCTCGTTGGCTTTATCAACCAGCTTCTCTGCGCAAAGCGACTCTTCTTCGTTATTAACTATATCAAATATTGTGTTTTCATCCACATAATTTGTAAGACCATCGGTACAAATCAAAAGTGCCGAATTGTCAGGTTTAATTACTATGCTATAGTCGCATAAAACAGTACTTTCAGCGCCTATTGCACGGGTAATAATGTTCTTTTGAGGGTGCGTTTTGGCTTCATCCTCGCTTATTTCTCCTCGTGATACCATTCTTTGAACTATCGAGTGGTCTTGCGTTAATCTTTCAATGCTTTCTTTGCCCACAAGATATGCTCTGCTATCTCCTACGTGAACAATATGAATAAGGTTTTCGGTAGCTAAAGCAACAACTGCCGTAGTACCCATACCCTGATACTCATCCTTTTCTTTGGATGCAGTATGTACCTCGTCATTAGCCGAAAGAACCGCGGCTCTTAGCATATTTTCTATTCCTGAAACGCTCATTTTTGGGGAATAAGATTTTACGATGTAGTCCGAAATCAAGGTAGCCGCAGTTTCACTTGCAACCTTGCCGGCATTAGCGCCGCCCATTCCGTCACAAACTACCGCAAAGGCAGCTCCATTCTCGAATTCTCCCGCTACGAAAGCATCCTGATTGCAGCTTCGCTCACGGCCTACATCCGATTTGCTGTAAATGTTCAAAGTTCTCCCTCCTTTTTATCGGCGTTTCTACGAAGTTGTCCGCAAGAGGCGTCTATATCGCCGCCAAGCGTTCTCCTTACCGTAGTATTTATTCCAAGGTCATTTAGCCTTTTTGCAAATGCTAAAAGTTCCTTTTGGTCGGTTTTTTTATAGGTGTTTTCCTTTACAGGATTTACAGGAATTAAATTTACGTGACACATAATTCCCTTTAAGATTTTTGCGAGTTCTAACGCGCATTTTTCGGTATCGTTTACACCCTTTATCATTGCGTACTCAAATGAAATTCTTCTTCCCGTTACGCTTTGATAATCTCTACACGCTTTTAATAACTCTGCTATATTCCATTTTTTATTTACCTTCATCATTTCACTTCTTATATCATCAAATGGCGCATGGAGTGAAATTGAAAGTGTTATTGGCAAATTAAGTTCAGCTAGCTTATATATTCCGCTTACAAGTCCTGCGGTTGACACCGAAATGTGTCTATATCCGATGCCGAGTCCTTGTTGGTCGGATACTAACTCTAAAAACCTCGCAACGTTTAAAAAATTATCAAGCGGTTCGCCCATTCCCATAAGCACGACGTTTGATATACGGACATTATTATCCTTTGCGGCGTTGTATATTTGAGCCAGCATTTCTGACGGAGCTAGATTTCTAAAAAGTCCGTCAAGCCCTGACGCGCAGAAACTGCATCCCATTCGGCAACCAACCTGAGTCGATATACAAACCGTGTATCCGTGGTTATATTTCATAAGGACCGATTCTATTCTTTCTCCGTCGTGAAGCTCATAAAGATATTTAACCGTTTCGTCAAGCTGAGATTTTAGTCTTTTAACCGTTTTTACGTGTGGTATAAAGTATTGGTCCAAAAGTTTTTCTCTTAAAGACTTTGGTATATCGGTCATTTCTTCAAAATCGGTAACCCCCGACATAATCCACTTGTATATTTGCGCCGCACGAAACTTCTTTTCGCCAAGCTTCTCTATTTCAAGGGCTATTTCGCCTTGGGTCATCGACCTTATGTCCTTTTTTGGCAACATATCACTTCCGAATTAAATTTTCTCTAAAACTGCGGCAAAGAAGCCGTCTGTACCGTCGGTTTGCGGCATAAATGTATGAATGAACTCAAGCTTAAAGTCGGTATTTTCCTTTAAAAACTCATTTACAATATCATCATTTTCTGCCTTGTGAAGCGTACAGGTTGAATAGAGAATTTTTCCACCCCGTTTTATATACTCCTTTGCCCTACCTAAAATAGCCTTTTGGGTGGCTATCAGTTCGTCAAAATCATTTACGGGTTTGTATTTTATATCGGGTTTTCGGCGTATTACACCAAATCCCGAACAAGGAACATCGCAGATAATCTTATCAAAAGATTCTTTTTCAAAATTATCTTTTGTTGCATCTAAAACCTTAGTTTTAATATTTTCAAGTCCGAGCCTTTTGGCACCTTTTTCAATAAGGTGGGTTCTTTTTTCGTATATATCGCAGGATACGACCTTTTCTACCTCTTGCGCAGCGGTAAAGCTTTTGCCACCCGGCGCGGCGCAAAGGTCGAGCACCTTATCGGTCTTTTCAAAATTCAAAGCCGATAAAGCCTTTTGACAAGCAAGCTCTTCTATATGGAAAAGTCCCATTTTAAACTCGTCCAGATTTTCAATGTTGGTAATGCCTGTAGCCTTTAACGCGAATGGAAAAACCTCTGTTGCCGTAATTCCCTTTGCTTGAAGGCTTTTTATAAGCTCTTCAGTCGTAGTTTTTGCCGAATTTACCCTTAAAAACAAGGGTGGCGGCAACAAGGCGTTTTCCAAAAACAGTTTTGTATCTTCTACGCCATAATCCTTAATAAGAACCGAAACTAAGGATGCAGGGCAAGAATATCTTACCGACACGGAATTTATATCGTTTCCGTTTGGAAGCTCAATTTCGGTATTGGATACCGAACGAAGCACGGCATTTACAAAACCGCTGTTATAGTTTTCGCCCGATTCCTTAATAAGTTTTACAGCTTCATTTACCGCGGCAGAGTCAGGAACACGGTTGGCAAATTTTATTTGATAAACCGCCGTACGAAGCACCGCCAAGGTGTATGGCTTTATCTTTTTAAGGGGTGTTTTTGCAAACTGTTTAAGATAGTAGTCAATTACTACCTTTCTATCAAGGGTGCCGTAAATTATAAGGGTTGCTAGCGCCTTATCTTCTGAAGATAATTCACTTTCCTTTAAAAGAGAGTTTATTAAAAGGTTTGAATAAGCCTTTTCGGTTTCAATCTTTAAAAGTGCCTTTGCGGCTATTTCCCTTGGATTATTGTTCTTCTTCATTTAATATTACGAATCCTTCTTTTATAGGATGTCCCTTTAAATAGTCTTCCGCCTTCATTCTCTTTGAACCTTCAGCCTGAATTTCTAAAAGCTCAATGGCGGTGTTGTCAGCGCAAGCTATTATAAGTCTTTTATCCGAGCAAAGAACCGTGCCGCTTTCTGCTGCCCTTCCATTTGCTATTCTTGAGGAAAGAATTTTTACACGCTTGCCTTGTAAAAAGAAGTATGCCGCAGGCCAAGAGTAAAAGCCACGGATTAGGTTATGGGTCTCTTGTGCTGTCTTTTTAAAATCGACAAATCCCATTTCTCTTTTTATTATAGGCGCATAATTCGATTTAGAATCATCCTGTTTCTCCGGAACTATGGTTTCCTCTTCAAGACCCTTCATAGTATCTAAAATAACCTTTGCAGAAAGAAGGCTTAAGCGGTCGTGGAGTTCTTCTCCTGTTTCGTTTTCGCCAATACTTATACTTTCGCTTAAAAGCACGTCGCCCGTATCAAGACCTTTTTCCATTCGTTGTGTGCTCATACCCGTAATGGTATCGCCACAAACTATTGACCATTGAATCGGCGATGCTCCTCTATGACGAGGAAGCAAGGATGCGTGTCCATTGACACATCCGTATTTGGGGAAATTGAGTATTTCCTCAGGCAAAATCTTGCCGTATGCTACAACGATTATAATATCGGGATTTAACTTTTTAATAACGTTTAAGGCTTCGCCGTCGCGCAAAGTTTCGGGTTGGAAAACAGGTAAACCCACACTAGTAGCATAAACCTTAACAGCAGAAGGGGTTATATTCTGCTTTCTGCCAACCGCCTTATCGGGTTGAGTGAAAACGCCTAAAACATTATGGTCTGACTCGTAAAGAGCCTTAAGGGTTGGCACCGAAAAATCAGGTGTTCCCATAAAAACTAAATTCATTAGATTTCCTCTACTTTAATCTGTTTTTAAAGACAATGCCATCAAGATGGTCTATTTCGTGACAAAAGGCACGAGCTTTCAGTCCTTCACCCTCAGCGGTAAAGGTGTTGCCGTTTCTGTCCTGTGCTCTTACCTTAACCTTCATAGGTCTTACTGTTGTACCATATTCGCCGGGGAAAGAAAGACAACCTTCTTGTTCTTCCTGTTTGCCTTCGGTTTCAATTATAACGGGATTAACAAGCTCTAAGAGTCCGTCACCAACGTCAACTATGCAAACACGGCGAAGGATACCTACCTGAGAAGCGGCAAGTCCGCATCCATCGGCGGCATACATTGTATCTGCCATATCATCTAAAAGAGAAGCAAGCCTTTCGTCAAAGGTGAGCTGTGTTCTGCAAACCTTTTTTAGGGCGTCATCTCCGTTTTTAACTATATTTCTAATTGCCATTTTATCACCAGTATACTAGATTATTTTTTCGGGATTTATATCTATAAAAAGAGACGTGTCCCGATTAAGTTTTATATTTGTAGCTTCCCTTAACATATCGCGAAGCTTTTTGCTGTTCTTCGTTTTTATTATTAACCTAAATCTGTAATTATTGCTAATTTTAGGCATAGCCGCCGCAGTAGGACCTAAAATTATAAGTTTTATGTCACTATACTGCTCTTTAACAAGATTTTTGATGTTTGCAAATATTTTTTGGGCCGTGTCTTGCGCTGCGTTTCGGTCTGACGACTGAACACCTATTTGCACAATATCGCAATATGGCGGATAAACGGTCA
Organism: Acutalibacteraceae bacterium; assembly: GCA_045636705.1. Classification (GTDB taxonomy): domain Bacteria; phylum Bacillota; class Clostridia; order Oscillospirales; family Acutalibacteraceae; genus SFWF01. The sequence goes on from JAZTYA010000030.1 coordinate 39,130, forward strand.
TTTTTCTCATAAGTATTTCATTACTGAAAAATGCATCATAATCTTGTTTTACCGCCTGTTTTATAAGGTTACTTTCCGGGTCGGTCGTTTGAATTACCGCCATTCCCTTAACGCTGCCTCTGCCTGCCCTGCCAAAAACTTGGGTAAGCAAAGAAAAAGAACGTTCGAAACTTCTGTAATCTTCACTGTTCATAGCACTATCGGCGCCAATAACGCCTACTACTGAAACCTTTGGGAAATCAAGTCCTTTTGCAACCATTTGTGTGCCGAGCAGAATATCGTACTTGCCTTTTGAGAAATCGGACAATAATTGCTCCATCGAGCCACGACCTGCGGTAGAGTCTGCATCAAGTCTTAATACCGAGGCTTCGGGGAATGCGACCTTTAGCTCGTTTTCGACCCTTTGAGTGCCAATTCCCATAAAAAAGAGTTTTCCGTTATTACAAGAAGGACAAATCTCCCTTGCGGGCTCACTATATCCGCAATAGTGACACATAACGCGTTTATTTGCTGAATGATAGGTCATCGAAACGCTACAATTAGGGCAAGATGCCACATATCCGCAAGAGGGACAAGAAATATAGGTGTTATGTCCTCTGCGGTTTAAAAGAACAATTGCTTGATTGCCCTTTTCAAGCGCTTCGTATATAGCCGTATTTAGTTCCAAGCTTAAAGCCGACGTGTTACCGCCAAGCATTTCCTTTCGCATATCAACCGTTTTTACCTCGGGCAAGGTTGCTCCGCCAAAACGAGATGATAATTTGAGCAGTTCATACTTACCGCTAAGCGCAGATGAATAACTTTCAAGCGAAGGTGTTGCCGATGCCAACACAAGCAAAGCGTTGTTATAAGAAACACGGAATTTAGCTAGGTCTCTTGCATGGAAGCGAGGAGATTTTTCAGACTTATAGGTGTGTTCCTGTTCCTCGTCAATGATGATAGCCGCAAGATTTCTAACCGGTGCAAAAACTGCCGAACGGGTACCTATTACTATGGTAGCCTCTCCGTTTTTAACCCTTTTCCATTCATCCATTCGTTGTCCTAAAGACATTGCCGAATGGAAAACCGCAACCTTTTCTCCATAACGTCTTGAAAATATTGAAAGCATCTGAGGTGTTAGTGAAATTTCAGGGACCATTATAATAACACCCTTATCATCCTCTAAAACCCTATCAACAAGCCTTAAAAACACACTTGTTTTTCCGCTTCCCGTAACACCGTAAAGCAAAGCGGCGCTTCCCTTATCGGCATTATAAAGCTCAACCAGTCGATTATACGCCTTTGACTGCTCGTCGGTAAGGATTATTTCCTTTGGATTTTCATCCTTTTTTATATCCTTTATTGGAGAACGGTAAACCTCTTTTTCGAAGGCTTCAATAACACCCTTTTTCTCCAAGGTTTTTATAACCGAGGATGAAACACCCGTAAAGTACAAAACCTCTTTAACGCTTATGCTCTCATAATCAGATATAAACAATGCAACCTCTCTTTGCTTTTCAGAAAGGTTATATGCTAAAAGTTCATCCTTTGAGATGATTAGTCGCACGTTTTTTTGGGTGTTATCTCCCATTTTTTGTACAGCTTCGCCGTTCTCGTTAACCCTAAAGCTTATTCCCGACGGAAGACAAACCTTTACTGCGTCAAAATACGTGCAAAAAAGATGTTCTTGCATCCAAAGGCACATTTTAACCATTTCGTCGCTTAAAATAGGTTCTTTGTCTATCACCGACTCAATAAATTTAAGATTTTCGGTATCGGCTTCTTCTGTTACGTCAAGGATAATTCCCTGCCTTTTAGTGTTGCCTCTGCCAAAGGGAACTAAAACCCTTGAACCTATAAGATTTCGGTCTTTAATTTCTTCCGGGACAAGGTAAGAATATAATCTATCAAAAGAATAAGCCGTCTGCTCGATAGCAACTAAGGCTATTGCCATACTCCTTCCCCGTCCTTTCTTTTTTGATTAAGCTAAGTTAATTAAAGTTTTTTTGCAAGATTGTCAATAGCAAGGCTTACAGGCTTTTCAATGATAATTTCACCATTTTGCTCTGCCTTTTCTGATATATTTCTTGCCTCTTTTGCGATTTCGTTTACAAGTCTATAACGATTCTCACAAGAACTGATAAGTTTTCCAATAGCGGGATTTAACATTTCGAAAGCACCTCATTGATTAAATATTTCTGTTTTTCGGTTTTTAACCTTAAATTTTTTATTATTGTTATAACATCGTTTACCGCTTCATCGAGCTGGTCGTTCACGACGATATAATCGTATTCTGTAGCTCTTGCAATTTCTGCAAGGGCTTCGGTCAGCCTTTTGTTTACCATTTCTGCCGAGTCTGTTCCACGGCCTGACAAGCGTGCCTTTAACACCTCGAACGAAGGTGGCATTACAAAAATACTGACCGCGTCTTCTAAATTTTTTCTTATATTTGCGGCGCCGTTAACATCAACTTCGATAATTATTTCGCCGCCGTTTTCTAAAACGTATTCAACCGGTTCTCTCGGTGTGCCGTAATAGTTTCCAACAAAGACGTTGTGTTCCAAAAACATATTACGAGAAAGTCGGTCCTCGAATTCCTCACGAGAGATAAAATTGTACTTTTCTCCTTCAATCTCACCCGGTCGCATATCACGGGTTATGGTTGAAATCGAAAATTTAAGTTCGGGCATTTGTTCAAATACCTTTTTTAAAATGGTGTCTTTACCCGAACCCGAAGGACCTGAAATTATAAGTGCTGAACCCTTATTCATTTGTCTTGTCCTCCATATCTTCTTCCTCTTCAATACGGGCTGCAACCGTTTCGGGATAGAGGTAGGTTAAGATTACCAAATCACTGTCTGTAATAATTACCGCTCTGGTCTTTCTTCCGTGGGTTGCATCAATAGCGGTGCCTCTCTCCTTTGCATCCTGTACAAGACGCTTTATAGGAGCAGATTCGGGGCTAACTATTGCAACCAAGCGGTCGGTAGAAACCATATTACCAAAACCTATGTTTACTAATTTCATTTTGCTACACCTTACTCTATGTTCTGTATCTGTTCGCGTATCTTTTCGATTTCGGATTTAATATCTACTACCTTGCCTGCAATTTCAAGGTTTTGAGATTTAGAACCGATTGTGTTTGCTTCCCTGTTCATTTCCTGAACAATAAAATCAAGCTTTCGGCCAATTGCGCCGCCAACTCTTAACATTGATAGAAGCTGGTCAATATGGCTTTTAAGTCTAACTGTTTCTTCAGCTACTGCAACCTTATCCGCATAGATAGCGGTTTCGGTTATAACCCTTGTTTCATCATAGGCAGCGCCCTCGAGAAGCTCCTTGATTTTTGCTTCTAAGCGTTGTCTGTATGCGATAACGGTTTCGGGTGATTTTTCATCAATGAAAGCAACGTTTGAAAGAATTAGGTCGGTTCTATTCTTTAGGTCCTCCGCCATCTTCTCGCCTTCGATTTCGCGCATTGCTATAAACTTATCGATAGCCGCGTTTGCCGCATCTAAAGCAATCTTTGCAGTTGCTTCCTCATCGATTTCCGACTTGGTTATTTTAAAGATATCGGGATTGCCTAAAAAGTTTGTAGCTCTTAAGTTGTTTTCAAGTCCAAATGTTTCGGACAAATCTTTGACTGCATTGATATAAGCCTCGGCATAGGTTTTATTAAGCTCTACCGTTACGTTCTCGTCCTCTGCCTTATCAATCGTAACAAACATCTCTATCTTTCCGCGAGACACTCTGCTTTGAACCAAGGATTTAAGCTTGTCCTCCAAAAAGAGATATCCTTTTGGTAATCTGCAATTAAACTCTAAATATCTTGAATTGACCGACTTTATTTCAACGGTAAATCCTGTGCCCGATTCTTCGGCTGTGCCTCTTCCGAAGCCTGTCATACTTCTAACCATAAAAACTCTCCTCAAAACAGCAAGGTTTAACTTGCTACTATCCCATTATATACCGTTTAATTTTACCAAAAAAACACCCCTTTTGTCAACCTTTCGGGCCCTTTTGTAACTAAATTTTAACCTTTTTGTAATAAATATAAATATATTATATTAATTTTAATATATAATGCGTTGCTATATTGTAAAATTCGTTTTCTTGTGGTATAATATGAAATACGCAAATTTATTTCGCTTTAAGGAGCAAAATATGGGTTTTTTAGATTTGTTTATTACCGCCATAGCTCTTTCTATGGACGCCTTTGCGGTGTCGGTTTGCAAGGGCCTGTCTGTACAAAAAATGTCCCCTAAGCACGCTTTATCGGCAGGACTTTATTTTGGCGGTTTTCAGGCGTTAATGCCTCTTCTTGGTTGCTTTTTAGGTATTAGTTTCAGTTCGGTGGTTGAAAGCTTTGACCATTGGATTTCCTTTGTTCTTCTTGGAATAATCGGCGCTAATATGATAAAGGAATCTTTTAGTAAAGAAGAGGATGACTGCAACTGCTCTTTTGGCGTAAAGGCAATGATTCCTTTAGCCATTGCTACAAGCATTGACGCTTTAGCTGTTGGTGTGACCTTTGCCTTTTTAAAGGTTGATATTCTGCCTGCCGTTCTTTTAATCGGTATTACAACCTTTGTTTTATCAGGTTTTGGCGTTTACCTTGGTAACAAGTTTGGTTCTCGCTACAACTCAAAAGCCGAACTTGCAGGCGGCGTTGTCTTAATACTTATCGGCACTAAAATTTTACTTGAACACTTGAATATTTTATCCTTTTAAGGAGTTTTAAAATATGGAGAAGTTACTACTGATTGTTAATCCCCGTGCAGGTATGGGAAAAATTAAAAATTCGCTTTTAAAGGTTATAGAAATTTTATCTGGCGCCGGATACGACATTACCGTAAAGCCTACCGAAAAACCTTTAGATGCTACAAACTTTGCAAAAAATCTTGATAGTTCATATAGCACTGTGGTTTGTTGCGGCGGCGACGGAACCTTAAACGAAACCATAACCGGGCTTTTAGAAAACAAGAACGAATATAAGCTAGGTTATATTCCTTGCGGCACCTTAAACGAGTGGTCTTCGGGACTTCACATTCCAAGAAACATTGTAAAGGCCGCAGAGGTTATAGCAAACGGAGAACCCGTAACCATTGACGTTGGACGTTTTAACGACCGCTATTTTGCTTATACCGCCTCATTTGGCGCATTTACCGAGTCTTCCTATTCTGCCTCGCAGGACGTTAAAAATCTGCTTGGACAAACGGCATATTTGTTTGAAGGAATTAAAAGTCTTGGTAATATAAAGCCTATACCTCTGGAAATAGCAGCAAACGGAAAAACATACCGCGGAAAATACATTTTCGGCGCTATTACAAACTCTATTTCGGTCGGTGGTGTTGTTAAGTTTAACGAGACAAAAATCAAGATGAACGACGGACTTTTTGAGGTTTTGCTTATCAAAAATCCGACCAACCTGATTGAGTTCCAAAAGATAGTCGATTCTATTCTCAGAAAAGACCTTGAGAATAACAAATATATGGAATTTTTAAAGGTTTCAAGTCTTAAGATAAAGTCATCAAAACCGCTTGACTGGACCCTTGACGGAGAACACGCCGTTTCTTTGGAAGAAACGAAAATTGAAATCATTCCTAACAGAATAAAGATTTTATTGCCCAAAAAATAAATAAAAAAATAAAACCCACAGTTCGTTTGAACTGTGGGTTTTTCTATTAATACATTCCGCCGCCTGCTGCTGCAGCTGCTGCGGCTGCCGCCTTATTTGCCTTGGCATCATCCTTGTTTTCTGCAACAAGTGTTTCGGTTGTAAGAACCATAGATGCTACTGATGCGGCATTTTGAAGAGCTGAACGTGTAACCTTTGTCGGGTCAACAATTCCTGCCTCTATCATATCGGTATAAACCTCTTTATAGGCATCAAATCCGTAGTTTGCCTTGCCCTCAGAGATTATCTTATCAATGATTACAGAGCCTTCAAGACCTGCGTTATATGCGATTTGGCGGATAGGTGCTTCCAAAGCCTTTAAGACAATTGCAACACCTGTCTTTTCGTCGCCTTCGCTCTTTTCGTATAAAGCCTTAACAGAGCCGATAGCGTTAACAAGGGCAGTACCGCCGCCTGCTACTATTCCCTCTTCAACGGCCGCCTTTGTAGCAGCTAAAGCATCCTCTATTCTAAGCTTTTGCTCCTTCATTTCAACCTCGGTAGCGGCACCAACCTTAATTACTGCAACACCGCCCGAAAGCTTTGCTAAACGCTCGTTTAACTTTTCTCTGTCAAACTCACTTGTAGTATCTGCAAGTTGAGTTTTGATTTGAGCAATTCTGTCCTTAATTTCATCGGTATTGCCTGCGCCGTCAACAATGATTGTGTTTTCCTTTGAAACCTTAACCTGACGAGCACGGCCAAGTTGAGTAATCTGTGTCTCTTTAAGTTCAAGACCTAACTCTTCTGTAATAACCTCACCGCCGGTAAGAATTGCGATATCTCTAAGCATTTCTTTTCTGCGGTCGCCAAAGCCGGGAGCCTTAACAGCAACGCAGACAAATGTTCCACGAAGTTTATTTACGATAAGGGTTGAAAGTGCTTCACCCTCGATATCTTCTGCAATGATAACAAGCTTTTTACCTGCCTGTACAATCTGCTCTAAAACAGGTAGAATATCCTGAATTGAAGAAATCTTCTTGTCTGTAATAAGGATGAAAGCATCGTCAATAATTGCTTCCATTTTATCGGTGTCTGTTACCATATAAGGTGTAATATATCCGCGGTCAAACTGCATTCCTTCAACAACTTCGCTATAGGTTTCGGCAGTTTTTGACTCCTCAACGGTAATAACGCCGTCGGCAGAAACCTTATCCATAGCCTCAGCGATAAGTTTACCTATGAATTCATCTCCTGCAGAAACGGTAGCAACACGTGCGATATCCTCAGAGCCACTAACCTTTTTAGAGTTAGAAATAACGGTAGCCACAGCAGTTTCAACCGCAGTCTTAATACCCTTTTTAACAATCATTGGGTTTGCGCCTGCGGCAACGTTCTTCATACCCTCGCAAATCATAGCCTGCGCTAAAACTGTTGCGGTTGTAGTACCGTCTCCTGCGCAATCGTTAGTCTTTGTTGCAACCTCACGAACAAGCTGTGCGCCCATATTCATAAAGGGGTTGTCAAGCTCGATTTCCTTTGCTATTGTAACACCGTCGTTAGTAATAAGTGGCGCGCCATAGCTACGTTCTAAAACGGCATTTCTACCCTTAGGACCAAGTGTTACCTTAACGGCATTAGCTATTTCATCAACACCGGCCTGTAAAGCCTTGCGAGCTTCCTCGCCAAAAATAATATCTTTTGCCATTACTATTTCTCCTTATTCTACAATTGCTAGTATATCAGACTGACGAACAATCATATATTCCTCGCCGTCAACCTTAACTTCTGTTCCTGCATATTTAGCGGTGATAACCTTATCGCCGACATTTACAAACATTTTTACCTCGTTGCCGTCAACAAGTCCGCCTGGACCTACGGCTACAACCTCGGCAATTTCAGGCTTTTCCTTAGAAGCAGAGGTTAAAATAATACCGCTTTTGGTAGTTTCTTCTGCCTCAGCGGCCTTTAAAACTACTCTATCGCACAAAGGCTTAATTTTCATCTTAATTTCCTCCTAATGAAACAATTATTTATATTCTATCCATTTTTTGCTAATATTTCAAGAGCTTTTTGGAATTTTAACAGCTTTTTAATAATTCCTTTTCAGTCTCTTCAAAAGGTGTATTGATAATACCTTCAGGAACCACGAAATTTACCGCTTTTTCGACAATTTCGCACCTTATGTCGTCGCTATGTATTATCTCTCCGTCAAGACTTATCGGTATTGGTTTGTCGGTCTTCATTTCAAAAACCTTGCATCTTCCCGACTTGCAAATATCAAGTCCTATATGCTTACCCTTTTTATAGATTGGAATAAGCTTTGGAAACCTGAATCTTGAAACCTTTTTTATAACGACACAGTCAAGCAAGCCATCGTTTATCTTAGCATTCGGGGCGCTTACGTATCCGCCGCCATAAACCGAAGCATTAGCGCAAATTCCAAAGAGGAAATCGCCCTTTGCGAAGTCTTTTCCGTCAATCGAAACCTCGCCTGTTATTCCGATTTTGCCAAAAATTGTTCTAACTAAAGCTAAATTATATGCCATGGGTCCCGAAACTCCGGGTAAACGCTTAAAGTTTTTCATTCTATCGGCAATATGGGCGTCCATGCCCGCACAACATTGATTCATGCAATATTTATCATTTACCTTAATGACGTCAATAGGAAGAAGGGTTCCCTTTCTTTGCTTATTTATGTCAAGAAAATCCTTTTTAGAATCCATGCTAAAATATTTAATAAAATCATTTGCCGAGCCTACGGGTATTACGCCTATTGAAGCATTCTTAAACCCTACAATTCCGTTTAAAACCTCAAACGACGTTCCGTCACCGCCACAGGCAAAAATTCTAACGTCATCGCCCGTCATAGCCTCTGTGCGAGCAAGCTCGTAAGCATCGCCTATGCCCTTGGTTATTAGAATTTTAACATCATCGCCATATACGCTGTGAATTTGTTCCGAGAGCATTGCGGTATTGTCAAACTTACCCGATGCGGGATTAATAATATAAACGTCCCTCATTTTTTAACTCCTATTCCCCTTTAAAATACATATAAAGTTGGCACTTTATCATTCCGTTATATAACTTTCTGCGTTTGTCGGAAGGTCTTCCAAAGCAGCTTTCAAAATCATCATCCGGACTTATTACAAAATACTTCTTACCATTTTGTTTTATGAATCTTTCGCCCATTATCTTGTAAATTTCCTCTGCCTGCTTAACGTCTAAAAGTCTTTCTCCGTATGGCGGATTTGTTATTACTAAACAGCGTTCGCTGGGAACTTTAAAGTCTTTAATATCAGCAAGAGCCGCCTTAACGTATTTTGAAACGCCTGCTTTTGCGGCATTTTCTTCGGTAAGTTTTATTGCTTCCGGGTCAATATCAAAGCCCTGCGCTCTAAAGTCAATATTCTTTAAAATTTGGTCCTGTGCTCGCGTTCTTTCTTCTCTCCAAATATTATCCGGAATAAATCCAAAACGCTCTGACGCGAAAAATCTGCGAAGTCCCGGCGCCATTTTAAGCGCCATCATTGCCGACTCGATAAGAATTGTTCCCGAACCGCAGAAAGGGTCCAAAAGCTTGGTATCGGGGAAAATTCTTGCGGTATCACACATAGCCGCCGCCAAGGTTTCCTTTAAAGGTGCATCGTTTGAATTTCTTCTGTATCCGCGCTTGTGAAGTCCCTCGCCCGAGGTGTCAAGCATAATTGTAACCTGATTTTTAAGGATTGAAAATCTTATTTTATATTCGGGTCCCGTTTCTGAAAACCAAGAAACTCCATATTTTGTTTTAAGTCTTTCGACCATTGCTTTTTTAATTATCTTTTGACAGTCGGGAATGCTGTGAAGTTCAGAATTTAAACTATATCCGTTTACCGGAAAAGCGTCATCTTTTCCGATATATTCCTCTAAAGGAATTGCCTTTACACCTTGGAAAAGCTCTTCAAAGCTTGTTGCCTCAAATTCGCCTAAATTGATGCAAATTCTCTCGGCGAAGCGTGAGCAGATATTTGCTCTGGCTAAAATATTAAGGTTGCCTTCAAACTTAACCCTACCGTTTTCCGATTTAACGTTTAAGGCGCCCATTCTTTCAAGCTCGCCTGCTAAAATACCCTCGACGCCAAAAAGACAAGGGGCTATAAATTTTATATTACTCATTTTTGTCCTCGATTAAATAATTTCTGTCGCATGTCTTGTTACGTGACAACCGATATTAACGGCCACCGGAAGTCCTGCTATGTGGGTTGGAGCCACCTCAATATTAACGGCAAGGGCGGTAGTTTTTCCGCCAAAGCCTTGAGGTCCTATTCCCGTTTTATTAATTTCTTTTAAAAGTTCTTCCTCTAACTTTGCATAAAACGGGTCGCTATTTCTTTCTTTAGTATCGCGTATAAGCGCTAGTTTTGAAAGGTATGCCGACTGTTCAAAATCTCCGCCTACTCCTACTCCTACAACAATAGGTGGACATGGGTTTGCGCCTGCGCTTTTTACAATATCGAGCACGGCGTTTATGACGCCCTCTCTGCCGTGAGCCGGCGTTAACATTTTGATGCCGCTCATATTTTCACTGCCAAAGCCCTTTGGAGCAACCGTTATTTTAACGTTTTCTCCCTTTACTATTTTGGTATGAATAACCGCAGGAGTATTATCGTTTGTATTAACTCGGTTTAAAGGGTCGGCTACGACAGACTTTCTTAAAAGGCCTTCTTCGTATCCTGCCCTTACTCCGCAATTAACCGCCTCTTCAAAGGCCTTGCCGCTAATATGAACGTCCTGTCCTATTTCAGCAAAAACAACCGCCATGCCCGTATCCTGACAGATAGGTATATCGAGATTTTTAGCCTGCTTAACGTTTTCGCAAAGGCATGAAAGAATTTCCTTTGCTAAGGGTAATTCTTCCTCTTTTTCGGCATTCACAATAAGCGCGTTTACGTCTTTTGGTAACTCCTTATTAGCCTTTATGCAAAGCTTTGCTACTACATTTTCTATTTGTTCTGAAGAAATTTCTCTAATCATTTTTTCTCCTACAAAAATACGGCGGACTTAAAGGTAAGACCGCCGTGTTAATCTTTTATTTTTGTCCACCGCGTCTGCCACGCTTGGCATCGGGATTTTTTCTTTTAAGGTCGGAAAACTTTTCATCACTTGTCTGCTTGAATTTGTTCATCATTTCTTCAAAGCTGGATGCAGTTTCCTTTTGTGGTGAATAGACAAACGAGCTGTCAATAGTATTGGATGACGGTCTGTCAGAAGGTGTGCGCTTGGGTTTACGCTCAGGTTTTGCAGGTTCAGCCGATTTCTCTGCGCGTTTAATAGAAAGGCTTATTTTACCCTCTTCAGAAACGTTTGTTACCATCATTTTAACACTGTCGCCGACCTTAACAAACTCATTAATGTCGTTAACGTAAGTTTTAGCTATTTCTGAAATATGTACCATCCCTGATTTGCCTTCACCCAAATCAACGAAAACGCCATACTCCTTAACCGCCGTAATTTTTCCCTCGATGATTTCGCCTACGGTAAGTTGCATTAGGTTTTAGTTCCCCCTAGAAAAATGGATATGTCGCGGATTTTCCGCTAATGTCAGTTGCCGGAAATGTCCATATAAACTATCTCGTTAGGAAAAACATAACCAAGACGTTCACGGGCTGCCTTTTCAATTATTTCTTCTATCGTGCCGTTTGTCAGTAACTTGTCACGCTCTAAAATGTTAGCCTCGGTCTGAGCTATTTTTTGCTGTAATTCCAAATGCTCGGCTTTTAAAGCGTTAAGTTCTGCAAAAAGAATGCCGATTGAATAAATTAAATACGCACAGAAAACGACAATAAGAATACGAAGAACTATACTCGGTCTATGTGACTTTGTTCTTGCGCTCATTATCATCACTTCCGTTTCCTTAATTTAAAACCACTGATTTTAACTAATTATACACTAAGTATAAATGCATTTTCAAGCCTTTTTTCTTGAAAATAGGCTCTTTTTTAAAATTTTCTTACCAAAATCAAAAAGCAAATCTGAAAAGCCAGAAAGGAGGTTATTCACTTTGCTTACTGTTTTCTTTATTATTTTAAACGTGAACAACAGTATTTTTAAATATATTTTAGAAAAGGTGTATTTTAAACAGAAAAAGCCAAACAGCTCTGCCGCTAATATAAAGCCTCTGATTTCACCGCAAGAACGAGAAAGCAAAAAACAAAATTCTATTGGCGCCGCTAATATGAAAAAAGCCACGTCGGTTATAAACACACCTATTGTTTTTAGGTTAAAGAAAAGCCTTATTGCCTTAAAGGTGTCAAACAAAAGACAAAAAACAGTTCCCATAAAGACACCTAATAAAACCGTTAAAACCTGATGATTTAGACTTATTTCCCACATTATTTCATAAGCCTCTTAAAAAATCCGCCTGATGTCTCATCCGAATAAATAAGAGCGTATATTTTCCCCTCTATTTTTATATCCTTACTCGTTGTGCTAAAACCGTTAATTTTAAGGTCGGTGCCACGAATGGTCAAAACACCCAAATCGGTAAGAAGCACCACCGTTTCCTCATCAAAATTCTTAACGTCAATTACACCCGAAATTGACATATCCTTTCTGTCTTGCATAATAAGACTATGTTCAAGTCTATTTTCTCCTGACATAAAAACACCACCTGTAAAAAGTATATTTTCACAGATGGATTTCTATTCTTAAATTTAGTCAATTAGTCGGTAAAGAAGTGCCGCGTCGTCCTTTTTCACTACGTCCACAACCGAAAGCACCTCTGCCTTGATATTCCTTGAACCAAAACCGATTTCCAGTATATCGCCCTGCTTTACGTCGTAAGATGCCTTTGCAGGTTTTCCATTTACGCTAACTCTTCCCGCATCGCAAGCGTCGTTAGCCACGGTTCTTCTTTTAATGATTCTCGAAACCTTTAAAAATTTATCAAGTCTCAATTTTGCCTCCAAAAAAGATATAAGCCACCGATATAGCGGTGGCTTATTTCCACTTTTAATTTAATTATTTTGCAACAGCGTCTTTAAGAGCCTTGCCTGCCTTGAAAGCAGGAACCTTAGTAGCAGCAATCTTAATGATTTCGCCAGTTCTGGGGTTCTTACCGGTTCTAGCTGCGCGAGTGCGAGCTTCAAAAGTACCGAAGCCAACAAGAGCAACCTTGTCGCCAGCCTTCATAGCGTCAGTTACAGTAGCAACGAAAGCAGCAACTGCAGCGTCTGCATCCTTCTTAGAAATGTTAGCCTTTTCAGCAATAGCAGCAACTAATTCTGTTTTGTTCATTTTTAGTTTCCTCCAAATTTTATTTTTCAACGGTTAACCCGTAGAATTGCGTTAAAAACACTTTTCAAGAATTTTTTCTACCGATAAATCGTTATCTTTTTCTAATCCTTCAAAAGCTTCAATAAAGCGATTTGTTGCGGTATTTAGCAACTCCTCACAATTATTTTTGTAAAAGTTCTGTAGTCCCGCAGTCAAGAAAAGCATTCTTGAAAGGGCTAGGTTTATTTCCTCTTTGTTTCCTGAAAGGTTTGCCTTTTTTAAATCTAAAAAGGCTTCATCAAGTCGGTCATCATCAAGAGGATTGGTTGGTTGAAATCCTGCCTTAACAGCACGCTTTTGAACCTTTGCTGCACGAAGCAGCGCAGGAAATGCAACAGGAACGCTTTTTAAGGTGTCCGAAGCTGTTTCTTGATGCTTCTCTTCCTTTTTGATTTTATCCCACATATCCAAGACCTGTTCGGAATTTTCTGCCGAACCGTTTCCGAAAACATGTGGATGCCTGATAATTAATTTACGGCAAATACCGTCAACCACATCATCGTATGTAAAGTCGCCCTGTTCTTCAGCGATGGTCGAATGAAAGATAACCTGTAAAAGCACGTCCCCAAGTTCTTCACACAAAGCTTCATTATCCTCTAAATCGATAGCGTCAACCGCTTCATAGGTTTCCTCCAGCATATCGTTTCGAATTGTCTTGTGTGTCTGCTCCCTGTCCCAAGGGCAGCCCTCAGGCGAACGAAGCATTTTCATTATTTGGTTAAGTTGTTCAGTTGTGTACCTTTCATCGGGACCTAACATATTTATTTTTACCATATTTTGCACCTAAAATCAACTGTTTTTTTACTATTTTGCATTATTTTTTTAAAAATTTAGGCTATTTTTTTAAAAAACACCTAAAAATAGCCTAGTTTTATTTACATCCAGAAAATTTCTTTATCAAAAATGCCCTTTATTGCGCCAAAAAGCAGGTCTAACAGCACCGCTTCTTTTAGCTCGTTCATATCGGTGTAGCTTGTCGTAGCATCGTCTCCTGCGTCGTCGGAGATTCTACGAAGTGCTAAATATTTTATGTCGGCATTTTCACAAACATAGGCTACGGCCGCCGACTCCATATCGCAAGACGTTGCGCCAAAACTGTTTTTAAGGAAATCTCTCTTTGCATTATCCGACACAAAGCTATCTCCGCTTACTGCAACGCCAACCTTAATTGCAGGATAGATTTCTGTAAACAAATTTATAAGGTCACTATCGCCGTTGTAAATATAGTTTTGGAGTGGTTTTTGGCAAGGCTCATAACCTAGCGGGGTTAAATCAAAATCGTGTTCTATATATTTATCCCCTACTGTAAAGTCGTTTTTAGCGATTCCCGAAATTCCACCCGAAAGACCCGTATTTAAAATTATATCGCATTTTTCGGTTGCAAGGAAGGTTGCGGCGGCGGCAGCATTGGTCATACCTATTCCGCAAAGAATGGTGTGAACGACAATTTTTCTGTTATCCTTTGAAAATTCAAAGGTGTGGCCCTCTCGCTTATAAAAGTCACTTCTCTTAAAGCCTTCAAGGTGCATATCTCTTAATGGCGCATACTCACACTCGTCGGCTATTACAACGCCAATTTTAATTAAATCCTTCATTTAAATTATCCTACCTTTTGTCCGCATTTGCTGCAAAAGAGTGAATTCTTATCAATTGGTTCTCCGCAGTTTTTGCATCTGTTCTTGTTTTGGCTTTTTAAAAGTTCTGCCTTTGCGGTTTCTAAAGTTTCTAAGTTCTCGTTTATCTCGTCGATAATCGGTTGCACCGATTCCTTATCAAAATCGCCTTCGGATTTGAGCATACCAAAACAAGCCTTACCTAAAACCTCATAATTTTTATTAAGTTTTCCTTCAAGGGCATGTATATCCAACTTTTGCTTTTGGTTGTTAACAACCGTTTCGGTCTTACGATAAGCCGTCTCAAAAATGTCCTTTGCCTTTTCAAAAATATTATCTAAACTCATAAATCAAACACTCCTTAAAGATTTATTTCTTAATATTCACGATAAAACTCTTCTATTCTTTCTTTTCTTTTTATCATTTCTTCGAAGCGGTCTATATACTCGTATGGGTATTTAAAATTATAAATACGCTCAATATAATCGCCACCCGGTTCGCGAAGTTTGGTAACCGCTGAGGCGCCACAAGCTAAAATAGTATGGGTTTCATCCATAATAAAGACGTTATAGAGTCCTTCAAATCCTTTTTTTGCATATCCTACGTTTTCAAGGTTGCCCACGGTTTTACTCTGCCTATACATATAATATGGCTTTATACCGTGTTTTGTAAGGGTTTTTCTTGCGTAGTTTACCATTTCTGCCGCAACCTTTCCCCTTTCTAATTCAGGAAAAGCCTTGTTTGCCGAAATGTTTGAAGCCTTCTTAATAGACAAGGAATGAACCGTAACGTTTTCAGGGTCCAGTTCAATTATTTTATCTACTGTGTTTTTGAAGCTTTCCGGTGTTTCATCAGGCAAGCCTGCAATAAGGTCGGTGTTTATGTTGTCAAATCCTATTTCTCTTGCGAGCATAAAAGCATCAAGTGTTTGAGCCGCAGTATGCTTTCTGCCTATATTTTGAAGTATTTCATCATTTAAGGTCTGAGGATTAATGCTTATCCTCGTAGCACCAAACTCTTTTATAACCTCTAATTTTTCGCGTGTTATAGCATCGGGTCTGCCCGCTTCTACGGTATATTCAAGAAGATTTGATAAATCAAAATTTTCGTTTATGGCTCCCATTACCTGCCTTAGTTCTAAAGGCTCAAGAGCAACCGGAGTTCCGCCTCCTATATACACCGTTTCAAGTTTTAAATTCAGTTTCTTTGAAATTTCAGCAGTAGCCTTAATTTCTTTACACAAAAGTTCGACATAAGGCTTAATAATTTTGTCTGCCTTATCGACCGAGTGTGAAACAAAGGAGCAGTAGGAACAACGGCTTGGGCAAAAGGGAATTGAAACATAAAGACTAAAAGAATCAAATCGGCTTTTTGTTACTATATTCTGCTCGGGTTCTTCGGTTTCCTTGCAAAGAGAGATTTTTTCTTCGCTTACAAAAAGTTTTTCTGAGAAGTACTCGTCGGTTTCTTCCGCGCCCTGACTTTTAAGCATTTTAGAATAAAGTTTAACAGGTCTTACCCCTGTTAAAAGTCCCCAAGGCGGAGTATAACCGGTAGCTTTTATAAAGCATTTGTAAAGACAAGAAGCAATAGCAAGTTCGGTTTCCTTATCACTACTAAAAGAGGCCGTTTTTTCCTCTACATAGCTTTTATCTTCTACGTAGAGTTCTGCTTTTACCCTGTCTTCAAAAAGGCTAGAGACGGCATAAACGCTATCCTTCTCTATATGGTCTAATATGACAATTTTTTCGTGTGGCAGAAAAATTCTGCAGAGTTTTTCCATTTCATAGTTAAAGCTATGATTTATATTACATAAATTCATTTATAATTCCTTTAAATACGGATTTATTCGCTTTTCTTTTCCTATTGTGGTAGGCTCGCCGTGTCCTGAATATACGGCTATATTATCATCAAGTAAGCTTAATTTTTTTAGTGAATTTTTTATTTCTTCAAAACTGCCGCCGGGAAAATCAGTTCTGCCTATTGAGTAGTTAAAAAGCGTATCTCCGCTTATTAGAACGTCTCCTATTAAGAAGCATGCGGAGCCTTTAGTATGACCCGGTGTATGCAAAACCTTAATCTTGGTTTTACCAAAGGTTAATTCTTCTTCATCGGTAAGGATAATATCCGCAGTAAAGGGTTCAGAATATATTGAAAAAACAGATGAAAGGTTAAGCTTTGGGTCTTTGGTAGCTATAGAATCAAGCTCGTGAATTGCAATTTTAGTTTTTGTAAGACGTCTTAACTCTTCTGCTCCTTTAATGTGGTCAAAATGAGCGTGTGTTAAAAGAATGAGTTTTTCTTTCTTTGCAAGCTTTAAAAACTCAACCATTTCTTTTGTGCATTCGGCAGGGTCAACAACTATTCTTACGTCATCGTTTTCTAAAAAATAGGAATTCGTTTGAACCGCGCCTAAAATTTGTCTGTCAATTTGCATTTATTTGCTCCAAATACTAGTATCTAAGAAAATGGTAACAGGGCCGTCGTTTAAGGACCAAACCTTCATATCTGCGCCAAACTCTCCCGTCGCTACAAAGAAGCCTTGGCTTTCCATTTCTTTAGTGAAATATTCGTAAAGTTCTTTTGCCTCTTTGGGTGGCATAGCAGGGTCAAAAGAAGGTCTTGAACCCCTTTTCATATCACCGTAAAGGGTAAAGTTTGAAATTATAAGCAAACTGCCGCCGACATCCTTTACCGATAGGTTCATTTTGTCGTTTTCATCCGAAAAGATGCGCATTGAAGCAATCTTTTTAGCAAGTATATCGGCGTCGGCTTTGGTGTCTTCCTTTCCTACACCCAAAAGGATAAGAAGGCCCTTACCTATTTCGCCCTTTACCTTTTCGTCTATGCTAACACTAGCCTCTGTTACTCTTTGAATTACTGCTCTCATTATTTGTTCATTCTTTCTACGCTAAATACGCCTTCAAGCTTTTTAAGCTTGGCTATAATGCTTCTTAAATGTTCAACGCTTGCGGTTGAAACGGTAACGCTTATTTCACAGTTGCCACCCTTTAAAACTCTGGCGTTTGCGGCATGAAGTCCTACGCGCATATTGAAAAGCACCTGCGTAATATCGGCCAAAAGTCCATCGCGGTCTACGCCTATTATCTGGATAGCCGCAGTAAAGTCTGCCGATTTAACCGAGTCAATCCAATGAGCCGAAATCCATCTGCCTGCTTCGGCGGTATTATTTAAATTCTTCGGAACGTTAACACAGTCTTTTTTATGAATTGACACACCGTGTCCTCTTGTAATAAAGCCGATGATATCATCGCCCGGAAGAGGTGCGCAACATTTTGAAAGCTTGATAAGACAGTTGTCAATTCCCTCGACAATAACACCTTCGTGTGAACGCGGTGTATGCTTTTGGATATACTCTTCAAGGTTTGTTTCCTTGGAAGAGTTAACCAAACGGACGTAATCCTCCTTGATTCTCGGCATAAGCTTTTCAAGAGAAATACCGCCATAGCCGATTGAGGCATAAAGCTCGTCAAGATTTGCCTGCTTTTGTTTCTTAGCAAGGTCTAAAAGGAAATTATTCATTTCATCTTCAGGAAGAATAATTGAAGCTCGTCTAAACTCTGTTTCAAGGGCAGCCTTACCTGTTTCAACGTTTTCTTCACGGCGTTCCTTTTTGAACCAGGAACGGATTTTAGCCTTTGCAGAGCTTGTAACGGCAATATTAAGCCAATCTCGAGAAGGCCCTCTGCCTGCCTGATTTGTAGTTAAAATTTCGATAACTTCGCCGGTTGTAACGATATGGTTTATGGGAACTATTTTACCGTCAACCTTTGCGCCTACCATTCGAACACCTACAGCGGAGTGAATGGCAAAAGCAAAGTCGATTACGGTTGAGCCTGCAGGAAGATTTATAACGTCGCCCTTAGGTGTTACGGCAAAGACGTCCTCTTGGGAAAGGTCAATTTTTATGCTTCTGATAAGGTCGTTTTGTTCTTCGCCGTCACTCTCAAGAATTTGTCTAATCCAAGCCAAGTTGACATCCATTGAATTGTCGTGCTTTGTAATGCCTTCTTTGTACTTCCAATGCGCCGCGATACCGAACTCGGCCGTGTGGTGCATATCGAAGGTTCTAATCTGTATTTCAAAGGGAACGGCTTCTCTTCCTAAAACGGTGGTATGAAGCGACTGATACATATTTGGCTTAGGTGTTGAAATATAGTCCTTAAAACGACCCGGAATAGGTCTGAACATATCGTGAATTATACCGAGAACGTTATAACAGTCGGTTACCGTTTCGGTAATTACTCTAACTGCGTATACGTCGTAAATTTCGTCGAAATCCTTTCCCTGAAGGAACATTTTACGGTAAATTCCCGGAATAGATTTTACACGAGACTGTAACGCAAACTGCACCTTTGGCATTTCTTCTTTTAAGCGGTTTTCAATTCTCTCTCTTAAAATGCTAAAGGTAGATTCACGGAAGGTTTCTCTTTCTTTAAGCAGGTTTTCTATTTCGCTGTAAGCAATAGGGTCCAAAAGCTGAATTGAACGGTCCTCAAGTTCATCCTTAATCGCACTGATACCGAGTCTGTGCGCTATGGGTGCATAAACCTCGATGGTTTCAAGCGCTTTATCCCTCTGCTTTTGGTCGGGTAAAGACTCGATAGTGCGAAGATTGTGAAGTCTGTCGGCTAGTTTAATGATTATCACACGGATATCCTTACCCATTGCAATAAGCATCTTACGAAGCGACTCGGTCTGTTGCTGTTCGCGAGAGGTGTACTGAATTTTATTAATTTTGGTAACACCGTCAACCAAAAGAGCAACGTCTGCGCCGAACTTTGACTTGATTTCCTCGATTTTTATATCGGTGTCCTCTACAACGTCGTGTAAAAGGGCTGCGGCAATAGACTCGGAATCCATACCAAGTCCTACAATAATTTTTGCAACGTTAAAGGGATGTATATAAAACTCCTCTTTAGATTTGCGGAACTGGCCGTTATGCGCCGAAACGCAAACCTCGAACGCCTTTCTTATAAGCGGAACGTCATAATTATCGTTCTGCTCGTTCATAAGACTTAAAAGACCATCAAAATCTTCTTCGTGCTTCTTAGTTAGTTTGAATTCCAATCTATTCACCTCGCAATCTTTTTAAGGTTAAAGCATCATCTAGGTTTACCTTTTGTGACGGGTTTACCTTTAAAAACGGTATGCCATTATTTTCGAGAATCGATAAAATATTAAGGTCTAATAATGCTTCTACTGATAATTTTGTTTTGGCAAACCCTATTGTATTAAGTTTTTTTGCAATCAACTTATCCATGGATAAAGGTCCGCTTAAAAGGGTTTTGTAAATATCTGCAACCTCTTGTCTTTCAGGCGTAATCGGACCAAAGTCACGGATAACGCCCGACTTAAAGTCTTCATAAATTTCAATATCGGTAAAAAGTTTTTCTTCGTTAATGCCAGAGCATCTTATATCCTTAATATTGACGGTTAGGTTAGGTTCTCCTTGAAAACTGCCTACGTCAAGGGCTACAGCGATATCAAGTGTCTGTCCAACCTCAAAGGGAAAAGCTTCCCTTGTCATACTGAAAAGCATAGCCGAAAAGAAGGTGTCTTCACGAGAAAATTCAAGCCTTAAATGCTTGCCCTGTCCTACGGGATTTATTCTGTTTAACGTAAGACCGAAAACACCAAAAATCGGAGCAGGGTTGCCTGAGCCGAAGGGCTCAAGTTCCTTTATTTCATCGGTTAATGAGAGGTCCAAGGCTTTAGGGTTAAGCTTGCAGTCAAGTTGCAAACAAGGAAAGACCTTATCTATTTTTGAGGCATATTCGTTTAATGCTTTTCTAAAGTTGTCTATATCGTAGCGGTCCAAGGTAACGCCTGCCGCCATTTCGTGTCCGCCGTATTTTGTAAGATAATAGGAACACTCATAAATCGCATTGTATATGGAAAAGCCCGAAACACTTCTTGCAGAGCCGTTTGCAACGTTTTCCTCAACCGATAAAACAATTACCGGTCTGCCGTACTTTTCAACAAGTCTTGCGGCAACTATTCCAATAACGCCGCTATGCCAGTTTTCTCCATCAACCACGATTACACGGTTGTTGTTATAACCATTTTTCTCGATTTGAAGAACCGCTTCTTCCATTATTTGTTTTTCTATTGACTGTCTTCTTATGTTTTCACTGTTTAAAGCGGCGGCAAGTCCGTGGGCAACCTCGTCATCCTCGGTTATAAGAAGCTCAAGTCCTCTTTTAGCATCTCCCATTCTGCCTGCGGCATTTAGCCTTGGAGAAAGCATAAAGGCAACCTTACCTGCGGTTATTGAATATATATCGCAGCCTGCCTCGTTTAATAGGGCATTTACACCAATTCTATTTCCCTCGGCTATAAGGTTTAAGCCGCACTTAACAACCGAGCGGTTATCCTCTACTAAAGGCATAACGTCGGCAATAGTACCGATTGCTACTAAATCGCCATACTCATATAACATTTCCTCGGGGTCCTTACCCTCAAGAGCGCATACAAGTTTAAACGCAACAAAGGCGCCGCAGATTTCCTTAAACTCGCTAAAGTCATCCTCTCTATGCGGGTCAACAACGGCATCGGCTTTTGGCAAATCTCCTGACGGTAAATGGTGGTCGGTAACAACAACCTTAATGCCGTTTTCCTTTGCATATTCAACCTCACGATGACAAGAAATTCCGTTATCGACAGTAATTATAAGGCTAACATTCTGTTCTATAAATTTATCAATGGCAAAAATGTTCATACCATATCCGTCTTTTACACGGTCGGGTATTTCGTAAATTACCTTGGCTCCCCTGTTTTTAAGATATGTATAAAGAATAGCGGTAGCGGTTATGCCATCTACATCGTAATCGCCAAAAATAGCTATAGTTTCATCGTTATAAATAGCATCCGAAATAACATCTACTGCCTTTTCCATATCGGCAAGTTCAAAAGGGTCGCCTATCATTACTTCATCGGATAAAAGAAGGTCGAGTTCGGCAAAGTCGGTATAGCCTCTGCCTGTTGCAATTAATGCTACAAAAGGAGAAATATCGCACTCTTCCGCAATTCTTGCAGAAAGGTTTTTATCAACAGGATTTACACTCCATTTTTTAAATTGCACTTTTCTCGCCCCCTTATATATTTACTCATAATAATTATATCAAACAATATTTATTATTGCAATAAAAAATATGTGTAAAAACGGGCTTATTAGGTGGTTTTTATAAGAAAAATCCGCAAGGGAAACCTTGCGGATTTTAAGTTTTTAAACATTGTTTAATGTTTGCTTTTCCTATGATATTATTTTATAGATGAAGTTAGTTTCTATAGAGTTAACCCTATCAAACACTCTTAACATTATTTTGCACTCTTCTTGCAACTTTTCATCCAACAAATTAAAGTTGTGAAGTTCAACAATATATTTTTTGTCATCAAATAAATATCTAAGGCAATCCCAGAGTGCATCCCAATTTTCTCCATAATATTCGGGCAATCCAAACTTTTCTTTAAGCATTAAGTGAATTTCGCCTAATGTTTTACATTTAGAAAAATCTAATATTATAGGATTTTCGGTTATTTCTTTAAATGCATGATAATCGTTATTGTTCACTTTAATCCTCCTATACTATTTCAAAAAAAGTTTTATAATGGTCGTATGTTACAAAAACAAGTCCATCGTTTGAATAAACCAGTCTCTGACTATTTCTATATCCATATTTAAAATTGATATCTGCTTCATACCATATTCTACCCTCTTTATTCGGCAAATGTTGATTTTCGTTATAATACTCTCCGCCAAAAATCATTTTATTGGGGCAGGCAGTTGATAAATTCGCTAATTTAGGTTTCCATCCATTTGTTTTTGCTTGTTCTGGGGTCAAATAGTATTCTGGTAGTTTTTTCGTGTACTTCACAGTCCAATCTGCACCATCTATTCCTTTTATGGTGGCAGTTCCGGCTTTTACTGTTGTCATAATTTTGATTTCGCAACGGCAAAAAGGATGGACTTGTGGTTCATACTCAGGACTATCATTTATATCCCAAATCTTTCCGTGCATAATTCTGCATTGAATACAAGTTTTTAAATCTAATTTTGCTATCCAGTTTTTATAGTTTTTGCTTTGACCAAATTCAGGATTCCAATTGCTGCCGTTAATAATTTGCAATAGCAAAAATGCAAATACATCCATTCTTGCACCTCCTTTATAATAAACTTGTAAAATTTTACAAAAATATTATAAAGTAAAAAGTGTAAGTGCGAAATGACACAAATGCAAATAAACGGACATCTTTTATTAAATATATATAACTATTAACTACAGTTTACATATATGCGAAAGCTTAATACTTGCTTTTCCTATGATATTATTTTATAGATGAAGTTAGGAATTTCTTTGTGAAGGTCATCAAAAACCTCTATCATCAATTGACACTCTTTTTGCAATTCTTCATTAAGGGTGTAAAATCCGTGCAATTCAATTAAATAGTCTTTATCCTCTGAAAAGACATCTTGCATTAAATCCCAAAGAGCATCCCAGTTTTCTCCGTAAAAATCGTGAAACCCAAACTTTTCTTTAAGCATTAAGTGAACTTCGCCTAATGTTTTACATTTAGAAAAATCTAATATTATAGGATTTTCGGTTATTTCTTTAAATGCATGATAATCGTTATTGCTCACTTTAATCCTCCTATACTATTTCAAAAAAAGTTTTATAACGGTTGTATATTCATGTTCCCAAAATAACATCGCTTATATCTGATATTTATTTTATATAATACCAAAACACTAATGTTTTTGCAATAAAAAGAGCCGTAAGGATGATTCCTTACGGCATTTTTTAAATTATTTAAGTAAAATTGCTTCTTTTGCTTTTTTAACGATATCCTTAGCACGAAGGCCGTATTTATCTAAAAGTTCAGCGGCAGGTCCTGATGAACCAAAGGTATCATTTACTCCGACTTTAAGCACGGGGACGGGATAGGTTTCGCTTAGATATTCCGAAACGGCACTGCCAAGACCACCGATAACGCTATGCTCCTCTGCGGTAACGATAACGCCTGTTTCCTTTGCGGCTTTTAGGACAATTTCGGTATCAAGCGGCTTAATTGTTGCCATATTGATAACACGAGCGTTTATGCCCTCTGCCTTTAAGGTTTCATAAGCCTCTAAAGCCTCTGCTACCATAAGACCTGTTGCGATAATGGTAACATCGTTGCCGTCTTTTAGGGTTGCGCCCTTGCCGATTTCAAACTTATAATTTTCATCAAAAACAACCGGAACTGCAAGTCTGCCTAAACGGATGTAAACAGGGCCGTCGAGTTCTAGTGCGGACTTTATTGCAAGCTTGGTTTCGGTATCGTCTGCAGGGTTAATAATTGTCATACCTGGGATGGTACGCATAATTCCGATATCCTCACAGCACTGATGTGTAGCGCCGTCCTCACCTACCGAGATGCCCGCATGTGTTGCGGCAACGATAACGTTTAGGTGGGGATAGGCAACAGAGTTTCTTATCTGTTCAAAGGCTCTGCCTGCTGCAAACATAGCAAAGGAACTAGCAAACACCTTTTTGCCTGTTGCCGCAATACCTGCCGCAATGCTTATCATATTTTGTTCTGCAATACCGCAGTCATAAAATCTGTCGGGATAAGCCTCTTTAAACTTAATTGTCTTTGTAGCCTCTGCCAAGTCGGCATCAAGCACTAAAAAATCATCCCTTTGGCTTCCAAGGTCAACTAAAGCCTGACCATAGGAATCACGGGTAGCAATTTTCTTAATATCTGCCATTGTTATACCCTCCTTTAAGCCTTTAAGCTTGCGAGCTGTTCGTTAAGCTCTTTTAATGCAATTTCACACTGCTCATCGTTAGGAGCTTTTCCGTGCCAGCCACACTGGTTTTCCATAAAGGAAACGCCCTTACCCTTAACCGACTTCATAATGATTGCGGTGGGTTTATCGGTTACCTTTTCAGCGGCAAGTGTTGCCTTTTCAATTTGGTCGAAATCGTGTCCATCGATAACAATAACATTCCAACCAAAAGCCTCAAATTTCTTATCAAGCGGAGCCGGAGAGTTAACCTCATCAATGCTACCATCAATCTGAAGGCCGTTAAAATCGACAAAAGCGGTAAGATTTGAAAGCTTTTTGTTGCCTGCAAACATAGCGGCCTCCCAAACTTGACCTTCTTCACATTCACCGTCGCCTAAAATGGTGTAAACACGATAGCCGTCATTGTAGTGCTTAGCCGAAAGCGCCATTCCTACTGCGCAAGAAATTCCCTGACCTAAAGAGCCTGAGCTCATATCAACGCCGGGGATGTGTTTCATATCGGGATGTCCTTGGAGGTATGAACCTGTCTTACGAAGGGTTAAAAGGTCTTCTGTGGGCAAAAATCCGCGATTAGCAAGGACAGAATAAAGGGCCGGCGCTGCGTGTCCCTTTGATAATACTAATCTATCTCTGTCTGCCTTTTTAGGATTTTTAGGGTCGATATTCATTTTATCGAAATAAAGGTAGGTTAAAACATCAGCAATAGAAAGCGAGCCGCCGGGATGTCCTGCCTTTGCAGAATGGACCGACTCTACAATTCCTATTCTTACCTTTGTAGCCAAAATCTGTAGTTCTTTTTTCTTTGAAGGGTTCATTTTGTTGCCTCCTGTTTGGATAAATATTCTATAAAATCGGCAACCCCACCGTCTAAGCAGCGTCCTCCGATAAAATTAACAATCTTTTTAATGTCTTCAGGGGAGTTTTCCATTGTTGCAGAAACATCTGCCGCTTTTAGCATTTCTATATCGTTATAGAAATCGCCGATAGCGAAGAAGCCTCCCTTTTTAATTTTTAAAATTTCGCAAAGTTTTTTAAGGGTAGCACCCTTATTTATGGATAAAGGAATTTGCTCATAATAGATATGCATAATTCCGTTTATTACGGCGCCTGTTTGGATAAAATCACACTGACCCTTACCTAGTTTTAGTAGGGTTTTTGAAAGGTTGTCGCAAGCGGCTTGGTCATCGCAAGCATATAGCACCTTGTTCCACTTTTCGTTTTTTATCTGTTCAAAGGTTACGTACTCGCGTTCTAAGAGCTCATAATCTTCGTGAAGCTCGGTTTCCGCCGTTGCTTTTAAGACAAAAATACGTGAATCTGAATGAACCTCTATGCCTATATCTGAATGATGTTTGAGCACTGTTTTTATATATTCTTTTGTGTTTTCAGGCAAAACTTCGGCGTAAAGAGTCTCTTGCTTTTTAAAGTCATAAATCATTCCGCCGTTTAAGAAAACGCTCGGTCCCAAAAGTTCCTTATCGATTAGATTAAACACCTGTTTTATAGCGCCTGAGCTTCTACCCGTTGCAACGACGAAGGTTCCACCCTGTTCGCAGAAATATTTAATTTTTTCGATATTTCGTTCAGAAATCCTGCCTGTATCTACAAGGGTTCCGTCAATATCAGATGCCAGAAGGCACCTTTTAAAAATTTGCATTAATAATTAGTCCTTTTAAGTTTTGAAAGAAAATGCGTAAAATAGTCCGGTAAATCTGACTCAAACTCCATATATTCGCCGTTTGGATGCACAAACCCAACCTTTTTAGCGTGTAGGCATTGACCCTTAAGCTCGGTTATCACCTTTTTAGGTCCGTAAACATCGTCCCCTGCAACAGGGTGCCCGATATATGCCATGTGAACCCTTATTTGATGGGTTCTGCCCGTTTCGAGTTTGCATCTAATATGTGTAAAACCATCGAAACGCTCAAGCACGGTAAAATGTGTCGTAGCGTTTTTTGAATTTTTATCTGTAACCGCCATTTGCTTACGCTTTACGGGATGACGGCCGATTGGCGCATCTATTGTGCCGCTATCCTGCTTTATATTGCCGTGAACTACCGCTTCATACTCTCTTGTAAAACTATGCTCCTTAATCTGAGCTGATAAAACATTATGAGCCGTATCGTTTTTGGCAACCATTAAAAGACCCGAAGTGTTTTTGTCAATTCTATGTATTATACCCGGTCTTAAAACGCCGTTTATACCCGAAAGGCTATCGCCACAATGGGATAAAAGGGCATTTACTAAGGTGCCCTCATAATTGCCTGCGGCAGGATGTACCACCATTCCCTTTGGCTTATTTACAACCAAAAGGCAATCGTCTTCATAAAGAATGTCAAGCGGGATATCCTCACTTTTGACATCTAATGCCTTGGATTCAGGAATTTCAACCGTTATTATATCCCCTTTTTTAGTTTTATAATTTTTAGCAACCGCTTTTCCTAGAACCGAAACCAAGCCGTCCTCTATGAGTTTTGCTACACGAGAACGCGAAAGACCTGTTTTTTCCGCAATAAAGCTATCAATTCTAAGGGTTTCTTCACAAATAAGTTCGGTTCTTTCCATTAGCTTTTCTTTTCCTTTTTTTCTTTAATCATATCAAGAATAAAGTAAAGCATTAAGAACCCTGCGCCGATGCAGACGGCAATGTCCGCAACGTTGAAAACCGGAAAATCGATAAATGCAAACTCTAAAAAGTCGATTACCTTACCACCCCTAAAGATGCGGTCAATCATATTACCTATTCCGCCTGAAAGGATAAGGCAAAGCGCAAAAAAGAGCACTTTGTTCTGTCTTGCATACTTTATAAGGACAAATAGGCAAACTGCCATAGCGACAGCTGTAAATACTATTAAAACCCAGGTATGACGGTTTAAAATACCCCAAGCGCCGCCTGTGTTATGAATATAGGTGAAATTCATTAGGCCGTTTATAAAGGGCACGGATTCAAATAGTTCCATATTTGACATAACTATATATTTTGTTAATTGGTCTAAACTCAAAAACAAAACAGCCGTGATTATTGCCGAAATATAAGCCAACCGAATTTCACCTACTCAAATTAAAAATTATTTAAAATCTATTGTTTTAACTGCTTTTGCACATCTTGCGCAAACCGATGGATGCTCGCTATCTGTTCCAACGTCACTAGTGAAGCTCCAGCAACGAGCGCACTTTTCACCCTCTGCATGTGTTGCAGTAAAGCTTACGCCCTCGATATCGCCCTTGAATTCGCCGTCGTTACCCTTTACAAGTTCAAATTCAGATACCATAAATACTGTCTTTAGAAGTTCCTTTACGGTAGATGCGAATTCATACTCTTCTCCGTCTGCATATAGAACAAGCTTTGCATCAAGTGAAGAACCGATAACCTTTGCTGCTCTTGCTAACTCAAGCGCTTTTTTAGCATCTTCGCGAAGAGCGTGAATTCTCTCCCAACGAGCCATAAATTCAGCATCAGTATCAGAAGAAGCTTCGGGGATTTCGTTATAAACAACCCTTCTTGCATCTACATCGGCCGTATGAGGCATAAACTGCCAAATTTCATCGGCTGTATATGCCAAGATAGGAGAAACTAAACGTGTAAGGATGTCAAGAATCTTGTAAATTACTGTCTGCGCAGCTCTTCTTGTCTGGCTATCCTTAACCTCAACGTAAAGTCTGTCCTTTAATACGTCTAAATAGAAGTTAGACATATCAATTACACAGAAGTTATGAATAGCGTGGAAGATAATGTGATACTCAAAGTTTTCATAAGCATCACGACAAACCTTAACAACCTCGTTTATTCTCATCATTGCCCACTTGTCGATTTCTTCATAAAGGTCTTCAGAAACCATATCCTTATTGGGGTCAAAATCGTTAATATTACCGAGAATAAATCTTGCGGTGTTACGGATTTTTCTATAGATTTCAGAAAGTTGCTTTAGAATATCCTGAGAAACACGGATATCTGCATGGTAGTCGGAAGAAGCTACCCAAAGTCTTAAAATGTCTGCACCATACTGGTTTACAACCTCATCGGGAATGATAACGTTTCCGATAGACTTGGACATCTTCTTGCCTTCGCCGTCAACAACCCAACCGTGTGTAACAACGGTTTTATAAGGCGCAATTCCCTTTGTTGCAACAGAGGTTAAAAGAGAAGACTGGAACCAACCTCTATACTGGTCTGCACCCTCTAAGTAAAGGTCTGCAGGCTTATCAAGATAATCTCTGTTTTCTAATACTGCCGCATGAGAAACACCCGAATCGAACCAAACGTCCATAATGTCAGTTTCCTTCTTAAAGGTGTCGTGTCCGCAAGAGCAAACTGCACCTTCGGGCATAAGTTCTTTTGCGGTTAATTCGTGCCAAGCATCTGCTCCCTTTTCTCTGAAGATAGCAGAAACCTTTGCAATTGATTCTTTTGTGATATATTCTTTACCGCATTCTTCACAGTAGAACATCGGAATCGGAACACCCCAGGTTCTCTGACGAGAGATACACCAGTCAGAACGGTCTCTTACCATTCCTGTGATTCTGCCCTCGCCCCATTCGGGAACCCATTTTACCTTTTCTATTTCCTTTACTGCATTTTCAGCAAAAGCCGAAATTGAGCAGAACCACTGTTCAGTAGCACGGAAAAGAATGGGGTTTTTACATCTCCAACAGTGAGGATATTGGTGGATAATCTTCTTAAGTGCGAAGAGGTAGTTGTTTTCATCAAGCCAAACGGCAATTTTCTTGTTTGCCTCGTCGGTTGTAATGCCTGCAAACATTCCTGCTTCCTCGGTCATATAACCCTTATTATCAACCGGTACGGTCATACCGATTTCTTTATATTTTCTGCAAACCTCAAAGTCATCAACACCGTGACCGGGAGCTGTGTGAACGCAACCCGTACCGCTTTCAAGTGTTACGTGGTCGCCTACGATTATAAGAGAATCGCGGTTCATAAAGGGATGAGCTGCTACCATATATTCAAGCTCTGCACCCTTTACTTTGCCAACTTCGGTATAGTCGGTCTTTTCAGCCGCTTCCATAGCGCCCTTATAAAGCTCGGTCGCCATAATGTAATACTCTTCGCCTGACTTTACAACCGAATATTCATACTCGGGTCCTACACAGATAGCAAGGTTAGCGGGTAGAGTCCAAGTAGTAGTTGTCCAAATTACAAAATAGGTTTTATCCTTGTCAACGCCCATAGATGAAAGGATACCCTTATCCTCTTTTACGGGGAATTTAACATAGATAGAATAGCAGGGGTCTTCTGCGTACTCGATTTCTGCCTCTGCTAAAGCAGTCTGACAGTCTGAGCACCAGTAAACCGGCTTTAAGCCCTTATAGATATATCCCTTATCTGCCATTTCGCCGAAAACTTCAACCTGTTTAGCAACATATTCAGGCTTTAAGGTGAGATATGGGTTATCCCATTCGCCTAATACTCCTAAACGTTCGAACTGCTTTCTCTGCTCCTCAGCAAAGTTTACCGCAAAGTCTTTACACATACGGCGAAGTTCCAATGCAGAAATCATTTCACCCGACTTCATACCTGCAGCCTTACGGGCCTTAAGCTCGGTAGGAAGACCGTGTGTATCATAACCGGGAACAAAAGGAGCCTTATAGCCTGTCATATTCTTATAACGAACGACAAAGTCCTTTAGTGACTTATTGAGTGCTGTTCCAAGGTGAATTATACCGTTAGCATAAGGAGGTCCATCATGAAGAATATAAGAAGGCTTGCCCTCGTTTTTCTTCATAAGTTCTCCGTAAACATCCTCTTTCTGCCACGCTGCTAATGCTTCGGGCTCACGGGTAGGAAGTCCTGCTCTCATTGGAAACTCGGTAACCGGTAAGTTTAATGTTTTATTGTAATCCTGCTGTTCCATTTACTATTATCTCCTAGTTTTATGTTTGCTAAATTAGTTTATTAATTATTCTTCGGTTTCAGGCTTTTTAATTACAAAACCTGTTGCTACATCGTTTAAAGCCTCTTCAACCTCTGTTGTTTCTTCTCTTTCCTCAAAAACAACCGTTGCTTCTTCTGTCACAGTTTCTTCTTTTACAAACTGTGAAAAATCAGGCTTGTTATTTATAACCTCTAAGGTTGCCTCGGCCGACTGTTCAGCATTAAAAGGCACCTCATCAGGAAGTTTTGAAAGGCTCTCAAGATGGCTCTTATAGCTTTCCTTAATTTCCTTTTTAAAGATTGCTACCTCGCTTTTTAGCTTATCAAAAAGTATCTGCTCGCGAGCAACCGAATCCTTAGCTGCAAGAATCATAGCTTCGGCTTTACGCTTAGCCTCGTTTATTATTTCTTCCGCCTCGGCCTGAGAAGCGCTCTTTTGCTCGGTTAAAACCGCGTCAATTTCTTCAAGCGCTCTTTTGGTGCGTTGCTTTATGTTCTCTGCCTCTGTTTCGGCATTGGTTACGATTTGCTCGGCATTGCTTTTAGCATCCGAAACGATAGAATCAGCCAACTTTTGCGCGCTGATAAGTACGGTGTTTATGCTATCGGCATTGGTTTTGTTGTCGTCAATTTCCTTTTCGAGCTTATCTATTTGCGCTTGCTTTGTTGCTAAAAGATTTTCAAAACCTACATAATCGGCATAAATCTTGTCTAAAAGTTCGTCAACCTCTTTAGCATCGTAGCCTTTTCTGACCTCGTCAAAACTAGCTTCTTTAATATCTTTTGAAGTAAGCATAATCTATCCCCCTATTTTAATTTTTTTAAAAATAGTTTTCTTCGCCAAAATCGTCAAGCAAAAGCTCGCCTGCGATATCGGTGCTTTCGGGAACTATAATAAAGGTGTTGTTAGCAACCTTTTTAAGTTTGCAGTTTAAAGCATAAGCCGCACCGCTCATAAAATCAACAATGCGTCTTGAAACGTCTCTGCTTGCAGTTTCAAGGTTTAAAACTATTGTCTTTCCAAGTTTTAGGTGGTCTGCAATGCCTGCAACGTCATTGAAAACCTCAGGGCGAACCAAAACAACCTTCATAGCGCTTCCCTGTTCACTTGTCTGAGGAGTTCTAAAGCTTCTTCTTTCAATAATTTTTCTGGGAGCAGACTCCTTCTTTACCTGAACCTCTTCCTCATAGGTTTCCTCGTCGGTAATCTCAGGTTCAAACTCATTTACATTGAAAATATCCTTAAAATAATCCTTTACGCCCATTTTTATCTCTCCTTAAATTATTTGTAATCTCTTTTTCCAAAGAGTGCTGTGCCCAGTCTTACTATATTACTGCCCATAAGTATTGCCTCGTAAAAATCGCCAGACATACCCATAGACAAATAATCCATATTAATATTATCTATTTCTTTTGCTCTAATGTCAATAAACAGTTTGTACATTTGCTCAAAAAAGTTCATAAGTTCGGCCTTTTCTTCACAAATCGGTGGAATTGCCATAATTCCTTTAACTAAAACACCCTCGATTTTTGAAATTTCGTGTATTTCTTCCATTAAACTTTCGGGTGAAAAACCTGATTTGCTTTCCTCTGCGCCGATGTTCACCTCTAAGAGAATATCGGTTGTGATTCCTTTTTTGAGTGAAAGCTCACCTATTATTTGGGCAAGCTTAACCGAATGAACCGATTCTATCATTTCAACCTTGCCGACTATGTCTTTTGCTTTGTTAGACTGCAAATGACCGATAAAATGCCTATGCGCCGAAGCATCAAGGTCTTGTTCTTTTGATAGGAACTCCTGCACGCGATTTTCGCCTATATAATCAATACCACTTTTTATAGCGTGATTTATTACCTCAAAAGGCACCGTTTTTGTTGCGGCTAAAAGTATTATATCTTCCCTTTTTCTGCCGCTTTTTTCTGCCGCTTCGGTTATTTGCTCTTCGATGCGCTTATAGTTTTCGTCAAAAATTTTAATAGATGATTTTTCCGTCATAAAGATTTTTACCTTTCACTATAATCTCATCATAAAGTCTGAGTTTTTCTTCATCTGCCGTATTAAGACTGCAGATTGCATACTCATCGTCCTGATAAATAACGTCGGTCTTTACAAACTTTGCCTCTATTCCCGATACTACAAAGGCTCCCGTTTCTCCGTTTATTACACGAAGCGCCTTGTTTGAAATTTTAAGGCCTTTATATTCCTTCTTTACGATTGTGATTTTTGTGTTTCGCATGGAAGCTATATCCGCATTCATCTGATTGCTTGAAAAGATGACAGTAGCTTCATCGTCCTTTTCGGATAAATTAATCTTTTCAACCGTAACGGTTATTTTTGGATTTGTTGTAGATTCGGTTTCAATGGTGACGCTATCGCCTATTTTATAAAACATTGAGTCACTGACCGAGATGGTTGAAGCTATATACCATTTGTAGTCGTAAACTATCTTTCCAATAACATCATTTTCTACCGTCGAAGGCTTGGTTTCCTTTAAATATTCAGGAGTAAAGCTTGCCAAATCATCGGTTTTATATGCGTTTTCAAATCCATCTACGTGGGATATAAAATAACCCGCAAGATTTGACTTAATACTGTCTTTTGGGTTTGAAACAAGAGGAGAAAGTCTTGTTATTTCCTCATTCAAGGAAGCCTTTAAGGCTGTAAAGTCGGTATGCTCGCCCATTACAAGTTGCTTTCTTGTCATAAGGGTTAAAAGGTCGTCCAACATTTCGCTTCCGCTGAAAATGCCGTCGGCGTTTCCTTTAATAAAGTCGTTTAATTCGGAATTTATTTTGGCATTTAACACCTTTAGGTCTACGGCTGTTATATCGTTATAAGCTTCAAGTTCTTCTATTAAAGCAATTCGTGCCTTGTTTTCGGCAATTTTGGTTGCCGCAGCAGACGCATCCTTGCTTTCATACACATAGGCAATTATTCCGTCTTTTGAAACCTTTTCGCCATCAAGTAAATTAAAGTGCAAAGTTCCTGTTTGGTCACTTTTAATGGTTTCTTCGTTTCGAATAATTACACCATCTGCCTTTATGCCATGAGTGTATTCATAGTAAATTGCAGATTCGGTAAGAACAGAAGAATAAAACGAACTAAAATATTGATAGCCTAAAAACAAGACTAAAAACAATATTCCTATTATCTTAAGTTTGCCGTATCCTTTAAGCAAAATAGCCATTCCTTTCTAAAAAGTCTAGTGCCTCCGTTAGCACGTCATCAGTTTTATCTTTGTATATCCAATGTATGCGTTCATCTCTTCTAAACCAAGTAAGCTGACGCTTTGCATACCGCTTGGTTTCGGTTTTTAGTGTTTCTACCGCTTCTTCTAAAGAAATTTTACCTTCGAAGAATGGGAAGAATTCCTTGTGTCCTATTGCCTGAACCGCGGTTCCTTGTTTTGCCGATGAGAAGGCTCTTTTAGCCTCTTCTAAAAGTCCTCTTTCAAGCATTATATCGACCCTTTTTTCAATTCTTGAATATAAGGTTTCGCGGTCGCTATAGGTAACGCCTATAATAAAGGGTTCGTAAGGCGAAGGTTCTTTTTTTGAATCTATTAATTGCTCTGACATTGTTTTGCCCGAGGATAAATAGATTTCAAAAGCTCTTATAACCCTTTTTTTATTGTTTGGATGAATTCTTTCTGCGCTTTCCTTGTCAAAAGAAGCCAGTTTTTCAAGCATCTTTTCTCCGCCGATTTGGTCGTATTCGTCAGAAAGTTTTTGCCTTAAGGCCTCATCTGTTTCCTGCTCGGTAAAGGTAACGTTATCGATAAGCGAGTTTACGTATAGTCCCGTTCCGCCTACTAACATTACTCTATTTTTTTCTGCGCTTAGGTCTTTAATCTTTTCGTTTGCTAATTTTATGTAATCTGCAACCGAAAAGTTTTCACCATACTCCAAAAACTCGAAAAGGTGGTGCGGCACACCGTTCATTTCGGTTTCATCGGGAGCCGCAGAGGCTATATGCATTGATTTATAAATCTGCATAGAGTCTGCCGAAACTATATGAGCATTTAATTTTTTTGCAAGGTTTACCGAAAGTTCGGTTTTTCCCGATGCGGTAGGTCCTACCACCGCTATTAAGGGTATTTTATTTGTATCTTTCAACTATCCTAGTCTCCCGAACTGTTTTTCTATTTCACTCTTTTTAAGCTCAAAGGCTACAGGTCTTCCATGAGGACAATACATAATGTCTCTGTTTGAGAAGACCTCGCGAGCTAGTTCCTCAAGTTCCCTTGGCGACTGAACGTTACCCGCCTTAATTGCCGAACGACAAGCGACGGTGTGGTAGATATTATCTAGAATTTCAGTTTCGGCAACACCCTTTTCCACAAGGTTTTCTGCTATTTGACTTATAACCAGCATAATATCCGCATTAGCCAAAACCGAAGGAACTGTTCTTACCAAGACCGCAGTGCTTCCAAATTCCTCAACCTCAAAGCCTATTTGCTCAAGTTTGTCGGCATTTTCAAGCACGGCCTTTTGCTCTTGTCTTACCAAGGGTACTGCAATAGGAGATACCAGCAGCTGACTGTCAAGCGTTTTTTCTTTTTTAAGTTTCTCATAAACTATGCGCTCGTGCGCTGCATGTTTATCGATAAAGAAAACGCTCTGCTCCTTTTGAACAACTATATAGGTTTTAAAGAGTTCGCCTATTAAAATAAACTGTGGAGCCGTTTCTTCTTTTGCTTCGTGACTTTCTATAGTTTCCTGTACGGCATCCAAATATTCCTTTATAAGCTTTTTAGGAGTAATTTCAGGAATAGGCGCCGAAGGTGGAATAATCGGAGTTCTTTTTACTTCTGCTACGGGTTCTTCTGCCTTTTTGTCGCTATAGTTTATATTTATCTGTTCGCCGGTATTTATGGGCTTTTTAAAATCGCCTAAAGCTTGTCTTACAGGCCCTTCTTTAGTTTTAAACGGCAATTCATTTGAGGTGTTGTTTGTAGGCTTTGAAAAGGTTTTAATATACTCCTCGGTTGTCATCCTCTTAAAGGTTTCCTGAGGTTTTGGAGCCGTCTTTGTTTTAAGCTCAATAGAAAGATATGTGTCTTCCTTCAAAATAGCGTTCTTTGCGGCATAATACACCGCTTCGAAAACCGCCTTTTCGTCAGAAAAACGAACCTCGGTTTTAGCGGGAT
This sequence comes from Acutalibacteraceae bacterium, assembly GCA_045636705.1. Classification (GTDB taxonomy): domain Bacteria; phylum Bacillota; class Clostridia; order Oscillospirales; family Acutalibacteraceae; genus SFWF01. Next base: position 74,510 of record JAZTYA010000030.1, read on the forward strand.
GCACGTTTACATCCACCTTATCAAAGGGCAGCTCGATATTTAAAACGCAGGCAGGAAACCTGCCTACCATTACCGAATTTTTATAAGCCTGGTCTAACGCCTTTGCGCCAACTCCTGTTCTAATATATCGGTTGTTTAAGTAAAAGAACTGAGCCGAACGGGATGCGCGACAACTTGTAGGCTTGCAAATAACTCCGCTTACTCTTATTCCGTTTGTAGTAGTGTCGACGTAAAGCATGGATGAACTAAACTCTCTGCCGAGCACCAAATAAACGCAAGACTCAATTTTTCCATCTCCGGGTGTTGCAAATGCAACCTTTCCTTCCTTTATTAGCCTTACCGAAATCTGAGGATTTGATAAAGCAATAGCATCAACAACGGATGAAACGGCTAATCCCTCTGCCGAGTCCTTCTTTAAAAATTTCATTCTCGCAGGGGTGTTATAGAAGATGTCACGAATAATTATGGTCGTTCCGTTAGGGCATCCTGCTTCTTCATAAACAAGCTCTTCTCCGCCTTCAATAACATATCTTGTACCGAAAGGCTCATCGGCAGTTTTAGTCAGCATTTCAACCCTTGCATCCGCCGCTATGGAAGCTCACGCCTCTCCTCTAAAACCGAGCGTCGCAATTTTAAACAGATCTTCCTTGTTTACTATTTTACTAGTAGCGTGTCTTAAAAAGGCGGTTCTTACCTGTTTATGCGGAATACCACAACCATTGTCGGTAATTCTTATATAAAGAATACCTCCGCGCTGAATTTCAACCGTAACGTTATTAGCGCCTGCGTCAATGGAATTTTCTATGAGTTCCTTTACGACAGATGCGGGTCTTTCAACAACCTCGCCCGCAGCAATAAGCTCGGCAAGACTCTTGTCCAAAACTTTTATATCTGCCATAATTTTCACTCCTTTTATCCTTAAAATTCTTTTGCTTTATTAGATAGGTCTGCCAAAATCGACATACATTCAATAGGTGTTAATGTGTTTACGTCCATTGCTTTAAGTTCGTTGATTATATCGGTTGACATTGGAAAATCCAAAGAGAGCTGCATATCGGGAGCCGCCTTTTCGGTTCTCGTTACCAAAATGCCCTCTTCTAAAGTTTTTGCCAAGATTTGCTTAGCTCGTTTTGTAACCGAATCGGGAACGCCTGCACGCTTTGCAACCTCGATACCATAACTATCATCCGCGCCACCCGGTACTATTCTTCTAAGAAAGATAATATCATCCGCGGTCTTTTTAGCGGCAATATTAAAATTCTTTATACCCTTTATCTCGTTTTCCATTTCGGTAAGTTCGTGATAATGGGTAGCAAAGAGAGCCTTTGCGCCGAGTTTCTTCTTGTCTGCAACGTGTTCAAGCACGGCACGGGCAATTGACATTCCGTCAAAGGTTGAGGTGCCTCTTCCTATTTCGTCCAAAATAAGAAGACTTCTATTTGTTGCATTCTTGATGATTGAAGCGACTTCGTTCATCTCAACCATAAAGGTTGACTGTCCTGACGCTAAGTCATCCGATGCGCCGACACGGGTGAATATTGCATCGGTTATGCCGATATTAGCGCTGGTGGCCGGAACGAAAGAACCGATATGAGCCATAAGGGTAATTAAGGCAACCTGTCGCATATAGGTCGATTTACCCGCCATATTAGGTCCTGTTATAACGGCGCAACGGTTATCGTTTGTGTCAAGATATGTATCATTTGTAACAAAGGGTGTTTTTGAAAGCTGTTCTACAACGGGATGTCTGCCATCCTTTATTTGAATGATACCTTCCGTATTGATTTTTGGCCTTGTGTAATTATTACGAACGGCAACCTCTGCTAAAGAGCAAAGCACGTCGGTACAAGCGATAATCTCTGCCGTTTTCTGAAAACGAAGAAGTTCGCCTGCAACGGTTTTGCGAACAGCCTCGAACATCTCATATTCGAGTTGTTCTCTTCTATCCTTTGCGCCTATAACTTTTACCTCAAGGTCTTTAAGTTCCTCGGTTATATATCTTTCACCGTTTGTAAGGGTCTGTTTTCTTACGTATTCTGCAGGAACTTTATCCTTAAAGGAATTTGAAACCTCGATATAAAAGCCGAAAACCTTGTTATAGCGAACCTTTAAAGTTTTTATTCCTGTGCGTTCTTTTTCTCTGGTTTCTATATCTGCAAGCAGATTAGAACCGCCGTCAACGATATCGATTAGTTCGTCAAGCTCACTGTTGTAGCCCTTTTTGAAGATGCCGCCTTCACGAACACTTATTGGGGTTTTTTCACTATCAATCGACTCATCGATTAGCTTTCTGACGTCTTCAAGGACGTCGATATTTTCATAAAACTTATTTAAAAGTTTAGCGTCCGAACCTGCTAAAACCTCTTTTATGTAGGGTAAAACCGAACAGGTTGAAGCTATGCTTAATAAATCGCGCGGATTTGCTGTGCCGTAAACGGTTCTTGACAAAAGACGCTCTAAATCTCTTACCCCGCTCATATATTCCATAAGCTCGCCACGTTTTAAAGTGTCGTTTGTAAGTTCTTCAACGGCGTTTTGACGTTCATGGATTTCAATGAAATCGATTAAAGGTTGCTCTATCCAACTGCGAAGCATTCTTTTTCCCATTGCGGTTTTGGTTTTATCAAGCACCCAAAGGAGCGAACCTTTTTTACTCATCGAACGCATTGTAGAAATAAGTTCTAGGTTGCGAACTGCGGTGTAGTCAAGGTACATAAAATCTTTAGATGAAAAATAAACCGCTTCGCTTATGGTTGTGTTTTGGTTACAACCTGTTTCAAAAATATAATTAAGTATCGCGCCTAAAGCGGTTGCAGCCGCAGAGCCCGACTTAATTCCTAAATTTTCGGAACTTACAACCTTAAAGTGTGTCTTTATAGTTTCCTCGTTCTTTTCCTTTTCGAAGAAGGAGTTGTCCTTTATTGTTACCAAACATTCGGTTCTGGTTGAAAGATATTCCGACACCCTTGTTTTAAGTTCGATTTGTTTTGAAGTTAAAAGCTCGGCAGGATAAAAACGAGCAAGTTCATTTATAATGCGGCCTTCAACGTTTTCGCCTACAATATCGGTTACAAACGCCTTGCCTGTTGATACGTCGGCAAAACATAAAGCAGCAGAATTTTCATAAAAGACAATGGACGCCAGATAGTTGTTTTTACCCTCTTCAAGCATACTCTCTTCGATTATGGTACCAGGGGTGATAATTCTTACTATATCTCTTTTTACGATATCCTTTGCGGTTGAAGGGTCCTCGACCTGCTCACAAATAGCAACCTTATAGCCCTTTTCAACAAGACGAGCAATATAGCCCTCACAACTGTGAAAGGGCACGCCACACATCGGCGCACGATTTTCAAGCCCACAGTTTCTGCCTGTAAGTGTTAAATCAAGTTCCTCTGATGCGGTAATAGCATCATCAAAGAACATTTCATAAAAGTCTCCCAAACGGAAAAACAGAATGCTGTCCTTATTCTGCTCTTTTATCGCCATGTACTGACGCATCATAGGAGAAAGCTTGTCATTTTTTTCAGACATTTATATCTTCCTTTACTGTGAGTTTAAAAAGATTTCAAATTAGTTGCAACCGCCACAAGAAGAACAGTTGCCTGTGCAGGAAGAAGATGGTTCGCAAGTTTCAGGGTCTTCTCCGTTTTGGCACATATAAAGAATGTTCATTATTCTATCGGTTAAAGCCTTATAATCGTTTATTGCGGCAAAATAAGCCTTCATTGTTTCGTGTGTAGAAATTTCGTTATAAAGTTTAACGATATCTTCATTAAGGCTATCGATTTTCGCCTTGTCGGCGTCTTCCTTTTGCTTTTCTGCATCAAGTTGCATTTTTAAAAGGTTAAAGTCGCCTATTTTTTCCTGAAGTTCTGCATCGTTATCGGCAGCAGTTTTTGCCTTGTTAAAGTTTATATAAGCATCCTGCTTTTGAATCTCTGCGCCAAGTTTTCTTGTAAGTTCGATTATATCCATTTTTTTACTCCTCAATAATTCTGCCTTCGAGCAGATTTGTGAATTTTTCTATTTTTACTTTTACGGTTTTGCCTATAAGGGACTCATCCCCTGAGAACAACACCTCTGTTGCATTTAAAGCTTTTCCCGAAACCTTTCCTTCGCCTGCAATTTCATCGCAAAGCAAGGTTACCTCTTCTCCGACAAGATTTTTGTTTCTTGCCCTTGAAATCTGCTCTTGAACTTCTAAAAGTTCGCTAAACCAAACACCCTTTTCTTTTCTAGATACGGGGTCGGGCATTTCTGCGGCAGGTGTTCCTTTTCTTGGTGAATAGATAAAGGTGAAAAGTGACATAAACTCAACCTGCTTTACAAGGTCCAAGGTTTCTAAAAAGTCCTCGTAGGTTTCACCCGGGAAGCCAACTATAACGTCGCTAGTAAAGGTTACGTTTGGAATCTTCTTTTTAGCGTAATTAATAAGCTCTAAGTATTCTTCCTTTGTGTATTTACGGTTCATCTGTTTTAAGATGCGGTTGCTTCCCGACTGGAACGGTAAATGAAGATGGGTTTCTATCTTCTCGCACTCCGCTACCGTATCAATCAGTTCCTTTGTGCAGTCCTTTGGATGAGAGGTCATAAACCTTATTCTGAAATCTCCAGGAATTGCATTAATTTTGCGAAGAAGCTTAGAAAAGTTTATATCTTCATCTAACCCCTTGCCGTATGAGTTAACGTTTTGACCGAGCAGCATTATTTCTTTAAAGCCTGAGTCTATCATCTTTTTTGCCTCGGCTAAAATATCTTTGCTCTCCCTTGAGCGTTCTCTGCCTCTTACATAAGGAACGATACAGTAGGTGCAAAAATTATCGCAACCGTACATAATCGGAAGCCATCCCTTTAGTTTTCCGTCGCGGGATACGGGCAAGCCCTCGATAATTTCATTATTTGTGTTTGATATTTCAAATATTCTGCCGCTTCCCGTTAACCTTTTATAAAGGAACTCAGGAAGTCTATGGGTAACGTGTGTGCCAAATGCTATATCTACGTAAGGATAGCTTTTCTTTATTCTTTCACAGATATGCTCTTGCTGTGCCATACAACCGCAAACGGCAACTATTGTTTCTTTGCGTTCGCGTTTGATTTGCTTTGTCGTGCCGATGTTTCCGAAAACTCTTTCCTCGGCATGTTCTCTGACAGCGCAGGTGTTAAAAAGAATAAAGTTAGCCTCTTCTTGATTTTCGGTTAGCTCATAACCCATTTTAACGAGCATTCCTTTAATCTTTTCGCTGTCCGAAACGTTTTGTTGGCATCCAAATGTATTTATGCAAGCCTTGGGAGTTTTTCCATAAATTTTTGGTGCTATTTCCTTGACTCTTTGCATAAGCGCATCAAGTTCTGCCATCATATTTTCATCTACTAAAACTTTAGACATAATATCTCCAAATATACAAGATTATATTCTAATATATAATAACATAATATTGTTTTAGGTTCAAGAAATAATTTAAAATAATTAAAATATAAAAATTTTTACTTTTTTTGAATTTTTTTCTTTACTTTTTGCAAAACTGATATTATAATAGATTACGTTAATAGGTGTATTGCACCTTTTTAAAAATTTGAAAAAGAGGTATTAACAATGAAAAAAATTATTGCTATGTTACTCGCAGTGGTTCTTTTACTTGTTCCTATGAGCCTTACTGCAAGCGCTACTGCTATCAACGCTGATGAGCAAAGAATTCTTGATTGTCTTTCTCAGGTAGTTAAGTTCAACGATGCAGAGTTCCACATTCCTGCAAACTATGTAAAGCAGGCTGAAAACTATCTTAAGACCGTTGACGCTACCAAAGAGCAGGCTGATCAAGCTATCGCTTTCATCGAGCAGGCTGCTGTTATTGTAAAAGATTCACACATTACATCAACTGCCGACCTTGATGTTCTTTCTTATGAAGATAAGCACGAAATTCTTGAGTGTGGTAAGAAGGCTGCTTTAGCTTGTGGTGCAGTTCTCGTTTATGACGGCGACCACGTTGTTATCACTAACGAGGCCGGCGAAGAAGTTTTCAATGATGACCCTATCATTAAGACCACAGGCGCAGGCGTTGATTTCACATCTGTTGCTGTTAGCGCTTCTGTTGTAGTTGTTCTTCTTGCTGCAGCTTTCGTTGTTGCTGGAAAAAAGGGACTTTTTGTTAAATAATTTTAATGATTAAAAAGATGTTAAAAAAGCTTGCGGTATATTCATATTTACCGCTTGCTTTTTTGCTTTTTGGATATTTGTTTCTTTATTTTGCCTTCTCCCCTATTATTAATCTTGGCGCTAGTGTTTGGGAAACCATAGTCAACGATACAAGTACAGGGCAAAACGAGGAAATCTATAAGGATATTTACACCGAAAATATCTTTTCGGGTTATGATGCTTTCATTCCGTCAAGCAAGGTAGTTTATCCCACGAACGGCACCCTCTACGGAAAAATAATCATAACCCACGAGGATGAGGTTTTTGATATACCTCTGTTTTTCGGTGACGATGCCTCTATCTTACGTCGCGGTGCCGGTCATTATAAGGGCAGCAGTTTCCCCGGAGAAGGTAGTACAATCCTTGTTTCTGCCCATAATAACACCTACTTTAACTGCTTAAAGCTTCTTGAATTGGGCGATATTATTGAGGTTAAAACAAGCTACGGAAACTACAAATATGAGGTTACCGATTTAAGTATAAAACATCAAAACAGCCAGAACTCATACGACCTTGAAGCAAAGGAAGAAAATCTGGTATTATATACCTGCTACCCCTTTAACGCTTTAGGTCTTACAAGCCAACGGTATTTTGTAAGCACAAAGCTTGTTTCGGGTCCTTTTATAGACTTTAGTAAATAGGAGGTAGCCATTTTGAGTGAAAACAATAAATCCTCTCTTGCTTTAAAAAAGTCTGTTTGTATATTGGTTTCTTTTATTCAAAGTCTGCTTATTACGCTTCTTGCGGTTGGCCTTTGTCTTATACTTGTTTTAACACCTCTTTTTATAAAGGCTTCGTTTAAAAAATCAGATTATGTGGACCTTGCCGTAAAGGAAATGATAACCGACCTAAACGACCTTGCTATCCCCTCGGGCCTTCCTTCTGACTTTTTTAACGATAAGTTTAGTGAAGAGGACAAAAGGGAAATTTATCAGCTTGCCCTTAAAAGAATTTCATCTGATATTAAACAGTCGGGATATACTGTTGACATAGAGCCTATAAAAGATAAATTCAAAGGTCATATAGAAGACTTTGCAGCAGAACATTTAGGTTCAAGTGATGCTATTTCACCCGATGCAATTGAACAGCTTTTAAACGAATGCGCCACAATATATAAAATTCACGTAAGGCCTGCCGCCATAAGACGTTTTTTTGCGGGACTTGGGCAGATTTTAATTCCGCTAATAATACTCTTGCTTGTGGCTATTGCCTTGATTGTAGCAATATTTATATTCCTTAATAAGCTTTGCTCAAAAAAGGAATTTGGGCTCTACAGCTTTTCATTTTTATTAGGCTCCGGCCTTATGACAGGACTGCTTCCCTGCTATTTTCTTATTACCGGAACGATAAGAAAGATTGGCATTGCTTCGGATTCCTTGCGCGAATTTTTCATCACTTTTTTAGAGGGAAGCCTTATAGTATTCGTTATAGCTGCGGTTGTTCTTGCAGCCCTTTCGGTCCTTTGTTTATTGTTTTTAAGCGGAAAGCTTTCTTTTAAAAAACCTTTAAAAACTCTTGACAAAACAGAATAAATGTTGCATAATTATGCTCGGCACTAATTAGTGCCGTAATATGCCGGTGTGTTGGAATTGGCAGACGAGGCGGACTCAAAATCCGTTGGTAGCGATACCGTGCGGGTTCGACCCCCGCCACCGGCACCAATAAAAAAGCGACCTTTTAAGGTCGTTTTTTTATTGGTGCAATGAAGCACACCTTACGGTGTATGAAGAATGAAGTCGCCCTTACGGGCTATGAAGCGTGCCCTTGGCACATTGAGAACGAGAAAGTGTGCTTCGTTTCATGCGAGCAATAGCTCGTGCTTCATATTGGCGTAAGCCAATGCTTCATTTTTCATTGAAAAAAATAAGGTTCTGTGCTACACTAATCTTAGAAAGAAGGTGCTGTTATGCGTAATGATAAATTATCCGTGCAGTCAATGGATTTTGCTGTTTCTGTTGTAAACCTTGTTAAACACTTGAAAGAAAATAAGGAGCACATTATTTCTAACCAAATTGGAAGGAGTGGCACTTCTATCGGTGCAAATATTCGAGAAGCCCAATATGCCCACGGTAAATCAGACTTTATTGCTAAATTGCAGATAGCACTTAAAGAAGCAAATGAAACAGGATATTGGTTAGAGTTGCTTTTTAAAACCAATTATATAAATGAAAATCAATATAGAGAATTACAAACTGTTTGTGCCAGTATTCGTGCGATGCTTATAGCCTCTATCAACACTGCTAAGGAGAATAAATAAAAGGTCGTTTTTTTATTGGTGAATGAAGCACACCTTGCAGTGCATGAAGAATGAAGTCGCCCTTACGGGCTATGAAGCGTGCCTTTCGGTGCATTAAGACAAACATCCAGCGGCAATACACAATTAAACCCCACACTTATCAAAGATAAGCGTGGGGTTTTTCTTTATCCCATAAGTTTTACTAAAACTGCTTTTTGTGCGTGGAGGCGGTTTTCTGCCTCTGCAAAGATTTCTTCGGCATGTTCTTCGAAAACCTTTGCGGTTATTTCTTCCTCTCTGTGAGCAGGAAGACAATGCTGAACCATAGCATCTTTTGCGGCTACTGCCATAACCTCATCGTTTACTTGATAGCCTCTGAAAATCTTTTCGCGTTCTGCCTTTTCATCCTCTTGACCCATAGATGCCCAAACGTCTGTATAGATAACGTCGGCATCCTTTGCAGCCTCTAGGATGTTATCGGTGCAAACGAATTCTCCGTTTTCCTTTGCCCATTTCATAATTTCAGGGTCAGGTTCGTTCGTCTTAGGACAAGCAACCGAAACCTTCATACCCATCTTTATTCCTCCAACAATAAGGCTGTTTGCCATATTGTTTCCGTCTCCGATAAAGCACATTTTTTTGTCCTTAAACGTACCCTTAAACTCACGGAAGGTCATAAGGTCTGCAAGTACCTGGCAAGGATGACAATAGTCTGTAAGGCCGTTTATAATCGGAATTGACCCATACTCTGCTAATGCCTCTACCTCTGCCTGCTCGAAGGTTCTAATCATTATACCGTCAAGATATCCCGAAAGCACTCTTGCGGTGTCTTCAACGGGTTCTCCTCTGCCGATTTGAAGGTCACGAGAAGAAAGGAACAAG
>JAZTYA010000031.1:0-27592 GCA_045636705.1 Acutalibacteraceae bacterium
AGAAAGACAAGTCGAAAGACTTGTCTTTTCTTTTTCAACTAAATCCGTCCTTTCGGACGGGATAAATCCATCTGCGATGGATGAAATCACTTCGTGATGAAATCCGACTTTGTCGGGTTAATGGACGGATTTAATTTCATCTGCGGAGCAGATTTCATCCAAGCAACGCTTGGATTTCATCGTGAGCATAAGCGAACGATTTCACTAACACCGCTTCGCATTGATTTATTTCCGCTTTTATGTTATAATACACCCTAGGCGGTGATGATATGAAAAAATTCTTAGCAGTATTACTTGTCTTTATAATTACAATAACACTTTGTTCTTGCGTAAAAACGGATAATAACATCGAAAATTATGCAAATGATAAAGAAAAATATTATGCAGATTTATTTATGCCCAATTTAGGTGATATTGGCGTGTATAAAGATGTAGAATATTTTATAAGAAAAGATGAAACGATATTTCCTGAATACTCAATGCAATTCGTTGTAAAGTATGATGAAGAAGAGTTTTTGAGAGAAAAAGAAAAACTTAATACAGCATACACATATCTTAAAGAACCGCAAAAGGCTGATTTCGATGATACAGTCTATACTATTCCCATTGAAGAATTTTCTGCAAGTGGATTTAATTTTAAAATAGCTAAATTTAAAGATACTGTTTATCCTAAAAACTTTGGAATGGTTGGCGTTTCTGATGAAACGTTTGAAATTGCTTATTTGTGGATATATGCCCCAGACCTTGATTATATTTGTGAAACGAACGAAAATGAAATTAAGGAAATGAATGAGTTTATGAAATATCATTTTTCGTTGGAGTAAACATAAGAAAATCAAGTATTTAGAATAGTTCCATTTTAAGTATCAAAAAACTAATCGCCCGGAGTCTAACTAACGACTTTAATTTTGAAATATATTGTTCGTCTTTTATGGACGAAAAGACAAACGAAAATCCGTTCTCGAAGGAGGGCGGATTTTTTGTTTGTATTATTCATTTTTCATTATTCATCATTCATTATTCATTAAACGAGAACGGATTTTCAAATGAATAATGAATATTGAAGTCGCTTACGCTGATGAATAATGAATAATTTCGGTGTGGCTTCGCCACGAATTATAACACCGCTCCGCATTGATTTATTTCCGCTTTTATGTTATACTAAATCCAAGAGGTGATTTTATGAAAAAATTACTGACCTTGTGTTTGTGTATATTATTATGTTTTCAATTTTCTGCTTGTTCAACTAAAACACAATCTAATTCGGAAAGCATAAAAAAATCTATTTCAAAACATATTGGTATGGATGTTAGTGCAGGTGTTCAAAAAGAATATAACGATAGCCATGGTGGATTTCTTGGCGATGGCACCACATATGCCGAATATAGTTTTGAAAACAACGATTTATTAGCGCAAATAAAGAAGAATGATAAGTGGAAATCTTTTCCCCTAACAAGTAATCTTCATACTGTTGTTTATGGAGGGGAATATTTTGATACTGAATTAAACACAATGGTAAATATGGCTCCTCATATAAGAAATGAGGAAGGGGAGGCAATTTTACCTGAAATAAAAAATGGATATTATTATTTTTTTGATAGGCACAGTGAAAATTTAGATGATAGATATGATGATAGTGAACTTTTATCACGATATTCTGTAAATTATACATTGGGAATCTATGATTGTGATACTAATATCCTTTATTTTTTTGCGATGGATACATAATAATGTTATTATTTAAGTGAAAACAAAGAAAATCTTCGGTTTTTGACCAGTTCTATTATGAGTGTTGGTTCTAACTAATAACCCAGACTCGAACTAACGACTTATATTTGGAAATGATTTGTTCGTATTTTATGCTATACTACACATAGGTGGTGATAAAGTGTTCAAATATCGTTTTGCTTGTCCTAATAAGGAAAGGGCTTTAAATAAGATTGAACAAATTGAGATAAACGATTATCCTAGAAGGTCGATTTGGGGTATTAATTTATATGGCTCGGGTATCCATTTTCAAAAAACAGGTGAAATTATTAAAGGTTTTTATCTAGGTGAGGGAGAATATGATAGAACAGGAGGAGCACATGGAGGAGGTTCGCCAATTCGTGTGTGTTTTATTGGTAAATTTGTAGAAGATGAAGGTAATTTGTTTTTTGATGTATATATCTATCCTAACATTTTTGAAGTAATATTTTTTATTTGTGCGCTTGGTTTTGCAGGTGCTTATGGTGATGTTGCAGGTTTAATAGTAGCGACGCTAATTTTATCGTTTTTTGTAAAAGGATATTTTGATATGATAAAAGATACATATCATATATTTGAACGGATATTTAAGTAAAAGTCGCAATTGAGGTGATTACATGGGGAAATACAAGGCTACATACTATAAAAAATTAGGCTCGATATGGTTTGTTAGCGGTGGCAAACTTATTATTACTGAAAACGAATATATTATAAAATATTTTTTTAAAACGGTAGCAAGATTTGAAATTGATAAAACCATAGTTACTCGTATTCCAAGAGATGTATTATATAAGGGAATATATTTGTGGGATGGCGTTAAGGGAATAGAACTTTATTTTTTTAGCAAAACTGTAAACAAATTATATAAAATCTTGAATGTTTAGATTTTACAGAGGATGGAACGGAAAAATTTGTTAATGCAACCAGAGAAAATTTAGGAAAACAAATTAGTATCTTTTTAGATGATGAACTTCTTTCAAGCCCGACGGTTAATGCGGTAATAACAAATGGCGCTACGACAATTTCGTGTTTAGGGAGTTATGATGAATCGCTTTTTTTATTCAACTCGTTGACTAAATAAGCTATTTACTAATATTATACGGGATAATATTTTAACATAAAAAGACAAGTCATTTGACTTGTCTTTTTTATATGCGCTCAAATAATTACAACTTTGAAATGTCTATACGCTCATAAAACCGTCATTTGCCATTGACATTCACTTTTTTAACAAATATAATTAAGTAAACAACCAAGGCGGTGATGAAGTGCAAAAAGAAATACTTACTATTCAAAACATCAAGACTGACTTGCTAAAGTTGTTAAAAGATAGATATATTGAACTAATAGAAATCACTTTGGTTTTTCTTTTATTTGTTGCAGTTTTACTTTGGGCACCTATCATTTTCTATAAAGTAGCGTTTGGTTGTTTTGCGGCTATAATGTTATGTTTAGTTGTTGCCCAAGTTTTTGATATTATCACATTACATAAAGCGGTTGATAATACCGATTATATTGTTAAAGATAAAATGATTTCTAAAGAAATAAGACGTTATATGCGCATTCGAAATAGGGGATATTGTCGTTTGCACTTTTCGTGTTATGGAACGTATATGATTCCCGATGAGAGCTATTCAAGGAGTACAAGCTTTACACCTAAAAGCGTTTATGAAAGCTCTGATTATGGTGATGAGTTCTATTTAGTCCTTTCAAAACAACATACGGGGAAAATACTTTATGCCTATAATACCAAAATGTTTGAATTTGAAAATTGATACTTTTTTATAGAAAGCAGATTGTCATTTTTGCAATTTAGTAAACTGCTTAGACTCGAACTAACGACTTAAAGGCGAAAGAATAGTGTTCGTATTTTATGGTACGAAAGCCAAAAGAAAGACACGATTTCCAATCGTGTCTTTTTTATTTGTTTCTTTTATTGACAAAAGGGAAATATCCGCTTATAATAACTAAAAATTCCTATTAAGAGGTTTTCTGTGATGAAAAAAGCTGCAGACATTCGTGTAATGTCTTATAATCTACTACATACCGAGTGGCGCAATTCGCCTGAAAGTGCTTTTTGTGAAAAAACATACAGTTTGGCAAAACAGATTTTTGATGATTTTATGCCAAACGTTATGGGTATTCAAGAAATTGATGAGGGATGGCACAACACCCTTACTAATTTGTTTTCAGAAGAGGATACATACAAGTTCGCTTGCAAGCGACATAAAGATGGGTATAATATGACCACCCTTATGTATAACTCAAAAGAGGTCAATTTGCTTGATGAGTTCGTTTTAGACTTTGGCGAAAACGTTTTTATAAGAAACTTGTCGGTCGGCGTTTTTGAAACAAAGGATAACGGCACAAGATTCATAGTAACAAATGCTCATCCTGCTCCTGCAAGCCGAGGAAAATCATACGAGGACCATATCGATTGCCTTATTAAGCATGCAAAAACCGTGCTTGATAAGTATAAGGGCATCCCTTTAATTATGACAGGCGACTTTAACACAAGAGAACAGTCAAAATTTTATAAGAAAATTATGAGAAAAATCGGTGTTAAGGATGCGAAATACAAAGCAGAAATACTGGTTCGCAATTATTCCACCTGGTCGCGCTTTGGTAATATGCCAAAAGAGGGCAACGAATATTGCCTTGACCATATTTTCGTAAATAAGAGTATAAAGGTTCGAAAATTTGACGTCATAATTGACCATAGCGTTGAACAAATCTCCGACCATATACCGATTTTCGCAGATATGATTATTTATAACAAATAAAATAAAAAGCCGTGAAATTTGAAGTGAACCCCAAAGTTTAGACAAAATTAAATATTAAATTGTTAGTGAATGAGTTCGGTATTGCACCGGACTCATTCCTTTTAGTTTTAAGGAAACTCTTTCATTGTTGTAGTAATGAATATATTTCTTTAATTCATCAATGAAAGCGTTAACGCTTTCGAATTTTTCGCCGTAGAACATTTCAACTTTCAGTCTGCCAAAGAAATTTTCCATAGCGCCGTTATCCATACAGTTACCTTTTCGGGACATACTTTGAGTAATGTTATGTTCAGCAAGTAATCGTTGGTATTCGGCATGTTGGTATTGCCAACCTTGGTCAGAATGGAATATTGGTGTTGCATCAGCAGGCAGTTTTGCAAATAAACCATTAAGCATTTCCCTAACTTGTTCTAAATTGGGACTTGTCGAAATGGAATAAGATACAACTTCATTGTTGAATAAATCTAAAACTGGTGAAAGATATACTTTCTCGTCACAAACATTAAATTGTGTAACATCAGTTGTTATCTTTTCAAATGGCTTTTCCGCATAAAAATCTCTTTTCAGTAAATTGTCAGCAACTTTTCCAATCGTACCTTTGTATGAATGGTATTTATCATTCTTGCGTTGTTTGCCTTTCAAACCGAGTTGTTTCATCAGGTTTTGTACGGTTTTATGGTTAATTACATAACCTTTGTTACGCATTGCTATTGTAATCCTACGGTATCCATATCTGCCTTTATTGGAATTGTAGATATCTATAATTTCTTGCTTTTCACACGCATACTTGTCTGTATCATCGTGTTTTAGATAGTAGTAGAACGTGCTGCGAGCAAGTCCAGATAATTTCAATAAATCTTTCAGCGGATATCTTTGCCTTAGTTCAGAGATTATTTTTGCTTTTTGCCGTTCTCTCGCTCTTCCGCAAGAACTAAGGCACTCAGTTTTTTTAAGTATTCTATCTCCATACGAAGTCGTTGGTTTTCGGCAATTAAATCTTCTTCTATCTTTTTATCCAACTTAGGTGGTCTACCTTTCCTTGTTCCACTCGCACGACAAGCTCTGCCTCTTCTCTCTTTCATAAGACCTTCGGCTCCCTCTTCCAAGAATATGCGTTCCCACCGTTGCAACATCTGTCTAGCTCCGCCTGTTTTATCGTTGCCTATTTCATATTTCCTTACTGTTTTGTGATAACTTAAATGGTGTTCTCGCATATCCATTATAACACCTATTTTAAATTCTGCACTATAAACTTTATTCTTTACTCCTTTTTTACGCATGAAAATATGCACCTCCAAAAGTGTCTAACTTTTGGGGTGCATATCAATTTCACGGCTTATTTTTTATCTTCAATATCTTTTATATGTTGCTTTAAAACAATGTTTATATATTGTGAAAGGGAACGGTCATCATATTCGGCTTTTTCTTTAAGCTTTGTCAAAATATCATTGTCAATAGTTATACTGATTTTTTCTTTTAAGGGTTTCAATATCATCACCTCAAAAATATTATAAGATAAAATGCTTAAAAATATTGACAAGTAGGACAAAGTAGGATAAAATAGGATTGTCAAATTACGACGAAAATATTTTGAGGTGATATTTATGAAAAAAATATTGTGTTATTTACTGATGGTTGTTATGTGTGTTTCTTTCGCGGGGTGCGGAACACCAACGGAAACCGAGGGATTGTTTTACGAATTAGACGATAAGAGTTATGTAGTAACCGGATATGGTGGAGAAGATAGAAAAGTATATATTCCTGACACTAAGGAAGGAATTAAAGTTGAAAAAATTGATTATGAGGCATTTGAAAATTCGGAAATTGAGAAAATTGTTTTAGGAAATAATATTACTTGGATTGATTTGTATGCATTTAAGAATTGTGAAAATTTAAAACAAATTAATTTATCTAACAAGCTCGATACGATTAGAGGATGGGCGTTTAGCGGATGTACATCAATTAAAGAAATCGTTATACCTGAAAGTTGTTGGTTTGTTGGATATCAGGCGTTTGCAGGCTGGGATTCAAGTCAAAAAATAATTATAGAGGGTAGCACTGATAGTTTCGAAGATGGTTGGAATGATAATTGTTCAGCGGAAATCATTTTAAAAAAATAAGCTATTTCTCGATTTTCAGGCACTTTTCATTCGTGTCATTAAGTTCAAAACACCCCAAAAATTCCAAGTCCGAAGACTTGGAATTTTTTTATCCATTGCGAAAGTAATGGCATATCATTAACGATAGCAACGCTATCGTTGTATCTCATCAGTATGTTAGGACTGTATATCATAGCGCTTTAGCGTGTATCAAAATTTTCGCAATGATGATATACAATGTTTTGTATTAATATATTTCAACCCCACCACCTATACAGTATAACAAAAAACTTGATTTTAGGTGTTTTTCTATGGTAAAATATAAGTAGCAAAAAGTCATTAAACAAAAAGGTGGGTAATATAAAAATGAAAAAGAAATTATATAAATCTTCTACCGATAAAAAGCTTGCAGGCGTTTGTGCGGGTGTTGCAGAATATTTCGAGTTGGATTCCACTATTATACGAATGGCTTGGTTATTTTTCACTATACTTGGCGGTTCGGGAATTCTCGCCTATATTATTGCAGCAATAGTTATGCCCGAAGCACCACAAGAATAAAAACATAAAAGCTCTGAATATTAAATAAATTTTGATAGCTAAAAACAGCCGAGTTTTCGGCTGTTTTTTATTTTTATCTATTTCTTCTATAAAAAAGGGAATAATAAACCCATATCTATCTTACGGAGGGCAAGGAATGGAGTCAATTTGGGAGAAAACCGCCACGGCTAAAAACTTTGAGGAACTGAAAGGTGAGATTAAAACCGACGTTTTAATAGTCGGTGGGGGAATAACGGGCATACTTTGTGCCTACTTTCTTAAGAAAGTAGGTGTCGAGTGTGTGTTGGTTGAGGCAGACCGAGTATGCCATGGCGTAACGGCTGATACCACCGCAAAAATCACCATTCAGCACGGGCTTATCTACGACCAAATTATAAATAAATACGGGCTCAATTCGGCTAAAATGTACCTAAAAGCACAGCAGGACGCGATGGATTTTTATAAAGAAATCTGTCAAAACATCGACTGCGATTATACGAGAGAGCAAGCCACTATTTATTCAACCGAAAATTTAAGTGCTATCGAGAAGGAGGCAAAAGCCTACGACTTGCTCGGCTTAAA
Source organism: Acutalibacteraceae bacterium (assembly GCA_045636705.1). Lineage (GTDB taxonomy): Bacteria > Bacillota > Clostridia > Oscillospirales > Acutalibacteraceae > SFWF01. The sequence continues at coordinate 7,748 of JAZTYA010000031.1, forward strand.
GGTTAAAATTTCTAAAAATATTGATTTACCGATAGAAATCAAGGGTGCATTGACGGTTAAAAATCAGGCGCAGTTTAATCCGCTAAAATTTTGTTTTTCTTTGGCAGAAACCTTAAAAATATATGAAAACACAAAGGTTATAGAGGTTTTTGACGGTGGTGCTATTACGAGTAATGGCAAAATTTTAGCAGAAAAAATCATAATAGCAACACATTTCCCCATTTTAAATAAATACGGCGGATATTTTTTAAAAATGTACCAGCATCGTTCTTATGTCTTGGCACTAAAAAACGCTACAGAGCTTAAAGGTATGTATGTCGATGTCAATTTAAAGGGTTTCTCCTTTAGAGAGTATAACGGCACCCTGCTTTTAGGCGGAGGCAGCCATAGAACCGGCAAAAAGGGTGGCGCTTGGCAGGAACTTCGCGAGTTTGCAAAAGTTAATTTTCCTCATTCAAAGGAGGTAGCTCACTTTGCAACACAGGATTGTATGACGCTCGACGGAATACCTTATATTGGCGCTTACTCGCCAAAGCTTCCTAATGTTTATGTTGCTACAGGATTTAATAAATGGGGTATGACCAATTCGGCAGTGGCGGCAAAAATTTTGTGTGATGCTATAAGAAAGAAGGAGAACGGATATGCAAGGGTCTTTTCGCCGACAAGAAGCATACTTCATAAGCAGTTTGCAATTAACACCGCCGAAACCTTAATAAACTTTATAACACCGACAAAACCTCGTTGTCCGCATTTGGGGTGTGCACTTAAATATAACCCAGAAGAACACTCTTGGGATTGCCCTTGCCACGGCTCAAGATTTACCGAAGACGGCAAGCTAATAGAAAACCCCGCGACCGATGATATTGATATATAGAAAAAACCGTGAAATTCACGGCTTTTTCTATATATTCAAATATTTTTTAAGATTTCCCGCGTCCCCGTCAAAAAGGTAACCTTCTATACCGGCCTTCTTTGCGCCTTCAATATTTTTTTCATTATCATCAATAAAAATGCATTCGCTAGCATCCAAGGAATATTTTGATAAAAGATGGTTAAATATATCTTTATAAGGCTTAATAAGACCGATAGGCCCCGAAAGAACGAGCCCATCAAAAAGGGATAAAACCTCATTTATTTCGGGAACAAGTTTATATTTTTCAGAAAAGCCTATGCTAATATTTGAAAGCAAAAACAGTTTTTTGCCCTGTTTTTTAAGGTCTAGATTAAGTTCCTTCATGCCCTCAATAAAGGGGAGATGGAACATCCAGTTATCATAAACCGCCATAGCTTTCTCGTGAAGCCTATTAGGAAGTCGGGAACAAATGCCTTCTTTTACCTCGTTATCGGTAATAGTACCTTTATCGAGTCTGTCCCAATAAAGACGGTCAAAAATAACGTCCATGCTTAAACGGCAGTCATTTTCATCCTTAATATAAGCCTTTGTCATATAATAAGGGTCAAAGCTGACTAGTACCTGCCCAAAATCGAATATAATGTTTTTAAACATAAATTTCACCTCTAGTATATAACAATTATAAATCCATAAAAATTATTGTCAAGATTATTAAAAAAATAGTTGACAAAATAAAAATTAGTATATATAATAAAAACAGTAATCATTATCATTTTTAAAAAGGAGTTATGATATATGAATTTAAAGGGAACAAAAACTGAAAAGAATTTAATGGCTGCTTTCTCAGGCGAGAGCGAAGCCAGAAACAAGTACACCTATTTTGCATCTGTTGCAAAGAAGGAAGGTTACGAGCAGATAGCTGCTATTTTCCAAAAGACTGCAGACAATGAAAAGGAACACGCAAAAATGTGGTTTAAGGCACTTGGTGCTCTTGGCAACACCGCAGAAAACCTTGCTGCTGCAGCCGCCGGAGAAAATTATGAGTGGACCGACATGTACTCAACCTTCGCAAAGGAAGCAGAGGAAGAAGGATTTTTCGACCTTGCTGAAAAGTTCAGAAAGGTAGCAGAGATTGAAAAGTCTCACGAGGAAAGATACAGAGCGTTACTTTCAAATGTTGAAATGCAGAAGGTATTTGAAAAGAGCGAAGAGACCATGTGGGAATGCCGCAACTGTGGTCACTTGGTAATGGGCAAAAAGGCTCCTGAAATCTGTCCCGTTTGCGCTCATCCTAAGTCTTACTTTGAAGTTAGAGCAGAAAATTATTAATAGGTAAAACAAAAATCCGTAGTACGACGTACTACGGATTTTTTCTTTTATAAAGCTTCAAATTTAACCTCGAAGGAGTCTGTCTTAATATTACCATCAAGCTTAAAGCTTTCGCCCGCATATTCAAACTCTGCCTTAATGGTTTTAGCAAGTTTAATATCAAATAAAACTTTGTTTCCATCTCGCTTAAAGCCAATTTTGATTTTGCCGTTAACAGTAGTAAACTCGCCTTCGGCAAAGTCAAGATTTTTAGGGAGCTGTGGCTTGATTACAACCTCTTTATAGCCGTAACTGTCATCGGTTTGCTTGCAACCCAAAATAGATGTAAACAAGTGACTTGAGCAACCGCCAAACATGGGGTGGTTGTGTGAGTTGTTGCCATCCCATTCTTCCCAAAGGGTTGTAGCGCCGTGACGCTTCATATAAAGGAAAGAACCTAACTTTTCACTCTCATAAAGGGAAAGTGCGGTATCAGTGCAACCATTTGCGAATAAAGCATCAAATAGAAGGGGAGTGCCGAAAATACCGGTATTAATATTGCCGTTTTCTTGGTAGGTCTTTATAACTTCTTTTGTTGCCTTATCATCTAAAAGACCGATATCAAATGCGAATAGGTCTGCACCGTTTTTGCCACCGCAGTAGTGTCCGTCATCGGACAAGAAATTAGCGCGAATTGCTTCGCATAAGTCTTGCTCTAACTTTTGAAGGTCAGATAGGTCGTCCTTCTTGCCAAGAATTTCGCTTATCTTAAAGAATTGGCGTAAAGCTCTTACAAATAAACAACTGTTTACAAAGGAAGCGGGCATCTCAAGTTTTTCAAGCACACACCAGTCGCCTAAGCACCAGCCCTTTTCTTCTTCACGGGTAATGAGGTTTCCGTCCATTCGGGTCTTTAGATAATCGAACCATTTGAGTATTGGCTCATAAGCATCCTTTAGGACCTCTATGTCGCCAAACTGCTTATAATATTCAAAGGGCACAAAAACAATAGCGCAGCCCCAGCCTCCTGGTCCGCCACCGCCACCCATAAAGGGAGCGGTATGTTGAACGTGACCTGTTTTAAGGTCTTGACAATCTAAAATATCCTGAATCCATTTTCTGTAGAATTCCTTAGTATCAAGGAACATCATAGCAGGTCGAGCACCCAACTGACCGTCGCCTGTGTAACCTAAACGTTCTCTATGAGGACAGTCAGAGGGGAAACTTCCATGCATGTTGTCAAGCTGTGTTCTTATGAATGCTTCGTATAAGAAGTTAAGACCTTCGCTGCTACTGTTAAAGCTTGAAGTAACGTCACAGTCACTGTGAATAACCAAAACCTCTACCTTGTCGACAGGACCCTGAAGGTCAAAATATCTGAACGCATGCCAAAGGAATTTTGGCTCAAAAACATCCTCGTTGCCACTGCAAATGAAGGTGTCAGTCATTGTTTGATTGCAACCCGAACGGCAGGTGTGTTTATATCCTGTTGAATCATAGTTTAAAGAAAGGTCGTCGTTTATTTCTTCTGAGAAGGTTAAAACTGTCTTTTCTCCTTTAGAAGCCTTAGCATATAGGCGAACAACACCGCTTATATTTTCGCCGACGTCATATACCTTTTTGCCGTCCTTTTCACCTAAAAGGGTAGGAGTAATGGTTCTGATAACCTTGTCAGGAGTGCCTTTTGCCTTGCAAAGTGTGCTATCGGGCGCAGGGTAAACCTCTACTTTGTTTTTAGTATCAGCTACAAATGTTTTATCAATAACTTCACCTACGAAAAGGTTGTTATAACGAATGTTAGACTCACACCATTTTTCACTGCCGTCGGAAAGGAAAGATAAATCATCACAGTCAAGTCTGTAAATTGTCTTTAAAATGGTGCCGTAACGCATATCGCCTTCAATATCGCGTTCACTCTGATGATACCAACCGTTGCCCAAATGAATTTCAAGTGTGTTTTCGCCTTTGGTTAAAAGGTCTTTAACGTCAAATTCATAGTAGTAAACTCTGTGGGTAAACTCATCGTGAATGGGATATAAAAAGTTAGCGGTTTCTCTTTTTTCAAAATCGGTCTGAACGGGTATAAACTTATATTCAGTAACCTTTTTTCCGTTTATTAAGGCTTCAAAAAAACCCAGAGACGTTATGTAAAGAGTAGATGAAGCGGGAAGAGAAGCAAGTGAAAACTTCCTAGTAATAATGGGCGCTTCAAAGCCTTCTTTTGTGCCTATCCAAAGCGCAGAAGAAAGTGGATTTTGATTCATAAAATTTCCTCCAATAACGGCAATTTTTATAAAATTAAGTATAACATATCTAAATTTCCTTTTCAACATAAAAAATCATATAAAAGCTAAGAGTAAAGGTTGCTATAAGAAGAGAAATTCCGGACACTGCACCAATAATTTTAGCTAAAAAGACATCAATATTTAAAACTCCTATCATGGAGCTTTGAAGAGAAAAAAGAGCTAAAAGCGCCACGGATAAACTAATGACCTTGTAAGCCGAAAAGACGTATTTATTATTCCTATAGTAAAAAAGGTCGCGAATAGCAACAAAAACGCGCCAAACGGCATAAACGGCAAGCACTAAAATTTGGCTAACGCCTCTCGTCTTGTTGCCAAAGAAAAGAATTCCAAAGACAAAAACCGAAGAAATAATATTAAAAATGAGTAATAAAACTCCGCAAAATCTATAAAGCTTTTCTTCATTTTTAAGCAAAATAAATTTTATTCCGCTTAAAAACATATAGTAAACGGCAACAGCGCCGCTCCAGAAGTTAGAAACCTTAAAGGAAATAAAAAGTTCAAAGGAGGCAAATGAAAGATTAAAAATTGCCCCTAAAAGCAAAAATAATAAGGTTCTTTTTTCGGATGAGGATAAAACTATTTTTATTTTTTTAAAATTCATAATAAAAAATCTCTTGACAAATATGGAATGAGTTGGTATTATAAAACTGTACTAATCGAACTAGTACAGTTAATACGATTTTTGTTTAAGGAAGGTATTTGCAGTTGATAACAATAGATTATAAAAGCAATCTGCCAATAAACGACCAAATAGTAAACGGTATAACAAGGCTTTGCGCTTTAAACGTATTAAAGCCGCATGATAAACTGCCTTCGGTCAGAAACTTTGCTCTTTCCTTAGGGGTTAACCCAAATACCGTTCAACGCGCCTACTCTATTTTAGAGCAAAAGGGAATAATCTATTCTGTTTCGGGTAAAGGCTCATTTATATCGGAAGGGGCTAGTATTATTGTTTCTCTAAAAAATGAGGCTAAAGAAGAATTTAAGCGCGTTTTAAGGGAAACCATGTCTGTTGGCGTGTCAAAGGAAGAACTACTTAACATAATTAATGAAATTTCTGAAAACGGAGGTAATGAATAATGATAGAAGCTGTAAACTTGACCAAAAAGTTTGGCGACTTTAAAGCGGTTGACAATATGAACTTCAGGTTTGAGGACGGAGCAATATATGGTCTTGTCGGTTCAAACGGTTCGGGAAAATCAACCCTGCTTCGCCTGTTAGCAGGTGTCTATTATCCTGACGAAGGCACAGTTGCCGCTGACAGTTATAGTATATGGAACAATCCGACACAAAAATCGGAAATATTCTTTTTATCCGATGACCCTTATTTTTTCAAGGGCGCTACTGTAAGCGAAATGGTAAAATTCTACGAGGGAATGTATCCAAGCTTTGATAGTTCCCGTTTTGAATATTTGTCCTCGGTTTTCCCAATAAGCACGGTTATGCGAATAGACAATATGTCAAAGGGAATGAGGCGGCAAGCGGCCTTAATGTTAGCCTTGTCGGTAAGGCCGAAATATTTGCTTTTGGACGAAGCCTTTGACGGACTTGACCCCGTAATGCGCGCCGTACTCAAAGCAATTTTAATTGACGGTATGTCAAATGGAAATATGACCGCTATAATCTCTTCGCACAATCTTCGTGAGCTTGAAGACCTTTGCGACCACGTGGCCTTAATTCACAACGGCAGAATGCTTTACTGTGACAATCTTGAAAGCTTGCAAGGCTCTCTTCACAAGGTTCAGGCGGCATATAAAACCTTGCCTACAAGGGAAACCTTTTCAAATATTGATATTTTAAAAGCCAACAAAACAGGCTCGATAATGCAACTTGTAGTTAGAGGAGACAAGAAAGAAATCTCAGAAGAGATAGAAAAAACCGAGCCTATCTTCTTTGAAATAATCACACCTAGTTTAGAAGAGATATTTATATACGAAATGGAGGTCGAAGGCTATGATATTAAAAACATCCTCGGGTAAACTAAATCCCACAAAAAGTTTGTTTTTACACTTTTTAAAGAAACAAACACCTATATCCTTGCTTGTGACGGCTTTTTCCTTGCTTATTTGTCCGGGCGCTTTAATCAGTCAGCTTGTTCAGTCGTATGAATATACCTATGACGCTGAAATAAGACAAGAACTAATTAACGATTCGGTAAATTACACCTTGTTTCCTGTGGCAATAGCCGGACTTTTAATAGTATTCCTTCTTTTAATGGATTTTAGATTTTTATATTCTAAAAGAGCAGGGGATATGTATTACACACTTCCCACAACCCGAAACGAGATGCTGTTTGGCGGCTTTGCTTCGGCATTTATAGGCGGCATATTCTCGCTTACTGTCGGCATGGCTTCGCTAGTGCTCATAAACCTTTTACCCTTGTGGAAGGGCGTAGCGGTTATAGAGTTTTTAAAAATCTATTCACTATCGGTTTTCTTCCTTTTGTTTTTGTCGGCATTTAGTCTAATCTTTATAGTAGCAGGCGGAAGAGAATTTGATGCTATTATCTCTCTTATCGGCGTTTCGGCAGGAGTACCTGCTGTCTATCTTATCGCAAACTATATGTATCACACCTTTGCTTATGGTGTGCCTTTAAGCGGAGATTATGAGCTTATTTACACCTCTCCCTTTATTTATGTCGGTGCAAAACTCTTAACACACATTTTAAACATAAATGTAGATGAAAGAGAGCTTGCCGAAATTTCAAAGATGCTTAAACTAAATTGGTTTTCCTTCCTTTCGGTTAGCATTTTAACAATTGTTTGCTTCTTTGTCGTAGTAAAACTCTTTAAGGTTCGCAGAAGTGAATCGGCAGAGCAGGGCTATTCCTTTAAGTTTATGCCGTCTGTTCTTTTGGGACTTTGCGCAGTTGTTGGTGGTTTCGCAATAGGATTTATGCTATCGGCAGGTTCGCCATTTACCTCTCTTCTTTTCTGGCTCTTCTACGGAATAGGCGCTCTGCTTTGCGGCGTTGCCTTTGAAGCGGTTCATACAAGAGGATTTAAGACGGTAAAGTCGGCATTAGCGAAAGGCGGCATAGCCATAGCAATTTCGATAGCAATAATGGCTTCATCAGGTGTTTTGGGCGCAAAGGAAATATATTATATCCCGGAAGAAAACGAAATTGAAAATGTAATCGTAGGCGGCAATATAACCTTTACCGAAAACTTTGATGAGGCAACAAATCTTCATGAAGCAGTCTTAAAGGAATATGATAAATACGGCGGAACAAAGTCTGAATGGAGTCTTTTAGGAGAGTATTATACAGTTGAGAGCAAACCGAATTCTGACTTTGCTTATCAAATGGGCCGAATTTCCTTTGAGTATCAGCTTAAAAACGGTAAAGTAGTTTTAAGAGAATATCCGATTTGGGATATTGACTACAATGAAATTAAAAGGGAACTATACGACCTTTTAGCAAGTGATGAGGCTAAAACCGGCTACTATAGGAAACTTAACTTAATGCAAGAAAACGGTGAAATATTCGCAGACTTTAACAGAAACGATAATGAGTTTTATAGCGGAATCCTAACATTCGATTCTGCAAAGCTTATTATAGATACCTATATGGAAGAATTAAGAACGGCAGACCTTACAATTTTTGAAGAAAACTGCAGACATATTAACTTCTCAAGTGAGTCTGGTGAATGGACTACCTTGCGCATTCCCTATAGCTTTACAAAAACTGTAGATTTGATATCATCTGTTTTAGAAATCGAAGAAAATTATTAAACGTTTGGGACTGTCATTGACAGTCCCTTGTTTTTCTTATATAATTTATTTTGGTGATAGTTATTAATAATATAAAAAACATTGCTTTTTCGGCTCTTTTTACAGCGCTTATGGTAGCGCTCTCTTTAGTCTATATACCATTAGCGGTTCCAATAACCCTTCAAACCTTTGCGGTATTTTTAAGTCTGCTTATTTTAGGTGCTAAATGGGGCTCTTTTTCGGTTGCAACATACATACTGTTGGGCCTTGTGGGACTTCCTGTCTTTTCGGGGTTCCGTTCGGGGCTCACAGCGCTTTTAAGTCCAACGGGTGGTTTTCTTTTAGGACTTTTATTAATCTGTTTAACCTACGCTGCTTTGGATAAAATTTTAAAGGGCAAATATAAGAAGATAAGCCTTTTGGCAGGACTTTTTGTTTGCTATTTATCTGGCAGTTTATGGTATATGTTTTTTTCGGGTGAAGGTTCTTTTTGGCCGGTTGTTTCGGTCTGTGTGGTTCCGTTTATCATACCCGACCTAATCAAACTAATCGGTGCTTGCCTTTTAGCAAAACGAATAGAAAAAATAAAAATCGGTACGGTTTCTTAGCCGTACCGATTTTTGCTTTAAAGAGGTCAGATGTGCTTTAGCAAACACGAATAATTTAATTAGCAGCAGCCACAATTATTCTCGCAACCGCAACCGCAACCGTTACCGGTATTGCCTACGCCGTTACCACCACAGCAGAAAAGTAATACCAAGATTATGATAATCCAAGAGCAGTTGTTTCCAAAACCGTTACACATTTTGTTTGCCTCCTTTCGTCTTTAAGGTTGATTTTGAAGATTTGCTTCGTCAACCTTCATCACATACTATGATTTTTAAAGGCCCTGTGTTACTTAAAATTTTTGATGTTTTAAAAGATAAAATTCGCTATTGACTTTTCCTGACTTTTAGGTATAATAAGATTAAAGGTAAAAGAAAGTCAAACTCTCAAAGGAGGATTTCAAGTGAGAATAAGTGATATCATAACAAAACGAATATTTGAACTTTTAGAAGAGTCTGAAATGAACTCTGCCGAAATTCAGCGCAATGAATTTGCCTCAATGATGGGCTGCGCTCCGAGCCAGATAAATTACGTGTTATCCTCACGATTTACCCCTGAACAGGGATATATAATCGAAAGCCGCAGAGGTGGCGGAGGCTATATAAGAATAAGCCGTGTATCCCTTAATAATTCGGCAAAACTTATGCATATAATTAACTCTATAGGCGACCGAATTGACTCTATCGGCGCTAGAGTAATCCTTGAAAACTGCGTAGTTTCGGGACTTATTGATGAAAAGTCTGCCGAACTGATAGCCTCGGCGCTTTCTAATACCGCGCTTTATTACGTGCCGGTTTCGGCTCGTGAATATGTAAGAGCATCAATAATTAAGCAGATGCTTTTAACCGTTGTTAACTTCTAAAAAGGAGATAAGAAAATGCTTTGTGAAAAATGCGGAAAAAATACCGCTACAACCCATATTAAAACCGTAATAAACGGCAAGGTAACCGAAATGAGTCTTTGTGGATATTGTTCTGCAAAGGAAGGTTATACAGATTTTCATAAAGGCTCACTATCGGCTCTTTTATCATCAATGCTCGCAACAGGTGTACAAAACGCAGGCAAAATTCAGTCGGGTCGTTGCAGCTTTTGCGGCGCAACCTTTGCGCAGATAGCCGAAAGTGGCAAGGTAGGATGCGCAAACTGTTATAAAGATTTCAAAAATGAACTTTTGCCATATTTTAAACGAATTCACGGAAGCGTTCAGCATAGCGGCAAAAATCCCATAAGCGTAAAGCTTGCGACAACAAGTGCTAAGCCTACAATACAAGAACTAAAGATTCGTTTAGCCGAGCTTGTAGCCTTGGAAAAGTTTGAAGAAGCGGCAGTTTTGCGCGATAAAATCAAGGAAGAGGAGGGCAAAAAATAATGTCTTGTTGGTATAAAGACGGCCTTAACGAAACCGATATAGTCGTAAGCTCAAGGGTGCGACTTGCCAGAAATTTGTCCGATTTGCCCTTTTCCTTTAAAATGACAAAGGAAATGCTTAGCACCCTTAAAAGCAGGGTGAAGGATGCCGTGTCAGAGCTTAGCATTCCCTTAAAATTTATCGAAATGGACGACGTTCCGAAGCTTGAAATTGATGCTATGGTAGAGCGTCACGTAATAAGCCCCGACTTTGCTAAAAACGCGGAAGGTAGAGCTATCGCCATTTCGGACGATGAGTCTATAAGCATTATGATAGGGGAAGAGGACCATTTAAGAATTCAGGTTATAAGCGGAGGCCTTTCCTTAAAAGAAGCCTATGAAACGGCAGATAAAATCGATACAGAACTAAACGCACGCCTTAATTTTGCCTTTGATTCTGAACTGGGTTTTCTTACTGAATGTCCTACAAATATAGGAACTGGTCTTAGAGCCTCTATAATGCTTCATTTGCCCTTGCTTGAGCGCTTAGGCGAGATGAGCAGCATATATGATGCGGTTGCAAAAATCGGTCTTACCATTCGCGGCACCTACGGAGAAGGAAGCGGATGCTTAGCATCACTTTATCAGGTTTCAAATCAAATAACCTTAGGAATTAGTGAAACCGCCGCAATAGAAAATCTTACGGCTATTGCCGAAAGAATTGTTGAAAGAGAGAAAAACTGTCGCGAAATGGCAGAAAGAATTGAAATAGAGGATTCGGTAATGCGTGCTTACGGAATTCTCAAAAACGCTCGAATTTTAACAAGCGAAGAATTTATGAAACTCATTTCAAGGATTAAATTAGGGCTATCAATGGGCATAATTGAAACAGATATAAGTCCCATAAGTCTTTTAGTAGAGGCCGGCCCTGCTATGATTATGAGAAAATACGGCTCTATGACACCGAGAGAACGTGATGAAACAAGAGCTAAAATGATACGTGAAATACTCTAAGGAGGATTTAGATGAAATACAGTTTTAACGGCTTTACCGAAAAATCGAACGAAGCCTTAAATTCGGCTATTACCGCGGCAGAAATGCTTGGTCACACCTATATCGGAAGTGAGCATCTGCTTTTAGGTCTTTTAAAAAGCGGGAACGGGGTAGCCTTTGGTATATTAAATAAAAACGGTCTTACTGCCGAAAAGGTAGAAGAATTAATAGAAGAAACGGTTGGCAGAGGAACACCGACAAAGCTTTCGCCAACCTACTTTACCCCAAGAGCAAAAAGGGTGCTTGAAAAGGCGGCGTTGTCGGCCAGAAACACCGGTAACAGCCTTGTTGGAACCGAGCATATCCTTATGGGAATTTTAAGCGAAGGGGATAACTATGCCGTAAGATTTTTGTCGGCTTTATCGGTTGATTTAAATGAAATTTCGTCAGAAATTACCGAAAAGGCAGGAGAAACTCCGAAGCATAAAAGCAAAGCCGATAAGCAAAGAGAAAAGGGTAAGACCAAAACTCCAATGCTTGAAAAATACGGATACGACCTTACCGAAGCGGCAGCAGAGGGCAAAATTGACAAGGTTATCGGCAGAAATGAAGAAATTGAAAGGGTAATTCAAATTCTTTGCAGAAGAACTAAAAACAACCCTTGTCTTATCGGAGAACCAGGAGTCGGAAAAACTGCAATAGCCGAAGGATTAGCGCTAAAGCTTGCGAACGGAGAACTACCCGACATTTTAAACGGTAAACGACTAATTTCTTTAAACCTTACCGGAATGGTTGCAGGAACCAAATACAGAGGAGATTTTGAGGAAAGAATCAAAGCCGTTATCGATGAGGCAACCCTGAATTCTGACGTAATTCTTTTCATTGATGAAATTCACACCATAGTCGGAGCAGGCTCGGCAGAGGGAGCAACCGACGCCGCCAACATTTTAAAACCTGCGCTTGCTCGCGGAGAACTTCAGCTTATAGGTGCTACAACCTTGAGCGAATATAGAAAGAACATCGAAAAGGATGCGGCGCTTGAAAGAAGATTCCAACCCGTAACCGTCAATGAACCGAGCGAAGAGGATGCAATCCTTATTTTAAAGGGCATTCGTGATAAATACGAAGCGCATCACGGTGTAAAAATTGATGACAAGGCAATCGAGGCGGCGGTAAGACTGTCGGCAAGATATATAACCGACAGATTTTTACCCGATAAGGCAATCGACCTTATTGATGAGGCGGGCTCAAGGCTTAAAATCAAATCGACCGAAACGACCGAGGACGAAAAGGCTTTGCTTTTGCAAATTGAAGAAATAAAGGAGCAAAAGGACAAGGCAATAGATGAGCAGGACTACGAAAAAGCGGCAAATCTTCGCGATAAGGAAAAAGAAAAACTGCAAAAGCTTTCCGAACTCAAAGAGGCAAAACGTGGTGGAAAAGAGGAATCTATAGGCACCGTAACCGAAGAGGAAATAGCAATTATTATTTCGGGTTGGACAGGTGTTCCCGTAGTGGAACTAACCAAAGAGGAAAGTGAAAGACTGCTTTTAATGGAGTCTGTACTTCATAAAAGACTTATAGGTCAGGACGAGGCGGTAACTGCCGTTTCAAAGGCAATAAGACGAGGCAGGGCAGGGCTTAAGGACCCCAAAAGACCGATAGGCTCGTTTATCTTCTTAGGACCTACGGGTGTTGGTAAAACCGAACTTTGTAAAGCACTTGCCGAGGCGGTTTTCGGCAGCGAAAATGCTATAATCCGACTCGATATGTCCGAATATATGGAAAAGCATACCGCATCAAAGCTTATAGGCTCGCCTCCGGGTTACGTCGGCTTTGAAGAGGGTGGCCAGCTAACCGAAAAGGTTAGAAGGAACCCCTATTCGGTAGTTCTTTTTGATGAAATTGAAAAGGCTCATCCCGATATTTTCAATATGCTTTTACAAATACTTGACGACGGCATTTTGACCGATTCGCAAGGCAGACAGGTAAACTTTAAAAATACCCTAATCATTATGACCTCTAATATCGGAGCTAGACTCATAACCGATAAGAAGACCTCTTTAGGTTTTGCCGAAGAAAATAGTGATATGGATGAAAGTCGTGTTAAAAATCAGGTTTTGGAGGCGCTAAAAAAGGAATTCAGACCCGAGTTTTTAAACCGTCTTGACGATATCATTGTCTTTAAAAAGCTTCGTGAGGATGAAATTTTAAAAATAGCAGAAAATATGCTAAACGGTCTGAAAGAACGTATGGCGGCGCTCAATATTGAAATTACCTTTGATGAAAGCGTGGCTAAAGCGGTGGCAAAGGTAGGCTTTGACCCGGTTTACGGCGCTCGACCTTTGCGAAGAGCAATAAGCTCAAACGTCGAGGATATGTTAAGCGAAAAACTGCTTGATAAAACTATTGAAAAAGGGGACAAAATAACCCTTTTCTATAGAAATGAAAAGTACGAAATTGAAAAAGAATAGTCAAAACAACAAGATATTGCTCGCAAGCTACAAACTGCCTGCAATATCTTGTTTTTTTGCTTGCAAAATAGCGAAAAAAGAAGTATAATGAAAATGTATATTCATATAGTATTTTCCGATAATATAAAAAACGGAGGATGCTAATATGGACTTATTCAAAAACAACACAAACGGCACTGAAAACGAAGAAACCGAAAACGAAGAATTATATAACAGAATAAAAGAAACCGGCTCTATTACAACAAGCGGGAAATACACCCTTCATTGCCTTACGATAATAGGTGAAATTGAGGGACACGCGATTTCTTCAAGCCAGAACAAAACCACTAAATACGAACACGTAATTCCGGAACTGGTTTTGGTTGAAGAGGATAAAAATATAGACGGACTTTTGATTATTCTAAACACAATAGGCGGCGATGTCGAAGCAGGTCTTGCTATTGCCGAACTTATTGCGGGAATGAAAAAGCCTACCGTGTCTTTGGTGCTCGGAGGCGGACATTCTATCGGGGTTCCTTTAAGCGTGTCGGCAAAGCGTTCTTTTATTGTGCCGAGCGCCACAATGACCATTCATCCGGTAAGAATGACAGGACTTGTCTTGGGCGTTCCTCAAATGCTTCGTCATTTTGAAAAAATGCAGGATAGAATAACCTCTTTCGTGTCAGAAAACTCGCGTATATCCAAGGAAAGATTCAACTCCCTTATGATGAATGTGGGCGAAATGGTAACCGACGTCGGCACCGTGCTTGACGGCAACAAGGCCGTAAGCGAGGGCTTAATCGATGAGGTTGGCAGTCTTTCTGATGCCATTGAGTGTTTAAACGATATGATAACTAAATTTAAGCAAGTTTAAGGAGTAAAAGGTATGGCAGCTGCAAAACGCAGAAAGCAAACAAAAAAGACCAATGCAAAAAAGGTTACAGCCAAGGAAAGGAATACCGCAAAGCGTCAGCTTACGGCGGTTGTGCTTTTCGGAGTAGGAATGCTCTTGGCGGCAATAGTGTTTATTCCCGGAGAAAACTTTTGGAATATGCTTAGAAGTTTCCTTTTTGGAATGTTTGGAATCGTTACATATTTAATTCCTTTTTATATTCTCTTAATAGCCGTTCTTTGTTCGCTTGATAAGCTAAGTCGAAACATCAAGGTAAAGACGACTATTTCGGGTGTAATTGCGGCAATAACACTTGCTGTAATCGATATCTTTACCACAAAAATGCCCTTAATGTCATTTGGAGAACATTTGGTAGACGCTTATAAAAAGGGTAATGCTTCAGGCGGATTTTTAGGAGCAATTATAAGCCATCCTATTACTGCGGCTTTCGGCAAAACTGCTGCCGCAATAACCTTAATAATCGTTGTATTCGTTCTTTTAATGATAGTTACAGGAACAACCCTTATCGCTTTATTTAAGGGCATTGCAAAGCCTGTTAAGAAGTTAGAAGAAACTGCTCAGTCGGTATATAGAGAAAAGGCAGAGCGCAAGCAGGTTTCGGATATTGATATTCCGGTAGACGACCCGATAGGCCCTGTTAGAGAAAAGATAACAAGCCAAATGATAGACGAAAAGAAGAAAAATCTTATCAGCAGTTATTTGGATGAAGAACTTCCCGAAGAAGCGCCAATGGAAGAGGAAACCTCTTTAGAAATCGATGATGCTATTTCTGCCGCAAAGGAAGAAACCAAGGAAAAAATGACCAAGGAAGAGTTCGAAAAGGGAATTGCCGAGGTTGAAAGCGAAATTAAAATGGAGCAGGAAGCTTATAAATTCCCACCAATCGAGCTTCTTAAAATTGATAAATCAAGCAACTCCTTAACCGCAGAAAGAGAGCTTGAGCAGACGGCAGACCGTCTTGTCAAGGCGCTTCAAAGTTTCGGCGTTGAAACAAGGGTTGTCGATATTTCAAGAGGACCTACAGTTACTCGTTTTGAGCTTCAACCAAGCGCAGGCGTTAAGATTAGTAAAATCACCAACCTTGCCGATGATATAGCTCTTAACCTTGCAACCGCAGGTGTTAGAATTGAGGCTCCCATCCCCAATAAAGCCGCAGTTGGAATCGAGGTTCCAAATAAAGCTAGCAACGTTGTTCATATAAGAGATATTTTAGAGTCCTCTGCGTTCACAGGCTCTAAGTCGAAACTTACAATAGCAATGGGTAAAGATATCGGTGGCAATGCTATTGTTGGCGATATTTCTAAAATGCCACACGGACTTATCGCAGGTGCTACAGGCTCCGGTAAATCGGTATGTATCAACTCGATTATAATGAGTATTCTTTATAAGGCAACCCCTGAAGAGGTTAAACTTATAATGATTGACCCCAAGGTAGTAGAACTTGGAATTTATAACGGTATACCGCATCTTTTGATGCCGGTTGTAACCAATCCTCGTAAGGCGGCGGCAACACTTGGTTGGGCTGTTTCTGAAATGGAAAAGCGCTATCAGATGTTTGCGGCAAGCAACGTTCGTGACCTTGACGGATACAACAAGGTTGCCGAGCAAAACGAAGAAATGGTTAAGATGCCAAGAATCGTTATAATAATCGACGAGCTTGCAGACCTTATGATGACGGCACCAAAAGAGGTTGAAGATTCTATCAACCGTATTGCCGCAAAGGCTCGTGCCGCAGGTATGCACCTAATTATCGCAACACAGCGTCCTTCTGTTGCCGTTGTAACCGGTGTCATCAAGGCAAACATTCCTACAAGAGTGGCATTTGCAGTATCTTCTCAGGTTGATAGCCGTACCATTCTTGATATGGCAGGAGCAGAAAAGCTCCTCGGTCGAGGCGATATGCTCTTTAACCCAATAGGAGCTAGCAAGCCTTCTCGTGTTCAGGGTTGCTTTGTAGGCGACGATGAGGTTGAGCAGGTAGTAGGGTTTGTTAAGCAGAGTGGACTTGCCGACTACAACCAAGAGATTATCGATGAAATCGAGCGACAGGCAACCATGGATAAAAAGGATAAGGGAGCAGCATCCGGCGAAGGTGAGGATGAGGCAGACCCAATGTTCAATTCTGCGGTTGAGGTCGCTGTTGAAAACGGTCAAATCTCAACGTCTATGCTCCAAAGAAAATTAAAGCTCGGCTATGCTAGAGCGGCAAGAATAATAGACCAAATGCATGAAAGAGGAATCGTAGGACCTTTCGAGGGCGCAAAACCCCGTCAGGTGCTAATTACTGCGGAGGAATGGCTTGAACGAAAAGCAGGAGAAGAATAAACAGACCCAAAGTCCCACAAGGAAACGGCTGAATCTTTTATATACCTTAATACTGATTTTTGCGGCGGCTTTTACCTCTGTAACCTTTTCTTATAGTAGATACCTACCTACTTGGAATGATATAAGCTATCATCTTTTCGGCACCCTTCCCGATGAACTAAGTTCAAATTACGTAAAGTTTATCGACGTAGGGCAGGGCGATTCGGTTCTTATCAACAGCAACGGAACAACCGCGCTTATAGACCTGGGACCCGAAACTGATGACGGCGAACAGTTGGTAAACGACCTTCATAAACTAGGTGTATATAGGCTTGATTGTGTTATAATAAGTCATTTTGACAGTGACCATATCGGTGGCGATGCGGTTTTAACTCGTATGAAAATAGGCAACATAATAATGCCTGAAAGCAATGCCGAAAACACCACGACAAGTTTTGAGGAATATGATTTTGCCGCCAAGTCAAACGGAGCAAATATCTATTTAGCGCAGGTTGGAACCGAAATTAAAGTCGGCGACTTTACCTTGACCATAATAGCCTATTATCACGACAGTAACGACTCAAACGACAGCTCGGTTATGGTTATGGCAGAAATTGAGGATAAGAACTTTTTGTTCACGGGTGACGCCTCAAGTAAAATAGAAAAGCGCCTTTTAGAAGAGGGATATAACCTGGACTGCGACGTCTTTAAAGCGGCGCATCACGGCAGTAGATATTCGAATTCTTCTGACTTTTTAAAGGCAATAACACCTGACTATGCGGTCGTTTCATGTGCAAAGGGCAATAGCTACGGACATCCGCATGCCGAGGTAATGTCCAACCTTAATTCAGTAAACAGTCTGGTTCTTAGAACCGATATAAAAGGGGATATAACCTTTTATCTGGAAGATGGCAAAATAAAAGTAGAAACAGAAAAATAAAACCGAGGAAACAAATCCTCGGTTTTATTTATTATTCGTGAACTCTTCCGTTGTCGCGGAATAAAAGGGAAATACACCAAACTCCCGCTAAAGCGATAACCGTATAGATTATGCGGCTAACAATAGCATCAGAGCCGCCGAACAACCAAGCCACAAGGTCAAATTGGAATATGCCGACGAGTCCCCAGTTTATAGAGCCCAGAATAACCAAAATCAGACAGATTTTGTCAAACATAATACTTCACTCCTTTACAATAACTATTTTGTCACAACAAAAGAAAAATTATACACAAAATTTTAAAAAACAGTTGACAAAAATTAAAAGTTATTTTATAATAACCATTGCTGTCAATATGCTGCTATGGCTCAGGTGGTAGAGCACATCCTTGGTAAGGATGAGGTCACCAGTTCGAATCTGGTTAGCAGCTCCAAAAAATTCCAAGTCTTCGGACTTGGAATTTTTTTATCCATTGCGAAAGCAATGGCATATCATCAACGATAGCGTTGCTATCGTTGTATCTCATCAGTCCGTAAGGACTGTATATCATCACGCGTTAGCGTGTATCAAAAAGCTTTCGCAATGATGATATACAACTTCTAACGAAGTTGATGATATGCAATTCCTACGGAATTGATGATATACAATGCTTCGCATTGATTTATTGCCGCATTTATGTTATAATACACTCAAGAGGTGTGTATTTCCAATGGGTAGTAATTTCCTAATTGCAAAGTTTGGTAAAGAAGAACATATAAAACAATTACAAAAAGGAAAAATCTTATTTAATTCCATACAAAAATATAGAGATGACGGAACTGATTATCGTGGCGACTCAATGGAGGGACGGATTCTGTTGAATCCGAATGATATTGAGATTTATGGTGCTTGCGGTGAAAGACTGTTTGATACCATTCCCAGACCGGATTTCGTAACACAATCTGTTCTTAATGACGAAAATTTAATGATGTTTTGTGCTTCAACGATCACAAAAAACATTATGATTGAAGTTGGTAACAATATTTGGCATTTCAAAGATGAGTACAAGAAATCGATGGCTATGTTTGGCGATTACGTAATGCTTTTTTGGTCTTCTGAATTGTTAAATAAGATCGAAACCTCAGTTGACTGCAATGGACAGAAAATAGGTTATGATTCAGGTATGGTTTTATATAGAAATCTGACAGACTTTGATGATACGCATGAATACCGAATTACGGGCAGTCCTCTTGACAGATATTTTGTTAAAAGTTTGTCTTACAAAGTTCAAAACGAATGGCGAGTGCTCATTGATGGTGAGCACCAGCGATTGACTTCAAATTATTTGGATGGATTCTTAATAGAATCAACGCCATTTGAATTCTCAATAATAAAAAGGGCGGAAGATTTTTTGAATGGATACATCAAATTGTAATTTTATTCATAGTGAAGGGTTATATAGCAAATTATCATATTCTATGAGTATTGCTATTTGTGTAGAAAAATGTTACAATATCTACAAATAAGAGGGGAGAATTAAATAATGATTGATTTTCAAAATGCAATGTTTTTCAAATTAAAGAAGGTGCCTAACGAAAAATCGGAGTTGTTAGTGGGTCCGTTACTTGTTTCTGATGAAAGCATCATTTCTACATATAAAGGTTTGCGAGACCAAGTCGTTTTTACAAACAAAAGAATAATTTCTATAAATATACAAGGTTTAACTGGTACAAAACAAGATTATACATCTATGCCGTATTCAAGAATTCAAGCTTATTCAGTTGAAACTGCAGGAAGAGAAGAATTGATTGCAGATTGTGAATTGGAACTGTATTTTTCCGGAATTGGAAAAGTTAAATTTGAATTTAAAGGCGATTGCGATATAAAGGAAATTTGCAAAATGATTTCAGAAAGAGTATTATAAATATATTTTTATGGAAATCCTCAGTTTTCAGGCACATTTTATTCGTGTCATTAAGTTCAAACTACCCAGAAAAAGAAAGACAAGTCGAAAGACTTGTCTTTTCTTTTTCAACTAAATCCGTCCTTTCGGACGGGATAAATCCATCTGCGATGGATGAAATCACTTCGTGATGAAATCCGACTTTGTCGGGTTAATGGACGGATTTAATTT
>JAZTYA010000032.1:0-2912 GCA_045636705.1 Acutalibacteraceae bacterium
CTAATGTTTCCAAATCGGGATTTCTCTTTCCGTTTTCATAATTTGATAACGATTCTCTTGCTAAATTCAGTTCCATTGCCACCTTTAACTGGCTATATCCCTTTTGTTTCCTGATTTGGCGCAATCCAACCATTTTCATAACTCTTTACTCCAAACTTTTTATTGACATTATTGTAACATTTTGTTACAATAAAAACGTAACATATTGTTACATTTAGAACTTTGTTTGTTGCTACACACCAAAACCCATTCCGTTTCGGAATGGGTTTTGGAATTTATCATTAATTTATGATTGTTTTTAAGGGCATTTGTTAGTGTACGTATCGTTCCGTACAATATGTAAATTTGAATATCAAAAACATTTATATAGCATCTCAGACACATTGCCACTTCACTATTACTTCTTACTTTTTACTTCAATTTACTTCTGCCCATAATATGCATTTGCGCCGTGTTTTCTCAAATAATGCTTGTCCAACAACTCCTGCTGCATAGGCTTGATTTCGGGGTTTATCATCTCGGCATTATAAGCCATAAACGCAACTTCTTCAAGCACCACGGCATTATGTACCGCATTATCAGGATCTTTTCCCCAAACGAATGGACCGTGAGAATTAACAAGCACCGCAGGAATATCATCTGCGCTCTTGCCCTCAAAGGTTTCAACTATAACATTGCCTGTTTCCCACTCGTATTCACCCTCGATTTCCGCCTTTGTCATCTTGCGAGTACAAGGAATTTCGCCATAAAAATAGTCACCATGAGTTGTGCCGTAGGCAGGTATTCCTCTTCCTGCCTGCGCCCAGGCGGTTGCCCACCTTGAATGGGTGTGAACAATTCCGCTTACATTCTCAAATGCTTTATATAAACAAAGGTGGGTTGGTGTATCGGAGGAGGGTTTCCATTTCCCCTCAACCACATTACCCTCAAGGTCAATTACCACCATATCCTCAACGGTCATTGTGTCGTACTCAACGCCGCTTGGTTTAATAACCACGAGCCCTTTTTCGCGGTCAATTCCTGAAACATTGCCCCAAGTGAAGGTGACTAACTTATGTTTCTGAAGCGCTAAATTAGCCTTAAATACCTGTTCCTTTAATTTTTCAAGCATTAAAATTCACCTCATTTTAATTTCCAAGCCAAATCGTTTAAGAACAGCTCTTTTTCTAAAGATTCAACCGTTGTATCCTTTGTGATATGCACAAATTCAATATCCATTATGCGTGCAAAATCCTTCATCTGCTCGGCAGTTACATCGTAAGACAAAACAGTATGATGCGCACCGCCTGCGGTTATCCAACATTCAACACCTGTTGCAAGGTCAGGCTCTGCCTTCCACATAACACGCGCAACCGGAAGATTTGGCATTGGCATAATGGGTTTAACGCAAACAATATCCTGACAAATAAGTCTGAGTCTGCCGCCCATATCAATAAGAGATACTACGATAGCCTCACCCTCTTTACCCTCAAAAACCAAACGAGCAGGGTCTTTTTCATTCATACC
The DNA here is from genome assembly GCA_045636705.1 of Acutalibacteraceae bacterium. GTDB lineage: Bacteria > Bacillota > Clostridia > Oscillospirales > Acutalibacteraceae > SFWF01. Next base: position 1,507 of record JAZTYA010000032.1, read on the forward strand.
GATACCTAAATGGTGCGTTTCGATTTTAGGCTTTGCGTCACCACTTGCAACGCTCGGACAAACCTCAAGCATATGAGCGCCCAAGGAATACTCGTTACCCTCTGCCAAATGATACGTATAGTCTTCCATAAAAGCAGATGCACCGTTACCGTTTTCGCCCATTGCCTTCATAATTGCGGTAAGCGCAGAAACCTTCCAATCGCCCTCGCCACCATAGCCATAACCCTCTGACATCAAATCTTGAGAAGCAAGACCTGGCAACTGCTCCATTCCATATAAATCCTGAAATGTATTTGAAAAGGCTTTGCAGCCTTCAGAATCCAACATCTTCTTTATTGCGATTTCTTCCTTAGCTTGATAACGAATAGCCTCGATATTATTCGTTGCAATATCGTATTTAGAGTTGTAAACTTCCATTAAAGCATCAATTTCAGCTTCGGTGACTTCATTCATACAAGCCACTAAATCGCCAACCGCCCAGGTATTCACCTGCCAACCTAATTTTGCTTGAACTTCTACCTTATCACCCTCGGTAACCGCAACCTCGCGCATATTATCGCCAAAGCGCATAACCTTCATACCTTTAGAAACCGCAACGCCCACTGCAACCTTCATCCAATCAGCAATACGCTTTTGCACTTTTTCATCCTGCCAATATCCTGCAATAACCTTGCGCGGAATTCTTAGTCTTGTTGCAATAAATCCATGTTCCCTATCACCGTGAGCCGCCTGATTAAGATTCATAAAATCCATATCAATCTCATCGTTTGGAATTTCTTTATTATACTGAGTAGCAAGATGACAATAAGGCTTTCTTAAATCTTTAAGCCCGTTAATCCACATTTTAGAGGGACTAAATGTGTGACACCAGGTTATAACACCTGCGCAAGTGTCATCATAATTTGCCTCTTTTATTATATCCGTTATTTCTTTATTCGTTTTAGCGGTCACCTTATAAATCAATTCATAAGGTAAATTTTTTGAGAGCTTTTCTGCCATTTCCCGTGCTCTCTTTTCTACTGTTTCTAAGACCTCATCACCATATAAAAACTGAGAGCCTACCACAAACCAAAAACTATATTTCATTTTCATCACCCAAGCCAAAACATTTGAAAAGTTTTAATAGAAAAAGGAGAACCTAAATTTAGGTTCTCCTTTAAAAACAGAAGTTTAAATTAACCGTTAATAGCGGTAACAACACCTGAACCAACAGTACGGCCACCTTCACGGATAGCGAAACGTAAGCCTTCTTCGATAGCGATAGGAGTGATAAGTTCAACATCCATCTCTACGTTATCGCCAGGCATACACATTTCTGTGCCAGCGGGAAGAGTGATAACACCTGTAACGTCAGTTGTTCTGAAATAGAACTGAGGACGATAGTTGTTGAAGAAAGGAGTATGACG
>JAZTYA010000033.1:0-67218 GCA_045636705.1 Acutalibacteraceae bacterium
AAGCAGAAATATGCTTATGTTTTTAGCTCCAAAACCTACAAAATAAACAAACAGTTTTAAGGAGGAAATAAAATGCCGAAGATTAAGACCCATAGCGGTGCAAAAAAACGTTTTAAGCTCACTAAAACCGGTCAGGTAAAGAGAGCACACGCATTCAAATCACACATTCTTAACAAGAAAACCACAAAGCGTAAGAGAAATTTACGTAAGACTGTTGTTGCTGACGTAACCAATGTAGCAAAAGTCAAAAAGATGATTCCTTATAAATAAACTTAACTATAACGGAGGATTATATAGATGGCACGAGTTAAAGGTGCGTTATCAACACGCAAGAGAAGAAATAAAACTTTAAAGCTTGCTAAGGGCTATTTTGGCGCTAAGTCAAAGCTTTTTAAAACAGCTAAAGAAGCTGTAATGAAATCCGGCAACTATGCTTATGTTGGCCGTAGACTTAAGAAAAGAGATTTTCGTCGTCTTTGGATTACAAGAATTTCTGCCGCTGCTAAGCAGAACGGTATGAATTATTCAACCTTTATGAACGGACTTAAGAAAGCAGGCGTTACTATGAACCGCAAAATGCTTGCTGAATTAGCCGTAAATGATGCTGCAGGTTTTGCTACCTTAGCTAAGGCTGCTAGCAAAGCTTTAGAGAAATAATTAATACAGGCCGAGGATAGTCCTCGGTCCTGTTTTTTTATTCGAGGGACAAAAATTATGAAGTTTGAGAAGATAACATCTCGTGATAATGGTAATATAAAGTTTGTATCTGCGCTTATTGGGAGCAGTAAAAAACGCCGCGAAAACGGTCTTTTCGTCTTAGAGGGATTAAGACTTGTTGCTGATGCGGCGGCAAGCGGTTATACCTTTCAAATGCTCTTTTTAAGCGAAACTGCATTTGCTAAGAATGAAGACGAAGCATTAAGCCTTTCGGCTATTTCGGACAAAACTTTTCTTTTGCCCGATAGCCTTTTTGCAAAGGTTTCTGATACGGTAAACCCACAAGGATTTCTTGCAGTTTTAAAAATCAGTAAGACCCTTCTATCCTTAAAGGCGGATGGAAAGTTCATTGCGCTTGAAAATCTTTCAGACCCCTCGAATTTGGGCGCAATTTCGCGTACGGCAGAGGCTTTTGGCTTTGACGGAATCGTATTGTCGGCTGACAGCGTCGACCCTTATGCGCCAAAATCACTTCGCGCTTCAATGGGCGCGCTTTTTAGAATTCCGCTTATGATAACCGACGATATCATCGGCACTGCAAAAGAGTTTGGTATTACGACCTATTCTGCCGTTATAAGTGATAAGGCTGAAGTCATAAATAAGACAAGCTTTAAAAAGGGCAGTATGATTATTATCGGCAACGAAGCTAACGGAATAAAAAAGGAAACCGCTGACAAATCAGACAGGCTAATAACAATCCCCATGTCAGGTAAGGCGGAGTCGCTTAATGCTGCAACAGCGGCATCAATCATTATGTGGGAGATGTGCCGTAATTTATGATTTATTGGGTTTGGCTTAATAAAGCTTTAGGCGCAGGGAATACAAAGTTTTTACCGCTTATTGAAAAATATAAATCCGCAAAGGCAATTTTCGATTTAAGCGAAAGGGAGCTTTCTTTAAATTCGTTTTTAAGTAAAACCGAAGTAGATAAGTTAAAAAAGAAAAACCTCTTTTTTGCTAAAAAGACGCTTGAAAGCTGTAAGCAGGATAATATTAAAATTATTACCTTTAACGATAAAAACTATCCGTCGGTTTTAAGGAGTCTTGTCAACCCACCGATTTGTCTTTACGTTAAAGGTGAACTTCCGAATTTTGACACAACTCCCTTAATTTGTATTGTAGGAAAACGTGAATGTTCGGATTATGGCAAAAAGGTTGCCTGGTCACTTTCTGCACGGCTTTCTCTTGGCGGAATTACTGTTTTAAGCGGTGGCGCAAAGGGCATAGACGCGTTTGCACACAAAGGCGCTTTAGATGTTGGAGCAAAGACCGTAGCAGTTTTAGCTTGCGGCGTTAATTACGATTATCTTAAGGTTAATAAAGAACTTCGCGAGACTATTTCTAAAAATGGTTGCTTGATAAGTGAATATACGCCAAATGAACCTGTTTATAAACAAAATTTTCTTGTAAGAAACAGATTGCTTGCGGCTTTAACCTACGGCACAGTTGTCGTAGAGTCGGGCGAGGGTAGCGGCGCTACTATTACTGCAAACCATGCGGCAGAGCAAGGCAAGGAAGTTTTTGTTATAACCGGCAAACCCGACGACCCTAATTATTATGGAAACAATCAGCTTTTACGCGATGGAGCAAAACCTGTTTTTGAGGCAAACGACATTTTCTTGGAATACATATCTCGTTTTGGCGATAAAATATTACCAAACAAGGCAAACGAGGTTAATTTATCGAAGATTTTCTCAGAGAAAAACGGCAAGTCTAATAAGCCTGGTAAGCAAATTTCACCTGCCAAAGAGAGTAAAGAGCAAAAAATTCCGGAAAAATGCAAAAAAATAGTAAATATTGAAAATTTACCCCTTTCAAAAAATGCAAAAGTAGTATATAATTGTATAGATAATAACTTATTCATTTTGGATGATTTATTATCCTCAGGATTATCATTCGATGAATTATTAATTGCTGTTACCGAGCTGGAACTTTTAGGACTTATAAAGGCTATGCCCGGTGGCAGATATTCTGTTTTAAGTAAGGAGTAATACAGTTGTCTAAATTAGTTATTGTGGAGTCACCTTCAAAAATTAAAACTGTTAAAAAGACCTTAGGCTCTGAATATAACGTTATGGCTTCAAAAGGTCATATTCGTGATTTACCTAAATCAAAGTTAGGCATTGACGTTAAGAACAATTTTAACCTTCAGTACATTAATATGCCTGATAAAAAGGAACTTATAAAAGAACTACAAACCGCTGCTGCAAACAGTGATTTTGTTTATCTTGCAACCGACCCTGACCGTGAAGGAGAGGCAATTTCTTGGCACCTATCGAAACTGCTTGCGCTAAATCCCAATGATGCAGTAAGAGTTTCGTTCAACGAAATTACCGAAAGCGGTATAAAGGCAGGTATGGCAGCACCAAGACAGATTGATATGAATCTTGTTGATGCACAACAGGCAAGACGTGTTCTTGACAGAATCATAGGTTACAACCTAAGTCCTTTCCTTTGGAAAAAGGTTAAGAGCGGACTTTCTGCAGGAAGAGTGCAGAGTGTTGCTTTACGCCTTGTAGTTGACAGAGAAAGAGAAATAGAAGCATTTAAAGCAGAAGAGTTTTGGACAATAGTTGCAAAACTTTCGGCTTCAAGAAAGACCTTAACTGCGACCTTTTATGGAGATAAAAACGGCGAGAAGATTGATATTTCCAACGAGGATACCGCAAACAAGATAGTAGCCGACCTTGACGGCGCAGAATATGTTGTAACTAAGGTTAAAAACGGTGTTAGAAACAGACAACCTGCATATCCGTTTATTACGTCAACCCTACAACAGGATGCATCAAGAAAGTTAGGCTTTACAGGTCAAAAGACCATGCGTGTAGCACAGCAGTTATACGAAGGAATTGATATTAAAGGCTTTGGTACAACAGGTCTTATTACCTATATGCGTACCGACTCGCTTAGAATTTCTGACGAGGCTCGTGCTGCGGCACAAAACTATATTCAAAGAACCTTTGGCGAAAAATATCTACCCAAAACACAAAGAGTGTTTAAGTCAAAGAGCAATTCACAGGATGCGCACGAGGCTATTCGTCCTACCGACGTAGAGTTTACTCCTGAAAAGGTTAAGGATAGCTTATCTTCTGACCAATATAAGCTTTATAAGCTTATTTGGGAAAGATTTGTAGCTTCTTTAATGGCAAACTGCGTTCAGAATACCGTTGCAGTTGATATCGAGGCAAAGAATTATGTCTTCAAGGCAAGCGGTTATTCAATTAAGTTTGACGGATTTACCGTTCTTTATGAGGAGGGTAAAGATGACGACGCTGATGAAAACAGCAATCTTCCGACAGTAAACGAGGGCGAGGTTCTAAAACTTAAGGACCTAGCACCAAATCAGCACTTTACTCAGCCACCAAAGAGATATAGCGAGCCCACGTTGATTAAGGCACTCGATGATAACGGTATCGGAAGACCTTCAACCTATGCTCCTATCATCACAAACATCCTTCAAAGAGAGTATATCGAAAGGGAGAAAAAGTCCTTAAAACCTACCTCTCTTGGTATGGTTGTTTCAGACCTTATGGTTGAGCACTTTAAAAAATTTGTTGAAATTAAATTTACGGCAGGCATGGAAAACAGCCTTGATAAAATCGGCTCAGGCGACCTTGACTGGCTTGAAACCATCGCCGATTTCTATAAAGATTTTGAGGTTGCACTTAAAAAGGCAGAGGAAAGTCTTTCAGGCAAACGCGTTAAGGTTCCGGTAGAGGAGTCTGACGAGGTTTGCGAAAAATGTGGCAAGACCATGGTTATAAGAACAGGCCGTTTCGGTAAGTTCTTAGCTTGTCCTGCATATCCTGAATGTAAGAATACAAAGCCTTTAGCAGAGGAAGAGGTTAAAAAGCCTTGTCCAAAGTGTGGCTCAAAACTTTTAAAGAGAACATCCAGAAAAACAGGTAAAAAGTTTTATGGTTGCTCTAACTATCCCGCTTGCGATTTTGCGGCACCCAACGTGCCGACAGGAGACGTTTGTCCTGAATGCGGCGGATATATCCTTTACGGAGTCAGAGGACGCAAATACTGTATGAACAGTGAATGCCCAACAAGAAAGACAGATAAAAAGAAGAATGAAAAAGATTAATGTAATAGGCGCAGGACTTGCAGGATGCGAAGCTGCTATTAGAATTGCTAATAGTGGAATAAAGGTTGATTTATATGAAATGAAACCCGAAAAGCGCAGTCCTGCACATAAGACCGACCTTTTTGCAGAACTTGTATGTTCGAACTCGCTTAAGGCCGAAAGGGTAAATTCTGCGGCAGGTCTTTTAAAGGCCGAAATGAGAAAATTTTCTTCGGTTTGCTTGACTGCTGCCGACAGTTGCAAGGTTGCGGCAGGCGGTGCTTTAGCGGTTGACCGTGAGTTGTTTGCCAAAGAGATAACAGAAAAAATAAAAAGTCATCCAAACATTACCATTAAAAATATGGTTGTTGATAAGATAGACGAAAATGAGGTTACGGTTATCGCAACAGGTCCTTTGACCGACGAGGCATTAACTAAGGAAATTAAACGCCTTTGTGGTAAAGATAATCTAAGTTTTTATGATGCCGCAGCGCCTATTGTTACCGCAGATAGTATTGATATGTCGATTGCCTTCAGAGCTTCTCGTTACGGAAAAGGCGATGACGACTATATCAATTGTCCTATGAACAAGGAAGAGTATGAAGCTTTTTATAACGAACTTGTTACGGCAGAAAGCGCCCCTTTAAAGGAATTTGACAAAGAAATTACCGTTTATGAAGGTTGTATGCCGGTTGAGGTTTTAGCCAAAAGGGGACATGATTCAATTCGATTTGGCCCCTTAAAGCCGGTTGGACTTCGTGACCCGAGAACCGATAAACGGCCTTGGGCGGTTGTTCAGCTTCGTAGCGAAAACAAGGACGGCACGCTTTATAATTTAGTAGGATTTCAGACCAACCTTAAATTTCCCGAACAAAAAAGGGTCTTTTCTATGATACCGGGTCTTGAAAATGCCGAGTTTATGCGATATGGTGTAATGCATAGAAACTCCTTTATTGATTCCCCTAGAGTATTAAATAAAAATCTATCACTAAAAAATCACCCAAATATATTTTTTGCAGGACAAATCACAGGTGTAGAGGGTTATATGGAGTCTGCTGCAAGCGGCATTATCGCAGGTGTTAACGCAGTAAGGTATCTAAACGGACAAGAAGCTTTAGTTTTACCAAATACCACTATGATAGGTGCTTTGCTTGAATATATTACCGATGATTCGGTTAAGGATTTTCAACCTATGGGAGCAAACTTTGGCATAATGCCACAGCTTGATAAGGTGATTAGAGATAAAAAAGAAAGGTATCAAGCTTTGGCTGACCGCTCGCTTGAAACCTTAAATTTAAACTATACGGAGTAAAATATGAGAATTGTAGTTGACGCTTTCGGAGGCGATAATGCGCCACTCGAAATTATTAAAGGCTCAGCCCTTGCAGAAAAAGAATATGGTGTAGAAATCATTCTTTGCGGTGATGAAGAAACCATAAAGAAGTGCATATCGGATAATGATATCAAGTTTAACAACCTAACTATCGTTCATGCGCCAGATGTAATTTCAATGCATGATGACCCAACATCGCTTTTAAAAGCATTTAAGAATTCTTCAATGGCACAAGCTTTTAGAACCCTTGCTGAAGGAAATGCAGATGCATTCGTTTCTGCAGGCAGCACAGGCGCTGTTGTTGTTGGAGGAACCTTTATTGTTAAAAGAATTAAGGGTATAAAGCGTCCTGCTTTAGCCGCAATTTTACCAGCTACTAAGGGCAATGTTATGCTTATGGATATAGGCGCAAATGCCGAGTGCAGACCCGAAATGATAGCACAGTTTGGTACAATGGCTTCGGTTTATCTTGAAAAGGTAGAGTCTATTAAAAATCCTACGGTAGGACTTTTAAATATAGGCGCAGAGGAAACTAAGGGTACCGAAATTCATAAGGAAGCGTATAAGATTTTATCCGAATCGGGACTTAACTTCATAGGTAACGTTGAGTCAAGAGAACTTCTTAGCGGTGCGGCTGATGCCGTTGTAACCGACGGATTTACAGGAAATATAGCACTAAAATTAATTGAGGGCACGGTTAAAACACTATTTTCAATGTTAGTGCCTGTATTTAAAAAGAATATATTTACAAAGCTTTCATTCTTAACCTTAAAAGACGGACTTAGAGGAATTAAGAAAAAACTTAATGCGGATGAGGTTGGCGGCGCGCCCCTTCTTGGAACTAAAAAGCCGGTGTTTAAAGCTCACGGAAGCTCTAATGCAGAGGCATTTAAAAACGCCATACATAAGGCAATGCTATTCGCACAAAACAATGTTATAGAAACAATAGAATCAAGTTATCAAAACGAGGAATTAGACTAATTATGATTGCAGAGTTTGAACAGATTTTAAATTACAAATTTAATAATGTTGAACTGCTAAAAAATGCTTTAACCCATTCATCTTATGCTAACGAAACACACTCGCACGGCGGCTCTAACGAACGACTCGAGTTTTTGGGAGACTCGGTTTTATCAATTGTAGTTTCAGACTATATTTATAAAAACTTCAAGTCACTCCCCGAAGGAGAGCTTACAAAACTTCGAGCATCCTTGGTTTGTGAAAAGACCTTGTTTTCTTTTGCAAAACAGATAAATCTTGGCGATTTTATTTTGCTTGGAAAAGGGGAACAGAACAACCAGGGTAACGAGAGAGCGTCTATTCTTTCGGATGCTTTTGAGGCAGTGCTTGCCGCAATTTATCTTGACGGTGGTATTGATGCGGCTAGAAAGCATGTTTTACGCTTTATTGTGCCCGAACTAAAAAAGCACGATATAGAAACCTTTAAGGATTACAAAACCGCTTTGCAAGAGGTTATTCAGCGCAACCCTGAGGAAAGACTAAAGTATGTATTGACCGATGAAACGGGTCCTGACCACGATAAACGTTTTACGGTTGAGGTTCACTTAAATTCAAACGTAATCGGATGCGGTGTCGGTAAAAGTAAAAAGCAAGCCGAGCAAGAGGCCGCAAAACAAGCTCTTCATTTAATGGGTCTTGAAGTATGAGTCACGCAAATATTTCTATATTTGTAACACATTTGGGTTGTCCTAATCAGTGTAGTTTTTGTAACCAAAGGCATATTGCCAAAACCGAAGCAATAACAGACACTTCTTCAATAGATAAGGCTGTTTTGCTTGCAAAAACCTCTAAAAACTATGACCCGAAAAACACACAAATTGCCTTTTTCGGCGGCAGTTTTACGGCAATTGACCGAGAATATATGCTTTCGCTTTTAAAGACGGCTTATAACTATATAAAAAGCGGCGATATTTCTGGCATTAGAATTTCAACCAGACCTGACTTTATTGATGAAGAGGTCTTAGAAATTTTAAAAGAATACGGAGTTATCGCAATTGAGCTTGGCGCACAGAGTATGTGTGACGACGTTCTTTTGCTAAACGACCGTGGACATACTGCGGAAGACGTTAAAAAGGCGTCAAAGCTTATAAAGTCAAACGGATTTGAATTAGGCCTTCAAATGATGACGGGACTTTTTGGAGACTCGGATGAAAAGGCTATAAAAACCGCTCAAAAAATCATTGAGCTAAAGCCTTCAACTGTTCGAATTTATCCAACAATAGTTTTAAAGGGGACAAGGCTTGAACAACTCTTAAACACTGGGGAATATAAGCCGCAGACCTTAGATGAGGCAATTAGGCTTTCGATTGGTCTAAAAAATATGTTTTTGGAAAACGATATTAAGGTAATTCGTTTAGGACTTCATACAATTGATGAATCAATGTTTGTAGCAGGTCCTTGGCATCCGTCTTTTGCCGAACTTTGCGAGTCGGAAGAGTATTTTAAAAGGTTTAAAGACCTTTTAAAAGAAAAGGGTTCATATGAGCTTTTTGTTTATCCTTCTGAATTATCAAAGGCAATAGGCAATAAACGTAAAAATATTAACAGAATGGCAGAGCTTGGAGTAAATTTAAAAATTTCTCCTAGCGAAAGTTTAGAAAAACACGAAATCAAAGTAGTGAAAAATTAAAGCCCGGAGGGAAGTGAAATAATGCTGTTAACATCTATTCAAATACAAGGCTTTAAATCATTTGCAGATAAAACTGTATTAAAATTCGGCAGAGGTGTTACCGCAGTTGTTGGACCTAACGGTAGTGGTAAAAGTAACATATCCGATGCGGTTCGTTGGGTTCTTGGTGAACAGTCCTTAAAAAGCCTTCGTGGACAGTCAATGGAAGATGTTATTTTTGACGGCACGGCAGATAGGTCTGCTCACGGTTTTTGTGAGGTTACACTTAATATTGATAATGCCGACAGAGAACTTAATTTTGACAATGATTTTGTCTCTGTAACACGTAGATATTATCGTTCACACGATAGTGAGTATCTTATCAACGGCAACGTTGTAAGACTCCGCGATATACACGAACTCTTTATGGATACAGGTCTTGGCCGCGATGGTTATTCAATTATCGGTCAGGGTAAAATTGATGCTATTATCAGCACAAAATCTCAAGAACGTCGTGATATTTTTGAAGAGGCTTCAGGAATTTCACGTTATAGATACAGAAAAGTTGACGCCGAGCGCAAGCTTGCCGCAGCCGATGAAAATATTCTTCGCCTTTTAGACATTATGAAGGAACTTGAGGGCAGAATTGGTCCCTTAGCCGAACAGAGTCGTAAGGCAGAGCTCTTTTTAACATTAGCCGAGCAAAAGAAGGAACTTGAAATAGGCCTTTGGGTTGACCTGCTCAATAACTCAAAGGAAAGACTTAAAACCCAAGAGGATAAGATTTCCTTAATTCAGTCACACTATAAGCAAATCGAGGACAAACTTATAGGTTTTGATGAGCAGAACGAAAAGAATTCTGCAGATTTCATGCGTTTTTCTGCTCAAATCGAAGACAAAAGACAGAGAATTTCGGAGTATAACGAAAACATTGCAAGACTTAACGGTGAAATCTCTGTATTTAATAACGACATCCTTCACAACAACCAAACTATCGAAAGATTAAAGGGCGAACTTTTAGAAATTTCAGGTTCTAAGGATAAGGAAAAGGATGAAATTGCATTAAAGCAGGAGCAAATTGCTGACAAAAACATAAAAATTGAAGGTCTTGACACGCTCCTTAAGGATACAGAAAAGGAATTAGCAGAGCTTCTTTTGAGTAGCGAATCTGTTTCTAAAAAGATAGAGAATCATATTATTTCTTTAAATGAAATTTCATCAAAATCAGCCGACGTTAAGGTTGAGGTTTTATCTGCAGCCTCTTCGGTTTTAGAAATCGAAGAAAGGAAGTCTACTGTTGACGAACTTTTAGCAGAGCAGAACAAAGCTTTTGAAGACCTTAAAACCGAAAACGATGAGATTGCAAAGCTTCTTGATAAAATAGAAGAGGATATCGCTTCCTATCAAAACTCTTTAAACGGTTATTTGCTTAAACTTAAAAACCGTAAAGAATCGGTTGATGAAATCAAGAATTCAGTTGATGAAATGCATCTCGATATCGAGGCAAAAAAGAGAAAAATTCAGATTTTAGAAGACCTTGAAAAGAATATGGATGGTTTCTCTCATCCTGTTAAGACTGTCATGAAGCAGGCAACTGATGGCACCTTAAAGGGTGTTTTCGGACCTGTTTTACGACTAATTTCCGTAAAGGATGAATATTCGGTTGCCATTGAAACCGCGCTTGGTACTGCAACACAAAACATCGTTGTAGATACAGAGGCTACCGCTAAGCGCGCCATTGAAATGCTTAAACGTTCAAATTCGGGCCGTGCTACTTTCCTTCCCGTATCTTCGGTTAAGGCAAAAGAATTTAAGGACGGCGATTTTGAGGATAAGTATGGCTACGTTGACGTAGCAAGTAACCTTGTTCAGTGTGATGAAAAGTTCAGAGAGATTGTAAATCATCTTCTTTCGGGCACAATAGTAGTTGAGGATATTGACTCGGCTATTGCAATTGCCAAGGAGTTTAAGTATCGCGTAAAGATAGTAACCCTTGACGGTCAGGTTGTTAACCTTGGCGGTTCTATCACAGGTGGTTCGCTCGTTAAGAATGCAGGTCTCCTTTTAAGAACAAAGGAAATCGAAAAATTAAAGAGCGAGCTTGAAAAGTTAGAAGCAAAACTTAAGGAAAAACAAAAGCAGTATGACAATGCGCTTTTAGACCTTTCTTCAATTGAAGGCAGTATTGCGGCAGACCAAGATATCTTAAAAACTGCAAGTGAGGACAAAATCCGTTTGCTTGTTGAACTTAAGAGGGTTGCCGAACTTAAGGATTCTTCTGAAAAAATAATTAATTCACTCAAGGAAGAAAAGACTTCTGCAGATGAGAAAATACTTGCAATTAACAAATCTGCTGAAGCTTCTAAGGCGGAACTTGAAAAACTGGAAAATGAGAAGAAAGCTTTAAATAAGCTTATTTCGGAAATGTCTGACGGTAGGGAAGAACTTGGAACCAAGCGTGAAGAGTTAGCCTCAAAGATAACCGAAACAAAGCTTCTTATTATCGAGTTTGAAAAGGACGTTGAGGCATTAAATGCTTCAATTGCTGCGCTTAACGCTTCGGATGCAAACCGAGTAGAAACCATTAAGCAATTAAACGAGGAAATCGAAAAATATACAAAGAGCAACGAAGAAATCGGCGTCAATATTGCCGATATTAATACAACTGTTGAAACTCTTAAAAAGGCAATTTCCGACTTTAATACAGAAATCGAAACATATATAACCCGCAGAAATGATATCGAGCAACAGGGCGCAACCCTTCGTGGTGAGGAAAAAGAACTTTCCTTAGAACGCGAAAAGCTAGGTGGAGAGCTTGCTCGACTTTCTGAACGTAGGGATAATATGTTAAAAGAGTGTGAGGACGTTTTAAGACAACTCTTTGATGAGTATCAGCTTACCAAGACCGAAGCAGAGTCTTTAGATATAAAGATTGAAAATCCTGCAGCGGCTAAAAAGAATCTTGCTGAAATTAAGTCTAAAATCCGTTCGCTTGGCAACGTTAACGTTTCGGCAATTGAGGAATATAAAGAGGTTAGCGAGCGTTATTCCTTCATGAAGGAGCAGATGGACGACCTCGAGAAATCCAAGACCGAGCTTAGAAAACTTATCACACAGTTAACCGACCAAATGAAGGAACTCTTTATTACCGGATTTAATCAAATAGGCGAAAACTTTTCAACTACGTTCTCCGATTTATTTGGCGGAGGTTCGGCAAAACTTGTGCTCACCGACCCCAATAACGTACTTGAAAGCGGAATTGATATTGTTGCAAAACTTCCGGGTAAAAACGTTCCAAGCCTTGACAGCCTTTCGGGTGGTGAAAAGGCGCTTGTTGCCCTTTCAATTTACTTCGCAATTATGAAGGTAAATGCACCTCCGTTCTGCTTCCTTGACGAGGTTGATACTGCGCTTGATGATATCAACGTTGAACGATTTGCCGATTATATGGTTAAATCCAACTTTAAAACACAGTTTATCTGCATAACACACAGACGCGGTACTATGGAAGCCGCAGATATGCTTTATGGTGTTACAATGCAGGAAAAGGGTGTTTCAAAGCTTCTTGAACTTAATGTAACAGAGCTTGAAAAGCAGTTAAATCTTGAGAACAGGAGATAAAGATGGGCTTTTTCAATAAAATTAAAAGCGGTCTTGCAAAGACAAGAGATTCTTTTGTGGGCTCGGTTAACAGTATTATTAATAGCTTTACAAAGATTGACGAGGAATTTATCGAGGAACTCGAAGAAATTCTGATTATGTCTGATATCGGCATTCATACCGCCGAGGCTGTTTGTGATGAGTTAAGACGACTCATAAAAGAAAACCGTGTTACCGAACCTAGCGAGGTTAAAAACCTTCTAAAAGAAGTGCTTTATAAAATGATGGAAGGGGACACCTCTTTAAAACTTGAAACAACCCCTTCGGTTATTATGGTTATAGGTGTAAACGGTGTTGGTAAAACAACAACTATAGGTAAGCTTTCGGCACAGTTAAAAGCAGAAGGCAAAAACGTTATGCTTGCAGCAGCAGATACCTTTAGAGCTGCCGCAATTGACCAGTTAGCCCTTTGGGCAGACCGTGCAGGCGTTACTATGGTTAAAAACGTGCCCGGTACCGACCCTGCATCAGTCCTTTTTGATGCGGTTAATTCCGCAAAATCCAAAGGCGCCGACGTTGTTATTTGCGACACTGCAGGAAGACTTCATAATAAGAAAAACCTTATGGATGAGCTTGCAAAAATGTATCGTGTAATCGAGCGCGAGTTACCGAATGCCTCGGTTGAAGCGTTACTTGTTTTAGATGCTACAACAGGACAAAATGCGGTAAATCAGGCAAGAGAGTTTAAAAACGTTACAAAACTTACCGGTATCGTTTTAACAAAACTTGACGGTACTGCAAAGGGCGGCGTGGTTCTTTCAATTAAGAACGACCTTCAAATCCCTGTTAAGTTTATCGGCGTAGGCGAACAGATAGACGATTTAAGACCCTTTGATGCAAAGGAATTTATAGACGCTATTTTTGATGAGGAAAACTAAAATGGAGTTTTTTCTAGCTACAAAAAATTTAAAAAAACTTGATGAACTGCAAAGAATTTTATCCCCTTTGGGTATTAAGGTTCTTTGTGAACGTGACTTAGATTTTTCGTTAGATGAGGTTGAGGAAAATGGTACAACCTTTGCGGAAAATGCACTTATAAAGGCTAAATACGCTATGGAGGTAACAGGACTTCCCTCAATAGCGGACGATTCGGGTCTTTGCGTTGATGCCTTAGGCGGAGAGCCTGGCATATATTCTGCAAGATTTGCAGGAGAGCCTTGTGATAACGATAAAAATAATCAAAAACTTTTAGCGCTACTCAGCGGAAAGCCAATTTCAGAGCGTACAGCTAAATTCGTTTCCTCGGTTGTTTGTATTTTCCCAAACGGAAAAACAATAACTGTTGAGGGCGAGTGCAAAGGCTATATTGCCGAGGATTTTGAAGGTAACGGTGGTTTTGGATATGACCCGTTATTTATATCCGAAAAGGGAAGTTTTGGGCTCTTAACCCCTGAAGAAAAAGACAGTATTAGTCATAGGGGCAGAGCGCTCAGAAAATTATATGATGAATTAGTAAAGGAATTAAAAGGGGAATAATATGTTAAACTCCAGACAAAGAGCACAACTCAGAGGTCTTGCAAACAGCCTTGACGCTATATTTCAGGTTGGGAAAAACGGCCTTAACGAGCAACTTTATATCGAGGTAGATAAAGCGCTTGAAGCACGCGAGTTAATCAAGCTTCGCGTTCTTGAAACATCTCCTGTGACTTCTCGCGAGGCGGCAGACACAATAGCTGAAAACACAGGTGCAGACGTGGTTCAGGTTATCGGCTCAAGATTTGTGCTTTACAAGGAAAGCCGTGAAAATAAAACCATCGTTTTGGTTAAATAATATGGAAAACATAGCGGTTTTTGGCGGCACTTTTAACCCAATTCATATTGGACATATTGAGATGCTGGAAGCTATAAATTCTCAAGATTTTATAGACAAAGTAATCATTATGCCTTCAAAAATTCCTCCTCATAAAGAGGTTGACTTTTTAGCAGAGGATAAACATCGTAAGGCTATGTGTGAGATAATGGCGAGTGGGTATGATAAGGCGTTGGTAAGCGACCTTGAATTAACAAGAGAAGGTAAAAGCTTTACCATTGATACCTTGTCGTCTTTAAAAGGCATTTACCCTGATGCCAAAATTTATCTTACTATCGGTGCCGATATGCTTTTGTCCTTTCACACCTGGAAGGATTATGAGAAGATATTAGATAAAGCGTCACTTATTTGCTTCAACAGGGGAAAAAGTGATGAAACGACAATTTTAAATGCTATTTCTAATTTAGAGTCTAAAGGTGCGGAAATTATTTCGCTTCCAAATGAAATAACCGATATATCTTCTACAATTATCAGAGAAAATATTGATAAGAGGGACCTGCTTGAAAGGTATGTTCCAAAGGCTATTTTAGATTATATATTTAAAAATTCTGTTTTTGGTGGATAAATGGATTATAGTGTTTATGTTGATTTGTTAAAACAAAAACTCGATGATTATAGGTTTAATCATTCGCTTTGTGTTGCGAAAGAGGCTAAAAGATTAGCACAAAAATATGGTGCAGACCCAGAAAAAGCCTATTTAGCAGGACTTTTGCACGATATAACAAAGAATGAACCTCGGGATTTTCACTTGAACTATTTTAAAGAGTTTGATATAATACTAACCGATGTTGAAAATAAAAGTGATAGGCTCTGGCATGCAATCTCAGGCGCACTTTTTGTAAAGAATGAGCTTAAACTTTTAGATGAAGAGCTAGTTTTAGCAATTAGATATCATACCACGGCTAAAAGTGATATGACAAAGCTTGAAAAAATAATTTTTGTTGCTGATTTTACTGCAGAGGACAGAAGTTATAAAGATGTTTGCGTTATGAGAGAACTTGCCGATAAATCGCTTGAAGAAGCTATGATTTATGCTCTTTCATACACAATAAACAAACTTGTTGAAAACAAGCAACAGGTACACCCCGATGCCGTGTCGGCATACAATTACCTACTTAATAAAAGATAAAGGAAGAAAAGTATTTTGAATTCGCTAGATATTATAAAAACAGCAGTAAAAGCATTAGATGATAAAAAAGCTATGGACATATCTGTAATCCACGTTGGAGAGCTTACAGTAATTTCCGAATATTTTATAATCGCTTCGGCAAACTCATCTTCGCAGGTAAAAGCACTTACCGATGCGGTGGATGAAAAGCTATCGGAACAGGGCGTTGAACCAGGTCACATCGAAGGAAAGGCAACAGGTTGGGTTTTACTTGACTACGGCTCTGTCGCAATTCACGTTTTCAAGAGTGACACACGCGAGTTTTACGGTCTTGACAGAATGTGGAGCGATGGCGAAAAGCTTGATTTAAGTGAACTTTTAGACTCGGAGGAGAAATAATAATGAACTATAATTATACCGAAATAGAGAAAAAATGGCAGGGAATATGGGATGAAAAGCAGACCTTCAAGGCAAAGAAGGATTATACCCTTCCAAAGTTTTACGGTCTTGTTGAGTTCCCTTATCCTTCGGGACAGGGTCTTCACGTTGGACATCCCCGTTCTTATACTGCGCTTGATATAGTATCCCGCAAGAAAAGACTAGAGGGCTTTAACGTTCTTTATCCTATGGGATGGGATGCTTTTGGTCTTCCAACTGAGAACTTTGCAATTAAGAATCATATTCACCCTGAAATCGTAACGAAAAACAACGTTGCTAACTTTAAAAAGCAACTTAAGAGTCTTGGTTTCTCTTTTGACTGGAGCGCCGAGATTAATACTACAGACCCTTCGTATTATAAGTGGACACAGTGGATTTTCATTAAACTTTTTGAGCAAGGTCTCGCTTATAAAAAGATGATGGCAGTTAACTGGTGTACATCCTGTAAGTGCGTTTTGGCTAACGAAGAGGTTGTAAACGGTGTTTGTGAGCGTTGTGGCAGTCAGGTTATCCGCAAGGAAAAAAGCCAGTGGATGCTCAAAATTACCGATTATGCAGAAAAGCTTTTAAATGGTCTTGACGACCTTGACTTTATTGAAAGAGTAAAAACTCAGCAAAGAAACTGGATTGGCCGTTCAACCGGTACTGAAATTAAGTTTTCTACCACAGCAGGGGATATATTAGAAGTTTTCTCCACCCGTGCAGGTACTCTTTTTGGCGCTACATATATGGTTATGTCGCCTGAACATCCTTTGCTTGAAAAGTGGGAAAGCATCCTTAAGAACAATGATGAAATTAAGGCTTACAAGTTAGAGGCCTCAAAGAAATCTGACTTTGAGCGCACCGAAATGGCAAAGGATAAGACAGGTGTTAAACTCCAAGGCGTTATGGCTATTAATCCCGTAAACGGCAAAGAAATTCCTATCTTCATTTCGGACTATGTTCTTATTTCTTACGGTACAGGCGCTATTATGGCGGTGCCTGCACACGATACTCGTGACTACGACTTTGCAAAGAAGTTTGACCTTCCCATTATCGAGGTTGTTTCGGGTGGAAATGTAGAAGAAGAGGCGTTTACAGATTGTGCTGTTGGCACAATGGTAAATTCAGGCTTCTTAGATGGATTATCTGTAGACGAGGCTAAGAAAAAGATTACCGAATGGTTAGAAGAGCGTGAGCTTGGAAATCTAAAGGTAAACTACAAGCTTCGTGACTGGGTATTCTCAAGACAAAGATATTGGGGAGAACCCATTCCGATTGTTCACTGTGAAAAGTGCGGATACGTAACCCTTCCTGAAAATGAACTTCCTTTACTTTTACCGACAGTTGATTCTTATGAGCCTACAGATAACGGAGAGTCACCCCTTGCAAAAATGACCGACTGGGTAAACACTACCTGTCCTAAGTGTGGCGGCAAGGCAGCAAGAGAAACAGATACAATGCCACAGTGGGCAGGTTCTTCTTGGTATTTCTTACGTTACTGTGACCCCGATAATGAAAACGAGCTAGCATCTAAAGAAGCACTCGAATACTGGGGACCTGTTGACTGGTATAACGGTGGTATGGAGCACACAACACTTCACTTGCTATATAGCCGTTTCTGGCATAGATTCCTTTATGATATCGGCGTTGTTCCAAATCCAGAGCCTTATGCTAAACGTACAAGCCACGGTATGATTTTAGGAGAAAACGGCGAAAAGATGTCAAAGTCCCGCGGCAATGTCGTTAATCCCGATGATATTATCCGTGAATATGGTGCAGATACAATGCGACTCTATGAAATGTTCATAGGCGACTTTGAAAAGGCTGCTCCTTGGAGTTCGACTTCAATTAAGGGTTGTAAGCGTTTCCTGGAAAGAGTATGGGCTTTAGCCGATATGCTAATTGATGGCGATGAATATCGCGCAAGCCTTGAATCTTCATTCCATAGAACCATAAAGAAGGTTACCGAAGATATTGAAGAGCTCAAGATGAACACCGCTATTGCAACGCTTATGTCCTTGCTTAATGATATTTATGCAACCAAGCAGATTACAAGAAAAGAATTCAGCACCTTCCTAATCTTGTTAAATCCCTTTGCTCCGCATATTACAGAGGAACTTTGGGAACTTTGTAAATATGACGGTATGCTCAATGAGGTTGAGTGGCCAAAGTTTGACGAAGCAAAGTGCGTTGATGCTGCAGTTGAAATCGTAGTTCAGATTAACGGAAAGATTAAGGCAAGACTTACTATTCCTGCAACCGCTACCTCTGATGAAGCACTAGCTCTTGCTAAGGCAGAGGCTGCTATTGCCAAAGAGCTTGAAGGAAAAAGCATTATTAAGGAACTCTACGTTCCCAAAAAGCTTGTAAATATCGTCGTGAAATAATTATATTTGCACAGGTGCGAAAATTTATCGCATCTGTGCAAAATTTTCCTTGACAATCAAAACCTTAATTGATATAATAATTAAGCTGCATTTTTGATCTATTAGCTCAGTTGGCAGAGCACTTGACTTTTAATCAAGGTGTCCGGAGTTCGAATCTCCGATAGATCACCAAATAAAAAAACCGACCATTTGGTCGGTTTTTTTATTTTTATAATTTAATATTTTCTAATCTCTAAACTTTCATCATCGACGCCTTTTTCAATACCTTTAATAATAGCGTAGTATTGGTTTGTGTCATCGATTTTAACAAGCACCTTATCTCCAACACGGTGACCGAGTAGGGCAGAACCCAAAGGGGATTTGTTGCTTATAATATTTCTTGAAGGGTCACGACGAAGGGTGGTTACAATTCGAACACTCTCTTCAAAGTCGTCATCTTCAATAACAAAGGTTACCGTGTCAAAAAGTCCTACCGTATCTTCTGTGCTGTTATCATCAATTATAACAGCGGTTTTAATCATATTTCTTAAATATCTGATACGGCTTTCGTTAATTCCACGTTCTCTTTTAGCGGCATGATATTCGAAATTTTCGGATAAATCTCCATGGCTTCTTGCAAACTTTACGTCTTCAAGAATAGCAGGGCGCACAACGGTTATACGATGTTCAAGCTCTTCCTTCATTTTTTCAATATCAACCTTTGTAAGCTCATCATACATAAAAATAATCGCCTTTCATCCAAATAGCAGTATGAGTTATTCCGTAAGGTGCTCACTCTTGCCAAGACCCCAGATTTCCACCTCGGCGCATTCATCAACAAGGCCAACGTAATAGGCACACAGATTTGTGAATTTCTTGTTTATTGGTCCTAAATTTGCAAATCCCATAATATCGTTGGCATTTGTTTCGATTAAATAATCAACGTAAGCCTGAGGGATTTTACTGTTTGCATAGTATAAATCGGGTGCGCCAAAGGCGTGTAAAATTTCGTGAGCAAAGGTTGCGGCAGGCATAATATAACTGCCTTCCGCATAAGTGGACCTGGCAAATATATTAATTACCTCTGTCTCTTTACTCTTAATACACCACGAACTTACAGTGTTGTTTTCATCGGTGTTAAAGTAAAGTATATATAGAATATTTTGAGCATTATACTTTTGCTTAAGTAGATTTGAATCAATATTATTTTCAATAAATTCGCATTGTTCATTATAACCTGTAGCATAAGGAGAAACCATCTTACTTTCAGAAAAATCACAGGTATAATAAAGCTCGGGATGTTCCTTCCAGTCGGAAATAAATTTTGTGTCAGCGTTATAAAAAGAACCTTGTTCCTCTAACCAAAGAGTAGCTGAAATCAGGTTGGTGTGCAGAGTATCGATAAGCTGATTATCTTCTGCTGAATCAAAGTCCCAGGATGTTTCAGCATCATTTGCAAATATAGAAACAATTACAGTAGTATCATCAAACTTATCGGCAGAACCGCGTGTAACACCATCGTTTCTGATAATATCAATAACTCCCGTTTCGGTTGTGTTACAAACGGTGCAGGTGTGCTCGCGTACGCCCTCTTTTTCGGCGGTAGCAAATTTCACAACCGACCAATCTCCAAAGGTGTGCTCGCTTAAAGCAACTTCCTTTTGTTCCTTTGTTATCTCGTTACAAACAGAACATATTCTGCCGCTTGTTTTACCTGTTTTGGTGCAGGTGGATTCAATACGGGGGATTTTAACCTCGGCATGAGGAAGCTTTTCTATTGTTTTCTGTTTTACTAAAACCTTATTACAAACCGAACAGTGAACACCTTTGGTTTTACCTTCAGAAGAACAGGTAGCCTTTATAGCCTTATCTGTGACTTTGGTGTGACCTAGTTTTTTAACGGTTTTTTGAGCAACTACAACTTCGTTACAAACAGAGCAGTGGGAACCCTTTGTTTTACCGGCTTTAGTGCAGGTAGGCTTTACAGCCTTATCTGTGACCTCGGTGTGACCAAGCTTTTGAATAGAGGTTTGAGTAACTAAAATTTCATTACAAACCGAGCAATGTTTTCCTTCGGTTTTACCATCCTTGGTGCAGGTAGGGGAAACGGCATAATCGATAACCTCAATATGACCTGTGGCTTCGGTTGTTTTAGTTTCCTTTTCTCCACATTCGCAGACACGTTCTTCCTCTTTCTCTTCGGTGCAAGAGCCTTCCTTTAATGTTACCCATTCTCCAAAGGTATGGGAGTGGCTTGATGTTTCCGACTGCACAGTTTCATTACCACCACAGGCAGATAAAAGAAAAAGGCAAAGCAACGGCAAAATTACAGATATAATTTTTTTCATTATAAAACCTCTATTTTTATTGTGAAGAATATACATATTCGGACTCAGGAATCAGATAGTAACTTTGCGCAAGACCCCACTTTTCAACATCTTCACACTTATCTGTAAGTCCGACATAATAAGCGCATAGTTCGGAGAAAAAGACTGAAACCGATTGGCCAAAATTAACCGTGAACATAATATCGCTTGAATTAATGCTTGCAAGATAAGCAACGTATTCCTTAGTAATTCTGGAAGAATGAGAATATAAGTCAGGTGCGCCAAATGCGTGCAAAATTTCGTGAGCGAAGGTTGCTGCAGGGGTATAAATATATTTGCCATCTTCATATTGCATTCTGTCAAGAATGTTGATTAGTTCGATATGGCTTGCGCTGCTGTTTGGAGCTTTAGAAGCACACCAAGAACGTGTAGTTATTGTTTCGGGCACGTCGTAATAAACGAAGTATAGAATGTTTTGAGCATTATGCTTTTGTAAAAGCTCCTCAGAATCTATATTTGTCTCGATAAATTCACGTTGTTGGGTAGAACTGCCGGTGCCTTCAAAAGTTTGTTCATAATATAAATCGGGATTTGCCTTCCAGTCGCAAATGAACTTTGTATCAACACCATAATTTTCACCTTGAATTTCTAACCAACTGCAACCGTTTATTAAATGCTCATACATTAGTTCTTTTGCCTTGACGTCTTCGGGAGAATTTAGGTCCCACTGATAAGAATCGTTGTTTGCAAAAATTGAAACAATAATGGTAGTTTCTGAAAATTTATAAGCAGAACCAAAAGCAGAGTTATATTCTCTTTTGTCGATAACGTCGGTTTCGGTTTTGTTGCATACAGTACAGGTGTGACTGCGCTTACCGGTCTTGGTTTTGGTAGCATATTTTACAACCGACCATTCGCCAAAGGTGTGTTCGCTTGTTTCCAGTTCCTTTTGCTCTTTGATTATTTCGTTACAAACCGTGCAGACCTTACCACTTGTTTTTCCTTTGGTTATACAGGTAGGTTCAACACGAGGAATTTTTTCTACGGTATGTTCAAGTTTTTCTATACTCTCTTGAGCCTTGAGCACCTCGTTACAAACCGAACAATGCTTGCCTTCTGTTTTACCTTCTTTAGCGCAGGTAGCTTTTACAGCCTTATCAATAACCTCGGTGTGTCCGAGCTTTTTGGTAGTTTTTTGAGCTTTAAGAACTTTATTACAAACCGAACAATGCTTGCCTTCTGTTTTACCTTCTTTAGTACAGGTAGCTTTTACAGCTTTATCAATAACTACGGTATGACCAAGTTTAACTGTTGCGGTTTGAGGTGTGATAATCTCGTTACAAACAGAACAATGCTTGCCTTCGGTTTTACCACCTTTAGTACAGGTAGCCTTTACAGCCTTATCAATAACCTCGGTGTGTCCAAGCTTAGCAACAACCGTTTGTTCAACAATAACCTCATTACAAACAGAACAATGCTTACCTTCGGTTTTGCCGTCGGTAGTACAAGTAGCACTAACAGCGGCATCTATAACCTCTGTGTGTCCTGCAGCTTCGGTCTGTCTTTCTTCGGTTTCACCGCACTCGCAAGAACGAACTTCTTCTTTTCCTTCGGTGCAGGTTTCTTCTTTAACAAGAGTCCATTCACCAAAAACGTGTGTGTGGCTTGGAGTTTCCGACTGGACAGTTTCGGTATCTTTGCAGGCGGAGAGGAGAGATATGCAAAGTAAAAGTAAAATTATAGATATAGTTTTTTTCATTTTAAAACCCCCGATATTTAAAATTCTAATTAAAAGGAAAGAGATTTTTTAAAAGCTACTCGGCATCATAATAACTTTTTCCCAGGTTCCATTCCTCAACGTCTGCTGCTGAATCCTTAAGTCCGAGGTAGTAAGCGCATAATTCTGTAAAGCGTACGGAAATAGATTTGCCGACGTTTACTGTGAACATTATATCGCTTGATTTAATTTGGTTGCAGTAATCAACGTATTCCTGAGGAACACGGCTGTTTTTATAGTATAAATCGGGTGCGCCAAAGGCATGTAATATTTCATGCGCAAATGTAGCAGCAGGGGAGAGATAATACTGTCCTTCGCCGTAGCAGAACTTATTGAATATATTAATTACTTCCATGCTATTACTGTTGCTATATGGAGATTTGTAGCTACACCAAGAACTTACGGTGTTAGTTACCGGAACGTCAAAATAAACTATGTATAAAATATTTTGCGCATTATACTTTTGCATAAGTTCGTTTGAATCAACGTTTTCAGAGATGAATGCACGCTGTGTTGGAAGAAATTTGCCACTTGGAGTTATCATATCATCGCTTGAAAAATCTGCAGTATAATATAGGTCGGGATTTTCTCTCCAGTCATAAATAAACTTTGTGTTAACACCATAAGTTTCACCTTGTGATTCCAACCAATATCCTGCAGAACATAAATGGTCGTACATAGTGTCTAAAGTTTTCTTATCTTCCTCGGAATCGAAGTCCCAAGAGGTGTTTTTGTCATTTGCAAATATAGAAACAATAACGGTAGTTTCGCCAAAATATGCAGCAGAACCGTGCTTTGAATCTGTGTTTTTCATAGGATTAATTACACCGGTTTCGGTTGTGTTGCATACGGTGCACGTATGTTTGCGTTCACCTTTTTTGGTTTCGGTAGCATATTTCACAACCGACCATTCTCCAAACTCGTGCTCACTGGTTGGAAGGTCTTTTTGCTCTTTAAGTATTTCCTTACAAACCGAACAATATCTGCCTTTTGATTTGCCCGTTGTAGTGCAAGTGGGCTCAACACGAGGAATAATTACTTCGTCGTGTTCAAGTTTCTCTATAGTTGTTTGTGCAACGAGGACCTTGTTACAAACCGAACAATGCTTTCCTTTTGTTTTACCTTCTTTAGCACAGGTAGCCTTTACTGCCTTATCTACTACTTCGGTGTGGCCAAGTTTAGCTACAACCTTCCTAGCGACAATAACTTCATTGCATACCGAACAATGCTTGCCTTCGGTTTTACCTTTTTTGGTACAAGTTGCCTTTACTGCCTTATCTATTACTTCGGTGTGACCGAGTTTTGCTACAACATTTTGAGCAACCAAAACTTCATTGCAAACCGAACAATGCTTGCCTTCGGTCTTACCGTCGGTGGTACAAGTAGCTTTAATAGCGGCATCAATAGCCTCCATATGTCCTGCGGCTTCGGTCCACTTACTCTCCTTTTCGCCACAGGCACAAGAGCGTTCTTCCTCTTTTCCTTCGGTGCAGGTGGCTTCCTTAACTAGTACCCATTCACCAAAGGTGTGAGTATGAGCCTCTACTACCGGTTGGCTGGATTCATTTCCACTATCACACGCCGATAGAACAAATACGCAAAGTAAAAGCAAAATAATTGATATTATTTTCTTCATTATAAAGCCCTCCAAAATATCTATATTAACAATTTCATAATAACACACACTTCAAAATCTTTCAATTATTTTATTTCTTTTTTCATACAAACAAAAATACCGAACCAAACCAAAAGGTTTAATTCGGTATTTGGCAGGGGTGGCAGGATTCGAACCTACGAATGACGGAATCAAAATCCGTTGTCTTACCGCTTGACGACACCCCTATATATAATATAGGTATAAAAATGGGGTGGATAATCGGATTCGAACCGACGGCCTCCAGAGCCACAATCTGGCGCTCTAACCAACTGAGCTATATCCACCATGCACGCAAATTATTATAACACAAAAAGTCGTTTTGTCAACAGTTATTTTAGTGTTTATTTTGAAAATATTGTTTATATATTTATTTGCTGTTTTTTTAAAATATTAATTAAAAATACTTGACATAACAGAACAAATAATATAAAATACTTAAAGTGCAATGCCGCTGTGGCGGAATAGGCAGACGCAAGGGACTTAAAATCCCTCGGTGGCAACACCGTATCGGTTCAAGTCCGATCAGCGGCACCAAAAATAAAAGGACTACTTCGGTAGTCCTTTTATTTTTGTCCAATTACACTGTCTGGGAAAACGGAAGCTTTTATCAAGTCTTCGGGAGCGATATCAAGAGCATCGGCGATGCTATAAAACACATCTAAAGAAAAACTGTACGCCATATTGGGAGCTTCGATATTACTAAGCAGGGAACGGCTTATATTAGCTTTTTCTGCTAACTTTTCTTGCGATAAGCCACGAATTCTTCTAAGCGTGGAAATAGCAATACCAAGTTGTATGAAACGGTCTCTGTTTTTGTAATCAACTTCCTTTCCCATAATTAAAACCTCGCTTTTGGAAAATAAATTTTATATATATAATTATATTTTCCAAAAGAATTTCTTTCAGTATTTAGATATATACACTTGACTTTATTGGTCAGCAAATATATAATTTGATTTAAATTTGTCTTTGTTTATATGCAAAATTCGAAAACTTCTTGATTTTTATCAATTTGCACAAAAAACATAGATATTTATTTTTAATTTTGAAAAATAAATAATTGACATAAAGAGGAATTTTGTATATAATAGTCACAATCATTATTTTATGGTACGAGATGAAGATACATAATCTCAAACTTATTTGATGAATTTAAAATTGAATTTGTGCCTGAGCCTAAGAGCCTGCGCCAAATAATCGTTGTATGCGATTATGGTGCAGGCTTTTTTAATTGCCTCTTGCTGCAAGGAAAAATGAGGTGGTATTTTTGCAAGATATATTACATCCCAAACCAAAAACTGACGAGGTAGCGTCGAACCGACGTCGTTTTCTCTGTCCATCATGCAACAAACATACGGTTTTGTGGCTATTGCCCAGTACTGAAATTAAGGACCTGCCTATCAAATGTAAACGATGTGGCAAAGAAAACATTATAAATATTATCCTAACCGGCGAGTCTTAATATTTATATTGACATAAAACCCCAAATCCAGCGCAATATTTTCTCAAAATAAAAAGGTGTATCAAAAAAGTGTTTTGAACAACCTTTCCTCCGCAAGGTTAAGCGGATATTTGTGCGCAAACGCTCGGCGTTTGTATTATTTTGCTAAAAAATGTAGTAAACATTTACAGCAGGAAGGAGAAAGAAAAAAATGAAGCAGGATGAACTCCGTCAAAAACTGATTGACGGCACGATCCATGTTATTGCAAAAGAGGGACTTGATAAGGCTTCAACAAAACAAATCGGACTCGCAACCTCTATTAACGAAGCCTATATTTATCGTTGTTTTAAGGATAAGGAGGATATGTTCGCAAAAGCATTCGCTTCACTTGATGAAGAACTGTTAGAAAAGACAATGCAGCATGTTTCGGTAATGTATATTAAAGAAATGAAGTACGAACTGCGTTGTTGGACATTCTTTATATCCATTTGGGAATTTATGGTTGAAAGGCGGGATAATTGCCTTGCCTTTATTCAATATTACTATTCTCCGTATTTTTCAAAGTATTCGGCAGAAGAACATAAGGTAAGATTTACTCCGCTTGTAGATAAGTTCAAGGATGCTTTTCGTGAAGAATCAAATGTATGGTTAATACTTAACCACATATTAAATGTAATGCTTGATTTCGCTGTAAAAGTGCACAACGGTCAGATGCCCAAAGGAGATAGCTATGCCGAGCATATTTTCAGAGTAATCTACGCGTCTGTAAAACAGTATTTCAAAAAAGAGGAGAGGGATTAACAATTATGAAGAAAGCACTAAAAATAATAAAAACCACAGTGGTTTGGATGATGATACTGTTGGCTGTATCAATGATGATATTCACGGTTGTTTCTGTTACTACCTTCAATCGAAATGACCGCAGCCTTTTTGGCTTTAAGATGTACATAGTAAATTCTGATTCTATGGCAGCCACTGACTTTAATGCCGGCTCTTTGATTCTTGTAAAAGAGGTTGAGCCTTCAACACTCAAGGAAGGTGACATTATTACCTTTATGTCACAAGATACAAACAGCTTTGGAGAAACTATAACCCATAAGATAAGGACGATAACAACCGATGCCGAAGGAAATCCTGGTTTTATCACTTACGGTACAACAACCGACACAAATGATGAAACGATAGTTACTTATCCCTATGTGCTTGGTAAGTATCAAGGTCATATTGCCGGACTTGGTACCTTCTTTAACTTCTTGAAGACAACCCCAGGATATTTTGTCTGCATTTTCATTCCCTTTATGCTCATTATCCTTTATGAAGGGGTTAAGTTCTTTAACCTTTTCCGTCGATATAAACAGGAGCAAATGGAAGAATTGCAGGCTGAACGCAAAAAAATCGAAGAAGAAAAGGCAGAAACTGCCAGGATTTTTGAAGAACTACGTGTTTTGAAAGCGCAGTTAGAAAATCAAGAAACAGAAACGGTAGAAGCTAAGGCCGTATTGAACGCAGAGGAGAAATCCGAAGAAGATAGCTAATACCACGTCCCCGTAAGAAACGAGTTGATCCCCAAATGTTAAAAATTAATACAGGTGTTCTTGTAGGTGCAAATTTAGTTTATATTGTTTGTACCGACATAACAGACAAGCAACCCCACAATCAAGAAGGAAAAAACAATGCCAGCAACTAATCCAGATACCGTGCTTTATCTACTCCTTGGTATTGTAGTCATTTTCCTAATGTTTTTATTGTTGATTGGGCTAGCAGACTTTTTCAACAATTTTTCTCGCGAACTCAAACGTATAAACTGCGAAATAGATCGCACTCAAGGTTCCAAGCGACGTTATTGGAAACGGAGAAAAAGGAGATTGTGGCTTTCCTTAATACCATTTATAAAGTATTAACCTAGCTTACATACGGAGCATATCCTCTGATCTTGTAAGCATGGTAATCGAAATATGGTTTATTTTGTCTTGTCTTCACCTGTTTTGGTTACCATGTGCCGTCCTAACTCCTTTTGGGAGTTAGGCGGTAATCAAATAACATAAATTTCGCATTTATGCTATTTGATTGCTGAAAATCTGGCAGACCAAGATTGTTATTTTGAAAGGGCAAACAAATGAAAAAAGAGCAAATAAATGATAAAGTAATACACTGCTTTGAATGCGAAAAGGAAACTGGCGGTTGGTGTACTTTATATGAACGAGTGGTATATCCTGACAATTTTTGCGACTTTGGAATAAAGAAAAGTAAAATAACAGGCATTATTGAAAAAGGAGACCTTAAAAATGATAAAAGTTAGAAACACGAAGAAAATGCTTCTTATGAGCGCTTTATCGCTCCTTATGTGCGTATCAATGCTCATTGGTAGTACTTTCGCTTGGTTTACCGACAGCGTTACGAGTGCCGGTAACAAAATTCAAGCAGGTACTTTGAAAATCGACCTTGAACTGCTTGATAAGGAAGATGGCTGGGCTTCCATCAAGGAATCTAAGGCTCCCATTTTCAATTACGATCTTTGGGAACCCGGTTACACCGATGTAAAGGTACTAAAAGTTGAAAACGAAGGTAGCTTGGCTCTCAAATGGATGGCTAAGTTCATATCTGAAGACGAACTCTCCATTCTTGCTAATGTGATTGACGTTTATGTTTGCCCGAGTGCAACCGAACTTACATATCCTGCTGACCGTAATCTCGACGGTTACACCAAGGTTGGTACTGTTCGTGATTTTGTAAACACCATTGAAAGCACCACCCACGGCAATCTTAAAGCCGGCGAAGTAGCATATCTCGGCATAGCTTTAAAGATGCAGGAGTCTGCTGGCAACGATTATCAGGCTCTTGACCTTGGTGCATTTGATATTCAAATTATTGCTACTCAGGATACTGTTGAGGAAGATAGTTTTGATAATCAATATGATGCCGGTGCGGAATATACTGCAACCAAAACAGTTGTTAATACTGTTGATGAGTTGAATAGTGCTATAAAGAACGCGAACGAGGGCGATGTTATAAGCGTTGAACCCGGCGTATATGAAATCGTAGATACTCCTACTACCTTTTTAACAAGAGCAAGAACTGTTTCTCCGGAAGAATATGGTAATACAAAGCCTCCGTTTCTTATTACCCAAAAAGTCACGATTGAAGCGAAAGACCCCACGAACAAGCCGCAATTTAAATTTATTACAAGTGACACAGGAAAAATTACCCACGGTTTTGATATAAGAGCAAACGATGTAACTCTTAAGAATCTCATACTCGAAGCAGACACCACAGGTGACCGCTCGGGCAATTTGGTACAGATATCCGCCAATGGCAATGATTATTATTCAAACATTACTATTGAGGGTTGCGAGTTTATTGGTTCGGACCAGAGCATTGCAATGTATGGTGATAACGTTACTATCAAGAGTTGTATATTTGATGAGTCAACAGCTCCGGAACAAGGCAACATTATCTACGTTTGGGGAACTTCCGGTAAATTAACCATTCAAGGTAATACATTTATCGGAAATAACCAAAGAAAACACGGTATTTCATTCTATAATCAGTCAGCAGCAAGCAGGATTTCGGGTGAGATTTTAATTGAGAATAACACCTTTGAAAATGTGTATAAGGGCATCGTTCACGAAAGTGATATGGAATATAGCTGCGTTACTGTTAAAGTTCTAAACAACATGTTTAGTGACTGTCTAAAGAAGCCAATAGCAATTGATTATGGTAACTATGAGTCCTATTTAGTTGAAGGAAATGTGTTCGAAGATATCACACATAAAGACCCGCTTATTGATAACAAGGCCAATGCTCAAGTTTATGCAGATAAAAACTATTGGGATGATCCCACCCCTAATTTGAAGAGTGTGATTAACAATGCAAATGTTATTGTGAATAACTACTATTCAGATAAAACTAAAGAAACGCTTGTTGAAATTTCTGCCTCGGAGGAGAATTAACAGTATGACAACACTTAAAAAAATATGGAATATCCTCTCAACAGCACTTGTGGTGTTAATGGTGCTTTGTGCTGTATTCCTTATGGGGTCCAGAGTTTTAGGTTACAACTGCTATACCGTTATTTCGGGCAGTATGGAACCCGAATATAGCGTTGGTGATCTACTCTATGTTAAGTCGGTAGATAAGAACACTATTAAGGTAGGAGACCCGATAACATTTGTGTTGAACGAAGATTTGGTTGTTGCTACACATAGAGTTGTAAGAATTGATGCCGAAAAGCAACATTTTTACACCAAAGGTGATGCGAACGAAATCGAGGATAGTGAGCCTGTTCATTTTAACAATGTAATTGGTGTTCCACAGTTTTCAATTTCAAAACTGGGCTATGTTTCAGATTTTATACAAAATCCCCCGGGAATGTATATCACTATCGGTATTGGCATTGTATTGATACTTCTCGTTTTTGTTCCTGATATGTTAGGTAAAAAGACAAGGGAAGATGAAGAAGAAACCACTGTTGTGCAGTCCGATATAGATACAGCAATCGAAGAAAATGAACGCCTGAAAGCCGAAGTAGAAAAACTCCGTGCTGAAATGGATGCTAAAAATTTTGAAGTAACAGAATAATTATGCTTTTAGATTTGTGCGTATTAAGGAATTCCGATAGGCACAAATTTGAAATAAAATTTTAAAGAAAGGAGGAAAAGTAAATGAAACTTAATAAGAAAAAGGTGTTTGTTGCAGCTTTAGCACTCTGCCTCGTAGCAATTATCTCTATGGGTACTTTGGCTTGGTTCCAGGCTAGTCAGTCTATCGAGAACATTTTCCAGGTATCTACTACCGATGATAATCAGACTCCTGATTTCAGCATCACTCTTTATGAGAACGTTGTTGACCCTGAAACAGGCAAAAAGGTTGATGCTAATAGTGACGGCATTATCAATGAGCTTGACACAACAACTACAGGTAATACATATACCAGTCTTGCTCCCGGTGATGAGTTGGATAAGAATCCTACCGTTGTAAACACAGGCGAGTATGACCAGTACGTTCGTGTAACCGTTACCTTAAATGATGCTGATAAGTGGGTTCCTCTTCTTGCTAAATATAACCTTACTATTGATGATGTTATTTTAGGTTATGAGGATGCTGATTGGCGTAGTGAAGTTGTTGATGAAGATTATACTGATGGCGTTGTTGTAAATCAGTACTATCTTGAAGGCAAGCTTGTTGCAAACGACGATGCAACCCTTTTTACCGGTATTAAAATCCCCGGTGACTTCACAAATGAGGATGTAAAGTTGTTTGAAGGCGGTTTTGATATGACCATCGTTGCTGATGCTATCCAGGCTGACAACACAGGCGACAATGCATTTGATGCTTTTGCAGACTTTTGGAACTAATAAGATTCTATAGCAATTGAGCATCACTCGTTTGTCGGCATAGACGAGCAAAACCAAAAAAGCCGACAATTTACCCCAAGGAGGTCATTAAGTAATGACTAAAATTAAAAGCACCAAGCATGCTCTGCTTATGAGCACTCTTGCACTCCTTATGTGTGTGTCTATGTTTGTTGGTAGTACATTTGCTTGGTTTACAGACTCTGTAACAAGTGCCGGAAACACAATTCAGTCCGGTACTTTAAAGGTCGATTTGGTTGACGCTGACGGAAACTCAATGGAAGGTCAAGTTATAGAGTTCGTTGCAAAAGATGGACGTGCTCAGAACGAAATCCTTTGGGAGCCCGGCTGTACTTATGAAACAGAGCCTGTTTTCGTTGTAAACAAGGGCAATCTTGCTCTTAAATATGAAATTGTTATCAACGGTATTACCGGTGATGCAAAGCTTCTTGAAGCTATTGAATGGACTGTAACCGTTGCCGACGTAAAAACTGAACTTGCTGACCTTAGCGGAGAACTTCTTGCAAATGAGACATCTGATGCTATCGTTCTCTCAGGTCATATGAAGGAAACAGCTGGAAACGAGTACCAAGGTTTAACTGTTGAAGGCATCTCCATCTCGGTATTTGCTACTCAGCTCACTCACGAGTCTGATAGCTTTGGCGATCAGTACGATGCATTGGCAACTTATATGAATAAGAATGCTGATGGCGAATGGGAAATTGATAGTGTTGGTCAGTTAATTTATTTTGCAAAACAGGTAAATAGCGGCAATTCCTATAAGGATGAAACTATCATTCTCACAAAGGAGATAAATCTTGCAGGCATTAATTGGACTCCTATTGGAAACTGGGACAATACGTTTGATGGAACCTTTGATGGCCAGGGCTACACCATTAGCAACCTTTACATCAATGCTCCTGCCGGAGAAGGTGTTGGTCTGTTCGGCGTGACTCAGAATGCTACCATTAAGGGTGTCAACATCGAAAATGTTGATGTTACCGGTTATTCTATGGTTTCTGCATTGGTGGGTGCTCCTTACCCGAGCACTATTTCCGATTGTCACGTAACAGGCAAGGTTAACCTTGTTGCTGAGTGGGCTTATGTTGGCGGTATTGCTGGCTACTGCTATTACGGCACACAGGTTGATAACTGCTCCGTTGTAGCTGACGAAATGGGTTCTATCGTTTCTAAGACCAGAAATGCTGTTGGCGGTATCACCGCGTGGCTTTTGGAAGGCAATCACAAGGTTATGAACTGCCAAGTTAAAAACCTTAATTTGACCGGTTGGACCAACATCGGCGGTATTACAGGTTTTGTTCATTACAACAATACGATTGAGGGCTGCTCGGTTGAAAACGTAAAACTCACTAAGACTCGTGCGGACGGTAATCCCGGTATCGGTTTGATTGCCGGTGGTTGGAGCTATAGCGCTTCCAATGCAATCACCCTGCGCAACAACACCGTAAAGAATGCAACAATGGAAGGCAATCACATTGCATACGCCGCTTACAACGAACTGTACGGTTCTGAGTTTGGCGGTGCAACCACTACAAACTTTGTTTTAGACGGCAACACCACTGAACAAATCACAAATAACCTTGTTGAAGTTAAAAAAGTTGGTAGCACAGATGAACTCGTCAATGCTCTCAAAAACGGTGATAATGTTGTTCTCTCCAAGGACATTTCCGGTGTAGACGCCAACACAGCAATCACCATTGCAGCTGGCAAAGATGTAATTCTTGACTTGAACGGTTATGAGATTGCGGCTACTGCAAATAAGACAGGTAATCAGGAACTCTTCCTTGTTAAGGGCACTATGACCGTTAAGAATGGCACTTTGGAATTAGTTGCTCAGAACAATCAGGAATGGAACGCTATGGCAACCATCTTTGATGTAACCGCAGGCGGTGTTCTGAAGGTGGATGGTGTGACCGCAAATGTCGCTGGCACTGATATGAACTTCTTTGCTCACCTGAACAACTGGGGTTCTGCTACTTTGGAAATGACCAATTGTAATATCACCACTACTTATGTAGCTGTTCGTGCATTCAACTCCGGTTACGATATGAATACTGTTACAATTAAGGATTGCGATTTCTATAACGGTAGAATGTTCT
The DNA here is from genome assembly GCA_045636705.1 of Acutalibacteraceae bacterium. Taxonomy (GTDB): domain Bacteria; phylum Bacillota; class Clostridia; order Oscillospirales; family Acutalibacteraceae; genus SFWF01. The sequence continues at coordinate 32,787 of JAZTYA010000033.1, forward strand.
GGGTTCATAACTATACATCAGAAGGCAAAGATGATTCCACTTTAACTTTGGACATCTATGGCAATAACAACACTTCTGACAACGCAAAACCCGTTCGTTTCGGTTTCAGCAATTCCGTTTACTACGATATAAACGGCAATTTGATTCCGTAACTTTCTGAACGTAACATAAAGTCCGACCTATCTCCTTTCGGGGGATAGGCGGCTATCAAAGGGCATAAGAAAAAAGCCCTTATGCCTTTTGATTGTCGAAAGGCATGATTAAAAAAAGGAGGTCATTAGAAATGACAAAGAAAAAGTCAACCAAGCGTGCTCTGCTTGCAAGTGCACTTGCGCTTCTCTTGTGCGTATCTATGCTCGTTGGCAGCACATTTGCTTGGTTCTCAGACAGTGTTACCTCCGCAGGTAACATCATCAAGTCCGGTACGCTTGATGTAACGATGGAGTGGGCTGATGGTACAAAGGCCGTTCCTTCTGATGACAGTGCTGATTGGAAAGATGCATCAGCAGGTGCAATCTTCAATTACGATCTTTGGGAGCCCGGTTATACCGAGGTTCGTCACATTAAGATCGCTAACGAGGGCACTCTTGCTCTTAAATATCAGTTAAGCGTTAGCGCTAATGGTGAAGTAACAGACCTTGCTGATGTAATTGATGTTTATTATGTTGACCCTGCAATTCAGGTTGATGAGCGCACCAACCTTACTGCAGATATGAAACTTGGAACTTTAACTCAAGTTTTGGGGGCTTTCAATACAACAGCTGCAGGCAAACTTGCAGCAGGAGAAAAGCACTCTGTTACTATTGCTCTAAAGATGCAAGAGTCTGCAGGAAATGAATACCAGAACAAGGCTATCGGAACTGATTTCTCTGTTAAGCTCTTTGCTACACAAGACACAGTTGAGGTTGATAGCTTTGATGATCAGTATGATGCTGGTGCTTTAATGCCAACCTACGTAACTACTGAAGCAGAATTACAAGACGTTGCTCAAAAAGGCGGCTGGGCTATATTAGGTAATGATATAAGCGTTGGGCAAACAATCAATATGAATGGTGGCGTTATTGACGGTAACGGCAAAACTATGACTCTTACAAATAAGTCTAGTGGTGCTGTGATGTTGAATTCTACTGGAGGCACTATTAAGAACCTGAATTTCGCTAACAGCAATACCAGCTGGATTGGTGCGCAGTATGCTATTGGATCCATTCAGTTTGCTTCTACCACTTTGACCGAAGATTTACACATAGAGAATGTTACAATTTCCAACTTCGATAATGCTATCGACCTTGATGCAAATGGCAATAGCGTGTATGTAAAGGAGAGCGAAATTGCCAATTTCATTCAGGTTGCGAATGCCGAGATGCTTGCTTTTGATGGTTGCCATTTGATGGCTGACAATGCTACAAAGACCAGCACTAATGCTCCGCAAGCAATCATATTCTTAATGGGCGATATGACCTTCACCAATTGTCACTTTGAAGAAAATGTAAACTTCTACCTAGATAGTGCAAGGTTCTCAGGTACAGTTGCGTTTGAAAACAGCACCTATGGAAACAATGGCGTTGAAGACAGACCGATTGAAAGCTTTGGCTTTATCACATATTGGTTCCCGGCAACAGGAATTTATGGATATGCCGGAACTTTCGGCGATACCAAGCCTGCGCAAACCCATTTCAACTGGATTATCGATGGTACACTTGTTTGGGATGCTACCGAAATCTAAATTTTAAAAATGCCTGCCTATCTCCATTCGGAGTTAGGCGGCAATCAAAGGGCATAAGAAAAAAGCCCTTATGCCTTTTGATTGCTTTCTAAAAACTTTGAAAGGAGGAAACAACGTGTTTAATAAAACAAAAATAAAATGTTCAGTAATTGCCTTTGTTGCGATTGTAATTACATTTTTATCTCAAGGCACATTGGCTTACTATTCTACAATAGGCAAGACTACCAACGTTGTGACCTCCGGTAATATTCAGTTTATTATTCACGAAACAACCGACCAAGGAAAAGAATTTCCAAAAGAGGGAGTTTATATCGTTCCGGGTGATATTGTTTCAAAAAAGGTTAGTATTGAGAGTGACTGTGAGCACCCGTTCTACCTTCGTGTTAAAATGGTTTATGGTGTAAACTCAGAGGAACTTTCGGCTGAAGATTGCTTTAAGCTTAACATTAACGAGGAATATTGGGAACTGCATGACGGCTGGTATTACTACAAAGGTATCGTAGAACCCAATGACACTACTCCGGATGTATTTTCCCACGTTGAAATGGTTGGTGCCAATATTGATAACAGTTATATAGGTAAAACCTTGAGTTTAACCGTCAAAGCACAGGCTGTTCAAAGTGAAAACAACCCCTTAACCGACGGCAATACCTATACCGCACTCGGTTGGCCCTCGGAGGATAGTTAAATGAAGAAGATTATAGTTCTCTTGTTTACATTATTACTCTTCTTTGCTAATACAATAACGAGTTTTGCGGCAGAGGGAAAGGTAACCTATACCGGAAATGCAGGCAAATTTGTCTTTAAACCCGGTAGTGATTACTCATTAACCGACCTGTTTTCCAATTTTAAGGACGTTATGCCCGGTGACACCCTAACACAACAAATCACCGTTAAAAATAAGGCGGATAATAAGGTTAAGGTTAAAATTTATATGCGTTCTCTGGGTGCACACTTGGATTCGGTTGACTTCTTGTCTAAACTAGGACTCAAGGTGCAAAAGAGTGAAAAAAACGAAATGGCATATATGTTCGATGCCGCAGCCGACGAAACCGCAGGACTTACCGATTGGGTATGCCTTGGCACACTCTATTCGGGCGGCAAGGTTAATTTAGATGTAATTTTAGAGGTTCCCGTAGAACTCGATAATATGTTTCAAAGTAAAATCGGCTATCTCGATTGGGAATTTATGATAGAAGAGTTTCCCGTAGAACCCGATGACCCAAAACTACCGCAGACAGGTGACAATGCAAAAAAAGAAGTTTGGATTGCTCTGATGGTCTGCTCATTATGTATAATGTTTATTCTTTTGATATGGCGTAAAAAGGATAAGGAAGATAAAGAACACGCCTAAAAGCACTAAACAAGGAGGAATAAGGCGTGAAGCCCCAAGCAAAGAAAACAACAATCAAAAAAATAGCCTTAATTTTCAGCCTATGCCTACTTGTCATTTGGAGCTTACTTGGTACAGGAGCCTCGTTGGCGTGGTTTGGTGACTCATCACCTGAAATCAACAACATCTTCCATTTTGCAGATTTTAAGCTTACGGTATCGCACCGTCTTACCGATGGAAAGTGGGAAGAAGTCGATAGTGGCACAGAAATATTTGATAAACAAGCACTGTATGAACCGGGCTATGTTCAGGTTGTTTACCTAAAGGTGGAAAATAAGGGAGATACTCCGTTTAATTTTTATACAGCGGTTAATGTAAATGGTTGCTCTCAAGCAACAAATGTCTTTGGTCAGACCTTTCTTTTGCAGGATTATTTAAAGTTCGGTCTTAAAGTAGCAGATACCGAGGAAGCAATGAAAAACAGTATTTCTGACCGCAAAGTGGCAGAAGAAGTTGCCAATATGCCTTTACATAATTACTACGAAACCGATACGGCAAAACTGGATCCTAATGCGACTAAATATATCGCGCTAATTGTCCGTATGCCCGAACAAGTTAACAATATTGCAAACTATCGTGGCAGCACCGTTCCAAAGGTTGAACTTGGAATTACAGTAAAAGCAGATCAAATTATAGACTAATCAATCAAAAGCAAATTTCAAAAGGGAGGTGACATTAAGTGAGAAAATTTTATAACGAATATTTCTATGTTCCCAAGCATACAAAAATACGCGAAAAAGTAATGCTTACGCGGGTTATAACGTCAGTAGCAGTTGTGGTTTTTAGCCTGCTTGCGATGAGCTTTAGTGCTTACGCTTATTTTTCTCACGATGTAACCTCGGGATTTAATACGATTAAAGCGGCAACCTTTCAAACTAAAATAGAGGTCCAAATTATTGATGAAGAGGGAGCAGTTGCAGAAAAAATAACCCCTATAACCAGCAACTATAAAATATTTAAAGTTAGCGGATTGAAGGCAGGGAAAACCTATACGGTAAGGATTACGCCTACAAAGCAAAGCTCAGCAACTACAGGGTTTGTAACGGTCACAGCAACAGGCTCTGATAAAACATACCACACACAACAGCTTGGCATTGATGAAAATGTCAAGGGTGGAAAAACCAAGGAAATGATTTTTAAACTTTTGGTAACTGATACCACCGACATTGTGTTCGAGGCGCATTGGGGCACCTCTGCCTATTATCCTAAATCTAAGGATAGCAAAAGAAAAGAAGAACTATACATTACACAAAACGAAGAAATAAAAATAATTATAAACGGCATTACAGAACATACTGAAGAAAATGTTACCGACACAGAAAACACACCTGAATATTAGAGATTTGTTTGTTATCCACAAAAAATCTTTAAGGGTGTGTTTTTAAAATTAAAGACGGTAAATTATTTAATAAAAAACACTTGACAGGTTGACGGCTTGTTGGTATAATGGTAGAGCCGCTTATTGGGGGCTTATTAAGTTGTGTCTATCACACGCCTCACTTTAGCGAGACTTGAATTAAGGCAGGTGCCAAAAAAATGTATGCTATTATTGAAACAGGCGGAAAGCAGTATCGCGTAGAACAAGGTGATTTTATCTACGTTGAAAAGCTTGATGCAGAAGAAAATGCTGAAGTTGTTTTTGACAAGGTTATCGCCGTTAAAAAGACTTCTGCCCTCAAACTCGGTAAGCCCTATGTTAAGGATGCTGCTGTTAAGGGAACCGTTGTAAAGAACGGTAAAGGCAAGAAGATTACAGTCTTCACCTACAAGCCCAAGAAGGGTTCTTCACGCAAGATGGGTCACAGACAGCCCTATACCAAGGTACAGATTACCGAAATTATTTAATTATGACTTGTGTTAAACTGTCTAAGAACGGATTTTCCGTAAACGGACATTGTACAGTCGATGCGGATGATGAGCAGGGACGTCAGGTCTGTGCTGCGGTATCTTCAGCAGCGTATATGGCCGCAAATACAATAATCGAGGTTATTGGCGATAAGGTTAAATCTGATGTGTCAGATGCGAAAATGACCATTGAGGTTCTTAACCCGTCAGAGGAAACCTTGGTTGTCCTGGAAGGCTTTAAAATTCATCTGCAACAGATGGCAGAGCAGTTTCCAAACTGCATAAAAGTTTATTTGGAGGTGTAATAATGTTAAAGATTAACATTCAGTTATTTGCTCATAAAAAGGGAGTAGGTTCAACAAAGAACGGTCGTGACAGTGAGTCTAAGCGTCTTGGCGTTAAGCGTGCTGACGGTCAGTTTGTTTTAGCTGGTAACATCCTCGTTCGCCAGAGAGGAACTCATATTCATCCCGGCAACAATGTTGGCAAGGGTTCTGACGATACCTTATTTGCTCTTATCGACGGTAAGGTTAAGTTTGAGCGCGTAGGTCGTGACCGCAAGCAGGTTAGCATTTACGCTGTTGAACAATAAAATGTCTTTTAAACCCGACTTTTTTGTCGGGTTTAATTTTTAGAACGGAGAAAATCAATGTTTGTTGATATTGCAAAAATTAGTCTGAAGGCAGGTAACGGCGGCGACGGTGCAGTTTCTTTTCACAGAGAAAAGTACGTTGCGGCAGGCGGACCTGACGGTGGTGACGGAGGTAGAGGCGGCAATATAGTTTTTGTTGCCGACGATAACCTATCAACCCTTGCAGACTTCAGATATAAAAGGTCCTATAAGGCTGATGACGGCATGCCCGGTGGAGCATCAAGATGCACCGGAAAAAGCGCAAAAGACCTAATTATTAAGGTACCAAGAGGTACTCTTATTAAGGACCAGGAAACAAACCGAATAATTGCTGATATATCTTCTGACGAGCCTACCATTGTTGCAAAAGGTGGTAATGGCGGTTGGGGTAATATGCATTTTGCTTCATCCACAAGACAAATTCCAAGGTTTTCAAAGCCTGGAAATCCCGGCGAAGAGTTAGAGGTTACCCTTGAGTTAAAACTTCTTGCTGACGTTGGATTAATCGGATTCCCTAACGTTGGAAAATCAACCTTGGTTTCGGTTGTAAGCGAGGCTAAGCCTAAAATTGCTAATTATCATTTTACCACGCTAACACCAGTGCTCGGCGTTGTAAGAATGGGCGAAGGTTCTTCCTTTGTTATGGCAGATATACCCGGTCTTATTGAGGGCGCGGGAGAGGGAATAGGCCTTGGTCATGAGTTTTTGCGTCACGTTGAGCGTTGCAGACTACTGCTTCACGTTATAGACGCTTCGGGTAGCGAGGGCAGAGACCCTGTCGAAGATTTTAACGCTATAAATAAGGAACTTGAGGTTTTCAATAAAGAGTTAACGACAAGACCGCAAATTGTTGTTGCAAACAAATGCGATTTAACCGAAGATGAAGAAATAGAAAAGTTAAAAGACTATTTTAACGGTCTGGGTTATGCGTTTTTTCCAATAATGGCTCCCATTAAAGAGGGAACTCAGGAGCTTATAAACTTTGTTGCGGCGGAGCTTGCAAAACTTCCTGCAATTAAGGTGTATGAGCCTGACCCAATGCCTATAGAAGACCTTACGGTTGCCTCGAATAAGCGCACCTTCACGGTTCGTGAAGAGGGTGGAGTTTACTTTGTTGAAGATGCTCCTTGGCTTCTTAAAATTATGGAAACCATTAATCCTGAGGATTATGAGTCACTTCAGTATTTTGAAAGAACACTCCAACAAACAGGTATCATTAAAGCACTTGTTAAAGCCGGTGTTACAGACGGAGATACTGTTTGTGTTTATGACTTTGAATTTGACTTTGTGTCGTAGGGTGATTATATGGATATAAATTCACTAAGCCCGTTAACCTTTTCCTTTGTGGGCGACGTTTATTTTAGTCTGCTTGTAAGAACTAAACTTGCCGAGGTAAACAGACCTGTAAGTCAACTGCATTCGGCTTCGGTAAAACTCGTTAATGCTAAAGCGCAGGCAGAAGCCTTTAAAGTGATTGAAAATGACCTTACCGAAAAGGAAATGTCAATTTATAAAAGGGGCAGAAACGCCAAAGTTGGCTCTGTGCCTAAAAATGCATCCTCTTCTGATTATCATTCGGCTACGGGGTTTGAGGCGTTATTTGGATATTTGCACCTTTCAGGCGAAAACAAAAGGGCAGAAGAACTTTTTAATAAACTATGGGACAATTTTTCGGATATACTATAATTGGGTGGTATGTTTGAAAAATGTCAAGTTTAAAGAATTAATATTAGACGTTTTAGTAATAGCAACAGGGTGTGTCGCATACTCTGTTGCTGTTGTGCTTTTTTTAGAACCTGCAAAAATATCTCCCGGAGGAATAACCGGTATAGCATCTTTTTTAAGCTATGCCTTTAGTTTTCCTACGGGAGTTACTGTTTTTATATTAAATATTCCAATACTGATAGCGGGATTTTTCTCCTTTGGCGGAAAATTTATTATTAAAACGGTAATAGGCGTTTCTCTAAGCTCTTTTCTAATCGATATAATTAAAGCGACCTTTCCTTCCTTTGAGGGAGATACGATAATATGCGCAATTTTTGGCGGCATCCTTGCAGGAATAGGCTTAAGCCTTGTAATGCTTAGAGGCGCTACTACAGGCGGAATTGATATTATTATCAGAATATTTAACAGAAAATATCAAAACATTTCTATCGGTAAATTTTATCTTTATTTCGATGGTTTTATAGTTATAATGTCGGCGTTTGTATATAGAGATATTCAAGCGGCGCTTTATACAATGCTTGCAATTTTTCTCTCTTCCAGAATTATAGATATCGTTCTTTACGGTAACAACGCTTGTAGGCTTTTCTTTATAATTACAGGCGAACCGCAAAAGCTTGAACAAAAAATATTAAGTGAACTTAAACGCGGAGTTACCGAAATAAATGTTGTAGGCGGTTTTTCAGGAGGACAAAAGACACTTCTTATGTGCGTCGTCAGAAACAGTGAATTTACGGCGCTAAAAAAGATGATAGACAGCAGCGATAAAGAGGCTTTTTATTTCATTACAAACGTCTCAGATATCTACGGAAAAGGCTTTTATAAATAGCCATAAAAGACTTGCTTTTTAAGACCTTGATGTTATAATAAATATATAATAAATCCTTAGAATACAGGAGAAAAATAATGAAATTAAAGATTTTAAAATTAAACGAAAAAGCGGTTATGCCCTCATACGGCTCTGCTTGCGCTGCAGGAGCAGACCTTTATTCTTGTGAAGAGGAAATTTCCTTTGCTCCGGGAGAAACACGACTTGTTCACACGGGAATTGCTATGGAAATACCTGACGGTTATGTAGGCCTTATATATGCTCGTAGCGGTATTGCTACAAAGAGGGGTCTTGCTCCTGCTAACAAGGTTGGAGTAATTGATTCTGATTATCGTGGCGAAATAATGGTCGCTTTACATAACCATTCTGAAAATATTAGTAAAATCGATGCGGGCGAGAGAATTGCTCAAATCGTTATAGCACCTTATATCAAGGCCGATTTTATTGAAGCGGATGAGCTTGACACAACCGAACGAGGCGAAGGTGGATTTGGCTCAACCGGAACGAAGTAAACTGTACTGGAGTGTTTTTTAGTGAAAAATTATTTATATCCTGCAAAGATTCTTTTGCCTAAATCTGATTTTCAAAAGTGGGCAGTTATTGCCTGCGACCAATATACCTCAGACCCTGAATATTGGCGCGACGTTGAGGCAATAGTTGGAGATGCGCCTTCAACACTTAATATGGTTTTGCCTGAAATTTATCTGGCCGAAACCGATGAAAGAATCAAGTCGATAAATGCTACTATGAAGTCGTATTTAGAAACTGATAAGTTTACCGAAGCAGATAATGCTATGATTTATCTTGAAAGAGAGCTCTCTGTAGGCGGTAAAAGGCGTGGTCTTGTCGGCGTAGTGGACCTTGAAACCTACGACTATAGAAAGGGAACAAAGGCTTTAATCCGTGCGACCGAGGAAACCGTTGCAGAAAGAATTCCGCCTAGAGTTAAAATCCGCAAGGATGCGCCGCTAGAGTTTCCACATGTTCTTTTGTTTATAGACGACCCGAATGACACCGTTTTAGGCAGTCTTGAGGAAAAGAAAACAGCAATGAACAAGGCTTATGACTTTGACCTTATGAAAAATTCGGGACATATTGAAGGTTATTTTGTTGACTCCTCGGAGTTTGATAACATCAATTCAAAACTTGAAGCCTTAGTTAAGGACGGTCTTTTGTTTGCTGTAGGCGACGGCAACCATTCACTTGCAACCGCAAAGGAATGCCACAACCTAAACGGCACTGAAAATTCTCGTTATGCCTTGGTTGAAATTGTAAACATCCACGAAAAAGCTATAGAATTTGAGCCTATTTACAGGGTTCTTTTCGGTGTTAATAGGGAAGAACTACTTTCTTCAATGAAGTCATATTTAACCGAGTGCGATAAAAATCAGGGCCACACCTTTGAGGTAGTAAGTGACAAGGATAGCTTTGATATCACCTTTAAACCAATCTCAAAGCTTCCTGTTGGAACACTTCAAACCTTCCTTGATGATTACCTAAAATCACACAAAGAGGTTGAAATCGATTATATTCACGGCATCGAGGCTACTAAAAAGTTGTGCGAAAAGCCAAATACAGTAGGTTTTATCTTTGACGGAATGAGAAAAGATGAACTTTTTGATGCGGTAATTGAGGACGGCTCATTGCCTAGAAAAACCTTCTCTATGGGTCATGCTGATGACAAGAGATTTTATATCGAGGGAAGAAAAATAAAGTGATAGAAGTGCTTTATAAGGATAGGGATATCTTGGTTTGTATAAAGCCTGAAGGCTTGCTTTCGGCGAAGGATACTTCGGGTAAAGCTAATATGGAAGACACCTTAAAAACCGAAAACAATCTTACCGAAATATATCCTATACATAGGCTTGACCGCGAGGTAGAGGGCGTAATGGTTTATGCTTTAAATAAACCTACTGCCGCTAGCCTTTCGCGTGATATTTCCGACCATTCTGTTTTTATTAAAAAATATTTAGCAGTAGTAAACGGGTGTCCTGAAAAGGTAAGCGACATACTCGAAGACCTGCTTTTTAAAGACTCCTCTAAAAACAAGTCCTATGTCGTTAAAAGGGAACGAAGGGGCGTAAAAAAAGCCAAACTCGAATATACGTTAGTTGCTACAGATAAAGAAAAAAGCCTATTAAGTATAAGGCTTTTTACCGGTAGAACACATCAGATACGAGTTCAGCTTTCACATAGAAATATGTCTATTTTTGGGGATAAAAAATACGGCGGTAAGCCGTATCAAAAATTAGCGCTCTTTTGTGAAAGCCTATCCTTTATTCATCCAACAAAAAAGGAAAGGATGACCTTCACAAAAAAACCTGAAAATTCAATTTTTATCTTTTAAACAAATTTCCTCCTTTGCAGTCAACACCGCAAAACAGGGGGAAATTTTTTAATTCCAATTTTTTTATAGATTCACAACCAAGGTCATCAAATGCAATAACCTCAGAAGAGATAATAGATGAAGCGGCAAGGGCGCCTGCGCCTCCTATAGCGCAAAGATAAACCGCCTTGTTGTCACAAATGGCTTGGCAAACGTTATCTCCTAATTGCCCCTTACCGATAATTCCTTTAAGACCTAAAGCAAGAAGGAGGGGAGAATAAGAGTCCATTCTTGAGGAGGTTGTAGGTCCGCAACTTCCAATAGGAAGATTTTTGGGAGCGGGGGTGGGTCCTGCGTAATATATTACCGCATTTTTTAGGTCAAAGGGAAGCTTTTCACCCTTATCAATAAGCTCAACAAGCCTTTTATGAGCGGCATCACGAGCAGTATAAACGGTACCTGAAAGCAAAACTTTATCGCCTGCAGAAATTTCGTCTATAATACTCGAAAGATTTAGAGTATTAACCTTAAACTCTTTCATATTAGCCAAGTTTTTGATAAATCTCTGCAAATTCAGCGCTAACCTTAACCTGTTCATCTGTGTTCTTGTTAAGGGTGTCTTTTGCAGAGTCTAAAGAACTGTTTAAACCTTCAAGTTCCTTAATAAACTCATCAGCAGAGGAGACAAGGCGAGCCTTAATTTCAGAAAGCGCATCTTGTGTTAAAAGGATGTTTTCAAGATTCTTAGAAGTCTCATTGCTAATTGCAACAGAACTTTCGTGTGCTTTATCAAGAATAGTCTTAGCACTTGTCTTAGAAACAAGGTATAACTTGCCTATTTTTTCTGCGGTATGATTGATGCTTTCAGCTTGCGCTTCAAATTCATCGAGTCTTACCTTCATAGTAGCATTGTCTTTTAAAAGAGACTCGTTTTGCTTTGTAGCAGATTCGAGTTCAGCTGTTACTTTTTCAAGAGAAGCCTTTAATTGAGCAATTTCTGTGGAAGCTTTTTCTTGTGCCGATTTCATATCAAAATCTTTTTTATGCACGTATTTTAATACGTCATCACGATTAAAGCCTAAAAATGCAGTTCTGAATTCGGTTGCCATTTTTCCACCTCTATCATAATATTAGTTCAAATATTATAACAGAAATATAGACATTTTACAACAAAAATTTAAAATACCCTTAAAAACTCTAAAAATAATGAATATTTTTTTGCATATTTGCTTGAAAAATGCATAGAAATATTATATTATATATTATGTATAAATATATATTGAGGTGTTTTATGACTAGAACAGAAGCAAGAGAACAGGCATTTATTCTTGTCTTTCAAAATGGTTTTAAAAATGAGTCTTTTGAGGAGCTTTTGGAGATAGCTACTGACAGTGGCATTTACATAAGTGACGAATATTGCGAAGAGCTTGTTAAGACCGTTATTGATAATTCTGATGAGATAAATAATAAAATTAGCGAGCACCTAAAGGGTTGGCAGTTTGACCGCATTTCTCGCGTTGCTCAGGCAAGCTTGAAGGTTGCGGTTGCCGAGATGCTCTACTTTAGCGATATACCACACGGCGTATCAATAAACGAGGCGGTAGAACTTACAAAGAAATATTCAACCAAGGAAGATGCAAGCTTCGTAAATGGCCTTTTAGGAACATTGTCAAGAAAGAGTGAGTAATTTGTCTTCTGCTATTTCTGTAAGACAACTGAATTTTTATATCAAAAGCCTTCTTGAAGCAGACGGAAAGCTTGCCTTTATAAGCGTTATAGGAGAGATATCTAACTTTAAAGAGCATTTCTCCAGCGGACATTTGTACTTTACCTTAAAGGATGAATCGGCAGCTATAAAGTGCGTTATGTTTAATGCAAATGCGAGACGACTAAAATTTTTACCAAAAGATGGTATGAAGGTTGTTGTCCGCGGAAGAATTTCGGTTTTTGAAAGAGACGGAGCATATCAACTTTATGCAGAGGATATGACGGTTGATGGCGAAGGGGACCTTCTTCAAGCTTTTGAACAGTTAAAGGAAAAACTTGAAAAGGAAGGTTTGTTTTCAAGTGCCAGAAAAAAAGCCATTCCACCATTTCCTTCAAAAATTGCGGTTATAACCTCAAGCACGGGAGCCGCAGTTAAGGATATTTTTAATGTTTTAACAAGAAGATATCCAATAGCAAAGGTTGAATTGATTCCTGCAATAGTACAAGGCGCAGAGGCTCCAATGAGTCTTTGCAAAGCTTTAGATATAGCCTATAACGACCCCGAAAACCAAGTAATCATTATCGGTCGAGGCGGTGGTTCGGTTGAAGACCTTTGGTGCTTTAACGACGAAGGGTTAGCCAGAAAAATAGCCGAGTCAAAAATTCCCGTAATTTCGGCTGTAGGCCACGAAACCGATTTTACAATTTGCGATTTCGTATCAGACCTTAGAGCGCCGACACCTTCTGCGGCGGCGGAACTGGCGGTTCCTGATATTGATGAATTATCCCTTTCGGTAAACACCTATTCAAATATAATTTTTTCAGCAGCCGAAAACATTTTAACAAGACACTTTTTGCTTTTAGACAAGGTTAAATCTTTGCCTGTTTTCTCAAAACCTTCTGAAACTTTAATTGAGAAAAAGGCTATAGAGGTTGATAGACTAGCAGATAATATTTTTAACAAAGCAAATGAAAAGTTTGAAAATATAGATAAGGCATTTACTAAAATCACATCAAAAATAGATGCCTTAAGCCCTTTAAAAACACTTGCCAGAGGTTATTCTGTTGCGGTTAAAGGCGGCAAAGCGGTTACAGATTCTAAAGCTCTTTTAGAAAACGATAACCTAAACGTCAAATTTTCAAAGGGTAGCGCAGACTGTAAAGTTATTAAAGTTTATGAGGAGTAACTTATGGATGAAAAGAATTTAAGCTTTGAAGCGGCATTTAACGAGCTTAAAGAGGTTGCGGAAAAGCTAGATGACAATAGCCTATCATTAGATGAATCGTTAAAACTTTTTGAAAAGGGAATAGAACTATCTAGATATTGCAACGAAGTTTTAACAAAGGCAAAAGAAAAGCTAGATAGTATTAAAAGCCTTGAGGTAGATAAATGATTGAAAAAATGATTAAGGCCTATTCGGCAGAGTTTGAATCAAAAATAGATAAGTTTTTGCCTACCGTTTTAGAGGACTATAAAATAGTTTATGATGCTATGATGTATAGTCTAAAACTTGGTGGTAAGAGACTTCGTCCATTCCTTGTGAATGAGTTTTATAAAATTTGCGGTGGAGTTGGAGACGTTCCTGCGCCCGTTTCGGTAGCAATTGAGTCGATACATACCTACTCACTTATTCACGATGACCTACCTTGTATGGATAACGATGATATGAGACGCGGAAAACCTTCATGTCATATTAAGTTTGGTGAGGAGTATGCGTTGCTTGCAGGAGACGCTCTTTTAACCGAGGCTTTCGGTGTAATTGCGAATGCAAAGGATATCGAGCCCAAGGCAAAGGTAAAAGCAATTTCTGCATTAGCCCATTATTCAGGCATAAACGGAATGATTGGCGGACAGACGGTTGATTTGTTATCAGAAAACACAGAAGCTTCAGAGGAAAAACTATTACTTATTTGCAAGTTAAAAACGGCGGCGCTAATTAAGGTTTCCTGCCTGCTTGGTTGTATTTTAGCTGGTGCAGACGAAAAGCAATGTATGGCCGCTAAAGAATATGCAGATAATTTAGGTTTAGCATTTCAGATAATGGATGATATTTTAGACGAAATAGGCGAAAGCGAAAAACTTGGTAAACCTATTCATAGCGATAAAGAAAATGCAAAATCAACCTTTGTTTCGGTTTACGGCATTGAGGACTGTAAAAGTAGGGTTGAAAATTTAACAAATAAGGCAAAGGCGGCATTAGACATATTCGGAGAGAAGTCTTCTACATTAAAGGCTTTAGCCGATTACCTTTGCAACAGGGAATATTAAAAGGGAAGTTGATTTTTTGGAATATAGTTTTTTAAAGGAGATTAAAACTCCTAGTGACCTTAAAAAACTAAATAATGAAGAACTGGAACTACTTTGCGCAGAGATACGTGATAAGCTTTTGCATGTTGTTTCTGTAAATGGTGGACATTTAGCATCAAATATGGGCGCAGTTGAATTAACCGTCGCTTTACATCGCGCTTTTGAGTCGCCTAAAGATGCAATAATTTTCGACGTAGGACACCAGTGCTACACTCATAAGCTTTTAACAGGCAGATATGAAACCATTGATACACTACGAAAAGAGGGTGGCATATCGGGCTTTATGCGCCCTAGTGAGAGTGAACATGACCAGTTTGTAACAGGACACGCAAGCAACTCTATTGCAGCCGCTTTTGGAATTCACATGGCTAAAAAATTAAGCGGTGAAGAGGGAACGGCAGTTGCGGTTATAGGGGACGGCGCCTTAACAGGTGGTCTTGCATTTGAGGCCCTTAATAATATCGGCACTTATAAAGGCAACTTTATTGTCGTTGTCAATGATAACGAGATGTCTATCTCTTTAAATGTCGGTTCGGTTTCAAAACATCTTAATAAAATACGTTTAAAACCGGGGTACCATAAGCTAAAATCAAAAACAGAGTCATTTCTTTTTAAAATTCCTCTTGTTGGAAGTTTTGTTCGCAAAACACTTTCAAAAATCAAAGATTTCTTTAAACGATTTATTTATAAAGACAATATTTTTGAAGCGCTTGGATTCAACTATATAGGACCCGTTGACGGCCACGATATTGAAAAGCTAGATACCGCTTTATCCATTGCAAAAATGCAGTCTGACCCTTGTGTTATTCACGTCTTGACAAAAAAAGGTAAGGGATATGAGTTCGCTGAAAACGAGCCTGACTCTTATCACGGCGTATCCGCTTTCAATATGGAAGAAGGCATTTCTAATACTGCTTCTGACAGTTTTTCTAATATCGCAGGCAACGCCCTTTTAGACCTAGCAAAAGAGGACGAAAAAATTTGCGCTATTACGGCCGCAATGCCTAGCGGTACAGGACTTGAAACTTTTGCTTCTTTAATGCCTAACAGATTTTTCGACGTAGGCATCGCCGAAGAATATGCTGTGACTTTTTCTGCGGGACTAGCCTCAGGCGGTGCAAAGCCTTATTTTGCGGTTTACAGTTCATTCCTACAAAGAGCTTACGACCAAATTATTCACGATACCGCAATCCAAGGTCTTCCTTTAAGGCTCTTAGTTGACCGCGCAGGTCTTGTAGGCGAGGACGGAGAGACACATCAAGGCGTTTTTGATGCGGCGTTCTTATCAGGAGTGCCTAATATGACCATCTATTCTCCTGCAAGTTATAGCGAGCTTGAAGGTTATATCAAACTTACAAAAGATGCAACTTCTCCTGTTGCAATCAGATACCCAAGAGGCAAGGAGATAATTGATTTTAAATTCAGCAAAAAAGATTTCACAGTATTTAAAAACGATGGAAAAACAGCTATTGTTACCTATGGGCTTAATACTGTTGAGGCGATTTTTGCACAACAAAAGCTTAGAGAAGAGAATATTTTAGTTGACGTAATTAAACTTAATAAAATTTTCCCGATAAGCCAAAAGTTAATTGATATCTTAAATCAGTATGACCGTGTTGACTTTTTTGAAGAAGGTATCAAAAAAGGCGGTATATTTGAGCATATAGCTTCTAAGGTTACAACCAAAAAGGATATTACTGCTATAGAGGGCAAGTTTATCCCTGCTATGACTCGTGAAGCGGCTTTAAAATACTGCAAGCTTGATAGAAATTCTATTTATAAAAAAATAAAAGGTGGCAAATAATGGCAAGCAAAATTAGGCTTGATGCGGCTGTTTTCGAAAAGGGCTTGACCGAGAGCCGTGAAAAGGCAAAAGCGCTTATTATGGCAGGTCAAATATACGTTAATAATCAGAAGTCGGATAAACCGGGCACACAGGTAAAGCCGGACGATATCATTGAACTTCGCGGAGAAAAACTAAAGTATGTTAGCCGTGGAGGACTTAAGCTTGAAAAAGCGGTTGAGCGTTTTTCATTTAGCCTTGAAAATAAGGTTTGTGCCGACATAGGCGCTTCCACAGGCGGATTCACCGACTGTATGCTACAAAATAACGCAACCAAGGTTTATGCTATCGACGTAGGATATGGCCAACTTGCTTGGAAACTTCGTACCGATAACCGTGTCGTTAACCTTGAAAGAACCAACTTTAGATATGTTACAAAGGCTGAAATTCCCGACCCGTTAGAGTTTTGCTCGGTTGACGTTTCCTTTATTTCGCTTTCAATTATTATCCCTGTTATGAAAACCTTGATGAAAGAGGATGCCGAGGCGGTTTGTCTTATTAAACCACAGTTTGAAGCGGGCAAGGAAAAGGTGGGCAAAAAGGGCGTTGTTAGAGACCCTGATGTTCACGTTGAGGTAATTGAAAAGATTATGTCTGTGGCTAAAAACGAAGGATTTTCGGTACTTAATCTTGATTATTCTCCAATCAAAGGTCCCGAAGGCAATATTGAATATTTAATTCATTTAAGAAATGATAATAAGGGCGATATCAGCGCAGAAATTTCTGCTAGCGAAATCGTAAAGCAATCACACAACACACTAGATAGTAAGGGGGAGGAAGATGAAGGCAGCAATATTCACTAACACCAAAAAAATAGGAGCTTGCGAAATCACCGAAAAGGTAATTGATAAACTTATAAGCTTGGGAGTTGAAGTTTTAACAACAAAGCAAGACAAAAAGAAAAGATGCACAAAGCTTAGTGAAAAGGATGTTTTTCAGTCTGCCGACCTTATAATTACTGTCGGTGGTGACGGAACGTTAATAAGCTATGCTAAAAAAGCTGCTACATACCAAAAACCCGTTTTAGGTGTTAATGCGGGCAGACTTGGTTTTTTAACCGACGTTGAAAAGGATAACCTTGACCTTTTGGAAAAGCTAGTAAGCGGTGACTATACTGTTGAAAATAGAATGATGATAAAGGCATCTGTTATAAAGAATGGAAAAGAAGTCTTTTCAGACGTAGCCCTTAACGACGTTATTATTTCGGGTGGAGATATAGCAAGAATTGCCGATATCGAGGTAAACGTAGGAAACGATTTGATTTCCTATCGTGCGGACGGCATCATTTTTTCAACTCCAACAGGCTCAACCGCCTATTCAATGTCGGCAGGTGGACCTATAATAGACCCATCGATGCGCGCATTTAACCTTACCCCTGTATGTTCTCATTCCTTGACGGCAAGACCAATGCTAATAAATGCGGAGGAGAAAATAAGGGTTACTATTCCGGACACGTCGCGCTCTGCTGTATACCTAGGAATTGATGGTGCTCGCTATAAGGAAAGTCTTTCTGAACAGGAAATCGTGCTTTCTATGTGCGATTTTGATGCAAAGCTTATCAATATTTCGGGTAGAACTATTTTTAAAACATTATCAATGAAATTTTAGGATGAAGATATGAAACATATAAGACAGCAAAAAATATTAGAACTCATCAAACTTAATACCTTAGCAACTCAAGAGGATTTGCAAGAGGCACTAGAAAATTTAGGTTTTAATGTTACGCAATCGACAGTTTCTCGTGATATTAGGGAACTTAAAATTGTAAAAGCAAGGGATAAAAACGGTATATATCGTTATGTTTCTTCGGCAGAAAATCACGGAAACGAGCGAAACGGCAGTCATTTTGAAGAAACCTTTAAAAGAGCCGCTGTAAGCGTTATTTATTCTATGAACACCGTAATAGTTAAGTGTTATCCCGGAATGGCTTCAAGCGCAGGCGTTGCTGTTGATAACCTTTTTAGTGATATCATTTTAGGTTCACTAGCAGGGGACGATACTGTTTTTGCTATAACTGCCAGCGAACAAGATTCAATACTACTCACAAAAGAACTTAAAAAACTAATTTAGGACGTTTTAATATGCTAAAATACCTACATATTGAAAATATTGCGGTAATTGAATCGGCTAGTATTGAACCAACCGAGGGCTTTAACGTCCTGTCTGGTGAAACGGGCGCAGGTAAGTCAATTATTATAGATTCAATTAATGCAATTTTAGGTGAAAGAACATCTAAAGAGCTTATCCGTAACGGCAAGGATAAAGCGGTGGTTTCGGCACTCTTTTCGGATTTGTCCGCAGAGGCTAAGGCAAATATTGTTGATGGTGGATTTGAACTCGATGAAGATGGCAACCTGCTAATTCAAAGGGTGTTATCTAACAGCGGAAACGGCAGTATAAAAATTAATAGCCGTCCCGCTACCGCTACTGTTTTAAAGGAAATCGGAAAGAACCTTATAAACATTCACGGTCAGCATGATAGCCAAATGCTTTTAAAGCCTGAAAATCACTATATTTATCTCGATTTACTTGCGGGCAATAAAGATTTATTAGATGCATACCATACCGCCTTTAAGCAGTTTACCGACATAAGAAGAGAGATTAAAGCGCTTGAAACCGATGAGGATAAAAAGTACGAGCGAATGGACCTTCTTCGTTACCAAATCAATGAACTTGAGTCGGCAAACCTTAAAGCAGGCGAGTATGAAGAACTTAAAAAGAATAAAGATTTAGCCGAAAACAGTGAAAAAATCGCTAAGAGAATTAAAGAAAGCATTTTTCTTTTATCTGGTGACGACGATACTGACGGCGCAATAATCAGTACCGACAAGGCTGTTAAGTTGCTAACCGACATAGGTGTACCTGAGTCTGAAACTACCTTAAACGAGCTTTCAACGGCCAACGATACCCTTCATAACGTACTTGCATCTTTAAGAAGTCTTTTGGAAAGCGTTTCTTTTGACCGAAATTATTTTGAAAATTTGCAAGATAGACTTGAAATAGTGCATACCTTAATGTTAAAATATGGTGGCACCGAAGAGAAGGCTATTGAGTTTTTAAATAGGGCTCGAAAAGAACTTGAAACAATAGAACTTTCAGAAGAAAGACTAAACGATTTACAACAAGAACTCTTAGATGCTGAGCAAAACCTTATTTTAGCAGGGGACAGGCTTACAGAATCAAGAAAAAACGCCTCTTCCTTCTTTGCACAACAGGTTTGTGAAGCACTTTCCTCAATGGATATGGATAACGTTGAGTTCGTTGTCAGTGTAAATGAGGGCAAATATACAAAGACCGGTAAGGACGTTGTTGAATTTATGATTTCAACCAACGCCGGAGAAACAATAAAGCCTCTTTATAAGATTGCATCTGGCGGTGAGCTTTCACGAATAATGCTCGCTATTAAGAGCATCATTGCCGACAAGGACGATGTTGATACCCTTATTTTCGATGAAATTGACACCGGTATTAGCGGTAGAGCGGCTTCAAAGGTTGCTATTCGTTTAAGACAGGTTTCAAAAAGCCGACAGGTTATCTGTGTAACCCACTTAGCGCAGATAGCGGCGGCGGCCGAGGGACATTTCCTTATTGAAAAGAATGTTTCTGAAGGCAAGACTTATACAAAGGTTGAACTGTTAAAAGACAATGCCAGGGTTGAAGAAATCGCTAGGATTATGTCGGGCACAGTTCTAACAGAAAAAACAATTCAAACAGCTAAGGAATTATTAGATAGGAGTAATATATAATGGCACTATACGAAGAATTAATTGAGCGTGGGCTTATCGCTCAGGTTACAAATGAGGAAGAAATCCGCAATATGATTAATGAGGGTAAGGCTACCTTCTATATCGGATTTGACTGTACTGCGGATAGTCTTACTGCAGGACACTTTATGGCTTTAACCCTTATGAAGAGACTTCAAATGGCAGGCAATAAGCCAATTGCCCTTATCGGTGGCGGTACTACAATGATTGGCGACCCTTCGGGAAGAACCGATATGAGAAAGATGCTTACCATTGAGGATATAAGACATAATGCCGACTGCTTTAAGCGTCAGATGGAAAGCTTTATCGATTTTTCAGACGGCAAGGCTTTAATGGTAAACAATGCAGACTGGCTTTTAGACCTAAATTACGTTGAGCTTCTTCGTGAGGTTGGTGCTTGCTTCTCGGTTAACAATATGCTTCGTGCCGAGTGCTATAAGCAGAGAATGGAAAAGGGCCTTTCCTTCTTTGAGTTCAACTATATGATTATGCAGTCTTATGACTTCTATCATCTCTTCAAAAACTATAACTGTAACATGCAGTTTGGTGGCGATGACCAGTGGTCTAATATGCTTGGCGGTACCGAGCTTATCCGTAAAAAACTCGGCAAGGATGCGCACGCTATGACAATAACCCTTCTTACCGATTCTCAGGGTAAAAAGATGGGCAAAACCGCAGGAAATGCAGTTTGGCTTGATGCTAATAAAACCACACCTTATGAGTTTTATCAGTATTGGCGCAACGTTGATGATGCCGACGTTATCAAGTGTATTAAGATGTTAACCTTCATCCCAATTGAAACCATACGCGAGTATGAGAAGTGGGAAGGAAGCGACCTTAATAAAGCTAAGGAAATTTTAGCTTATGAGCTTACCTCTATGATACACGGCACCGAGGAAGCAGAAAAGGCACAAAACGCCGCTAGAGCCATTTTTGGCGGCGGTGCAGACGATGCTAATATGCCTACAACCACTTTGGAAGCATCCGACTTTTTGGATGGCGAAATCGGTCTTTTAACCCTTATGTCAAAGGCAGGACTTATCGCATCTAACGGAGAGGGAAGAAGACTTGTTCAACAAGGCGGCGTAATGGTTGACGGCGAAAAGGCAACCGACCCCGCAATGAAGATAAGCCTTGATAAATTCGCAGACGGCGTAGTAATCAAAAAAGGCAAAAAAATCTTCCACAAGTTTACAGTATAAGAAAAATCCACCCGTGAGGGTACCTTCTATAAAGCAGGTTGACCTGTGCCCTATAATAAAAGGACAGAGAATTTCACGTTCTCTGTCCTTTTTCACACGCCTTGCCCTGCAAGGTATAGTGTGTTACGTCTTGTAGGTGTACTATTGGGTGGTAAATAGCCTCCCTTTACACAAGGGGGCCTTAGTTTTGTGTGCCTCGAAAGTTCGTCTATTTTCTTGACAAGCACTGCTTTTGAGGGCACAAAAGCGAAGCCCCGCGCGAGGCGGGGCTGAATAACTTATTTCGCATGCTGATTCAATTTCTCGATAATTGAAATGAAACGGGGCTCCTGACGAATGCAATCATATCGAGGATGCTGCATTTTTTCAAGAATATGATAGCATTCTGTATGCTCTGTACACTCGTGAAAATCTTTGCTCGGTTCAGGATAAATCAATTTATCTGTAAGAATTGATGTGAAAAATTTACCGTGGTCATTTATATACGCTTTATCGTGTTCAATAGCGTGATAACACATTTTTTCAAGAAATTCAATGGTTCCATCTATTTTGCCTTGTGCAATTTGATAGGTGGAGATCAACCAATAATTTCTGGAGAGACGAACATGATAAAACATGAGATTATCCCCGTATATCTTCTTATATAGATGGTTGGAAATAGTAAGCATTTCAATTTTTTTATCCCAAGTTGATGGGTCGTCTGGCAAATCTTCATGTAGCACAAGATTGTGAATGGACAATCCCAAGCCATCGGTAAATTTATCAATCTCGTCTTGAATATAAAATTCTGTATTTCCATCACCAATTCCGCAAGCAAGAGCAGTTTCGCGGCAGTACTTCATCGGCGAGAGCAATTCTAATGTGCTTCTCGCTTTTTGTATTTCTCCCAATTCGTTATATATGCTACTTAAAGTACAAATTGCTTCATAACGTATGTCTTCATCATGGCAGTTGTCAATTACCGATAAACATAGGGTTTCAGATTCATGAATCAGGGATTTCTCGTGTGTATTGCTCCATTCGTCCAACAAACAGGCAGCAAGATAAACTTTGATTTTGGAATCGTTAGGAAATTTAACAAACGCATCGCGCACGAAAGAAAGCCTTTCTTGATGCGTTCCCACTTCTGCCAAACGTCGCAATTCTTTTTTAATATTAGCAAGTTCTTCTTCTCGCTCCGACAGCTTATATCCAAGAAGCTCATCCGTACTGACCGAGAAAAAGTCTGCCAACGCCGGAAGAAGTTCTATATCGGGATAACCACCTTCGGATTCCCAACGAGATATCGCTTGAGGCGTAACGCCTATAGCGGTGGCAAGGGTGTCTTGTGTAATATTATTATTTGCACGAAGTTTTTTGATAATCGCACCTATTTTAATGTTCATATTATACCTCCGAAAAGTTTATCACCGGTGTAATTATAATATAGCATATATTTTTCAAAAAACAATTATCAATTCGTTGTTAAATAGGTAAAGCAGTACTTTACATCAAGAAGAAGTAAAATACTGATTTACGGCAGGTGCGCCAAGGGTGGATTTTTTATTTTGCTATCTTTTCTTTATTTATCTGTTCCATACGGAGTTTATAGATTTCTTCGGTCGCAAACGAAAGCTTTGTTACTACATTCTGCTTTTCAGGGTAGCAATAGAAGGAGTCCTTGTCTGTCGAAATATCGATACAGTCAAAAGGCTTTATATAACAGTAATCGTATTCCACGTGAACGCCGTACATACTTTCTGCCGAACGATGAACCTCATAATCTTCTCCGTTATAGTGGCCCAGAAGTTTAAAGCCGTCTAGTGAGTGGGTAAGAACAGCATCCCCTAAATGTTCAAACTGCATACAGCGTGGAAGGGAATAAACATCAACCTTGTCTTCAAAGGAATATTCACCCTTTTCAATTTGTTCTCTAACTTGACTACGTTCCCACTCGAACCAGTCGGGGATATGCGAAAACTCGGTTTCGCCATTTGTTGCGCAAAGAACACCCAGTTCATCCATAACCCACTCTTTGCCACACTCTTCGCAAAATAAACTAGCACCGCTACTATTCATTTTAAATTCGGTTTTACAGTGTGGGCACTGATATAAAACCTTGTGTAAACCTTCGGCTCTAAAGTCTTCGGTAATCTTAATATTTTGGTCCTTTTGCCATTTGTATTCATCATACTGCATAGCCTGTCTTATAGTAGCGTTAATTTCATCCACGCTCATATTTTTAAGGTCTTCGGCAGTTAAAATTTGCTCCATTGTAGTATAAAGCGGAACCTTTCTTACCTTTCTGTAGTTCCAAAAAGGAGTTCTCAAGTAATTACCGTGATGAAGAAGCACAACAACAGGAACCTTGCAACTTTTTACAAGTTTGCCTAAAGAATCGGGGAGAATAGCGGTAGTTCCAATGGGCGTGTATCTGGCTTCCGGGTACATACAAAGCACGTCGCCACGGCTGAGCACCTTCTTTATAGACTTAATAAGGTGCAAATCGGTTGTGAATTTTCTTTTACAAATACAACCTAAAAGTTCCATAAGCCAGGGTCTTCTATAGTAACCGTCAACCGTTGCAACGTTGTTTACTCTATGTGGAAATGTGGCAATCGCAGAAAGCTCAAAATCTATAAAATAGTGGTGATTGCTTAGCAAAATATACGGTGGTTTTAAACCCTCCATATTTATTTTTTCGATTTTGTACTTTACGCCAAACATTAAAACTATTTTGCTTACAATATAAAGCAAAAAGGTCATAATCTTTGGTTGTCTTATCGGGTATTTGGCAGTATTATAATATTTTTTATTTTTATAATTTACTTCCATCGATAACTCCTTAGATTTATTTATAAAAAGTATATTATATAGAAATATGTTTGTCAAATAAAAAAGTAGCAGTCAAACTGACTGCTACTAATCTTTAAAACTTAACTATATCGTTCATATCATAAAGTCCTGCTTCTTTTCCTGCTAAGAAAACAGCCGCCTTAATTGAACCTTCGGCAAAAACTTCCTTTGAAGAAGCGTGATGCGAAAGGGTAATAACCTCATCGTGTCCCGCAAAAATAACGTCGTGCTCACCAACAATGGTGCCGCCGCGAATAGAATGAATACCAATCTCATTTTTTGCGCGCTTCTCGCGTTTTGAATGACGGTCATAGGTAAACATCATCTTATCGTCCAAAGCCTCGTTAACGGCATTTGCAAGCATAATAGCGGTGCCCGAAGGAGCATCAACTTTAAGGTTGTGATGCTTTTCAACAATCTCAATATCAAAGCTGTCACCTAAAATAGATGCGGCCTTTTTTGAAAGGGCAACCAAAAGATTAATACCTAGCGACATATTAAATGTGAAGAAAAGGGGAATATCCTTTGATGCTAATTTTATCTTCTCTGTTTGCTCTGCAGAATAACCTGTTGTAGCAATAACAACGGGTAGGTTATTTTTCTTTGCAAATAAAAGCAGAGAATCAAGCAAAGCGGGATTTGAAAAGTCAATAATTACATCGGCTTTTTCGGTTACCTTATCAAAGGAACTGTATATCGGAAAATCGGCAGAGCCATCGGTATAAAGGTCAATACCTGCTACTATCTTGCAGTCTGAATAAGCCTTGATACAGTTTGCGATAACCCTTCCCATTTTGCCGGCAGCACCACACAAAATAATATTTGTCATATTTTAAACATCCTTAAAGATTTTTCTTATTTAATAAGTTCAAATTTTTTAAGCTCGTTTATGAGAACAGCCTTAGTATTAGGCTCCATAGGAGTCATAGGAAGGCGAACAGGACCCATATTCAATCCCATTTCATTCATTGCTTCCTTAACGGGAATTGGGTTCACCTCAATAAACAAAGCATCAATTAAAGAAGAAAGTTCAATCTGCATAGCAGCGGCACCCTCAAGGTCACCACTTAGCATCTTGTCGCACATCTCAACGGTTTCTTTAGGCATTACGTTTGAAAGAACCGAGATAACACCCTTACCGCCAAGAGCCATAATAGGAACGATTTGGTCATCGTTGCCCGAATAGATATCAAGCTTATCTCCGCATAGAAGTCTTGTCTTTACAACGCTTGAAACGTCGCCGTTAGCTTCTTTAATAGCAACGATATTTTCAACCTCTGCAAGTTTTGCGTAGGTTTCAGGCTTAATGTTTACGCCTGTTCTTGAAGGAACGTTATAAAGAATGATGGGAAGAGATACACGCTCTGCAATATACTTATAATGAGCCACAAGACCTGCCTGTGTAGCCTTATTATAGTAAGGAGTTACGATTAAAAGTGCATCAGCGCCTGCTTCTTCTGCCTCAATAGCTAGGTCAGCGGCACACTTTGTATCATTACTGCCTGCGCCTGCAATAATCTTAACTCTGCCGTTTGCGTGCTTGATAGCTTCACGAATAACCTCAGAATGCTCTTCAAGTGTCATTGTAGCAGATTCACCGGTTGTACCGCAAATAACTAAAGCGGGAATACCTGCTTCAATCTGCTCATCAATTAAAGTACGAAAACGCGGAAAGTTAATTGAACCGTCAGGGTTCATAGGAGTAACAAGTGCTGTAGCAACGCCTGTAAAA
Organism: Acutalibacteraceae bacterium; assembly: GCA_045636705.1. GTDB lineage: Bacteria > Bacillota > Clostridia > Oscillospirales > Acutalibacteraceae > SFWF01. Next base: position 58,647 of record JAZTYA010000033.1, read on the forward strand.
ATAGTTTTTTTCATTAATTTCACCTTCTAAATAAAATAGGTAATTAATCCATATAACCCTTAGCACAGAGAAGCTCTGCAAGTAAAACAGCGCCGCCTGCTGCACCACGAAGGGTGTTGTGTGAAAGACAAACAAACTTGTAGTCATACTGACTATCTTCACGAAGACGACCGATAGAAACAGCCATACCACCTTCAAGACCACGATGAAGTTTTGTCTGAGGCATATTGTCTTCGGTAAAGTAGTTTAAGAACTGCTTTGGAGCGCTTGGAAGCTCTAGCGCCTGAGGAGCGCCTGAGAACTCCTTCCAAACCTTTAAGATTTCTTCCTTTGAAGGTTTGTTATCAAAAGAAACGAAAACTGCAGCCATGTGACCGTCAGATACGGGAACACGTAGACACTGAGCAGTAAACTTAGGAGAATCAGCAAGGGCAATCTTGCCATCTTCAACCTTACCCCAAATCTTTAAAGGCTCTTTTTCACTCTTTTCTTCTTCGCCACCAATGTAGGGGATTACGTTATCAACCATTTCAGGCCAACGCTCAAAGGTTTTACCTGCGCCTGAAATTGCCTGATAAGTACAAACTAAAGATTTAGAAATTCCAAATTTTGAAAGGGGATAGAGAGCAGGCACGTAGCTTTGAAGTGAGCAGTTTGACTTAACTGCGATAAAGCCCTTCTTTGTGCCAAGTCTTTTTCTTTGTGCCTCAATAACGTCGGTGTGGTCATCATTGATTTCAGGAATAATCATAGGAACGTCATCGGTAAAACGATGTGCGCTGTTGTTAGAAACAACGGGGCATTCAAGCTTTGCATAAGCTTCTTCTAAAGCCTTGATTTCATCCTTCTTCATATCAACTGCGCAGAAAACAAAGTCAACGCTAGCGGCTATTTTTTCCATATCTTTCTGTGCGTCGCAGATAACCATATCTTTTAGAGCCTCAGGGATGGGTGTAGTCATTGCCCAACGGTCCTTAACACACTCCTCATAGGTTTTGCCTGCACTTCTTGAGCTTGCAGCTAAAACCTTTACCTCAAACCAAGGATGAGGGTCAAGTAGAGTAGCAAATCTTTGACCAACCATACCGGTGGCGCCTATAATTCCAACATTGTACTTTTTCACAGTAATTCACATTCCTTCTAAAACAAGATAAAATTTTGGTTGATATATACTATCATATCTAATATAATATATTTATGCCATTATGATTAAATATATCATTTATAATAATGCTTGTCAAACATAATTTGTTACAAATTATAGGAAAATCTCTTATTAGGAATTGTGTAGAATATGAAAACAAAGGATTTCTTTTATCATTTGCCGGAGGAATTAATAGCACAAACACCGATTGAGCCTAGAAATTCTTCACGTCTTATGGTGCTTAGTAAAGATAAAAAAACAATTGAACATACAGTCTTTTCGTCACTTTTTGATTTTCTTAAAAAAGGCGATACTTTAATACTTAACGATACTCGTGTTTTACCTGCAAGAATTTACGGAACAAAGAAGGATACAGGCGCTACGGTTGAATTTTTGCTTCTTAAAAACTTGGGTAACAATAATTGGGAAGCTTTGGCAGGCCCCGGAAGAAGAGCAAAACCGGGTACCGAGTTTAAGTTTAGCGACAGGCTTTCGTGTAAGGTTTTAGAAACAACTCCTGAGGGCAACCGAATTATCCATTTCGATTACGAAGGCGAGTTTTTCTCCTTGCTTGATGAGGTAGGACAAATGCCCCTACCACATTATATTACCGAAAAGCTTAAAGATAACGAAAGATATCAAACGGTTTATTCAAAAGAGATGGGCTCTGCAGCGGCTCCTACAGCCGGTCTTCACTTCACCGAGGAAATGCTAGAGGAACTAAAGAACAAGGGGATTAATATCGGCTACGTTACGTTGCATGTAGGTCTTGGAACCTTTAGACCCGTTAAAGCTGAAAATATAACCGACCACACAATGCATACCGAACATTATATTGTTCCGAAAGAAACGGCAGAGCTTATAAACAAAACAAAAGAAAACGGCGGAAGAGTTATTGCTGTAGGCACTACAAGTTGCAGAACCCTTGAAAGCGCTGCCACAAAAGAGGGCAAGCTTACAGAGTGTAGCGGAGATACAAGCATTTTTATCTATCCGGGCTATACGTTTAAATGCATTGACGGACTTATTACTAATTTCCATCTACCCGAAAGCACTTTAATTATGTTGGTTTCTGCATTTGCGGGATACGAAAATACAATGAATGCTTATAAAACGGCTGTTGAAGAAAAGTATCGCTTCTTTAGCTTCGGCGATGCTATGCTTATTATTTAGGAGAAAAAATGGAAAAATCAAAATTCACATTACTTAAAACTGAAGGGAAGGCAAGAAGGGCTACCTTTGAAACGGTTCACGGGACCGTTCAAACCCCGGCCTTTATGAATGTTGCAACCTGTGGCGCAATTAAGGGAGCCGTTTCGGCAGAAGACCTTAAAGAACTTCATTGTCAGGTTATGCTTTCTAATACATATCATCTTCATATTCGTCCCGGAGATGAAATAATTAAAGAGTGTGGCGGTCTTCATAAGTTTACTACTTGGGAAGGTCCAATTTTAACTGATAGTGGTGGGTTTCAGGTCTTTTCACTTGCTTCTCTTCGCAAAATTAAAGAAGAAGGCGTAACCTTTGCTTCTCATGTGGACGGTCGTAAAATTTTCATGGGACCTGAAGAGAGTATGCAAATTCAGTCAAATTTAGGCTCTACTATTGCAATGGCGTTTGACGAATGTGTTGAAAACCCTGCCGAATATAACTATGCTAAAGAATCTTGCGCAAGAACAACCCGTTGGCTTAAACGCTGCAAGGTTAAAATGGATGAACTTAATTCTTTGCCAAATACGGTAAACCCAAAGCAAATGCTTTTTGGTATAAATCAGGGTTGCACCTATTCCGACCTTAGAATAGAACATATGAAAGAAATTGCCGAGCTTGATTTAGACGGATACGCTATTGGTGGTCTTGCCGTTGGTGAACCTGCCGAAGTTATGTATAAGGTTATAGAAGATGTTGAACCGTATATGCCAAAAGGCAAAATTCGTTATCTTATGGGTGTTGGAACCCCTTCTAATATTCTTAATGCTGTGGAAAGAGGAGTGGACCTTTTCGACTGTGTTATGCCTTCTCGTAATGCGCGTCATGGTCATCTTTTTACTTGGAACGGAATTATGAATATTAACAACAATAAATATGCGTTCGATATGCGACCAATCGATGAAAACTGCGGTTGTCCTGTTTGCAAAAGATATAGCAGAGCATATCTTCGTCACCTTCTTAGAAGTACCGAAATGCTTTCTCAAAGGCTTCTTGTAATGCACAACTTGTGGTTCTATAACACCCTGATGGAAGAAATCAGGCAAGCCCTTGACGAAGGTAGATTTGCTGAATATAAAGCAAAAATGGACCCGATTATTTCAAAAAGAATTTAGGTCTTGCAATGAGTAAGTTTTTAGTGTATAATTCCTTATGAATTAATTGAACTTTTTTGGAGGTATAAAAAATGTCTTTATTTTTACTCGAAAACACTTCTAGTGCTGTTGATACAACAGGCGGTGCAATGAGCTCTTTAGCTATGCCCATTACACTCGTTTTAATGTTCGCTATTATGTATTTTGTTATGATTCGTCCTCAGCGCAAAAAGCAGAAGGCTGAAGAGAAGATGAGAAACAGCATCCAAATCGGCGACGAAATTCTCACAATCGGCGGTTTTTACGGCAGAGTTGTTTCAATCAAAGAAGATTCTTTAGTAATTGAGTCAGCAGGCGACCGTTCAAAGCAGAAGATTGCTCGTTGGGCTGTTCAGCAGAATATGACCATTCACGAAGAAGCTTAAAATTAAACTTTAGCAGGTGGTTAAACCACCTGCTTTTTTCATATCTTTTTATTTGCTCTCATATATTTTTTACGGGAGTGATAGAATGAAAAACGAATCAATTTATAATGCTAAGGAAAAGGCTTTAATTTTTGCGCTTGCAATAAGCGTAGGCGTCGTCATAAGTTTAGTGTCGGTGCTAGTCTTTGCACTTATTTCTCTTTTCTTAGATTTGCCCGAGTCGGCAGCTTCAATGTTCGCTATGATGAGTCTTGCCATTGGTGGCTTTTCTTCGGCATTTTTAAGCTCTAAAAAGTTTAAGAAAAAGGGAATAATTAACGGACTTATTTGCGCCGCCGTGACCTTTTTACTAGTCTTTTTTATATCCTTGATAGTCGATAAAGGGGGCATCACCCTAAATACTCTTTTCAACCTTATTGCAACCTTGCTGTCGGGCCTTATCGGTGGCATAGGCGGTGTTGGTCAAAAGAAATATGGTAGAATTTGATATCTTGTTGAAAAGATAAAGAAAATTTGATATATTAAGGTTATAGCGATGAATATCTATAAAAAGAGTTTTAACAGTTTATTAGCTGTTATTTTAGTTTTGGTAGTTTCTTTTATTTCAACGGCCACAGTCCCAAAAACAGTACAGACGATGTCGGATAATAGCATTAGTGGGACAATAATCATTGATGCGGGCCACGGCGGTTTTGACGGAGGCGCAGTTGCAAGTGACGGCACGGTTGAAAAGGATATAAATCTGATTATTGCAACAAAACTAAAAAACATGTTGGTCTTGTCGGGTTATGACGTAATGATGACGCGTGAATCAGATAGTTCTACAGACACAAGTGAGTCTAATGTTATATCCGATAAAAAGAAAAGCGATATGAAAAACCGTTTAAAGCTTATTAATTCTAACGAAAACGGAATTTTCGTAAGCATCCATTTAAACAAGTTTACAACCTCTTTAGCAAATGGAGCGCAGGTTTTTTATTCGCCAAATCATTTAGGTTCAAAAGCCCTTGGAACAACCATCCAAGCGGTAATTAAATCTAAACTGCAAACCGAAAACGAACGATGCGCAAAGCAGTCTACAAAGGACACTTATCTGCTTTATAATGCGCAAATTCCTGCAGTAATAGTTGAGTGCGGATTTTTGAGCAATGCGGCAGAATTAAGACTCTTAAAAACAGAGGATTATCAAGGTAAGGTCGCTTTTACCATTTTTTGTGGGATAAGTGAATATTATAAAAATCAGGAGAAGCTAGATTATGGCAACAAAAATTAAGACGGTTTACGTATGTGAAGAATGTGGTTTTGAAAGTCCGAAATGGTCGGGTCAATGTCCCGGTTGTAAGGCTTGGAACACACTTACAGAACAAACTGTAAATCTTACTAGTGCGCAAACAATTTCAAAGCCTTTGTCTTCTATCAAGGCTTTCCCGCTAGACCAAATTACCTTTGAACAGGAGCATAGAATTAAGACCGGAATTTCTGAGCTTGATAGGGTTCTTGGCGGCGGAATAGTAAAAGGCTCAGTTTCTTTAATCAGTGGTGACCCCGGTATTGGTAAGTCTACAATTCTTCTGCAAATATGCAAATTTCTTCCCGAGGAATATTCAATTCTTTACGTATCGGGAGAGGAATCTGCCGTTCAAATAAAGCTTCGCGCAAACAGGCTCGGAGTTGAAAACACCAACCTAAAACTAATGGCGGAAACCGACGTTTTGGCGATTTGCGAGTATATTAAAACAGCAAAGCCACACCTTGTAATGATAGACTCAATTCAGACCATGCGCATATCCGAGCTTTCTTCTTCAATTGGAAGCATCGTTCAGACAAGGGAGTCGGCTAACCTTTTAATTTCCGTAGGTAAGGCGCTTGATATTCCGATAATAATAGTAGGTCACGTTAATAAAGGCGGAGATATTGCAGGTCCAAAGGTTTTAGAGCATAGCGTCGACACTGTGCTTTATTTTGAAGGAGAACATAATCAGTCCTATAGAATTCTTCGCGCTGTTAAAAACCGTTATGGCTCAACAAACGAAATCGGTGTTTTTGAAATGACTGAAAAGGGTCTAAATCAGGTTGAAAATCCTTCTGCAATGCTTTTGTCGGGTAGAATAAGCGGAGTGTCGGGCTCTGCTATTACCTGCGTTATAGAGGGAACAAGACCAATTTTAGCCGAGGTGCAAGCATTAGTTACCTCAACGGGTTTTGGAAACCCAAGAAGAATGACTACGGGTTTTGACTATAACCGATTAAATTTAATTCTAGCCGTTCTAGAAAAAAGAGAAGGCATCTATTTTTCGGCTCTTGACACCTATCTTAACATTGTAGGCGGTCTGCATTTGGACGAGCCTGCGGTTGACTTGTGCGTAGCTTTAGCCTTGGTGTCGGGTGTCAGAGATATTCCTATCCCTGATGATATGGTAATCTTCGGAGAGGTTGGACTTTCGGGAGAGATTAGGTCAATTCCCAGAATTGTCGAAAGGGTAAAAGAAGCAATAAGACTAGGATTTAAACAATGTGTTGTGCCGAAGTCTTGTTTAAAGCAGTTATCAGGACTCGGAAATGAAATAAACATAATCGGAGTTTCAACACTTTCATCCGCAATTTCGGTAATTAAATAATTTTGGCAGATGCGAATTCGCATCTGCTTTTTGTTTGATTATTTTAAGTTATGTGGTATAATAAAAATAAAAACAAAAGAAAAGGAGTGAGAGCGTGGATAAATTTAAACTGGTTTCAAACTATAAACCTACAGGTGACCAGCCAGAAGCTATTGAAAAACTAGTTGACGGTATTAATAAAGGCTATAAGGAACAAACCTTGCTTGGCGTTACGGGTTCAGGTAAAACCTTTACAATGGCGAATATTATCGAAAAAGTAAATCGTCCCACCCTCGTTCCCGCCCACAATAAGACACTTGCCGCGCAGCTGTGCAGCGAGTTCAAGGAGTTTTTCCCTGAAAACGCGGTGGAATATTTTGTATCCTAATACAAGTTTTGGCCCTAAAACCGTGATAAAATGCCGATTTTAAGGGATTTTTAACACAGAATAACAGGTAATAACACTATATAAACCAAATAAATTTGTGACCTAAATTCGTGTAATTGTTATATTCAAAAAGTAAAGAGTTGAGTTTATGAAAGAATACATATTAAAATATAAAAAAAGCGATGGTATAAAACACGATGTTCATCCGAGTTGGTATGAACTTTGTGAAAAGCAAACCAAAGATGAAGTTATAAATATTTTGAAAAAGCATTTATATGAACCCGGTGAATATAAATTGCATTTTTATGCTTTTAAAGACTTCATACAGAGAAGAAGTGACCAAAACTTTTTCAGTGGGTGGCTAACACAAAATAACAATTTGTGTCCCGAAGGTGTTTCGCCTGTAGGTATGGTGCATTTTGATTATTTTGATGATACTATTGATAATTTTGATTTTAAAAATACTTGGCCTGAAATTGATTGCGAAAAAGAGCTGTTAAACCCTACCGCACGGTTTGTAGTTGTGGGTGAAGATTTAATGCCTTCTCCAAAAGAATATGAAATTATATGTGAAAAATCCGCAGAACGTTTTATTAAAAGACTTCACAATTCAGTAAATTTTCCGTTAGAAATTGCTTGTGACTATCCCGATGTTATTTTTGAAATTTGTTATGATTGTAAGCCGGATCAAAGTTTGATTACAGATACTCTTAAGATTATTGAAGACTATGTGACAAAATACAATAAACGTCATGATGATGTAATTCATTATGTGGCTGATGCCAATGATATAATGCAAAACAAAAAATCAAACGCCGTTTATGTGCATGTTGATTTTGGTAACTGCAACATTGATGTGTTGGCACTGGTTATAAGAGCAATTGGTAAGAGTAATTTGCCAATTAAAGAGATGACACTTAAGTAGCTTAATTCATTGGAGGAGATTTTATGAAAAAACTATTCTCAATATTATTAATTGCTTTGACTATGTTTTCGTTATCGGCGTGTAAAACATCTGATTCGGATACAACTGATTCTACATCTGTGGCATCGCCAATTCAAAAAACACAATATCTAACCCATGACGAAACACAGGTGTATAAATGGAAGTGCGATATTGCCCCTACAAAAATAAAAGTATACAGTGGCAGTCCGTTAGAGGGTTTCTTTATCACTACTGATGATGAGTTATATGAATACAATTCAGAAATTGTTTTTTCTGAAACAGAAAAAAGTTACAGGAAAATTGACACCGAACTTAAATTTATTTATATATACTATCACTTCCAGCTTGATAAGCTTTCCGTACTAACTGACGATTTTAAAACCTACACCTATAACAAAGAAGAAAAATCATTTACTAATATAGATAACGATTTCGGTAGTGTGGTTAAAGAATTCTATGAGCGTGGCAGAATACTTAACTGGACAAACACCAACTATAATTCTACTGTTATTTGGTTTATGGAAAAAAGCGGTAAAGTATACAACATAAAACAAACTCAAGGGACTGAATACACACAATCTTTAATGTGTACTGTGCCTCCTAATGAAAAAATATTATCTTCTGCTTTAGGTGTTATCAAAACTGAAAACAAATATTATTACTTTGATTCAAAAGAATCCTGTTTTAAATTAGGTGAAGAACCCACAGCAGCATATGATAACATTGCATATTTAAATGAATTTATTGTTATGTATAAGGATGATCCAAC
>JAZTYA010000034.1:0-54382 GCA_045636705.1 Acutalibacteraceae bacterium
TCGAAGAATACAACTACGAAATATACAATAGGGAGCCTAAGTGCTAAAAAGACCTACTACGTAAGAGTTCGAACCTACAAAACCGTAAATGGTAAAAAGTACTATTCCGGTTGGTCAACTGTAAAGTCTGTAAAAACAAAAAAATAAAAAATGGCGAGGAAATTTTCCTCGCCATTTTACTTTTTAATTCTTATTTTTTTAATATCTTAAACTTATAATCATTTATGAATTTTTCAGGATTATTAAGAGAGAGCGCGTAGATTTCGCCTGATTTGTTTTCGATTTCGAAAACCTTTTTTGAAAACCCGTCCAGCTTTTCAATTTGCGAAACCTTGGTAACAATGGGTTTGCTTGAGTTTTTAGGTAAAATCGAAGCCCCTTTATCCGAAAAACCAAGCACACGGGCATAAGGCGGTTCTTTTAGGAAAAAGCTATTATCAATGCCTAAAAATGCAGATAAAATCATTCTTCTGATTCTGGCTAGGGTATAGCGCTTTGACTTAACGGACTTTAATAATTCGCTATAAGAATTAACCTTTCGAAGTGAAGAATAAATAAGATTATCAAGGCCTTCACTAATATCGGGAAGAAGGGCGAAATCCTCTTTTTTCATAAGTTTTAACTTTGAAAGGATAGCAACGTCAAGTCTGTTTATGTCTGAAACAGGGGAGTCAAGCAAGATATCATACGAAAAGTCGGGTATATAGCCTTTAAACTCTTGTAAATCATTTTTTAAAACGGCGTTTCTAATCATAGTAGAGGATGCAAATTCATTTGAGCCTTTAAGCTCGTTATGACCTGCGCCCTGCCTTTTTATAGCTTTGAACTTAAGGTTTAAGCCGAGTCTTTTAGCGGCTAGAATATACTCAACGCCAAGGGTGTCGTTAGGGTTTGAAAGAAGGTTGGCCGCATCGCCGATTAATTCGCCTAAAATTTCTTGTCTTATTTGAGCAAAGGTTTTGTTGGCTTTAAGGCCCTCTTTTAACCTAGCGTTAAACTCATCGGTTAGGAGGGTATTCGCAACCAAAATAAGCTTTTCACTGTCTCCGCATTCAGAACCAAACGCGAGGGTATCAATGTTTAGTGCCGAAAGAACCGATACTCCGCCTAAAGCAAAGTTTTGCGCCGTTGACATCGACCAGGGAACGGGTAACTCAAGCACAAGGTCTGCGCCTGCTTCAAGAGCCGCTTTGGCACGCTCCCATTTTGGAATTATAGCAGTATCTCCGCGTTGAACAAAGTTGCTCGAAATTGCGCAAACGGCAATATGACCATCATTTTTGATAGCCTCGATTAAGTACTTATGTCCGTTATGCAGAGGATTAAATTCGGCAATAACTCCCGTTGTTCCCAAAATAACACATTCTTTCTAAAAAGTACTTGAAAAATATAGTAAAATCTTGTATTATTAACTAGATAAAAAAGCAGTAAAAGCTTCTGTTTTTGCTCAAGTTATATGATATCACAAAATTTGCGATTTCACAACTAAATTATTAATCAGAATTAAGGGAGAAATGAAAATGAAAATTTTGGTAATCAATGCAGGAAGTTCATCACTTAAGTATCAGTTCATCAACATGGACGGCGAGCAACTTATTGCAAAGGGCCTTTGCGATAGAATCGGCCTTTCAGGTCTTATTGAGCACAAGGTTGGAGATAAGAAGTTTACAAAGGAAACTCCTATGCCTACACATATTGAGGCTTTCGAGGCAGTTATCGAGGCTTTAACAACAGGCGAAGGAAAGGTTATAAACGATGTTTCTGAGATTTCAGCTATCGGACACAGAGTTGTTTTAGGCGGTAGCAAATATGCAGGTTCTGTTTTAATCAACGATGACGTTTTAGCTGTTGTTGACGAACTTGCTGAGCTTGCACCTCTTCACAACCCTGCAAATGCACAGGCTATCCGCGCTTGCATGAAGGTGTTCGGTTCGGACGTTCCTCAGGTTGCAGTTTTTGATACATCATTCCATCAGACAATGCCTCAGAAGGCTTATATGTATGGTATTCCTTATGAATATTATGAAAAGTACAACATCCGTCGTTACGGTTTCCACGGCACATCACACAGATTCGTAAGCCAGAGATGTGCTGAGCTTATGAACAAGGATATCAAGGATATTAAGATGATAACCTGCCATCTTGGCAACGGTTGCTCACTTGCAGCAGTTAAGAACGGCGAATGCGTAGATACCACAATGGGACTTACCCCTCTTGACGGCTTTATGATGGGTACTCGTTCAGGCGCAGTTGACCCCTCTATCCTTACCTACATTATGAAAAAAGAAAACCTAACTCCTGCAGAGATGGATACCATCTTAAACAAAAAATCAGGTCTTTTAGGTATTTCGGGCGTTTCTAACGACAACCGTGACGTTATCGCAGCAGGCGAAAACGGAAATGCACGTGCAAAGCTTGCTTTCGAGATGCAGAACTATCAGATTGGTAAGTACGTTGGCGCTTTTGCCGCTGCTATGGGTGGCGTTGATGCTATCGTATTTACAGGTGGTATCGGTGAAAACGAGCGCAGAGCAAGAAAGTACATCTGCGAAATGGTTGAGTTCTTAGGCTTTAAATTTGATGCTCAAAAGAACGACGTTGGCGGAAAGGAAGCATTAATTTCTTCCGATGACTCCAAGGTTCAGGTTTGGGTTGTCCCCACTAACGAAGAACTTTTAATTGCTCGCGACACATTAGAAATTGTTAGCAAATAAGGAGTTTTCTTTATGAAAATAACCGATGCAAAAAAGCAAATAGCTTTAAAAGCATGTGATAAAGACTTTGCTATGCTTTATCAAAACGTTGATGAGGCTGCAACCAGATACACCGCGGCTTTAGATTCCTTTTCCGACCTTTTCGGAAGTGATAACGACGTTAGAATTTTTTCGGCTCCCGGTAGAACCGAGGTTGGCGGAAACCATACTGACCACCAAAGAGGTAGAGTTTTGGCAGGTAGCGTTGATTTAGATGTAATCGGTGTTGTGTCACTTAGTGATGACAACATCGTACATATTAAGTCCGAAGGTTTCCCTGCAGATAAAATTGATATTACCGACTTAGAGCTTAAGGAAACCGAAAAGGGAACCGCAGCGGCATTGATTCGCGGTATGTGTGCAATTTTTGTCCAGAAGGGATATAAAATCGGCGGATTCAAGGCATATACCACAAGTAACGTTATGAAGGGTTCAGGTCTTTCATCTTCTGCGGCTTTCGAGGTTTTTGTCGGTACAGTTTTAAACAAACTCTTTAACGACGGAAAAATTTCACCCACCGAAATTGCAAAGATTTCTCAAAGAGCAGAGTGTGAATATTTCGGCAAGCCTTGCGGACTTTTAGACCAGTCGGCAAGCGCGCTTGGTGGCTTTACTGCCATTGACTTTAAGGACATAGAAAACCCTGTTGTTGAGAACGTCAATTTTGACCTGGAATCACACGGATATGCTCTCTGCGTTGTAAACACAGGCGGCGACCATACGAACCTAACAGGGGATTATGCCGCTATTACCGAGGAGTGCAGAATTGTTAGTAATTTCTTTGGTAAGAACTTTTTAAGAGAGGTAGAACCCGTAGAATTCTTCGAGGCTTTACCTGAGCTTAAAGGAAAAGTAAGCGACAGAGCTTTACTTCGCGCAATTCATTTCTTCAATGAAGATTTAAGAGCTGAAAAGGAAAAAGAAGCTCTTAAAAATGATAACTTTGAGGAGTTTTTACGCCTTATAAACGAGTCGGGCAACTCTTCCTACAAATACTTACAAAACGTTTATTCAACCTCTGACGTACATAGTCAGGGCATCGCATTAGGACTTGCACTTACCGAACAGTATTTAATGGGAACGGGAAAGGGAGCTTTCCGCGTTCACGGTGGCGGTTTTGCAGGAACCATGCTTTGCTTTATTCCTAAAGATTTACTTGCAGGATATAAGGAAATTATGGATAAGGTTTTTGGAAAGGGTAGTTGCCACGTTCTAAAAATCAGAGAAAAAGGTGGATATGAAATAGTTCTTTAATCCAACTGAAATGAAAAGTACAAGAAAAACGGTTTTTATGTTATTTTTAGTGAATAATATTAAAAACCGTTTTTTTATGTGAGGTAAAAATGAAGTCTTTTAAAAATAAATCATTAATAGACAGTTTCATAATAGGCGCCGCACTGTTTTCAATGTTCTTTGGTGCAGGAAACATGATTTTTCCGCCATACTTGGGACTTAAAGCAGGAAAAGAGTGGTTGCTCGGATTTTCAAGTTATTATTTGGCAGATATAGGTCTTGCTTTGGTTGCAATATTTGCACAAATAAAAAACAGAGGTTATAAAAGACTTTTAAACCCCATTGGCGACAAAATGAGCAACGCCTTAATATTTATAGTTATTCTTTGCATAGGACCGATTATAAGCATTCCAAGAACGGCGGCCACAACCTTTGAACTATCTGTTACAAGCCTTGCGCCGAACTTTAATATGATAGTGTTTTATATCATATTCTTTTTGGTTGTGCTTTTTCTTTGTATCAAGCGTTCGGCAGTAGTCGATATTATAGGAAAAATATTAACACCAGTCTTGTTTTTAGGTCTTGTTTTCTTAATAATAAAGGGAATGGCAACGCCGCTTGGAGAGATAGTATTAGCTTCAAGGAGCGAGAGTATTATAGCCGACGGCATAGAAGCGGGATATCAATCGATGGACTTTTTAGCCGCAATAATCTTCGGCGTGTTTATATTAAACAGCACAACCGAAAGGGGACACGCTACAGAAAAGGCTCAGGCAAAGGTTGCCGCAGGAGCAAGCGTTGTAGCGGGCATAGGACTTTTAATAGTTTATTTTGGCCTTACCTATCTTGGTGCGACTGTTTCGTCCCTTTATAATATGCATATATCCAGAACGGAACTGTTAATAGGCATTATTAACGGACTTTTGCCTGGAAATCTTGGAATAATCTTCTTTGCTGTAATAGCGGCTCTTGCTTGTTTGTCAACTGCAATAGCTATTACAAGCTCTGCGGCAGAATATTTTAGCGAACTTTCAAAAAATAGGCTTCGTTATGAACTTGTTGTAATTTTAATATGCTTATTTAGCGGACTTATTTCTTGCCTTGGGGTAGAGGCGCTTATTAAACTTGCTTCTCCTGTTTTAAGTGTGATTTATCCGCCTATATTTGTTTTGGTAGTAATGAGTTTCTTTTCAGAAAAGCTTAACGTCTGGGCAATTAGATTTTCTGCATACGCGGCCTTTGTTGTTGGCCTTTTAGAGATTTTTTCTTCACTTTTTGTAAAATTAAATTTTTTATCCAATCTTCCTTTATCCTCTTTGGGACTAGGTTGGGCTCTACCGTCGTTAGTTTTAGGAGTCTTCGGATTCCTGTTTGGGAAAATATTGTCGAAATATAAGAAAATAGGTTAAATTTAAGTTGAAAAAGCTTTTTTAATATGATAAAATTTAAACGGTGATTTTTTTGAAAAAATGGCAAAAGGCTCTAATCATAACAATTTCTTCTTTGGTTCTAATTCTAGCTGCTTGTTTGACGGCTTTTTTGTTGACCTTTGAGGTACAAGTAAACCTAGTTGGCGATGGAACTGTTGAAACAGAAGCCTTTGCGGAATTTGAGGACCCGGGTGCTAGCGGACAAATAACCTTGCCATATATAGATTTTAAGTGTGAAATCAAGCTTGACATAACCGATAATATTGATAATAGCAAGTTAGGAAGATATCAAAGAGAATATAACGCTTCATTTTTAGGCAGAGGAGTTTCTATTTCTCGTAACGTGGAGGTGGTAGATACAACTCCACCCGAGATAACTGCACCGGAAAGCATACCGGTTGATTTAAAAAATCAAAAACTAAAGGATATAAAGGATATACCTTTTTCTTTCTCTGCGAAGGATTTGCTTGATGGCGACGTTACCGATGCAGTAACAAAAAAATACGGCAAAAAGGGTTGCACCTTAACCGTTATCGATAAAGCAGGAAATCGCGCATCTTATCTGGTTAAGTTTGACTTTTCTGATAAGGCAGCTCCGACGTTAACAATAGAAGCGGACATCCCTGTTTATTTGGAACAAGGGGAAGAGTATACCGAGCTTGGCTTTACTGCGACGGATGACGTTGACGGGGATATTACAGATAAGGTTATAGTAACAAACATACCCGATACGTCGGTTCCGGGTACATATTACGTTACTTATGAGGTTACCGATTCTTCCTATAATACCACTACTGCGACCCAAAAGGTTATCGTACATCAAAAGTGGGACGGAACCGAACAGGAAATCAAGCCAGACACTCAAAAAACTATATATTTAACCTTCGACGACGGCCCCGGCATATACACACAATATCTTTTAAATAAACTTAAGGAATATGACGTAAAGGCAACCTTTTTCGTAACCGACCAGTTTCCTAAATACAGAAAGCTTATAAAGAAAGCGTATGAGGATGGTCATAGCATAGGAGCCCATACATATTCTCATCGTTTTGACGTTGTTTATAGCAGTATCGAAAACTATTTAGATGATTTTGAAAAAATACAGTCAGTAATTGAAAAACAAACGGGACAAAGAACTAATATATTCCGTTTTCCAGGTGGCACGTCAAATACCGTAAGCCAAAAATACGCGAAGGGAATAATGAGCGCTTTAGCCAGTGAAATGACAAGCAGAGGCTATGTATATTTTGATTGGAATTACGACTGCGGAGACACTTCGGGCAAAACGGCAAAAGAAATTTATAACGGCGTTTTAAACCACGTTGACACAAGATTTAAAACCGAAAACTCAACAATAATTTTACTTCACGACATTAAAGCCGAAACAATAAAGGCGATACCAAAAATCATTGAATATTGTTTAAGCAAGGGTTATACCTTTGCCGGTTTAGAAGAGAACAGTCCTAACAGACAGTTTGCGCCAAATAATTAAATCTTATTTAATTAAATGGTTGACAACGTCGGATTGTTTGTGGTATAATTTTTTGAAAAGCAAAATTGAGAGGAAACGGTTATGGATTGCATACTAAAAGGTGCAAAAGTTTATATGGACGGACTATTTAAAGAAGCGGATTTATTCGTTTCTGATGGTGTCGTTTCCTCTATTTCCGAAAATCTCAATTACCAAGGTATTACTGTTTATAATTTTGATAACTGTGTTATTTTTCCCGGTTTTACGGATGTGCATGTGCATCTCCGTGAGCCGGGTTTTTCTTATAAAGAGACCATTAAAAGCGGTACGGCAGCAGCGGCAAGAGGCGGATACACGTCGGTTTGTTCAATGCCAAACCTAAAACCTTGTCCTGACAACGTTGAACATTTAAAGGAACAACTTGAGATAGTAAAAAGGGATGCTTCTATAAACGTTTATCCGTTTGCTACTATCACGGTCGGACAAAATGGAGAAGAACTTTCAGATATCGAGGGTATGAAAGACCTTTGCATCGGCTATTCTGACGACGGCCGCGGAGTGCAAACTGAAGAGGTAATGCTTGAAGCTATGCAAAGGGTTAAAAAATTAGATAAAATAATCTCGGCACATTGTGAAGATAATTCCTTACTCTTCGGAGGATATATACACGACGGCGAGTATGCAAAACTAAATTCTCATAAAGGCATTTGCTCTGAGAGTGAATGGGGACCGATTAAAAGGGATATCGAACTTGTAAAACAAACGGGATGCAAATATCACGTTTGCCATATATCAACAAAGGAAAGTGTTGAACTTATAAGAAAGGCAAAAGCCGAAGGCGTCAACATTACCTGCGAAACAGGACCACACTACCTTACAATGCATGATATGATGCTAAAGGATGAAGGCAGGTTTAAAATGAATCCGCCACTTCGTTCAAAGGAAGATATGGAGGCCTTAATCGAGGGTATAAAGGACGGCACAATCGATATGATTGCAACCGACCACGCGCCACACTCCAAGGAGGAAAAGTCAAAAGGTCTTAAGAATAGCGCAATGGGCGTTGTAGGAATTGAAACGGCTTTTCCTGTTTGTTACACAAAACTTGTTAAAACGGGAATAATAACCCTTGAAAAGTTAGTTGAACTTCTAAACTTGAATGCCAAAAAACGTTTCGGCATCGGTTCTGAAATAAAAGAAGGTGTGAAAGCCGACTTTACGGTTTTTGACCTAAACGAAGAATATATAGTAGACCCGAATGAATTTTTATCGCTTGGCAGGGCAACACCCTTCCTGGGCGAAAAGGTTTTCGGAAGATGTAAAATGACCTTTGCAGGTGGAAGACTAGTTTACAAAGAGAAATAAGGAGAATGAAACATGGCAAAAAGAACAGACATTAAAAAGGTTTTAATCATAGGCTCAGGTCCTATTGTAATAGGCCAGGCAGCAGAGTTTGACTATGCAGGCACACAGGCTTGCTTAGCACTTAAAGAGGAAGGCTATGAGGTAGTTCTTGTAAACTCTAACCCTGCAACCATTATGACCGACACCACCATAGCAGATAAGGTTTATATGGAACCTTTAACCCTTGAATACGTTGCAAAGATTTTACGCTTCGAGCGTCCTGATGCTATCGTTCCGGGTATCGGCGGACAGACGGGTCTTAATATTGCAATGCAACTTGAAAAGAAGGGCATTCTTAAGGAGTGCGGCGTTGAACTTTTGGGTACGTCAAGTGAGAGTATCGAAAGGGCAGAGGACCGCGAACTCTTCAAGGAACTTTGTATGTCGATAGGCGAACCTACAATTCCTTCTGAAATCACATACAACTTAGAAGAAGCAAAGGAAGCCGCAAAGAAAATTGGTTATCCTGTTGTTCTTCGTCCTGCATTTACCCTTGGCGGTACAGGCGGCGGTTTTGCTAACAACGAAGAAGAACTTACCGAAATCGGTATTAATGCATTCAAGCTTTCTCCTGTTCATCAGGTTTTGATTGAAAAGAGTGTTAAGGGCTATAAGGAAATTGAGTTCGAGGTTATGCGTGACTCTAACGACCATGCAATCACCATCTGCGGTATGGAAAATATCGACCCCGTTGGTGTTCACACCGGTGACTCTATCGTTGTAGCGCCTATTATGACACTTAACGACCACGACCTTAAAATGCTTAATGATTCTGCTATCAAGCTTATCAAAGAGCTTAAAATCGAGGGTGGATGTAACGTTCAGTTTGCACTTAATCCCGACACCAGTGAATATTATCTAATCGAGGTTAATCCCCGTGTTTCTCGTTCATCAGCTTTAGCTTCTAAGGCAAGCGGATACCCGATAGCCAGAGTTACCGCTAAAATTGCGCTTGGTATGGCACTTGAAGAAATTACAGTTGCAAATACCACTGCGGCATTTGAGCCAAAACTTGATTATGTAATTTCTAAATTCCCACGTTTCCCATTTGATAAGTTTACAACCGCATCTAACCAACTCGGCACACAGATGAAGGCAACAGGCGAGGTTATGGGAATAGGTTCAACCTTAGAAGAAAGTCTTTTAAAGGGAATTCGTTCTTTGGAAATTGGTGTAAACCATATCTATCACAATAAGTTTGATAATATGAGCGAAGATGAACTTCGTGAGTATATAAAAGAGTTCAGAGATGACAACATCTTTGCTATCGCAGAGCTCTTATACAGAGGCGCAACGGTTGAAGAAATTCACGAGATTACAAAGATTACAGCATTCTTCCTTGAGGCAATTAAAAGAATAATCGATATGGAAGAAACCCTTAAAAAGAATCCTCAAAATCTTGAAACTTTGGTTGCCGCTAAGAAAATGGGATTCTCTGATAAGTATGTTGCAAGACTTTGGGAAGTAAACGAGCTTGACGTCTTCGATTTACGCAAGAAGAATAACATCTTCCCAATCTTCCGCATGGTTGATACCTGCCACACAGGAGCTTATATTCCTTATTTCTACTCTTCATACACAGGAGAAAACACTTCTCGCTTAACAGACAGAGAAAAGATTGTAGTTTTGGGCGCAGGACCTATCCGTATCGGTCAGGGCGTTGAGTTTGACTATTCAACCGTTCATGCTGTTACAACAATTAAGAATTCGGGTTATGAAGCAATTATCATAAACAACAACCCCGAAACCGTTTCTACCGACTATACAACCGCAGATAAACTCTACTTTGAACCTTTAACTCCCGAAGACGTTATGAACATCATCGAGTTCGAAAAACCAAAGGGAATTATAGCTTCCTTAGGCGGTCAGACTGCAATTAACCTAGCAGAGCCGTTAATGAAGCGCGGAGTTACCATTATCGGAACCGATTGCGATGCTATTGAACGCGCAGAAAACAGAGATAGCTTCGAGAAACTCTTAACCGAGCTTGGAATTCCTCAACCAAAGGGTAAGGCAGTTACCTCTATTGAAGCAGGCGTTAATGCCGCAAGCGAAATCGGTTATCCCGTGCTTGTTCGTCCTTCATTCGTTTTAGGCGGACGCGCAATGCAGATTGTCGCAAATGAAGAACAACTTCGACATTATCTACAAACTGCCGTTGAAATCGATGAGGACAAGCCCGTTTTAGTTGATAAATACATTCAGGGTAAAGAGGTCGAAATCGACGCGATTTGCGACGGTAAGGATGTATTTGTTCCGGGGATTATGGAACTTGTTGAGCGCACAGGTATTCACTCGGGCGACTCGATAAGCGTATATCCCACATTCAGCGTATCCGATAAGGTGAAGGGAATAATTCTTCAATACGCTAAGAAACTCGGTCTTGGAATTGGTATTATAGGTCTTTATAACATTCAGTTCATCGTTGATGAAAATGATGACGTTTATATTATCGAGGTTAACCCACGTTCTTCAAGAACAGTACCTTTCCTATCAAAGTCAACAGGTTATAGCTTAGCAGATATTGCTACCGAAGTAATTTTAGGCAAGAGCCTAAAGGAACTTGGCATATTTGCACTCTATCCTGAAGAGAAAAATCGTTGGTATGTAAAGGTTCCTGTATTCTCATTTAACAAACTTCGTGGCCTTGATGCATATCTTTCACCTGAAATGAAGTCTACCGGTGAAGCTATCGGTTATGACGATAAGCTAAATCGTGCGCTTTATAAGGCTTTACAGGCAAGTGGTATGAAGCTTCAGAATTACGGTACCGTATTTGCTACAATAGCAGATAAGGATAAGGAAGAAGCATTACCCTTAATCCGCCGTTTCTATAACCTAGGATTTAATATTGAGGCAACCGAAGGCACTGCTAAGTTCTTAAAGCAAAACGGAATTCGTACCCATATTCTTAAAAAGATTCATGAGGGCAGTGATGAAATAGCAGACGCATTAAGACAGGGCCACATTGCTTACGTTCTTAATACTAAGGATATTGCATCTCAAGGACAGATGAGTGACGGTACCGAGATTAGAAGACTTGCAACCGAAAACAACGTTACAATCTTTACTGCTCTTGATACAGTTAAGGTTCTTTTGGATGTTTTAGAAGAAACAACTCTCACTATTTCTACAATTGATGCATAGAGGAAAATAATGAAACAGTCTTTATTTACAATTCTAACAAACAACCAAATAGCCGATAAGGTTTATGAAATGACCCTTTCGGGCGATATTTCGGACATTACCGCAACAGGTCAGTTTGTAAATATTAAGCTTGACGGCTTTTATCTAAGAAGACCCATCTCGGTCTGCGAGGCTGAGAATGGTGTTTTAAGACTAATCTACAAAGTGGTTGGCAAGGGCACCGAATATATGAGCGCGCTTGGTAAAAACGAAAAGCTCGACGTCTTAACAGGTCTTGGCAACGGCTACGATTTAACCCCTTCGGGAGATAGACCTCTTCTTGTCGGCGGTGGCGTTGGCGTGCCTCCAATGTATGGCTTGGCAAAGGCTTTAAGAAAAGAAGGCAAGGATGTTTCTGTAATCCTTGGTTTTAACACTAAAACCGATGCTTTCTATGAGGAAGAGTTCAAAAAGCTTGGCTGCAAGGTTTTCATTACAACGGTTGATGGAAGCCTTGGTATAAAAGGTTTCGTAACCGATGCTATCGAAAAAGTAGGGGAGTACACTTACTTTTACACCTGTGGACCTGAACCGATGCTAAAAGCGCTCTATAATGCTACTAATACTAGCGGACAATTTAGCTTTGAAGAGAGAATGGGCTGTGGATTTGGTGCTTGTATGGGTTGCTCTTGCAAGACAAAATACGGCAATAAGCGTATCTGCAAGGATGGCCCCGTTTTAGTTAAGGAGGAGATTATATGGTAGATACTAAGGTTGTTTTGAGCGGTATTGAACTTGATAATCCTATAATCCCTGCTTCAGGCACGTATGGTTTTGGCTATGAGTTTGCAGAGCTTTACGATATTAATATGCTTGGCACCTTCTCTTTTAAGGGAACTACAAAGGAAGCTCGTTTCGGCAACCCAACACCCAGAATTGCTGAATGTCCTTCGGGTATGATAAATGCCGTAGGTCTTCAAAATCCGGGAATAGAAAAGGTTATAAGCGAGGAATTACCCAAGCTTAAAAAATGTTTTAACAAGCCTGTAATGGCTAATATAAGTGGCTTTTCACTTGAAGAATATGTTTACTGTTGCGAAAAGATTGACAAGGAAGAACAGGTCGGCTGGATTGAGGTAAATGTAAGCTGTCCTAACGTTCACGGTGGCGGAATGTCCTTTGGTGTTTCTCCTTCTTCTGCCGCAGAGGTAACAAAGGCTGTAAAGGCTGTTACCACAAAACCGATTTATATCAAACTCTCACCCAACGTTACCGATATAGTTTCTATTGCAAAGGCTTGCGAAGAGGCAGGCGCTGACGGAATTAGCATGATAAACACAATGCTTGGAATGAGAATCAACCTTAATACCAAAAAGCCCATTATTGCAAATAAAATGGGTGGTTATTCGGGTAGCGCTATTATGCCTGTGGCACTTAGAATGGTTTATCAGGTTTATGAAGCGGTTAAAATTCCAATTATCGGTATGGGTGGTATTACCACAGCCGAGGACGTAATTGAAATGATGCTTGCTGGTGCTACTGCAGTTCAGGTAGGCGCAGCCAACCTTATTGAACCCTTTGCTTGCAAGAACATTATCGAGGAACTACCAAAAGTTATGGAAAAATATAAAATTAATTCACTAAAAGAAATAATAGGAGGAGCACACTAATGGGTAAGGATGTAATTATAGCTTGCGACTTTGCGAGCAAGAAAGCTTGTCTTGAGTTTTTAGACAAATTTACAGGCAAAAAGCCTTTTGTTAAAATCGGAATGGAACTTTTCTATGCAGAAGGTCCTTCAATCGTAAAAGAATTAAAGGCAAGAGGACATAAAATCTTTTTAGATTTAAAGCTTCACGATATTCCTAATACAGTTAAGAAATCTATGGCAGTTTTATCAGGCCTTGATGTTGATATGACAAACCTTCACGCTGCAGGCACAATCTCTATGATGGAAGCAGCACTTGAAGGTTTAACCCGTCCTGACGGAACAAGACCGTTACTTATAGCAGTAACACAGCTTACGTCTACCGACCAAGAGCGTATGGAAAATGACCTTTTAATTAAAGAACCTATCGATAAGGTTGTTATGCACTATGCTTCTAATGCCGCAAAGGCAGGACTTGACGGTGTAGTTTGCTCACCCCTAGAGGCAGGCAAGGTTCACGAAACCTGCGGAGCAAAATTTTTAACAGTAACTCCCGGTGTACGCTTTGCTGATGGCGATATCGGTGACCAAAAGCGTGTTATGACGCCTGCAGAGGCTAAGAAAATAGGTTCTGACTACATAGTAGTTGGCCGCCCTATTACCGCAGCCGCTGACCCCGTAGCCGCATATGAACGCTGCTTGGCAGAATTCGTAGATTAAAGGAGAAACACAATGCAAGCATATAAAAGAGAATTTATACAGTTTTTAGAGAGCGCAGGCGTGTTAAAGTTTGGCGATTTTACCGCTAAATCGGGAAGAAAGATTCCTTACTTTATCAATGCAGGCGATATTAAAACAGGTGACCAAATTTGCAAGCTCGGAGAGTTTTATGCAAAGGCTTATTTTGAAAAAATAGGTAACAGAAGAACCGTTCTTTATGGTCCTGCATACAAGGGAATTCCGATAGCAGTTTCAGTTGCTACTGCACTTTCTCGTGAAGGACTCGACGTACCCTTCTTCTTTAACCGCAAGGAAGAAAAGGACCACGGCGAAGGCGGTGTTTTCGTAGGCTATAAGCCACAAGAAGGCGAAGAAATCGTAATTGTTGAGGACGTTATTACCGCCGGTACAGCAATCCGTGAAAGCATGGCAATACTTTCAGGTCTTAAGGGTACAAAGGTTGCCGCAACATTTGTAATGGTTGACCGCAAGGAAAAGGGTCAGACCGAAAAGAGCGCTATGGCAGAGGTTGGCGAGGAGTATGGATTCCCCGTATATTCTGTAGTAGACGTATACGACATTATTGAATATTTAGAGGAAGACGAAAAGAATCGCGAAAACGTTGAGCGAATCAAGAAGTACCTCGAAGTAAACGGTGCAAAATAATCCGAAAGGAATAAAATAATGAGAAGTTTAATTGATATTCTCGACTTAACAACTGAGGAAATTGATGAATTAGTTGAAACCGCAAACGACATTATTGCTAACCCTAAAAAGTATGCCCACAAATGCGACGGCAAAAAATTAGCAACCTTGTTTTTTGAGCCTTCAACCCGTACACGTCTTTCTTTTGAGGCGGCTATGTACGAGCTTGGCGGAAACGTATTAGGCTTTTCAGAGGCGCAAAGTTCTTCCTCTGCAAAAGGAGAAAGCGTTGCCGATACAGTAAAGGTTGTAGGATATTATGCCGACATTATTGCAATGCGCCACCCAAAAGAGGGTGCGCCATTGGTAGCTTCGATGAATGCAGGAATTCCTGTAATCAATGCGGGTGACGGCGGACATAACCATCCAACACAGACGCTAACCGACCTTTTAACCATTAAACGTGAGGTTGGACGTTTTGATAACATCACAGTGGGCTTCTGCGGTGACTTAAAGTTTGGTAGAACGGTTCACTCCTTACTTGGAGCTTTATCGCGCTATAAAAAGGTTAAGTTTGTGCTAATTTCTCCTGCAGAGCTTACGGTTCCCGAATACTTAAAGAAGGAACTTTTAGAGGCTAAAAACATAGACTTTGTTGAAACAACAAGTCTTGAAGAGGCTATGCCAAACCTAGATATCCTTTATATGACACGCGTTCAGAGGGAGCGTTTTTTCAACGAACAGGATTATATAAGACTTAAAGACAGTTATATTTTAACTCCTGAAAAGTTAGAAATTGCAAAGAAGGATATGTGCATTCTTCATCCGCTACCGAGAGTTAATGAAATTTCGGTTGCGGTAGATAAGGACCCGAGAGCTAAATATTTCATTCAGGCAAACTATGGTAAATATATCAGAATGGCTCTCATTCTAAAGCTTTTGGAGGTGGAATAGGTGATGACAGTAAGTTCAATAGAGAACGGTATCGTTCTTGACCACATTACTGCAGGCAAGGCTATGGAGCTTTATAAGGCGTTAGGACTTGATGAGCTTGATTGTTTAGTTGCTATTATAACAAATGCATATAGCAACAAAATGGGCAAAAAGGATATCATTAAAATTGATGCCGAAATAGAACTTAACCTTGATATTATAGGTTATATTGACCCTAACATTACAGTAAACGTAATTAAAAACGGGGTAAATACAAAACAACCTAAAATCGAACCACCCGAGAGGATAGAGGACATTATTAAATGTAAAAACCCTCGTTGCATCACATCGGTAGAGCAGGAATTACCAAACGTGTTTAAGTTAACCGACAGAAAAAATATGGTTTATCGTTGCATCTACTGTGAATCTAAAGCAAAATAAAAGTTTGGCGCCTAGTAAATTTACTAGGCGCTTAATTTTTTTATCTTGAAATTAGTGAAAGAAGATAATATACTATAGTTAGAAAGTGAAGGGAGAACGAAATGATTAGAAAAAACTTAAAAACTATGATTATAACCTCACTGGTTATACTTCTTCCGATATTACTTGGAATATCACTTTGGGATGAATTACCCGACAAAATAGCAACACACTGGGGACCTGACGGCAGTGCGGACGGTTGGAGCAGCAAACCTTTTGCGGTTTTCTTTATGCCGATAATTTTATTAGCGTTGCATTGGATATGCGCTATCGTAACTTCAGCTGACCCTAAAAAGCAAAATATCGAGGGTAAACCGCTAAAATTAGTTTTATGGATATGCCCTTTAATTTCAATATTTTTAGGCGTAATGATGTATGGACAGTCCTTAGGAAAAGGATTAAACGTTGCCTTTGTTTCGATTATATTTTTCGGTATACTTTTTATGGTTATAGGAAACTTTATGCCTAAATGCAAGCATAACTACACGGTAGGAATTAAAGTTCCGTGGACATTAAATGATGAGGAAAACTGGAATGCGACACACCGCTTTGCAGGAAAGGTTTGGGTTATAGGAGGAGCAGTTTTGGTCTTAACCTCTTTTTTAAAGAACTTTATTCTTTTCTTTATAATAACCTTGGTTATGGCAATAGTTCCTATAGTTTATTCCTATCTATATTACAAAAATAAGCAATAAAAAAAGCTCGGAGTTTTTCTCCGAGCTTTTAATTTTATTCAACCGAAACCACCGTGATGGAGTCGTCTTGTTCGTAATAGGTTATTTTCAGTTGGTCGTCAACCTTGACAAATGGAAGCTTATCATTCAAACCAACGTCTGCAATAAATATCTTATCAATTCCATCAAGCTTAATATAATAAGCGGTGTTACCGTTTACAACGGCAGAAGATATAGCAGTTACCTTTGCAGATATGGTGCTTTGGGTTATTTCCTCAGCCGAGGAGTCGTCGTCAAGCTTGCCGGCTTCTTTTAAAAGACGTCTATATTCTGCTTCTGCGCCTGCAAGGGTGTCTGCAACACCTACTATTTGATAGTTAGCAACCGAAACGAAGGAGTAGGATTTAACAAGTCCTGCACCATCCTTAAGGCTTATAAAGTAGGAAGGTGTGTCTGCAATATTTACGAGTATCGGGAATGTAGCGGTGTATCCCTTTTCTTGAATTTTACCTTCAGCAGAACTCATAGCAGAATATTCCTCTGCGCCGTTTATAGAGTAGGTTTTAGCCTCTTTTGTGCGAAGATTTATAAGGATAAATCCGATATTAGACTCATCCGCTACAACCGATGTGATACCGGTATATGCCCAAATATCATCATCAATAGCAAGATAGTTGTAGCCTTCTGTGGTGGTAACAACGTTCTTTTGAGAGATTATCGAGTTCCAGAATCCGTTAACGTAGGAACCCCAATAATCAGCCTGCATAAGAACTATATCAGCAGGGTAAACACAGTCAATCCATTGTGGAACCTCAGCCACGTCACAGTAGGTCATTTCACCGTTTACGGCATTTACCATAATAATTCCTGTAATGTCATATCCACCAAGAAAACCGATAGTATAATCATAGCAAGAAATTATCCAATATGGATTTCCGTTATCGTCAATTTCAAAGGATGTTGAGTCAAACATCTTTGTAGGATAAGCGAAACGAACGTGGCGCATAAGGTCACGGCTAAAATATTCGCTCGGAGAATATTTCATGCCCTCGGGTAAATCAACAAGTTCTGTGTCCTGTGTCGCCATATCAATTTTAACGTAATAGGGAATACCGTCATCCTTGTTTGTGAACCATTTGATAATATCAGCATATTCAAGCGGAGAAACACGCACGGGATAATTCTTGTAGTTAATCTGTGTGTAGTAGGATGAAACGTTAAACTGAGAAACAAGTTCAACAACCTCGCCGATTTTACGGCTTCCAAGTCTTTCTGCTGTATCCCTATCAACTATCGGAATCTGAGAAAGGGGAATTTCGGCGATATCTGTGTTAAAATCAGAGGGTTTAACGTCAAGCATCTTCTGATAATCGCTTGCGTTAAATAACTGCGAAGAGGAAACAAAAATAAATCCGAAAACAATTATAAAACAGCAAACAAGCGAAATTACTAAAGGCTTAATCTTTTTATTCTTTAAAAAATCAAGCTTAATGTGTTTGTTTTCAATATTTACAAAGTTCTTTTCGCTAAAAACACCCTTTAACCAAGAAGCGCCTGTGATTACCGCTTTCGAGATGAAGAAAACGATAACTGCAAAGAAGATAAATCCCCAAAGTGAAGAAGATTTAACGTTCATTGCGGGCAGAGTCAAATAATAGTTAACTGCCGAAACGATTATTGTGGTTATTAAGGGTAAAATATATTTTTTAAACATAAAATCACCTCGTATAGATTTTATTTAATAATAACATAAATTTCCTTAGTTTACAACAAATATATAGATATAAATAAGTTGAATTATACTTTAAAATATAGTATAATAACATATTATTGCATAGATTTTTACATTTATTCACTTTGGAGATATACAAATGAGCGAAATAAACACAGAAACAATTATAACCCTTCCAATGCTGGCCCTTCGTGGTCTTGTTGCATTCCCTGGTGTTATGCTTCATTTTGAGGTCGGCAGAAAAAAGTCGATAAAAGCATTAAACGCCGCAATGGAAAAGGGTCAAAAAATATATTTAGTAGCGCAAAAGAACGTTTTTGATGAAGACCCCGATGAAGAGGGCCTTTATGAAATCGGATGCGTTGTGAAAATTTGTCAGATTCTACGCCTTTCGGATAATAACGTAAAGGTTTTAGTAGAGGGCCTTTATAGAGCAAAGCATCTTGCAGTTAACGATATTAACGGACATTTTATAGCAGATGTTAACCCCTTAGCAGATGCGCCTATTCGCAACCGCAAACTTTATATTGAAGCTCTTGCTCGAAAAATTCGAACAAAGTTTGATTTTTATGCCTCAAAGGGACTAAAGCTTGCTCCCGATATTGCATCAACCGTAGCATCGACCGAGGATATCGGCTTTTTAGCAGACTTTATTGCCTTTAATATTCCCGTTCCGATTGATGACAGACAGTTTGTTCTTGAACAACAAAACCCTGTAAGCCGCGCAAAACTAGTGCTTGAGCTTTTGGATAAGGAAAGCGAGATTATTGATATCGACCGAAAAATTGGCGAAAAGGTTAAGTCGCAGATAGATGATAATCAACGTGAATATTATTTAAGAGAGCAAATCAAGGCAATAAACTACGAACTTTACGGCGATACCGAAGAGGATGAAATCGAGGAGTATTATTCAAAGGTTGAAGCTCTTTCTGCAACAAAGGAAGTAAAGGAAAAGCTTAAGTCTGAGATAGCAAAACTTCAGAAAATGCCTCAAGGTTCTCACGAGGGTACCGTTGTAAGAGGTTATCTTGATACCTGTTTAGCACTTCCTTGGAATGTGTATAAGACAATAAACACCGACATTTCTCGTGCCGAAAAGATATTAAATCGTGATTTTTACGGTATGGACAAGGTAAAGCAGAGGATTTTGGAACTTTTATCGGTTTATACCTTAGCACCCGATATTAAGGGACAAATAATCTGTTTAGTAGGACCACCCGGTGTCGGAAAAACCTCTATTTCAAAGTCTATTGCCGAGTGTATGGGCAGAGATTTTGCCCGTGTATCATTAGGTGGTGTTCACGACGAGTCGGAGATTAGAGGACACAGAAAAACCTATATCGGTGCAATGCCCGGTAAAATTATAAATGCCATTAAATCGGCAGGCAGCAACAATCCGCTTATCCTTTTAGATGAGATTGATAAGCTTGGAAGTGATTATAAGGGTGACCCATCTGCAGCGCTTTTAGAGGTGCTCGACGGAGAACAAAACTCCACCTTTACCGACCACTTTATTGATATGCCTTACGATTTAAGCAGAGCGGTGTTTATTACTACCGCAAACACAAAGGCTACAATACCGGAACCTTTAAAAGACCGAATGGAAATAATTGAGCTCACAAGCTATACAAGGGAAGAAAAGTTCCAAATCGCTAAGGAACACCTTGTTGCGCGCCAGATTAAAAACCACGGACTTGATAAAAGAAGGTGCAAAATAGCCGATGAGGCAATTTACGATATCATCGATTTTTACACAAGAGAAGCGGGCGTTAGAAAGCTTGAGCGCAGTTTAGCAACGGTTTGCAGAAAAACCGCAAAGGCTATAGCCTTGGGCGAAAAGAAGAGTCTTATTGTAAACAGTAAGGTTTTAGGCTCGATGCTTGGAATAAGAAAATACACCGCAGAAGAAATTCTTCCGAACGATGAAATCGGCATTATTAACGGACTTGCATGGACCTCTGTCGGCGGCGAGATAATGCAACTTGAGGTGTCGGTTCTTGAGGGAAGCGGCAAGCTTGAACTCACAGGTTCGTTGGGCGACGTTATGCAAGAGTCGGCAAAGGCGGCTGTTTCTTATGTTCGTGCAAATGCGGAAAAGTATGGAATTGCACAAGATTTTTATAAGACCCGTGACATCCACGTTCATGCAACCGAAAGCGCCGTTCCAAAGGACGGACCTTCGGCAGGTGTTGCTATTACAACAGCCCTCGTGTCTGCACTTACAAACCGACCTGTTAAAAGGGATGTCGCTATGACAGGCGAGGTTACCATAAAGGGCAGAGTTTTGGCGATTGGCGGACTTAAAGAAAAATCTATGGCGGCATATAGAGCAGGCGTTAAAACTGTTTTTATTCCAAAAATGAACGAGCCTGATTTAGCAGAGCTCGATAAAAAGGTAATAGAGAACGTAAATTTTGTGCCTTGCTCTTCGGTTGATTTTATAATTGAAAATGCACTTTGCAGTGCAGAAAAAGAAGAAACAATAAAGGACTTTACGCCTGTTATTGACTATAAACAAACAGTAAAAACAATTAGCCAGTAGGTGAATTATGAATTTTAACAACGCTTCGTTTGAAAAAGCATTTGGCACGTTTTCGCAGTTAGAAGAGTCAAGTGTTCCTGAATTTTGTTTTTCGGGAAGGTCTAACGTGGGGAAATCGTCCCTCATTAATAAACTTGTTAACCGCAAAAATTTAGCCAGAGTAGGCGGCAAGCCGGGTAAGACCATAACGGTAAACTTTTATAAGGTCGATGACGTCTATATCGTTGACCTTCCGGGCTTTGGTTACGCAAAGGTATCAACCGATGAAAAAATTCGTTGGCAGGACCTTATGGAAGGATATTTTAAATCAGACAGAAATATAAAAATGGTTTTCTGTCTTGTTGATATGCGCCATCCCGTTACCGAGTTTGATATTTCTATGATGGATTTTCTCACAATTATGGAAATACCATACTGCATCGTGCTTACAAAGAGCGATAAGTTAAACAAGACCGAATATGCAAACCGATTAGCACTTGTTAAAGAAGAATTAGGTGCTTACGGTCAGGGAAAAGAGATTATTCCTTTCTCTGCGCAAACAGGCGAAGGCGTAGAACATTTGCGCCGAATTATAGAAACTACGAGGTAAAAGTATGTTAACTAACAGTTTTTCTGTAAATGAAAAGGGAAACTTAACCTTAGCAGGGGTTGATACAACAGAACTTGCAAACGAGTTCGGCACACCTCTTTACGTTTTTGATGAAGAAAGTATAAGAGAAAACTGTAGGGAATTCAAAACCGCTTTTGATAGGTTTTATGACGGCAACGCTAAGGTTTTATATGCAAGCAAGGCGTTTTCCTGTAAGGAAATGTACCGCATTATAAATAGTGAAGGCCTTGGCATTGACGTTGTGTCAGGTGGAGAACTTTATACCGCTTTATCGGTTGGCTTTCCTGCAGAGAAGATTTATTTCCACGGAAACAATAAAACCTATGACGAATTAGAATTTGCAGTAGAACAAGGTGTGGGAAGAATAGTTGTTGACAACGTCTTCGAACTTAAAACCTTAAATGATATTGCAAAAAATAAGGGCAAAAAGGTTGATATTCTTCTTCGTATAAAGCCGGGCATCGACGTTCATACACACGACTTTATTAAAACAGGCCAAATTGACTGTAAGTTTGGTTTTGCACTTGAAAACGGCGAAGCTTATGAATCGGTAAAACTCGCCTTAAGAAACGAATATTTAAACCTAGTTGGGCTTCATTGTCATATAGGCTCACAAATATTTGAAACCGAACCTTTTTCTCTTGCGGCAGACGTGATGATAGGATTTGCAAAGAAAATCCAAACAGAAGAGGGCGCCACCTTTAGCGAGATGAACTTTGGTGGTGGCTTTGGCATCAAGTATCTGGAGAGCGATGACCCGATAGAAAAATCGGTAAGCATAGAGGTTTTAGCAAACGCGGTAAAGAATATTTGCGAAAAGGAAAATTATCCTTTGCCTACTTTAGTAATCGAACCCGGCCGTTCAATAGTTGGCGCATCTAACCTTACGCTTTATAAGGTTGGCGCTGTTAAGACCATTAAGGATGTCAGAACCTATGTATCGGTTGACGGTGGTATGAGTGATAATCCTCGTTATGCGCTTTACAAAGCAGATTATGAAATTGTTATCGCAAACAAGGCAAACAAAGCCCGCGATTTTGTTGCTACCTTGGCAGGCAAGTGTTGTGAAAGCGGCGACTTAATTCAAGAGCACACAAAGATGCAAAAACCAGAGGTAGGCGACACCTTGGCGGTATTGGCTACAGGCGCTTATAACTACTCGATGTCAAGCAATTATAACAGAATCCGTCGTCCTGCTGCGGTTATGATTAAGGATGGACAAGCCAGACTAATCATTAACCGTGAAACCTATGAAGATATAATTAAAAACGATATTTAAGGGAGGTTTTCAAAATGGCAAAGATTTCTCCTTCGGTACTAACTGCCGATGTTCTTGAACTAAAGGATGTTTTAAAGGAATTTGAAGAAGCAGGGGTTGATATGCTCCACCTTGATGTAATGGACGGCATTTTCGTTCCTAATATCAGCTTCGGAGTTCCGCTTATAAAGTCGGTAAGAGAGCACACCAACATTCCGATAGACACCCACCTTATGATTGATAAACCCCATAGATATATCGAGCAGTTTGCAAAGGTGTCGGATTATTTAGGCTTCCACTTTGAAGCAGGCTCTCCCGTGGCTGAAACTCTAATGAAAATCAGAGAACTTGGCTGCAAGTCCTGTATCACAATTAAGCCTATGACCGAGCCGGAAGAAATATTTGAGTTTTTACCCCTTTGTGATATGGTGCTTGTAATGTCGGTTGAACCTGGATTTGGCGGACAAAAGTTTATGCCAAATTCGCTTGATAAGGTAAGAAAAATAAAGGCGGAAGCCGAAAGACAGGGCTTAAACCTTGAAATCGAAATCGATGGCGGAATAAACGATGAAACAGCCCCCTTAGCCGTAGAGGCAGGCGTTACCGTCTTGGTAGCGGGTAACTTTATCTTCTCGGCAGAGGACAAAAAGGCAAAAATCAAGGCAATTAAAGAATTATAATAACAAAAGCCAACTAGAAACATCTAGTTGGCTTTTTTCTATATTGCAGATTTGTCGCAAAATTCCTTTATATGAGGAATTAAGCTTGAAGGCATCAGTTTACCTAGTTCTAAATAAAACCTGTCTTGCTCGGCAAAAACCTTATAATCAAGACTTCTTTTTTTAATGGAGGAAATAGCGTCAAGTAGATTGTCGGTCGAGGTAAACAAAAAGGTGCGCTTTGGAGTCTGTGGTTTTATTTTTGTAAGATATATAATGAAACCACCAAAGGTGTCTTTATATAGGTCGACACAAACAGAAGAACACTCATCCAAAAAAGAGCATTCGTATCGTATTCTTTTAAGAATAGACTGTAAAGCCGTTTTTATAGCGGGGCTATCGGGACTTAAACTTTCTGATTCGCCAAACAAACGGCATCTTTCTTCTAAACTTAGCGTAACCTTAATTTTGCCGCTCCCTAAACACTTTACCGTCATAGGTTACCTCCAAGAGTATATTTTCTGCCGATTTTAGCAATAATAAATTAAAATCAATTTATTATTGGGGTTTTAAAAATGAAGATTGATGAAAGAAAAAAGCGTAATATTAAAATATTTTTAAAAACTGCATTTTTAACGGCTATTGCTATTTTTTTAATAGTTTTAGGCGTTATTTCCGCAAGCTATCTTTTTTCATAAATTTCAACATCCCGAAAGATTCGGGATGTTTTTCTTTAGTCGTTATTACAAGCTTTACAGCCTATGCCGTCATCGTTGCATCCTGAAGGACGAGGAGGGAAGAAATCATCAGTAGGGAATTTTATTTTTCTAAAGACGTCACAGGGCTGAACGGTGGTATCGTCACACTGCTTTTCGGGAATGCAAAAATCATATACGGGAACTAGCATTTGTACGTTACGAATTAATTGAACAATTGTGAATAGACCTAAAGTTACATATACTGCAGGTGAGCCGTTTTCAAGGTCACTTGTGATACTGCCGCCAAGGAAGTTAGCCACAGATTTTGGAATTCTGCCTGTGTTCTCATAGCAGTCCTTAACCTGACCGATTCTAGCCGACAGAGCAATCGGGTCAACGGTTTGAACTACGCAACGAGGCATATTTGTGCGCATAAACATCTGTGGGTCGTTTTCGTCCTCGAGTGTTGTAAGACTTGAGAAGGTTCTAACGTTTCCGTGGCTTCCGAAAAGAATTACCTTTTTGTTAAATACGGCAACACCTTTAAGCTCGGTCGGCACTAAAGGACCTGTGAAAACCTCAACACCGATAAGGAAGAAGAAGGTTAGGTCGCAGGAAAAATATCCTCTGTTAAAGTTTACGGGTTCAACATCAATTAAAACGTTAAGTACCTCTGCTGATTTAATTCTAATGCTTATAGCTTCATTTACTATTGCTTGACTTTCACAGTTAAAATAAACCCTCAAATCCTCAAGACAGTCGCGGTCGCAACAAGAATCATAGACTCTGCCTGCATCAATGCAAACGGCCTCTTTAAAATTTTCGGAAGTCAAACATCCGCTAGTTGTTTCTGCCATTAAAAAACCTCCTAAATTAAGTAGTTAAAGCAAGGCGCTTTTGCCTTAAACTTCTATACCATAATATGCAAGGAGTGAAAAAAAGACACAAAAAAACTGCTTGAAATAATTCAAGCAGTTAAGGTTTAAATTAAAGTAATTAAATAAGGAATTACGTAGGTTACAAAAGAAACTATAAGTCCTGCGGTTAAAACACCTAAGAAAATGGTTAGGCAAGCCTTTGATTTTTTAATGTTTAGAATGTTTGCAACCAAGGCTCCTGTCCAAGCGCCTGTACCTGGAAGGGGAATAGCAACGAAAGCAAAGAGACCCCAAAAACTTGCTGTGTCAACGCTTTTACTTTTCTTTTGCGCCTTTTCGTCAAGCTTGGTTATCAATTTACTCATCCATAAGAAGTTGGTTTTCTTAATAAAATCGAAAATCTTTCTTATAAATATAAGCACAAACGGAATAGGAAGCACGTTTCCTATAATACAAATAGGTAAAGCAACGTACCACTCAACCCCTAAAATTGCCGCCGCAATAAGTCCGCCGCGGAGCTCCAAAATAGGAAGCAGAGAAATTAAAAAGATAATAAGTTCAGGTGAGAGCCATGACTTAAAAAAGTCTGTAAGGCTTTGAATAATTGAATCCATAAAAAGCTCCTTTAACTAAACAACCAAGTTTCTATTGCTTTAATAATACCGTTATCCGAATTGCTTAAAGATAAACTACCGTTAACAAGAGGTATATAAACGAAGAAATACGCCATTACACCAAAGGCAATTAAAAGCAGAATAACAACTATAAGCAATGCTAGGTCTCCGGTCTTTTTCTTGCGCTTTTTTGAAGGAAGGTCCCTTTCGTTATCTTCAGGCTCAACAGGGTCATTGTCTATGTTTTGAGCTTTATTGATAACAAGGTTTGTACCGGGAGCCGAGAAAATGCCGTTGCCGATGGTTGACTCTGTAACGGTGGGCACAGAAAATCCTGTTTGCTCAGGTTCTTTAGTTTCTTCTGTGTCTAAAGGAGTCTCTTCGTTGGTTTCTTCGGTTGTAAGATTTCCATATTGTCTGCGCTTTTTATAAGCGTCAATTTGAGATACATCAAATATATATTGATGTACAAGAGATTTCATGATTTCATGACGAAGAGGTCTTTCATCGGTTATCATAATAATTGACTGGTCGCCGCTTTCTAAAATGCATCCGCCAAAAGCTCCGGATTTCGAAACAAGCGGAACAGCGGTTTTAGGAATAAGGATTTCCTCGTCGGAGATTATATTGCATTCTTCCTTATCTGCAGAAACAAGTTCAAATCCTACGGCATCTGAAACCGAAGCGATACCCGAATTTTCGCCTAAAACATTAGATACAACTATTATAATTTGGCTTCTGTCAAGGTCACCGGCTAAGGTGTTGATTAATTCTTCCTTTGTGCTTGCCGCGTTTTTGAAAATTCTCATACGACAGTAGCCGCTTAAATTGAATTCCATTTCAAAATCGCTTTGTGTGTTATAGTAAATTATATCAACCTTTAAATTCGGAATCATATTTAAATCTCCTTATTATTTTGGGGAAAATGTTTATGGATTCGATGTCGTATTTGAAGAACTTGATTCAGCAACCGTACTTGTCACTGAAACTGT
This sequence comes from Acutalibacteraceae bacterium, assembly GCA_045636705.1. Lineage (GTDB taxonomy): Bacteria > Bacillota > Clostridia > Oscillospirales > Acutalibacteraceae > SFWF01. The sequence continues at coordinate 26,504 of JAZTYA010000034.1, forward strand.
ACTCGACGTATCGGTCGTACTTGTTGTTCCCGATGTGTCTGTAGTTGAAGATGCGTCAGAGGCAACGTCACTTGTAGTCTCAGAAGAGGAAGTAGCTGAATTCTGAATAGCAGACAAGAGATAGTCGGGAATAACAGAAGTCTCAGAAGGTTTGTATCCATCTAATCCCTTTGCGTCATACCAAGCTTGAGGATATCTTGGGTTAGGATTAAGCACAACCTTGAAGTTTGCGTTTTCAGCATCGGTTTTGCTTATTTTCTTACCCATAACAACAAGTCTTGAGTTTTCAAATGTTGCTTTTTCATCTTCGCAGGTTACAAGGGTAACTATTTGGTCGTCTTCGCGGATTTTTACGTTTGTAACCAAAAGTGAACGCTCCAGAGATTCCGCTATCCATGAAAGGAAGTGTTCGCCCGAAGAGAAGGAAGAACGAGTAAACCCGTAAAGATATCCGTTATCATCCTTTGATGTTGCATTCATTACCATAACAGAGAAGATAGCGTAATATTCAACACCTTCGGGAGTAGTAATCTTAAAGGTTGGGTTTTCCTTATAGAAGTTAGCACTCTTATATTGTTTAAGAGTTCCAAACATGGAGCCGTCTTTCATATTATGACCATAAATGGTAAGATTTTGACTTTTGCTTTCTGCGGTTAGGTTATTTCTATAGTCCAGGAAAAGTGCGCCGTATCGGTTGCTTTCGCCATACATGTTATGGTCTAGGTAGAAATCGTTGTTGTCTGTCTGATAGACAGGAAGGTCAACGGCGGTATTTTCAATTGTTATCCAAGCTTTGATATCAGGGTTCTCTTTAGCCAAAATATCAAAGAGTTTAGGAATGTTAGACTGATTTATAACAAGGTCATCATATAAGTCTTGAATGTTGGTTATAGCCGAATGTTGTCTGCTGTCAGAAATAAAATGACAACCTAAAACAATGGCAGAAACAGCAAAAGCAGTCAAGGAAACTACAAAAATAAGTCTAGTAGTAACGTCCTTTGCGCTGTTTGTTTTAAAATTGAACTTTTCTATAAAGTTTGAGAAGAATTTAGTGATGTTTGCAAAATTTATAGATTTAAAGAAGTTAACGATTTTTGCAACGAAAGGTGTCTTATTTAAGTCTTCAGAATCATCGTTATCTACGGCTTCTTCTTTTTCCGGAGAATCTTCGTCCGAAACGATTTCTTCTTTTTCTGCAACCTCTTCAGTCTGGTTGCTTTCTTTAATTTCTTCAAGCTCTGCTTCTTCATCTTCCTCTTCATCATCTAACGGAAGGAAAACGTTTTTGGGAAGAAAGGCGTCGGTCTTTTCGGCCTTGCTTGGCTTAGTTTCTTGTTTCGCTGCATCAAACGGAACAAAGCAGGCAGGAATTTCAGGATAAGACTCGACGTAAAGCTTTACTAACTCAAGCGCTTCAAGGCAGGCTTCTGTACGAATCTTTTCTCTTGAATAAAGTGAAGAAATATTAAGTTCTTTTACAAAGTAACCGTCCTTATCGGCAATTCCTAAAAAGACAAGACCGATAGGCTTGCCTTCGTCGGCAGTGGGACCTGCATTTCCGGTAATGCCTATGCCAATAGCGGATTCGCTTAAAGCTCTAACGTTTTTAGCAAGATACATAGCGGTTTCTTTGCTGATTGCACCCTGCTGTTTTAAAACCTCAGCAGGAACCGAAAGGGTTTCTTCTTTAATTCTTGAAGAATAAGCAGAAACACCAAGCTCAAAAATTTCGGAAGAGCCTGAAACGGACGTTATAAGGGAAGAGAACATACCGCTTGTGCAGGATTCTGCAGAGGAGATTTTAAGATTCTTTTCGCGCAATAAACCTACAACCGTAGCGGCAAGGTTTGCAAGCGTTTCTTGAATAGTAGCATCATCTGAAACTGGGTTATTTTGATTTATGTTTTGATTTTCCATTGTTTCCTCCAAAATTAGTCAATGTAACTGTACTCTGTTTGGTTAATTGCGGTTTCAATTAGTCTTTCTATATCCAAATTAGCTTCTGCTTGTTCACAAAGCTCGGTTGTAGGCCTTGTTTTAGGGTGCTTTGGAGTAAAGACGGTACAACAGTCTTCGTAAGGTAAACAGGAAGTTTCAAAAGCGTCAATCTTCCTTGATACCGCAATGATTTCTTCCTTGTCGCTACCGATAAGGGGACGAAGCACAGGAATATTTATTACAGCTTCGGTACAAGCAATAGCGGGAAGGGTCTGACATGCAACCTGACCTAAGCTTTCTCCGGTGATAAGAGCGCCGCTATATTGTTTTTTAGCTAACCTTTCGGCAATACGCATCATCATACGACGCATAATAAGTGTAAAATACTCTTCGGGACAACATTTAACGATTTCTTCTTGAATTTCGGTAAAGGGGACAATGGCAAGTTTCATAGTGCCACTGTATGCCGCAACCTTTGAAAGAAGGGTTTTAACCTTTTGTTCGGCACGAGGACTGGTATAAGGCGGACTTGCAAAATGAATTGCATCAAGCTTAAGACCGCGCTTTGCCATTGTCCAAGCCGCAACGGGACTGTCAATACCACCTGAAATAAGAATAGTAGCTTTTCCTGCGGTACCAACAGGAAGTCCGCCTGCGCCGTGAATTTGACCTGCGCGAATATATGCCGAATGGTCACGGATTTCAACCGTTACAACACAGTCGGGATTATGGACATTAACCCTTAAATGCGGATATGCAGAAAGAAGTGCCGCGCCAACCTTTGCACTGATTTCAGGAGAGGTTAGCGGGAATTTTTTATCGGCTCTTTTTGCTTCAACCTTAAAGGTTTTAATGCTCTTTAAGGTGTCTGCAAGATAAACGGGTGCGGTTTTTAAAATATCATCCATATTTTTCTCGGCTACACAAGCAACCGAAAAAGCCGCAATACCAAAAACCTTTGAAACGGCAGTTAAAGCATCATCAAAGTTATATAGGTCCTCTTGCGGTTCAACAAATATTGTTGACTGTGACTTTGTTATATTCACATCGCCAAGATGAGATAGGTTTCTTTTAAGATTTTTAATAAGAGTATCTTCAAAGGTGCGACGATTAAGGCCCTTTAAAGCAAGCTCGCCATTTTTTATAAGTATAATTCTTTTCATATCAGTTTATTTTACCCTTTTAAGTTTGTTTATAGCTAAATTAAGTCCTTCTGCCAAGCGGTCCGCATCTTCTTTTTTGTTAAATCTTGAAAAGCTTATGCGAAGAGCGCTGTCAACTCGGTTCATAGGCAGTCCCATTTCGGACAAAACACCGCTTAGGCTTCCCTTAGAACAAGCGCTTCCCGAAGAAACAATAATACCTAAACTATCAAGAAAATGGAGCAAGGTTTCAGACCTTATTCCCGGCAAGGAAATGTTTATAATATAAGGAAGAGAGTCTTCGGATGAGTTGAACTTTACTTCGGGAATTTTTTCAAGCAGAGCCTTTGTGTAGGAGTTCAAATCCTTTATGTTTTCAAGTTCGGATTGAACTGGGGGCAGAGCCTTAACGGCGCCGTCTAATGCGGCAATTAAAGGCACGGGCTCGGTGCCCGGTCGAAGACCTAACTGTTGACCACCACCAAAAACAGTAGGGGATATAGTGACACCCTTTTTCTTATAAAGAATACCGATTCCTTTTGGAGCGTGTATCTTATGACCGCTTGCGGTAAGAAGGTCAACTCCTAAAGAGGAAGGGTTAATCTGCATTTTGCCAAAGGCTTGTACTGCATCGGTGTGTATTAAAGCGGGCGCGTTTGCCTTTTTAACCGCATCGGCAATACGTTTTACAGGTTGGATAGCACCCGTTTCGTTATTTACGAGCATAATGCTAACAAGAATGGTTCTATCGTTAACGGCCGAGTAAATGTCTTCGGCTAAAACAGAACCGTTATTGTTGGGTTTAAGATATATAACCTCAAAGCCTTTTTCTTCCAAAGACTTCATAGTATTAGCAACCGAAGGATGCTCAATAGAGGTAGTAACAATGCGTTTTCCACGCTTTTGCCTTGAAGCGACAGCGCCTAAAATTGCTATGTTGTTAGCTTCGGTTCCACCGCTTGTGAAAAATATTTCATCATCACGACAAGAAAGAAACTTTGAAACGGTCTTTTTGCAATCCAAAATAATGTTTTCAGCGTTAATGCCAAGCGAATGTAGGGAAGAGGGATTGCCCCAATCTTCTTGCAAGGCTTTAAGCAGGGAGATTTCAGATTGTGCACAAGGTTTGGTTGTAGCGCTATTGTCTAAATAAGAAATGTTTTGCAAAATAATCCCCCTTTATAATTTCAATATAATTATAATATAAAATTATAAATAATACAATAACAAATTGTTAATTTTGCCGTTAAAAAAATTATAAAAATAATGCTTGCATTTTCCTGTAAGTTGTGGTACAATATTCGAGCATTTGATTACACTTGTTTCCTTACAAGTGGGTTTGATGCCGAAATTTCGACATTAAAGCGGACGGTCCTCTGTTTATCTTAAAGTATGAACGTCTGAACAATTAGGGAGGAAAAAAAGATGGACGCTGTAAAAAATTTAACAGCAGATTTGATTAAGGAGGATGCTCCTTCGGTCAAAATCGGAACCACCGTTCGTGTTCACGTAAAGATTCGCGAAGGTGAAAGAGAAAGAATTCAGGTATTTGAGGGTACTGTTATTGCAAAGAATAACAGTGGAATTGCTGAAACATTTACCGTAAGAAGAATTTCCTACGGCGTAGGTGTTGAGCGTGTATTCCCCGTTCACTCACCCAATGTAGCAAAGGTTGAAACCGTAAGAAACGGTCGTGTTCGCAGAGCAAAGCTTTACTATCTGCGTGACCGTGTCGGCAAGGCTGCAAAGGTTAAGGAGTCTGTATAAGGCTCCGGATTTAACCGGATTCGTCGAAGGAGAACGCAAACGCGCTCTCCTTTTTTTCTTAAAATTAAACGTAAGGTGGTGTTTTGTTTGGAAAAATATGTTAGTAAACACACTGTGAAAAAAGACCTTAAAAAATCGCTTTTTGACTGGTTAGATACAATTGTTATAGCAGTGATAGTAGTTGTTTTTATCACTACTGTTATTTTTAGAACTGCAACCATAATAGGAGATTCAATGCAAAACACCTTTTTTGAGGGAGAAAAGGTCATAATAACTAAGCTTTTTTATGAGCCTAAGCCTAAAGACGTGGTGGTTGTTTCGCGTAATTTTTATAACGTTACCGACCACGGCAGTTATCAGGAACCAATAATTAAAAGGGTTATTGCAACAGGCGGAATGTATGTTGATATCGATTTCGAAAAGGGCGAAGTTTATACAGGCTATACACAGTCTGATATGAATGTGCTTTATGAACCGTATATTAAAGCGCTGACCCATAAAAAAGGAGACGTTGAGTTTCCAATTTTTGTTCCCGAAGGCAAGGTTTTCGTTCTAGGTGATAACAGAGCGGATTCGCTTGACAGCCGTTATTCCGAAATTGGTCTTGTAGATGAAAAGGATATACTCGGCAAGGTAATATTAAGAATTTTCCCCTTTGACAGAATCGGAGGAGTTTTTAACTATGAGTGATATGCAAAACATTCAGTGGTTCCCCGGGCATATGACTCGCACTAAAAGAAAAATACAGGAAGTTTTGCCTATAATTGATGCGGTAGCAGAAATTGTAGATGCAAGAATACCCATAAGCAGCAGAAACCCTGATTTAAAGGAAATAATCAAGGATAAACCGCTGCTTATTCTTCTTAATAAGTGCGATATGGCAGACCCTAAAGAAACTGCTCGTTGGATAGAGTACTACAAAAGTCAAAATATTCCGGCAATTCCCGTTGACTGTAAAACAGGCAAGGGGATTAATAACTTTAAGGATAAAATCAAGGAGATTTTGGCCGATAAGTTAGAGGAATTTAAAGCCAAAGGAATGGTAGGAAAGCCCCTTCGTGTAATGGTTGTAGGCATTCCAAACGTCGGCAAATCTTCCTTTATAAACCGTATTGCAGGCGGCAACAGAGCTAAGGCGGAAAACCGTCCCGGGGTTACCAGAGGCAACCAGTGGGTCACAGTTGAAAAACAACTTGAATTACTTGACACACCGGGTGTGCTTTGGCCTAAGTTTGACGACCAGGCGGTTGGCGAAAGATTAGCCTTTACAGGAGCCGTAAAGGATAAGGTTTTAGACATCGAACTTTTAAGTATGCGCCTTTTGGATAACCTAGCTTTAAACTATAGGGATATGCTTATCGAAAGGTACGGAAACCTTGACTTTGAACTCGATTCCTATGATTTGCTTTGTCAAATCGGCAAAAAACGCGGCATGGTTATTCGTGGAGGAGAAACCGATACAGAGCGTGCCGCAGCAATGCTTTTAGAGGAATACAGAAACTGCAAAATAGGCAAAATTACCCTTGAAAGGATAGAAGGAAATGCCTGATTTTGAGCTTGAAAAATTAGCAAACGACAAAGGATATGCTTTTGTTTGCGGTGTTGATGAAGCGGGAAGAGGTCCACTTGCGGGACCCGTTTGCGCAGCTGCGGTTATTTTGCCTAAAGATTTAGAAATAGAGGGACTTAACGACTCTAAAAAAATCAGTGAAAAAAAGCGTGAAGCGTTATTTCCGATTATTAAAGAAAAGGCTATTGCTTATAGTATAGCCTTTGCAGACGTGTCCGAAATAGAGGAACACAATATTCTTAACGCTACCTTTATTGCTATGAACAGGGCAATAGAAGGCTTATCGACAAAGGCAGATTTTGCTTTAATCGACGGAAACCGCGTGCCTAAGGGTATAAAAATAGATTGCGAAACTGTTGTAAAGGGAGACTCTAAATCGGCCTCTATTTCTGCTGCCTCAATTCTTGCAAAGGTAACAAGGGATAGGCTTCTTTTAGAGTATGATGAAAAATATCCTGAATATAATTTTGCAAAGCATAAGGGTTACGGCACAAAAGAGCATACAGATGCTATAAAAAAATATGGTCCGTGCGAGATTCATAGACCGTCTTTTTTAAAGAACGTAAAATGAGTTATAAGGCAAGTATAGGAAAAATCGGCGAACAAATGGTAGCCGATTTTTTAAAATCAAAGGGATATATAATAACTGCGAAAAATTACCATTCAAAATTCGGCGAAATTGACATTGTAGCCGAAAGCCGTGAATACATTTTATTTGTAGAGGTAAAAACTCGAAAAAAAGGCTCCCTGACAACTCCTGCAGAAGCGGTAAGCAAATCTAAACAAAGGAAAATTGTTCTAACCGCTTATGACTTTTTATCAAAGCTTCGAGCAAGGATAAGCTATCGTTTTGACGTTGCTGAAGTTTATTACGAGATAACAAAGGACGGAGAGTTTAAAGCCGACTTAAATTACATAAAAAATGCATTTACTACGGAGGTTTTGGAGGGTGAACCTTTTTGATTTGCATACCGACACCCCAACTGCGCTTTTTAATGGCTTAAACCCTGCGGCAGCTTTTTTAAAGACGATAAATAAGCAGGTTCAAACCTATGCAATTTTTGTAAAGGACGATATTAAAAATCCTTACGAATACTATAGTTTGGTGCTCTCTGATTTAAGGGCAAAAACAGATTACCCGATAAACGATTTTGCATCCGACAAATCGGTTATTTTAGCCGTCGAAGGTGGAGCAGTTTTAGAAGGGAAAAAGGAGAATTTGTTCAAACTTTTTTCTGATGGCGTGAGGGTTTTATCTCTTGCTTGGAATGGCGAAACCAAGCTTGCCGGCGGTGTCGATACAGACAAAGAATTAACACCTTTGGGCAAAGAAATAATTAGCGAAATGAATGGGCTTGGAATGGTTTTAGACCTCTCTCATCTAAACGATAAAAGCTTTTATCGTGCGATAGAATTAAGCGATTTTCCTATAGCTACACACAGCAATTCGAGGCACATTTTTAACCACAAACGCAACCTAACAGATGAGCAATTGCTTTTTATAAAAGAGAAAAACGGACTTGTAGGAATTAACTTCTATCCTTTATTTTTAGGAGAAGGAAATCCTTTTGAAAGTATATATAAACACATATCCCATATGCTTAGTTTAGGGCTTATAGATAATATAGCGATAGGCTCTGATTTTGACGGAGCAGAAATGAGTGAAAAACTAAGTTCTACCGAAAAAACTCTACTGCTTTACGAGTATTTAGAGAAAAAAGGCGTTAATATAGCTATAATAGATAAAATATTCTATCAAAATGCTTTAAATTTCTTTAAAAATGTTTTTGACATAAGATGAAATATGATATAAAATATAACTGTTAGTTTAATTCTATTTGGAGGATGTTATGCGTTACAGCAGTACAAGAGATAACAAAGCAACGGCTTCTGCTGCCGAGGCTATAGCTCAGGGAATTTCGGTTGAGGGTGGACTTTTTGTTCCGGATACCATTCCTGCTTTTAGCAAAGAAGATTTTGAAAAACTTATGAAGCTTGACTATGTAGGAAGAGCTGAATATGTTTTAAAGCAATTTTTAACCGATTTTACAGATGAAGAGATTTCTTACTGTACTAACGGCGCTTATAAGGGCACCTTTGATGAGGACAAGCCTGCGCCAATTAAGACTCTTGATGATAAAACACATATTCTTGAACTTTGGCATGGTCCTACTTGCGCTTTTAAGGATTTAGCATTACAGATTTTGCCTTATCTTTTAACAACCTCTGCAAAGAAGGTTTCAAACGGAAAGAAAACCGTTATTCTCGTTGCTACTTCGGGCGATACAGGCAAGGCTGCTCTTGAAGGATTTTGCGACGTAGAAAACACCGAAATAATTGTTTTCTATCCTAATGACGGCGTTAGTGAGATGCAACAGCTTCAGATGAATACCCAAAAGGGAAAAAACGTTTTTGTATCGGCTATTAACGGCAACTTTGACGATGCGCAGACAGGCGTTAAGACCATATTTACCGATGCTAAAATTAAGAAGATTTTAGCAGACAACAATATGGAATTCTCAAGCGCAAATTCTATCAACTGGGGAAGACTTGCTCCTCAGATTATCTACTATATTTCTGCGTATTTAGAGCTTTTAAGCAAGGGATATGACCTTAAAGACGGCTTTAACGTTGCGGTTCCAACAGGAAACTTTGGCAATATCCTTGCCGCCTACTATGCTAAAATTATGGGCGTTCCCATAAACAAGCTCATTTGCGCTTCAAACTCAAATAACGTTTTAACCGACTTTATAAAGACCGGTACTTACGACCGCAATAGAGCTTTTTACACCACAATTTCTCCATCTATGGACATTCTTATTTCAAGCAACCTAGAGAGAATGCTCTACGAGCTTACTGGCCACAATAACGAGCTTATAGCTTCTTGGCAAAACGAGCTTAAAGAGACAGGAAAATATACCGTAAGCGACGAGGTTTTTGCAAAGATTAAAGACCTTTTCTTCGGTGGCTGCTGTAGTGAAGAAGAAACTGCTAAAACCATTAAGGAAACTAAGGATAAGTATGGCTATCTAATCGATACTCATACCGCAGTAGCAGTTAAGGTTTATAACGATTATAAAGAGGTTAGTGCAGACACAAGACCTGTCGTAATCGCATCAACTGCTAGTCCCTATAAGTTTACAAAGAGCGTGCTTGAAAGCCTTGGAAAAACTGCACCTGCTGACGATTTTGATGCGGTTGAGATGATGTCAAAACTTACAGACACCGCTGTTCCTGCGCCTTTAGCAGCATTAAAAGATACCCCTATTAGATTTAAAAATGTTTGCGAAAAACAGGATATGAGCAAGGTGGTTTTAGACTACTTGGGTATAAAATAAGTAAAAAAGCCCACTTTTGTGGGCTTTTTAATTAGAATTTTGCCTTGAAGGTTTCGCAAGCGGTGTCCTTGCTTGTTGAACAGTTACCGCGGCCTACCTCAATGCAACCTGCTTCGCACTTATTTCCTTCACGGTGATAGGTGCAGTTTACAACATCACATTTAATACCGGAAATAATCTGATTTTGACAAGTTTTGTTATCCATTTATAAGTCCTCCTTTTCGACCTTTTGGTCAAAATTATTTTGTGCCAAAAAGGATAACAATATACCTGTAATTTTTTCATTTAAAAACAAAAAAGAGGTGATTTTTTGAGCATTTACGCAATTTCCGATTTGCATTTGTCTTTGGGCACAAATAAGCCTATGGATATATTCGGTTGGGAAAACCACGTTGAGCGAATTCGCGCAAACTGGTGCCGCTTAGTAAAGGCGGATGACATAGTAGTTTTACCGGGCGATTTTTCTTGGGCGCTAAAGCTTGAGGAATCCCTTGAAGACTTTAAATTTTTAGAGTCGCTTCCGGGCAAAAAGATTTTGCTTAAAGGCAACCACGACCTATGGTGGCCCACAGTTAAAAAGGTAATGGATTTTTTAAATGCTAATGAAATTACCTCGGTCAGCCTCGTTTTTAATAATGCTTACGAGTATGGTGACTATTGCATATGTGGTACGCGTGGTTGGTGCTTTGCAGAAAGTGGCTCGGACAAAAAGGTCATCTTTCGTGAAGTCGGCAGACTTAAGGCCTCTTTGGAGGCGGCAAAAAAGCTTAACAAAAAACCGATAGTTTTCCTTCATTATCCTCCTGTTTACGGGGAAGAGAAGTGCGATGAAATACTAGAGGTTTTAAGAGAATACGGTATTGATTTAGTATATCACGGACACATTCATGGCAAGGGTCTTAACAATGCAACAGACGAGTTTTGTGGCATAAAATTCAAGCTAATTTCATCAGATTGTATTGATTTTACCCCATATTTTGTAATCTAATAAAAATTTACCAAAAAAATGCAAAAAAAGGGTAGAAAAATATAATAATCTATGTTATATTAATATTTGATAATTTTATCGGAGGTATAAATATGAGTTTAAAGGTTTCTAACAAGCTTGATACAAACAAATACGAGCTTGAAATTACAGTAGACGGCGAGTCTTTTAGAGATGCCATTCGTGCTGTATATGCAAAAGAAGCAAACAACATTACAGTAAAGGGATTCAGAAAGGGTAAAGCTCCTCTCCATATGGTTGAAAAAATGTATGGCGAAGGCGTATTCTTTGAGGATGCTATCAACCTTCTTTATGAAGGATTACTTTTAGGCGCTGTTGAAGAAGCAGGCTTAAAGTTAGTTGACGTTGAAAAGACCGAAATCACATCAATCAGCAAGGCCGACGGCGCAGAGCTTAAGATAGTTGTTATCGTTGAGCCGGAAGTTGAACTTGGCAAATATAAGGGACTTGAAGTTGAACGTGTTGTTCCTACCGTTTCTGATGATGAGGTTAAGGCAGAGCTTGATAGACTCGCTGACAGAAACTCAAGAATCGTTACCGTAGAGGGCAGAGCTGCTGCTATGGGCGATATGACCGTTATTGATTTTGAGGGCTTCGTTGATGGCGTTGCTTTCGAAGGCGGCAAGGGTGAAAGCTTTACGTTAACTCTTGGTTCAGGTCAGTTCATTCCCGGCTTTGAAGAGCAGATTGTTGGCAAGAATGTAGGCGAAGAGTTCGACGTAAACGTAACCTTCCCAACCGAGTATCAGGCAGAAGAACTTGCTGGCAAGGATGCAACCTTTAAGTGCAAACTTCACGAGATTAAGGCAAAAGAAATGCCCGAAATGGATGATGAGTTCGCAAAGGACGTAAGCGAGTTTGATACCCTTGATGCTCTTAAAGAAGATATTAAGGCAAAGACCTTAGAGCGCAAGACCAAGGCTGCTGACGAGAGCGTTGAAAACGACCTTATCGAAGCAGTTGTTGAAGGCATGAAGGCGGAAATTCCCGAGGCTATGTTTGAAAATCGTTCAAACGAGAGTCTTCGTGAGTTTGATTACAGACTCAGAAGTCAGGGTATGGACCTCAACACCTATCTTAAGTACACTGGTTCAACCGCAGAGGATTTAAAGGCTTCTTTCCGTCCTCAGAGCGAAAAGCAGGTTAAGATGCGTTTAGCACTTGAGAAAATCGTTGCTCTTGAAAATATCGTTCCTGCAGACGAGGATATCGAAGCAGAGTACGAGAAACTTTCAGGTATGTACGGTGTAACCGTAGAGCAGGTTAAGGCTTCTATCGATGCTGAAATGCTTAAGGGCGACATCGCTATGAATAAGGCTATCGACCTTGTAAAGGCTGAAGCTAAGATTACCGACGTTGAAGCTAAGACCGAAAAGAAGGCTCCTGCAAAGAAGAGCACTTCTACAGCTAAGAAGACTACAACTTCTACAACAAAGAAGACAACTACCTCTACTGCAAAGAAGACTACAACAACCAAGAAGACTGCAGAGAAAAAAGAGGAAAAGGCTGAATAATTGTTTATAATTTTCGGCTCCGGTCAATACTGACAAAAGAGTAAGTCAATAGTAATTGAAATCGAAGCCACAAAAAGCTTTTTGACTTTTTGTGGCTTTGATATCTCTAAAGAAAAATTTTTGAGGTGATTTTATGGGCATGACAATACCATACGTTGTTGAACAAACAAGCAGGGGAGAACGTTCTTATGATATCTTTTCCCGCCTTTTAAACGACAGAATCATTATGCTTCCTGACCAGGTTGATAATGCCTCTGCAAGCCTTATTATTGCGCAACTTTTATATCTTGAGGGTCAAGACCCTGATAAGGACATAAGCTTTTATATCAATAGCCCCGGCGGAAGTGTTTCTGCAGGCATGGCAATTTACGATACAATGCAGTATATCAAGTGTGACGTAAGCACTATTTGTATCGGTATGGCTGCAAGCATGGGCGCATTCCTTTTAGCTGCAGGCACAAAGGGTAAGCGTTATGCTCTTCCAAACAGTGAGATTATGATACATCAGCCTCTTGGTGGAACACAGGGTCAGGCTACCGATATTCTTATCCACGCTCGCCATATTGAAAAGACAAGAAATACCCTTAATACTATTTTAGCAGAGCGTACAGGCCAACCGATTGAAAAAATAGAGCTTGACACCGAAAGAGATAACTTCATGTCGGCAAAAGAAGCTTTAGAATACGGTCTTATTGATAAAGTTATAGAAAAGAGATAATAAGAAACCTATGGCTAACGGTAACAATACAAGAAAAGGCGTTTGCTGTTCCTTTTGCGGCAAGACCGAAAACGAGGTCCTGCGCCTTATAGAAGGTCCCGGCGTATATATATGCGACGAGTGTGTAGAATTCTGCAGTTCTATCCTTTATCCTGAAGAAATTGAGGATATGAAAAAAGGTGGAAAAAGGGCCAAAGAAAAGGAATTTGTGCTTCCAAAACCTCATGAAATCAAGGCCAATCTTGACGAGTACGTAATAGGTCAGGAGGACGCAAAAATCTCCTTAGCGGTGGCAGTTTACAACCACTATAAGCGTATTTTTAAGGCAGATGACAGCAATGTTGAAATCAACAAGAGTAACGTTCTTTTATTAGGACCTACAGGTGTTGGTAAAACCTTGCTTGCGCAAACATTGGCAAAGTCGATAGGAGTTCCTTTTGCAATAACCGATGCTACTACGCTTACCGAGGCAGGCTATGTCGGAGAAGACGTTGAAAACATCCTTTTAAGGCTTATTCAGGCTGCCGATTTCGATATTGAAAAGGCAGAACGCGGCATCATTTATATCGATGAAATCGATAAAATTGCCCGCAAGAGTGAGAACACTTCAATTACCCGTGACGTAAGCGGCGAGGGCGTTCAACAGGCTATGCTTAAGATTTTAGAGGGCACAGTTGCAAACGTACCTCCTCAGGGTGGAAGAAAGCATCCGCAACAGGAGTTTATACAGATAGACACATCTAATATTCTCTTTATCTGCGGTGGCGCCTTCGACGGCATCGATAAAATTGTAGAGCGCAGAAAAGGTGGTTCAAGCATAGGTTTTGAGCAGGACGTAAAATCAAAGGCACAACTTGATACCGCCGACTTTTACAAGGATATTACCCATAAGGACCTGGTAAAATACGGAATTATCCCCGAACTTGTGGGCAGAATTCCCGTAATTACGGCACTTTCGGGTATGGATAAGGACACCTTAATAAAGATTATGACCGAGCCTAAAAACTCGATTATAAAGCAGTATAAAGCGCTTTTCGCCTTGGATGGAGTAGAGCTTGAGTTTGAAAAGGATGCGCTTGAGCGAATAGCAGAGTTAACCATTGAAAGAAAGACGGGCGCTCGCGGTCTTCGTTCAATAATTGAGGCTGTTTTAAAGAAACCTATGTATGATATACCTTCAGAAAACGAGGTTTCGAGCCTTATAATAACAAAAGAAACAGTTGACGGCGGAGAACCTAAAAAGGTTTTAAAACCTAAAAAATCTAAAAAGCTTGATGCATAAATAAAAAGCAGTGTGACACATGTCACGCTGCTTTTAGTTATTTTTTGTTTTTATTAGCTTCTCTATACTGTGCAGGGCTTACCGACAAGGACTTTTTAAACATAGCGTGGAATGCCGAATAGTTGCGGTAACCCACAAGTTCCGAAACGGCGGAAATCGGTGTTTCGGTTTCGCTTAAAAGATGTTTTGCATGCTCAATTCTAGTGTCTGCCAAATACTTTTCGACACTTACACCGGTATGTTCTTTAAAAATCCTGAAAAAGTGGCTTCGGCTTAGGTTAAAGGACTTAGCAAGTTCGGAAACCAGTATAGGTTTTGAGTAGTTTTGTTCGATATAATTTTGCGCTTCCTTAACGTACTGAATGTAGGTTGCGCTTTTTTTGTAGGAAATGTCTGTTGGAGCAACGATAACCGATAAAAATTTAAAAAGCTGTTCAAGTCCGTAAATATCGGGGCAGTCGCTTTTATCAATCTCCATAGCGGCGCGGTATATGTAGTAAAAAAGTCTGTCGTTGGGCAGGGTAGCGAAAGAACCACCATTCTTAAAAACCGTTCGGTTTATAAGGCTTGAAGCAAAAAGACCCATGAAGCAGAAAAAATAAAGTTCGCAAGGAGCGTCGTAGCCCGAGATAAAATTAGCAGTCTGATTAGGCCTTACCAAAAATACGTCGTTTGCGTTTGCTTCAAAGAACCTGTCGTCAATCTGTAAAGCGCCTTTTCCCGAATTTACAAAATAAATTGCATAGGTGTTGTTTTTAAAGGAAAAGTTTTGTCCTGCATCCAACCTTTTAAGGCCAAGTTGGTTTAGGAAAATATAGGGGTTTGGCGCGTGTTCAATTGAATTTACAAAAGAAAAAGAATCATTATTTGGCACCTTATAACCCCCTTTGTAATTTGTTCTTAATATACTAAAATTATTTCATAAACCAAGGTTAAAGTCAAGATAATTTTCTCTTCGGCCTATATATAATAAAAATTATAATATTTAATAAAAAATATAGTGACAAATCTCCATGTTCGTTGTATAATTAAAGTGTAAAAATATATTGTTTTGTTTGGGCCTTTATTTTAGGTCCGGAAAGGAGTCAATATGAATAAATTTTTATACGACTTTATAGTTGGTAAGGAACATCACAAATTCCGTCATACAGTTGACTGGAATTTAGGTGAAGAATATAAGGCTAAAGGTCTTACTCCTGCTGAACGTATGTCAGACCGCTTTGCTCGTGTCTGCAACGAGGAGAAGGCAGTAATTTTAGAAAACGAGCAGATTTGCTTTATGCGCACAGTAGCAAATTTGCCTGACGTTTTCACAAGCGATGAGTGGGACGACATTAAGTCTAAGCATTATATTCACGAGCTGGGTTATATGTCAAACCTTTCTCCAAACTATTACGATACAATAGCAAAGGGCTTACTTGCAAAGAGAGAAAGCGCGGATGAATACGGCAAAGCTGCTATTGATAACATTATTGCACTTGCAGATAAGTATAAGGCAGAGGCGGAAAAACAGGGAAGAGCCGATATCGTAGAGGTTTTAACACAGGTTCCTCGTTATCCTGCTCGTAATTTCCGTGAGGCTTTACAGTTCTTCAGAATTTTACATTATGCTCTTTGGCTTGAGGGTAACTATCACAATACAGTAGGCAGATTTGACAAGTATATGTGGAAGTATCTTGATGCTGATATAAAAGCAGGAGTTTATACTCGTGAAGCTGCTCTTGATTTGCTTGAAGATTTCTTCCTATCCTTCAATAAGGACAGCGATATCTACGTTGGCGTTCAGCAGGGCGATAACGGTCAGAGCATGATGCTTGGCGGTCTTGACGAAAACGGCGAAGAGGTGTTCAACCTTTTAACCGAACTTTGCTTAGAGGCTAGCTGCAACAATAAGCTTATTGACCCCAAGATTAACCTTCGAGTTAGCAAGAAGACCCCTGCAGACAGATACACAAAGGCAACCTATCTTACAAAAGCAGGTCTTGGCTTCCCACAGTATTCAAACGATGATATCGTTATTCCTGCCCTCGTTGATTTGGGATATGAGTATAACGATGCAGTAAACTACACAGTTGCGGCTTGTTGGGAGTTTATTATTCCAAACGTTGGCGGAGACGTTGCGAACATTGCGGCTATGTCTTATCCCGGCGCGGTTGATGCAGTTTTACACAGCGACTTTGTAAACTGTGAAACATACGACCAACTTTTTGAATCAGTTAAAAAGGAAATTACCGCTCGTACAAATAAGATTTGCGATGGAATTAAGGACCTTTGGTTTATTCCTTCTCCCTTTATGAATGTTCTTATGGAC
This sequence comes from Acutalibacteraceae bacterium, assembly GCA_045636705.1. Taxonomy (GTDB): domain Bacteria; phylum Bacillota; class Clostridia; order Oscillospirales; family Acutalibacteraceae; genus SFWF01. The sequence goes on from JAZTYA010000034.1 coordinate 43,090, forward strand.
TGTGATATTTATAATAGCGGCAAGTATAATAACTTTGGTATTCACGGAACAGGTATTGCTACTGCTGCAGATTCTCTTGCAGCAATTAAGAAGTATGTTTATGATGAGAAGAGCATTGACAAGGAAACCTTGTTAGCAGCTATTGATGCCGACTTTGAAGGCTATCCCGAACTTTTGCATAAGCTTCGTTTCGAGGCTCCAAAGCTTGGAAACAACGATGACTTTGTTGACGATATAGCAGTAAATCTTGTTGATACCTTCGGTAACGCATTAAAGGGCAAGAAGAACTGCCGTGGCGGTATTTACAGAGCAGGTACGGGAAGCGCAATGTTCTATTTGTGGCATGCAAATGAAATTGGTGCTTCTGCTGACGGCAGAAGAAAGGGTGAAGCCTTTGGAACAAACTTCTCCATTAGCCTTTTTGCCAAGGTTAAGGGCCCCGTATCTGTTATAGCATCAATGACAAAGCCTCATTTTGAAAATGCTATTAACGGCGGACCTTTAACACTTGAGTTCCATCAAAGCGTATTTGCCGATGATGACGGTGTTAAAAAGGTCGGTGCACTTGTTAAGAGCTTTATCGACAACGGCGGACATCAGCTTCAGCTTAACACAGTTAACATCGATAAAATGCTTGATGCACAGAAGAATCCCGAAAAATATCGTCAATTAGTTGTTCGTATCTGGGGTTGGAGTGCTTACTTTGTTGAGCTTGATAAGGAATATCAGGACCACGTAATTGCAAGACAGGCCTACAGGGTATGATAGGAACAATTTTTGATATTAAAGAAATGGCGGTGCACGACGGCCCGGGGATAAGAACCACGGTTTTTTTAAAGGGCTGTCCACTCCGTTGTAAATGGTGTCACAACCCAGAAGGGTTAAAAATAGAGCCACAGCTTATGTATAAGCAGACGCGTTGTATCGACTGCAAGATGTGCAAAAGGGGATGTGAGCACGAAGAGTGCAAACCCTTTGGCAGATGCCTGCACATCTGTCCTGAGGACTGTATTAGTATTTCAGGCAGAAGGGTAGATGCAAAGGAATTAGCGGACGAGCTTATTTCTTCGGCTAAAATTTTAGGGGATACCTTTGGCGGCTTTACCTTTTCAGGTGGAGAACCGCTTATGCAAAGCGAGTTCCTTTTAGAACTTATGGAGCACTTGAAAGAATATAACCTTTGCATTGAAACGAGTGGCTATGCCGATAGCGATACCTTTAAAAAGGTTATTGATAAGCTTGATTTTATCTATATGGATATCAAGCTTGCCGATAGCTTAAAGCACAAGGAATATACCGGCGTTGACAATAAGCTCATCCTTGAGAATTTTGAGATTTTAAGGAAGAGCGGTAAGCCGTACGTTGTAAGAACACCATTAATTCCCAATATTACGGATACTAAGGAAAATTTAGATGAAATAAAGGAAATTATAGGAAACAGTTCTTATGAAACCTTGCCGTATAACGCTATGGCAGGTGCAAAATACAGTATGCTTGGAATGACTTATCCGTTGGACCATTAAACCGTATCAGCCTTTTAAAAAGGAAGACTTTTCCAAATAACTGTATATATATTCCAAAAAAACACAAAACTAAGAAAATATTTGTGATATTTTTAAAATTAAGCCTTGAAAAATATATTGTTTTTGTGTAAAATATATTGTGTATGTTTATTCATTTTTAACAAAAAATTCCGTATATGCGGTAGGCATAAGATGTAATTAAAGAAGGGGCGTAAAAAATGGCAAATCGTTTATTTCAGACAATAATTCAACAGATGAAGGAAGCCGTAGACAGAACTATAGGTGTAGTTGATGCAAACGGCAATATTATCGCATGCAGTGATTTAAGCAAGATAGGAGAAACATTAATTGCCGATATATCAAACGTCGCAAGAAATGAAAGCTTTGTATCAGGCGAATATACATACAAGGCTATCACTTCAGGACAGGTTGGCGAAAATTATGTTTTTGTTGCGGGCAATGACCCATCTGCAGAAAAATATGCAACAATCCTAGCCATTTCTTTTTCAAACATTAAGTTTTACTATGATGAGAAATACGACCGTAGCAACTTTATTAAGAACGTAATACTCAATAACATCCTTCCGGGTGATATTTACATTCGTGCAAGAGAGCTTCACTTCAACAACGACGTTCAACGCACCGTTCTTATAATCCGTACAACAGAGCCTACCGACGTTGTGGTTTATGATGTTGTTCAAAATCTTTTCCCCGATAAGACTAAGGATTTTGTTATCAGCATTAACGAAAATGATATTGCCCTTATTAAAGAAACCAAAATCGGAATTAGCAATGAAGATATCGAAAAGCTTGCAATGTCCATTTCAGACACCTTATCAAGTGAGTTCTACACAAGAGTTTCTATCGGTATAGGTACTTCAGTTGAAGGAATAAGCGAGCTTTCAAGGTCGTTTAAGGAAGCGCAGGCTTCTTTAGAGGTAGGTAAGGTGTTTGATACCGAAAAAAGTATCATCAGCTACGATAATTTAGGTATTGCACGACTTATTTATCAGCTTCCTACAACACTTTGCCAAACCTATCTTCGCGAGGTGTTTAAGCGCGGTTCCATTCAGAGCTTAGATCAGGAAACGCTTTTCACAATTCAAAAGTTCTTTGAAAACAACCTTAACGTTTCAGAAACCTCTCGCAAACTATTCGTTCACAGAAACACACTCGTATACAGAATTGAAAAGATTAAGAGAATAACAGGTCTTGACCTTCGTGAGTTTGACCACGCAATTGTATTTAAGATTGCATTGATGGTTAACAAGTATTTGCAGGCAGACCCGGTTAAATATTAATAGGCATACAAATTTTAATGAAAGGAACGATTCACCATTAGCGGTATAGAATCACAAAACTCCGTTAAACCGATAATTGAGTTTAGGGGTGTATCAAAAACTTATAAAACCGGTACTCATGCACTTCGTGATGTAAATATTAAAATAAATCCTGGTGAGTTCGTTTTCGTCGTAGGCGCATCAGGTGCAGGAAAAAGTACCTTTATGAAGCTTATAATCAGGGAAGAAAAGGCTAATACCGGTCATATTATGGTAAATGGCTTCAACCTGATGAAGATAAGAAAAAAAGCAATCCCAATGCTTAGAAGAACAATGGGTATTGTTTTTCAGGATTTCCGATTAATTCCTACAATGAGCGTTTTTGAAAACGTTGCGTTTGCAATGCGTGTTATAGGCGCTCCAACAAGAAAAATTAGAAAAGACGTATCGGCTGTTTTGGCTATGGTGGTACTTGGAGAAAAGGCTCGCTCTATGCCAAATCAACTTTCAGGCGGTGAGCAGCAGCGTGTTGGACTTGCCCGTGCTCTTGTAAACAAGCCTGACCTTATCATTGCGGATGAGCCCACAGGAAACGTTGACCCAACCTTGTCTTATGAAATCGTGTCAAAACTTACCGAAATCAATAAGCAGGGCACAACCGTTCTTATGGTTACACACGACCACAATCTCGTAAGAGATTTTCAGCATAGAGTTATTATTCTTGAAAACGGTCAGATTGTAGCAGATAATCCCGCCGGAGGTGTTGGTCTATGAAGGTAAGAAGCGTAAAATATCTTGCCGGCGAAGGTATTAAAAGCATGTGGTCAAATCGCCTTATGACTATTGCTTCGGTTGGCGTTTTAGTTGCTTGTATGGTTCTTATGGGACTAGCTGTTCTTATCACAATGAACGTTGACAAGGCTTTAGATGCTTTGGAACAGCAAAACGTTATCATGGCGTTCTTTAACGACGAAGTTTCGGTTCGTTACGGTTCTGCAGCAGATGCTTACGATAAGACACAAAACACTTCTTCGGACGAAAACGATGCAAATAAAACCGATGTAATCCCCGAGAGTGCATATCTTATTCATAACGAAGAGGAAGCAAAAGCTCTTTGTGAAAAAATTGAAACAGAAATAAGCAACGTTATTGACGTTGAATATTTCTCAAGCGAAGATGCCCTAGAAATTGCAAAGGACAGATATCTTCAGGGACAGGAAGCTGCCGAATACTTAGAAGGAGAAGGCAATCCTCTTTCTTGCGGTGCTAAAATCACACTTGGAGATATGGCCCTTTATAACGAAACACTTGATGCATTAGGCAAGGTTAAGGGAATTGATTCCTTACAGTCACATGCACAGCTTGCCGAAACGATTACGGCAATAAAAGAAGGAATTGCAATTGCAGGATTTTGGATTATAATAATTCTCCTTGTAATTTCTTTGGTTATCGTTTCAAACACAATTCGCGTTACAATGTATAGCAGAAAACTTGAAATCAGCATAATGAAGGCGGTTGGCGCAACAAAAGCATTTATCCGCTTGCCATTCATAATTGAAGGTATGGCAATAGGTCTTTTGTCTGCAGGTCTTTCAATGGGAATAGTTTATTTCTGTTATCGCGTTGCAACCGAGGCGATTCAAAACAACGGCACACTTGGCACCGTACAGGTAATAGCTTTTGCTTCTGTATGGCATCTGATTTTAGGCATATTCATTACAATAGGCTTAGTTTCAGGCATGATAGGCAGTGCTATTATGATAAGCAAGTATCTTAAAAAAGAGGGCAGTGAGTTTGCTGCAATTTAAATTATTGTTGCAGTAAAAAATAATATGGAGGTACCCTTTTGAAAGCAAAACTATTTAAACTGTTAGCTGTATTAACCTGCCTTTGTCTTCTCTTTACAGCAATGCAGTTTTCGGTAATAAATTCCTTTGCCGCTTCTTACTCTGAACTTGAGGATGAACTTGCTCAAAAACAGGCAGAACTTAAAAAACTGCAGGCAGAAAAGGCCGACCAGCAGAAGATTAAAAATGCTTTGGATGCGCAAATTGATACCCTTCAAAGACAGATAGATTTATGCAATGCGGAAATTAGAGATTTTAATAAATCTATTGCAGATAATGAAAGATTAATAAGCGAAAAGAATGCAGAAATATCTGATTCTATCGAAGCCTTCAGAAAACGTATTCGCAATATCTATATGAGTGGCAGTACGGCAGGCGGACTTGAAATTCTGCTTGGCGCGGAAAGTTTTTCAGACTTCTTGGTTTTATCCGAATACACCTCGAATATGTCAAGAAGAGATAGAAAATTAATTGAAAAACTTGAAGAAACAATTGCTCAAATTAAGAAGATAAGTGAAGAAAATGAAGGCTTAATCGCTAAGCAAAATGAGATAAAAGAAACCCTTAGGGTAAAACAGGCACAGCTTGATACTCAGGTGGCTGCAGTTAATAAGATTATTAATAATCTTTCAAGTGAAGCCGCTGATACACAAAAAGACATTGATGCCATCAAAAGGGAAATGCAGGAGGCGTTAAAGCCCTCTACTCCGGGAGGTAATCAGGTCTTTGCGGATGGTCAGTTTATTTGGCCGGTTCCCGGAAATTATGGTATTTCGTCATATTTTGGTTCTCGATGGGGAAGCTGGCACAAGGGCCTTGATATTTCAAATGGTGGAATTAAGGGCAAAGCAGTCGTTGCAACGGCAGACGGAACTGTTTATATAGCAAAGTCCGGATGTCCACACAACTACGGTAAGAGCAGAAGCTGCGGATGCGGCGGCGGATACGGCAACTATGTAGCCGTTGACCATGGCTCATATAACGGTACAAACTACCGTACCCTTTACGGACATATGAGTACAATAACCGTAAGGGAAGGACAGACTGTTAAAAAGGGACAGGTTGTCGGATATGTAGGTTCAACGGGTTGGTCAACAGGTTGGCACCTACATTATGAGATTATTCAAAATTATGTAAGAGTTGACCCCATGAAATTTTATTCCAAGGTAAAGTAAAATAAGGGGCAGGGGTATCGCTTAAATGCTAATACCCTTGCCTTGTGTTTTTATAAATTAAGGTTTTAGTATGATGAGTGAAGAAAAGAACTACAAAAAAAGCTATGGCAAAACCATATTAACCATATTTTTAACTGCCATTATTACCTTGGCGGTTGCTTTTGCTTTTATCTTTGTTTGGGTGTCTTCCGACTCAAAATATTTTAAATTAAAACAAATGGATTTCTTCCTTAACGATTTTTATGGAACTGCTAGTGAACAGGATATCGAAGATGGCATAATAAGGGGCTATTTGTCGGCTCTAGATGATAAATATGCTGCCTACTACACAGCAGAAGAAAACAACGACCGTAGCGACCGCCTTGATGGTAAGGCTATGGGAATCGGAATAATAATCGTTAAGCATCCACAGAATGATACAATATATATTAAACACGTGTATGATAACGCTCCGGCTCAAAAAGCAGGCATAAAAGCCGGTGATGAGATACTTGCTATCGATGGAGTTTCGGTTATTGATGCAGGTTACGCTGTCTCTACAGACAACCTTTTACATGAAGTAGGAGACACGGTTGAACTCCTTATTTTAAGAGATGGCAAGAAAATATCCGTGTCGGTCGAGTATTCTGAGTTTGCGGCTCAATCAGTTTTTTATAAAATGATTGGGGATAGCGGATATATTGAAATCATATCCTTTAATGCAGAAACTGTAGCGCAGCTTGAAAATGCAGTAAATTCACTTGTTTCAAGCGGTGCTAAAGGACTTATTTTCGACCTTAGAGGAAATGGTGGCGGAACTGTGGAGTCGGTTACGCAAATACTTGACTTTTTAATGCCTGAGGGCACGATTATGACCGTGAAATACGGGGACGGTACGGTTAAGGATTATGCTTGGTCTGATAAGGCCCATATAGCTCTTCCTATGGCTGTTTTGGTGGACGAAAACACCGCAAGTGCGTCGGAACTTTTCTCGGCAACAGTGCGTGATTTCGACAAAGGAGTGCTTATAGGCACCACCACGTACGGCAAGGGTGTGATGCAAAGCACTTTCGGCTTTACCGATGGCTCTGCGGCAGTGTTTACAATCGCTGAATTCTTCCCGCATTCAGGCCAGTCCTTTAATGAAACAGGACTAAAGCCTGATATCGAGGTTGAATTAAATGAAGAACAGGATAAAAACTTCCATATTTTAACCGATAGCGAAGACCCCGTAAAACAAGCGGCAATTGAATGGATGAACGAACAGTAATATGAATAAAACAACCTTGTTAATTTTAAGGTATTTGTTTTGGGGACTAACCTTATCAATAATGATTTTGCTTTTTGATTTTTCCTCCCAAACAAGAACCGAATCGGCAACAATTTCGGGAAATATAACCGAAAAAATTATTAAAATCATATATGAAGATTATGAAACCTTGCCCGAGGAAACAAGGCTTAATATAGTTCATATAGCACACGTTTTTGTTAGAAAGCTAGCCCATTTTACCTCCTTTTTCTTTATGGGCTTATTTGCATCAATTGCGATGCTTACATATAACGTTAGGTTTAAAATTAAAGTTTTGGTTCCTCTTATTATCTGCTTTTTATATGCAGTCATTGACGAGCTGCATCAAGCGGTTGTTCCGGGAAGAGGACCCGGAGTATTAGATGTTCTGTTGGACTTTTTCGGTTGCGTTTGCGGAACCGTTTGCGTATTTTTAATAGCTTGCTATTTTGAAAGGAGAAAGAAAAATGAACGAGAACAGAAATGTAAAAACTGAAAAAAATAGTATAGGCGGCAAATATTTTCACGTGGGGTTAACAGCCTTTTGCGTCTTTGCGGCTTTATTATTACTTTTCTTCTTCATTTTTAAAATAAAGGTTATAGGAGCATTAATAGGGGAGTTGATTTCAATACTTCGTCCTATTTTGGTTGGTCTTGTTATTGCCTACCTTTTAGTTCCTATAGCAAATTTCCTTGAAAAATATCTAAAACGCTTTTTTGTGGGCGCTTGCAAATTTAAAAAGCACGGAAACGGTCTTGCAAGAGGATTTTCGATAACCTTTTCCTTGATTTTCTTCTTTGTTATAATCGGCCTTTTAATTTGGCTTATCGTACCACAGGTTATTGATAGTGTTACTTCAATTGCAAAGGATTTGCCGGGACAGGTTCAAGGTGTTGTAAATTGGCTAACTACACAGTTTACTGAAAACAATTTCTTTGCTTCCGTTGCAGATGCCCTTATTAAATTTATAAACAACTGGGCAGAGCAGGATATGCTCGCAACCGTTACCACTTGGGCAGGTCAAATAGCCACAGGAATTGTAAAAACAGCATATTTCCTTTGGGATTTCTTCATTGGACTTATGGTTATGATTTACGTGCTTGCAAGCCGTGAAAAGTTTGCGGCTCAAGGCAAAAAGGCACTATTTGCAATCTTTAAGACAAAGCTTGCAGACAAAGTTATCGAGGTTACAAAAACCGCTAACTATGTTTTCAGCAGCTTTATTAGTGGTAAGCTACTCGATTCAGCAATTATAGGTGTGCTTTGCTTTATTGGTGTTAGCATACTCGGAATGCCATATCCCGTATTGTTGGCGGTAATTGTCGGCGTTACAAACGTAATACCCGTTTTCGGTCCATATATCGGTGCTGTTCCTTGCACACTTATTGTATTTATGAGAAGCCCGATTCAAGCCCTCTATTTCTTAATTTTTATAATCGCACTCCAAGCCTTTGACGGAAATATTTTAGGACCTAAAATATTAGGCGATTCAACCGGACTTTCTCCTTTCTGGGTAGTCTTTGCTATCGTTTTAGGTGGAGGACTCTTTGGCGTAACCGGAATGATTGTCGGCGTGCCTACCTTTGCGGTTATTTATTTCTTGGTTGAAGAATGGATATCTGCAAGATTAACCTTAAAAAATATGCCTACAAGTACGGCTTCTTATATGAAAAGCAAGGAAGAGGAGAAAGTAAAGAATGAACAAGAAGGAACTAATCAGTAGAATTGATTCGCTCATAACCTCCTTGAATGAAATGAGCGCAGAGCTCAAACTCTGTCGTCAGGAAAACGCAGACCTAAAACTTCAAATAGAGGAACTCTCAAAGACTTCTCTTCAAAAGGCAGAGCCTGTAGTGGAAGAACCAAAAACTGAGGCAACCAAGGTAGAAGAGACTTTAGAAACTCCCGAAGTTTTTGCGGAAACCGAAACGCTAGAAGAGGAAACCGCAGAAGAGGCTTGCAAGGAGTCAGAAGAGGAAGAACCTTTCATAGCAGAAGAACCCAAAGAGACTGCTACGGAAAACACAGAAGAAGTTATGGAAAAAACGCCTTTAAATATTTTACCAATGGGTGAAGAGGTAGTTTTACCTAATAGTATTATGGAATTTGGCGCAGAAATTATCGGAAAAATTGTTATTGAGTCGGCAAAATATGCCGATTTGGTTGCAGCTTCGACCGCCGCTAATAAGAAAGAACTTCTCAATCTTATAATGGGCAAAAGTGAGATTTGCAAGGCGGAAATTTTAAACGTTGTTACAAGCAATGCCGAAACCGATGCTAAAATTTCGCTTATAAATGCCGAGCTTTCAGAGGCTACTGATTATTTCAAAAGCGTTTTGGCTCAGATATAGAAAATGAGTTATTATAATAATTTTTCACACTTTTATGATTTACTAACAACCGATGTCAACTATAAAAAGAGGACAAAGTATCTCTTGTCACTTTTTGAAAAGTATGGGAAGAAACCAACCCTCCTTTTAGATGTTGCTTGCGGTACCGGTAACTTTTCCTTTGAGTTTGCCAAAAGCGGCATTGACGTTATCGGGGTTGATAAATCCGAAGGTATGTTAGCTCTAGCGCAAGAAAAGAATCAAAACCTTGATAATAAGGTTTTATACCTTTGCCAAAGTGCAGAGGAAATGGACCTTTACGGCACGGTTGACGGCGCGGTTTGTTGCCTTGACAGTATTAATCATATAACCGATGACAAGCTTCTTTTAGAAGTTTTTAAAAAGGTGTCGCTTTTTTTAGAGGATGGTTGTCTTTTTATCTTTGACGTTAATACTCCGTATAAGCACAGGCAAATACTTGGCAACAACTCTTATAAAATAAATAAAAAGGGTGTAAAATGCCTTTGGACCAATAGTTACAACGATGAGCATAAAACGGTTAAGGTTGAGCTTACCTTTACCTTCAAAACCTCATTCTTTAAAAAAGAGTATGTAACCGAAAGCTTTTTGGAGAAAGCATACACAGATACAGAACTTAAAAGTATGCTTAAAACGGCAGGATTTAAGGTTTTAAAGGTCTTTGGAGAAATGACCGAAGAAGAACCAAAACCTTGCTCACAAAGAAATATATACGTATGTAAAAAGGAATCTTAAATATGGGAAAACTCATAAGATGCATAACAAATGACGGACTAGTTATGGCTTCGGCCGTTGATACAACCGATATAGTAGCCGAGGCTGAGAGAATTCACGGCACTTCTGCCGTTGTGACCGCTGCTTTGGGTCGTTTGCTTACAGCAGGCTCAATGATGGGCAATATGTTAAAGGGCAAGGATGATACCATAACCTTAAAGGTAGCAGGTGACGGACCCACAGGCTCACTCATTGTTGTTTCTGACTTTAACGGTGATGTTCGTGGCTACGTTCAAAACCCGATAGTTGAAATTCCTTTAAATAATAAGGGTAAACTCGACGTAGGCGGGGCTGTCGGCACTAACGGCCTTTTATACGTCTTAAAGGATTTAGGCCTAAAGGAACCATTTTCAGGCTCCGTGCCGCTAGTTTCGGGCGAGATTGCCGAGGATATTACCTCCTACTATGCCTTAAGTGAGCAGATACCTACAGTCTGCGCTTTGGGTGTCTTAGTTAACCCTGATTTAACCGTTCGTGCCGCAGGCGGATATATTATTCAGCTTCTTCCTGCAGCAGGGGATGATACAATCGAAAAATTAGAAAAAAGCATTTCCGATATTAAGGCGGTTACCACCATGCTCGATAGTGGTATGACACCCGAGGAAATAATAAAAACTGCTTTAAAAGAATTTAGCGTTGAGGTTCTATATGAGCAGGAAATATACTATAAATGTAATTGTAGCAGAGATAGAGTTTCAAAGGCATTAATCAGTCTTGGTAGGGAAGAACTAGAGTCTATGGCAGAAGAATTGCCCGAGGTTTCGGTTAATTGTCACTTCTGTGATAAGGTCTATACATTCACTAAAAACGAAATAAAAAATTTCTTAAAAAATTCTTAAAATAATTGTTGACAAACTAGTTTGTTTGTGGTATTATATCACTTGCCGCTGGAAATCACAGTCTTGTGAAAGAGAGCAAAATGGGGGTATAGCTCAGCTGGAAGAGCATCTGCCTTACAAGCAGAGGGTCACAGGTTCGAGCCCTGTTGTCCCCACCATTTTGGCCTGGTAGTTCAGTTGGTTAGAACGCTAGCCTGTCACGCTAGAGGTCGTGGGTT
>JAZTYA010000035.1:0-52016 GCA_045636705.1 Acutalibacteraceae bacterium
AGAAAGACAAGTCGAAAGACTTGTCTTTTCTTTTTCAACTAAATCCGTCCTTTCGGACGGGATAAATCCATCTGCGATGGATGAAATCACTTCGTGATGAAATCCGACTTTGTCGGGTTAATGGACGGATTTAATTTCATCGTGAGCATAAGCGAACGATTTCATTTAACCTTGCACCTTTTTTATCTTTATGCTATACTACCTTTAAGGCGGTGTTAGTGTGGAAAAAGCAAATATATCTTCAAAATTTAACAAGGGAACGGTTGTTATATCCGTTGATGACGGTAACCGCGATGATTTTAGAATATACGAAAACGTTTTATCAAAGCTAAACATCCCCGCCACCTTTAATATTATTACCGATTCTATAGGCCATAAGGAATGTCTGACTAAAGAACAGTTAAAGGCGATTTATCAAAATCCCATAATGGAAATTGCGGCCCACGGACACACTCATAGTAACGATGATGAGGATGTTTTAAAGGGAATAGACCTTTTAAACGAGTGGCTTGGAATTTCTAAAAAGGATATTGGCTTTGCTTCGCCTTATTCAAGGATGACTAACGATTCTATTAGGGAAAACAAAGAGCACCTAAAAGAACTGGGACTTCTTTATGCCAGAACCGACCAAAACCGCTATCCAAATTCAAGACATAAAGAGCTTATAACCAAATTTAAAAATAGCGGTGAAACACCGTTTATTATAGATAACACACCGCAGTTAACCTACGCCTTTGATGGAATGTGTGTAAACTCGGCCGTAATATTGCACGATACTGCTTTAGACGATATAAAAAGAATGGTAGATTTGGCCGAAGAAGAAAAGGCATGCATTGTCTTTATGTTCCATAGAACAAAGAAAAAGGGCGAAGAGGATTACGAGAGCACTTGGAGTTATGACTACGATTTATTCCAAGAATTTGCAGAATATATAGCACAAAAACGAGATAACGGCAGCATAGATATCCTCACGACTAGAGAGGCTTTTTTAAGGTGATATTATGGATTTAAAAAATCTTAAGAATGAGCTTAAAACAGAATATAAGTATAGAATCGAACTCCACGCTCACACGTCTCCTGCGAGTGGATGTAGCGAGATTACTCCTGTCGAAATGGTCGACACATATAAAGCCTTAGGCTACAATGGAGTTGCAATTACGAATCATTTTATTTTTGAGCATGATAGTAGGCCAAAGGAACAATATATAGAAGATTTTGTAAAGAACTTTGAAGAAACTAAAGAGTACGGCGAAGAAAAGGGATTAAAGGTTTACTTGGGCGCCGAAATTCGTTTCACCGAAAACAATAACGACTATATAATCTATGGAATAGACAAGGCTATGCTTTATGAAATTTACGATTTATTGCCATTCGGTATCGAAAATTTCAGAAAACAGTATAAAATGCCAAACAGCGTGTTTGTTCAAGCACATCCACACCGAAACGGTATAAAGGTTGTAGATGCAAGCCTTCTTCACGGAATTGAGGTTTTCAATATGCATCCCGGTCATAATGCGGCATCGGGACTCACTTCGCGTTTTGCCAAAGAAAATGGTCTTTCTCTTATAACCGCAGGCTCGGATTTCCATCATCCTAATAAAAAACACGAAGGAGTAGCGGCCTTAAGGTCAAAAGACCTGCCAAACGACTCTTTCGAACTTGCAAAAATTCTAAAAGAACAAGACTATCTGCTTGAAATTAGCAGAAATAATATTATCATTCCATAAAGGAGAACTTTTATGAGGTCTGTATTTATGCGTTACCCGGATGGGAAACCAAAGGCAGTAACGTTCAGTTATGATGACGGCGTAGCATCAGACAAGCGCCTTGCAGAAATGTTTTCTAAATATGGTATAAAAGCAACCTTTAATTTCACCTCTAATTTTGCGTTTTCAAAGCAAGAGATAAAAGATATATTTTTATCCCGTGGTCACGAAATTGCCGTGCACGGCGCAAATCACAGGGCAAACGGCAACACGAGAGCCATTGAAGGAATAAGGGACGTCCTTGACTGCCGAATGAAACTTGAAAACGTTTGCGACTCGATAATAAGAGGCATGGCATATCCCGATACGGGAATTAGAAGAATGGGTAATTTTATTACATACGAGCAGATAAAAAACTATCTGACCGAGCTTGACGTTGCCTATTCGAGAACCCTTGGCGGAGACAATAATTCCTTTTTGTTGCCCGAAGATTTCCACGCGTGGATGCCCACAGCCCACCATAATAATCCTAAAATATTAGAGTGGGTAGAGGAGTTTTTAAACCTTGATTTATCAGAGAAGGTTTATCACGCGAAACGAACACCGGCTCTTTTCTACGTTTGGGGTCATAGCTATGAGTTTGACAACGCTAATAACTGGGAACATATAGAAGCAATATGCCAAAAGTTTTCTAAAAACGCAGAAATTTGGTTTGCCACAAACATAGAAATATATAATTATGTTGAAGGCTATAAAAACCTAAAATATAGTGCCGACGGAAGAAGAATTTATAACCCGTCGCTATTTACAATTTGGATTGATGCCGACGGCAAGCCCTATTCGATAGCTCCAGGCGAAACAATCTGTATAGAAGAATAAATATTAGGAGTAAATATTATGTCAAAGACCATACTTTTTTTCGGAGATTCTATTACCGACTGTGGAAGAAAATATGAGGACCTAGGTTCAATGGGAACAGGCTATGCTCTTTTTACCAAGGTACAGTTAGGTACCGATTTTCCCAATGAATATAAATTTATAAACAAGGGAATCAACGGCAACAGAGTGCTTGATTTGTATGCAAGATTAAAGTTTGATTTTATAAATAATAACCCCGATTATGCAAGCATTTATATCGGTGTTAATGATGTCTGGCGCGGTATTATGCCAAGAAAAGACGGACTTTCAAACGAAAAATTCGAGCAGTTTTACACTATGCTTCTTGATGAAATTAAGGAAAACTGTCCGCAGACAAAACTTATGTTAATTACCCCGTTTGTGCTAGAGGGTAATGAAACCTGTAACACCGAGGCAGAACCTGATAGATTTGAGCGCTTTAAAAAGGGTGTTGCTGAAAAGGCAACTATCGTTAAGAAAATGGCAGAAAAGTATAATTTGCCATATATTGAATTACAACCCGTTTTTGATGAGGCTTGCAAAAGAGCACCTATAAGTCACTGGATACTTGACGGCGTTCATCCTACCTTTAATGGTCAGGAACTCATTAAAAGAGAATGGATTAAGGGATTCGAAAATATTAAATAATTATAAAAGTCCCGAAAAAACGGGACTTTTCTTTTTTAATAAATGTTGAAAAACTTACGCAAAAAGGATATAATTAATATATAAATAAAAATTAGAGAGGTGTAAAATGCAGATTTCTAATGACATTAAATATATTGGCGTAGAGGATAGAAAAATCGACCTTTTTGAAGGTCAATACAAGGTGCCAAACGGCATTACTTATAACTCTTATCTTATACTTGATGAAAAAATCGCGGTTTTAGATACTGTCGGAAAAAACTTTACACACGAGTGGCTTGACAACATCCAAAAAGAATTAGGAAATAAGAACCCCGATTATCTTATTGTACAACACATGGAGCCCGACCATTCGGCAAATATATTAGACTTTTTAAAAGCATTTCCAAAGGCAACGGTTGTGGCTTCGGCTAAGGCTTTTACCATGTGTAAAAACTTTTTTGGCTCTGATTTTGCCGAAAACCGAATAGTTGTAGGCGAAAAAGATACATTATCTTTAGGCAAGCACACACTTACCTTTATCACGGCGCCTATGGTGCATTGGCCTGAGGTTATAGTGACCTATGATGATGTTGATAAGGTGCTTTTCTCTGCCGACGCTTTTGGAAGATTTGGCACAACCAAACTTGAAAACGACTGGGAAGAAGAGGCGAGAAGATATTATATCGGCATTGTCGGAAAGTATGGCGCACAGGTGCAGGCCTTACTTAAAAAAGCAAAGGAATTAGATATTGCTAAAATTTGTCCCTTGCACGGCCCCGTGCTTAGAGAAAACTTAGGCTATTATTTAGACCTTTATGATAAATGGTCTTCCTATCAGACCGAAGAGGGCATAGTTATTGCTTACACCTCGATTTACGGCAATACTAAAAAGGCGGTTTTAAAGCTTAAAGATTTATTAAAGGCTAAAGGCTGCCCTAACGTTATGCTTTTTGACCTTGCAAGATGCGATATGTCTAAGGTTATTTCCGTTGCTTTTAAATATTCAAAATTAGTGCTTGCAACCACAACCTATAATAACGACATTTTCCCATTTATGAGGGAGTTTATATCGGGTCTTACAGAGCGCAATTTCCAAAATCATACCGTAGCGCTAATAGAAAACGGAAGTTGGGCGCCTGTGGCCGCAAAGGTTATGAGAGGGCTTTTGACCGAATGTAAAAACACAACCTTTACCGAAACCACAGTAAAAATTGCTTCTGCACTAAATGAAGAAAGCTCTAGCCAACTTGAAAACTTAGCAGAAGAGCTGTCAATAGAGTATAAGGATAAAGACAAACCGGGTAACGACCTTACCGCACTCTTTAAGCTGGGTTACGGACTTTACGTTTTAACCACAAACGACGGCAAAAAGGACAACGGAATGATAGTAAACTCTATCACTCAGGTAACGAACACTCCTAACAGAATTGCCGTTACAATAAATAAAGACAGCTATTCCTACAATACTATTAAAAAGACGGGCAAAATGAATATAAACTGCCTGACCGAAGAAGCTCCCTTTGACGTTTTCCAAAATTTCGGGTTTAAAAGCGGAAGAAATACAGACAAATTTGCAGGAGCAGAGGTTTCGCGTTCTGAAAACGGACTTGTCTTTTTGCCCTATATTGCAAATTCGTTTATATCATTAAAGGTTGAAAGTTTTGTTGACCTTGATACCCACGGAATGTTTATTTGTACGGTAGAGGAGTCAAGAATATTAGCAGATAAGCCGACAATGACATATACCTACTATATGGATAACGTTAAGCCAAAGCCTAAAACAGAGGGCAAAAAAGGCTATGTCTGCAAGGTCTGTGGATATATCTACGAGGGCGAAAACTTGCCCGATGACTTTATTTGTCCGTTATGCAAACACGGAGCAGAAGATTTTGAAAAAATAAAATAGCTTTTAAGGAG
Source organism: Acutalibacteraceae bacterium (assembly GCA_045636705.1). Lineage (GTDB taxonomy): Bacteria > Bacillota > Clostridia > Oscillospirales > Acutalibacteraceae > SFWF01. The sequence continues at coordinate 5,148 of JAZTYA010000035.1, forward strand.
GTGAAACGAATGAAATATGTATGTGACGTATGCGGTTGGGAGTATGACGAGGAACTCGGCTACGAAGAGGCAGGTATTGCGCCGGGCACCAAGTTTTCCGACCTTCCCGATGATTTTGTTTGCCCCCTTTGTGGAGTAGATAAAACTAATTTTAGCGAAGCATAAAATTAAAAACCCCTCGGAACACCGAGGGGTTTTATTATTTTTGAATTTTCGGATTATCGGTTCGGCAGAGAATATAATCTATACTGACGTTATAAAAATCTGCAAGGCGAATTAGGGTTTCAGTAGGGGGAACACGCTCACCGTTTTCAAATTTTGATAAAAGCGCTTGTTCAATGCCGGTTTTCATTTGTACTGCAATTTGTGTATAGCCTTTGCTTTGTCTTAAAAGCTTTAAATTGTTTTTCATAAACATATCCTCCTAATGACATTTTGTCATATTTTTTCTTGACTTTTATGACAATTTGTCATAAAATGTTTTTAGTCGAAATTCGGCAAATAATTTTTGGAGGTTTCACTATGAAATTTTGTGAAAAATGTGGAAAAGAATTATTAGATGAGAAGTTTTGTCCTGCTTGTGGCAATGAAATTGATAGCATTACAGATGAAAAAGAAATTGAAGACAATGTAATGCAAGAAAGCGATTGCAAGCAAACCGAGACAAAGACTGGAAACGGTTTAAATATTGCTTTTTTATCTAAAAAAGCAATATTTTTTGGAGGAATAGCTGTATTAGCAATAATAGCCATTGTTATCATCTCTTTAAATAAAGGTCCAAACTTCAATAAAATTTTTAATGAATATTGTGACCCAATTTGGGCAGAAGTTGGTTCAGATAAAAGCTATTTGTATATAGATACAAATCCTTATGATGAGGAAGATAGCGGAATCGCATATTATGAATCATACACAGCTATCGAAAAGGTTAACGCAGAACTCGGTTTACCTGAGTCCCTATTTGATGATATGGGTAAAACAACAGGTAATGATGGCAAACAATTTGAAGAGTTTGATAATGTTAAGGTGTCGTGGAAATATCATCCTGATAAAGGACTCGAAGTAACATATAAAAAGAAATAGAGGTATTGAAAATTGTCTTTTTGTTCTAATTGCGGTAAAGAAATAAACGATGGAGCTCTTTTTTGTGGCAACTGTGGAAACAAAATACATGAGGAGAAAAAATCAAATCAATTGTTTAAAAAGGGTATCAAAATTGATATCAAACAAGTTTTAAATGTAATAAAAGAATATTTTCTACATTTTTATGTCGACTACAGTTCGCGGATTTTTAAATTTGCAATGATTTTCTTTATTGCATTTGGAATAGGTACTCCGCTATATGACATAATTAGTAATTTTTTGCCTAAAGAAATATTTTTAATGTTTTCGGGGGCTAGTACCGTTCTCTCGTTCTCATTATGTGCAGTTTTATTCGGAATTTGTTCACTATTTATATTAAGGGTTAAAGATAACCAAGAACGAGTAAAAAAAGCCAATTCTCTTATGGCTTTTTGGATTGTAACGGTTGCTTTGAACTTTTTAGTTTTCTTAGCAGATTTTAACCTTTACGAATATATTTTATATTCCGGTTATGCCGCCAATATTATAAACATATTATTGGTAGTTTCCAGTGCGCTATTAATTTTTAAAACTAAGCCTAAATATCCGTTTGTTATATTGCTTTCAGCTTTATCATTGGCACTAACTAGCAGCTCGATATTTAGCATAAAACTTAATTTAAATTTATATAAAATATTTCCATCAACCGATGACGTCTTAGGAATTTTATATTCTTTAAGATATATTATTGTAGTTGTTTTGGCGTTTTTATTAATGTATTTGATTCCAAGAAAAATAAGCAAATGGATAGTACTTGTCCTTGCAACAGCTATAGAGGTTCTTGCGTTTGTAAGACAGTTCGATTCTTTTGAAATTGCCGATATAATAACAATCATAAAGGGAATGTCATTAGTTGCTACATTTGTTCTTATGGCATTAAGTTGCTCGAGAAAAAAGACAGGTGTTTATGAGACTAAGAGTAAAGAAATAATCAAAAAAGATGTTATTAAAGTAGGAATCGCATCTATATTATCTTTGACGGTAATAATATTAACTTGTTTGTTAACTTCTGCAATAGTTTGCAGTGCTCAGATTAACAGAGGTCTTGAAGAATGGGAAAGTAAAATTAGCAACGGCACATTAAAAACTAGTGAACAATGGCTTTCAATGCGCAAAGATGTGTTCAAATATGCGTCAACAAAATTCGTATCGTCATTTGTGGATGATTATGATTTATATATGAGGTTAAAGAAAAATTGCAGCTCAATGGAATCAATAACGGAATGTTATTCGGCATATAAGAACAACAAGGTTGATGAAGATATAATTGAAACATACGGCTATATAAGTGTTGATGATAGTTGGGCTAGCGATTCAATGCTATCTGGTTATTATGATAAATACTTAGAAATGCAACCCAAAATTGAAAACGTGTCGGCGAGTGTTTGGGTTGATGTTGAAACAGGAAAGATAGAAGTTACAGTAACCAACAACAATAAAATGCCAATTTCTAAATGCACGACAAACGTGAATTTTACCATTTTATTTATTGAATCGGGATATTATTCAAGCAATGAATATGGCAGAGGAGAAAAAACAATAGAAATTGAAGACATTGCGGGAAATAGTAAAAAGAAAGAAACGATAAGTTTTAATCCTGATGATTACTATGATAGTTACGGTTCATATATTGTAGCTACATTGATGGATGAAAGAATAGAAATTACATCCATTGAATAAAAGACTATAACCAAAAATCCCTCAGACATCAGTCTGAGGGATTTTTATTAATATATTAGCTATTCAACTTCTGTTATATATTCGCTTAAACCATGGCTTTTTCTATATTCATTTATTCCTTCACCTACTATCTTCATAGTGCGGTTAAATGAAAGCTTGGCCGAGGAAACCTTTGTCATAACAAGCTTGTCCCAGTCTTCAACAAAGTTAATGTCTAAAGGTATAATCTTATATTGATTTTTGCCGTTAACCCTTGTCATATCAACCCAAAGGGGAAGCACCGACACGTCTGATAAAACAACCTTGCCGTCACTGTATTTATCAAAAGTTACGCCAAGTATTATGCCGTCTTCGGTGTGACCGCTGTAGTTATCACTGTCCATCCTTTCTTTTCTTTGGTTTGATACAGTGTTGCCTGTAGAATAAAGACAAACGGTTTCGTGACCATTTTCACTTTTTAACGTCTCAATAGGCTCTAACACGTGAGGATGACCGCCAATAATTACGTCGTATCCCATATTGCAGATTTCCTGCGCCATTGTGGTCTGATAGGAGTTCGGCTTTCTTACGTATTCATTACCCCAATGTATATAAATCATGGTAGCCTCAGCGCCCTTTTGCTTCATTTCGTTAATAACGCTTTTAGCTTCGGCGTAAAATTCATCAAGCTTATAGTAGTCAAAGGTATTAACAAGCGGACCTGCTTCGGTTTTTAAAACGTTGCCGTTAAGAGCCTTTCTGCCGTCAGAAGTGGTGGTAGAATAGGTGTAGCAAACCATACCGATTTTAATACCGTTTATTTCCTTGATTGTATATAAGCTGTCACTTTCGGTCTGTCTTGTTCCAAGAAAGGGAACCGACTTTTCTTTCAAAACTTCCATAGTACGAACAAGCCCGTCAAAGCCTGTGTCGTAGGTGTGGTTGTTTGCGGTAAGCAGCATATCAATTCCACCCGAAACGGCCGCATCAACAATAGAATCGGGACAGTTAAAAATAGGATATCCCGAGTAGGCACGACTATCACCCGCAAGGGTGACTTCAAGATTTGCAACCATTAGGTCATACTCTTCAAAATAGGGCTTAACGGTTGTAAATATATCGGTAAAATCATAGCTTCCGTCACTCTGTAGAACACCTTTGAAAACAGGGTCGTGTATAAGCAAATCTCCCGTAGAACCAATAGATGCCGAGGCAATTTTATAAGGCTCTTTTTTTACGGATTCGGATGACACTTCATCGGAAACGTCGGGCTTTTCTACGTTTGGCGAATTGTTAAGCAAAGGATAAAGCGCACCTAAAAATCCAACCGAAATGACCGCTACTAAAAGGGTAAGAAGGATTCTTATCCTTTTTTGCCTTTTTATACGTTTGTGTCTTGCGTGTTTTTTATTAGCCATTATAAACTCCAAAATAAAATTCTTTTAAATTATTATATCAAAGTCTAATATTATTTTCAATTACTATTGATAAAAAGTTAACTTTATAGTACAATTAAGAGGATAATAATTTTATTAACAGATAGGAATAAAAAATGACCCCAAACGAATTTAAAGTGCTTAAAAAAGCCGTAATAGAAAAAGAGTTCTCTTCCATGAATGATATGCAGTTTAAGGCCGTAACTAAGGTTAACGGTCCTGTTTTGGTGCTTGCAGGCGCAGGAAGCGGAAAGACTACCGTGCTTGTAAACAGAATAGCATATTTAATTAAATACGGCGATGCATACAATACCGAATTTGTGCCCGAATTCACAGATGAGGACGTAGCTTTAGCCGAAAACTATTTAAAGGACGAAACTGCTACTATGCCTGATTTGTGGTCGCTATCTTACCGTGCCGCAAAGCCTTGGGAAATTTTGGCAATTACCTTTACGAACAAGGCGGCAAACGAGTTAAAGGAAAGAATTGCCGCAAAGCTTGGCAGCGAGCAAAGCGGTGTTTGGGCAGGAACGTTTCACTCGGTTTGCGGAAAGATTTTGCGCCGTTTTTCGGATAGAATTGGCTACACTTCAAACTTTACGATTTATGATACAGACGACCAAAAAAGGCTTATAAAGGATATAATGAAACAGGCAAACCTTGATGAAAAGGTTTTAAACCCAAAGGCGGTAATTAACGCGATTTCCTCGGCAAAGGAAAAACTAATGGATGCCGAAAGCTATAAAAACTCGGTCGGCGACGACTATAGAAACAAAATGATAGCGGCAATCTATTCAAGATACGAGGAAAGACTTCTTGCCGCCGATGCTATGGACTTTGACGGTATGATATTTAATACCGTCAAGCTTTTAAGTGAATATGAAGATATTAAAGACTATTATGGCAGCCGTTTTAAATACGTAATGGTCGACGAGTATCAGGACACAAACTACGCCCAGTATATACTTGTTAAGCTTTTGTCGGAAAATCATAACAACCTTTGCGTTGTGGGTGATGACGACCAGAGTATTTACAAGTTCCGTGGCGCTACCATTGAAAATATACTTAACTTTGAAAAGCATTATAAAAATGCTACCGTAATTAAGCTTGAACAAAACTATCGTTCAACAGGTAATATCCTTGATGCTGCAAATGCCGTAATTTCCAACAATATCGGCAGAAAGGGCAAAAACCTTTGGACTGCAAGCGGAAAAGGAGAAAAAATAACCCATTACACCGCTCAGGATGAAAGCGACGAGGCAAAATATGTTGCGAACACCATTCTTGATAACGTTAAAAACGGTGAAAAGTTTTCAGACCACGCTATTCTTTACAGAATGAATGCGCAGTCGAGTTCGATAGAAAACGTCTTTGCAAGAAGTGCTATAAGCTACAAGGTAATAGGCGGTCACAAGTTCTTCGACCGAAAAGAAATCAAGGACGTTTTGGCTTATTTGCACCTTGTTGATAATTTCAAGGATGATATAAGGCTTAAAAGAATTATAAACGAGCCTAAGCGTTCGATAGGAGATACCACCGTTTCAAAAGCGGAAGAAATTGCTACCAGCCTTGGTGTCAGCATATTTGAGGTAATAAAAGAAGCCTACGAGTATCCCATTCTTTCTCGTGCCGCATCAAAGCTTTATGAATTTACCCAAATGATAGAGAGATTAAGCCTTGCAGCAAAGGAACAGTCTGTTCACGAAGTGTTTGACCTAATGCTTAAAGAAACAGGCTACCTTGACGCTTTGATAGCCGAAGGTCCCGAAGGACAGGACAGAGCCGAAAACGTTAAGGAATTAGCTTCGGGCATTATGCAGTATGAGCTTGAAAATGATAATGCAACCCTTTCGGGATATTTAGAGGAAATCTCTCTTTTTAGTGACATCGATAACTATAACTCCGACTTTGATTCGGTGGTTATGATGACGGTTCACTCTGCAAAGGGACTTGAATTTAAAAACGTCTTCTTAGTAGGCATGGAAGAGGGCATCTTCCCGGGAAATCAGACCATTTATTCAACACCGGATGAAATGGAAGAGGAACGCCGCCTTGCCTACGTTGCAATTACGAGAGCTAAAGAAAGACTTTATATTTCTAATGCCGACCTTCGTATGCTTTACGGCTCAACAAGTCGGAACAAGCCTTCTCGTTTTGTTATGGAAATTCCGGGAGATTTACTTGAGGTTAAGGGAATGTCGCTTAGAAGACAGGAATTTTCAAAAAGCTATAACTCAGATTCCTTTACAAGAGGAACAGGCAATTCATATTCCAAGCCCGCTTACGATTATAGTAAGGTGTTCTCCGGAGCCGGTGTAGCAAAACCAAAGACCGCACCTTGCGAATACACCGTAGGTATGTTGGTTGAGCACAAAACGTTTGGTAAGGGTATGATTTTAAAGGTTACTCCAATGGGCAACGATGCTATGCTTGAAATAGCCTTTGATACTGTTGGAACAAAGAAGATTATGGCAGGATTTGCCAAATTAACCAAGGGGTGAAAATAAATGCTACCTAGCAGAATGCCGTCAGTAGCAGCTGTAAAAAGCACCGTTAAAAGCAGCTTAAAGGGAAGATGGCCCGAGGCGATAGCCACAGGGCTTTTGCCACTTTTTGCTTTTTACTTTTTTAATCTTTCGGCATCGGTAATATCGCCGATATTAAAGGGATATGAAAATTATTTGTTAATAGCAATATTGCTTTTATCCGTCGTGTTTGTAGTTTTACCCTTGTTTTTCGGAGTGTTGCGCTATTTTTGGCGAATAACCGATGGCGCAGAAGAAGAGATATCAACAGCCTTTCACTTTTTTAAAAGCAAAAGTCTTTATCTTAGAAGTCTAAAATTAACACTTGTAATTTCTTTTAAAATAGGCGTGGTGTTCTTCCTTTGCTTAATTCCTTTCTTTGCGGTAGAGCTTTTTTCTCAGTTTTTGGTTTATGATATTTTTAAGGAAGCATTACCTGTATGGGCAATAAATATTTCTGCATTTAAGAGCCTTTTTTATAACTTCGGAAGCTTCTTCGCTTTCGCAATTTCTCTTCGATATTATCTAATTCCCGTAATAGCCGTAATGGATGAAAACTTGCTCGTCTTAGAGGCGGTGCACATTTCTACAACCGTTGCTAAAAGAAGTTTTTCGTCCTTTTCAGCGCTTATCTTTTCTTGTCTTGGTTGGATAGCACTTTCAATTCTTGTTTTACCGCAGATTTACACAGTGCCGTTTTTGCTCGGTTGCTATGTCGTCCATTCAAGATTTGCTTTAGTAAACTATAACCTTAACCTTGAATTTCAAGAAAAAAACAGGTTTAACGCGTAATTTTTATTTCGGGTGTGAAAATGAAAAAGAACGACCAAATAACTTTAGAAATAACCGCAATGTCAAGTGAAGGTAGCGGAATAGGAAGACATGAAGGGATAGCAGTCTTTGTCCCATTGACCGCTGTCGGCGACACCGTAGAGGTTTTGATTTTAAAGGTTAAATCAAACCTGGCCTTTGGAAAACTTTTAAATATAATCAAGCCCTCGGCAGACCGAGAAGAAAATACCTGCGCTGCATTTTCAAAATGCGGAGGATGTGTTTATAGACACATTTCTTATCCAAACGAGTGTGAAATAAAGCAAAAAAGGGTAGAGGACGCGTTTTTGCGAATAGGCGGCATAGATAAAAAGGCCGAGCCCATACAGTTCGGAAAACCGTTGCGCTATCGTAACAAGGCACAGTATCCCGTTAATGAAAATGGTATTTGCGGATTTTTTGCCAATCATTCGCATCGTATAATTCCTTGTGGTGATTGCCTTCTTCAACCTGAAGAATTCAAGAAAATATCGGCAGTTTTTGAAGAATTTATAAAAGAAAAAGCCCTGCCTATTTACAATGAAGAAACAGGCAAGGGACTTATAAGGCATCTTTATATTCGCAAAGCAGAGGTAACAGGGGAAATAATGGTGTCTATCGTTATAAACGGTAAAACATTACCCTTTGCAGAAGAACTTGTAACGAGGCTAAAAGAAGAAATAGGGGAGCCTGTTAAAACGGTCGTTTTAAATAAAAATACCGAAAAGACCAACGTCATTTTAGGAAAAAAACAGGAAACGCTTTTTGGCGACGGATATATCTACGATGAGCTTTTAGGAGTAAAGGTAAGACTTAATCCCTTGTCCTTCTATCAGGTAAACCACGATATGGCGGAAAGGCTTTATAAAAAGGCGGCAGAGTATGCCGATGCAATTAATAAAACCGTTTTAGACCTTTATTGCGGAGCCGGTACGATAGGGCTTTCTATGGCAAAAAAGGCAAAGCAGATAATAGGCGTGGAGATTATCCCCGAAGCTGTAAACGATGCTAAATTTAATGCAGAACTCAATAAAATAGACAACGCAAGGTTTATCTGCGGCGATGCCGCCGATGCCGCAAAGGAGCTTAAAAGGGAAAACATAAAACCTGATGCGGTTATTTTAGACCCGCCAAGAAAGGGATGCGCAGAGGAGCTTTTAAACATAGTGGCAAAGGATTTTTGCCCCGAAAAATTAGTCTATGTGTCTTGCGACCCTGCAACCCTTGCCCGCGATGCTAAAATATTAGCCGAACTGGGCTACAGACTAGAAGAATATACCCCGTTCGACCTCTTCCCAAGAACCCACCACGTAGAAACGGTAGCACTGTTTTTACGCAGTATAAAATCTTAACAAAAAAGCTATGGGCGAATTCCCATAGCTTTTATTTTTTATCTTGTTGACAATCCATTTAATAAGGAAAACTCCGCTTATAATAACCGAAACTTTCTTTATATATTTCTTCACCTTAAAATCATTTAAGCTTTTCAGCGTGAAGACCTGAACAGGAGATGGGTTCGTTGCCCATATAAAGATGCGAGGTGTCTGCAATTCCTGCAAAAATTCCGTGAGCTATCGGGCGAGCCTTAATATGTTGTTCCATATAAAGGGTGGTAACCGAAGAGGTTGGAATAAAAATACTGTTCCAAAGTGCAATAGGTGGCATATTCATAACGTGGGCAATTATTGCGGTGCCAACACCACCATGGCAGAAAAGAGCGATGGTATCATCTGGCTTAGCCACCTTTTCGTCTATCTTGAAAAGTTTGCCATCAAAGGTATATCCGTGAGCCTTCATAAGCGTATCGAAACCTTTGTTTACAATGTCAAGCTTCTTAGAAATTTGTGTCCCCTTTACAATGTCGCTTTCGGTCCAGTGGTTTATATCATAGTTCTTAGGGTCGGCAGTCCAAAGTTCAGGGGGAATATTCCATTCAGAGCGCATATTTTTATAGTAGTCGGTGTTATATGGAGTAATAAGCATAGGAGGAAGTTCGTGAAGCCAAGGAAGAACGGTGTAATCAAGCCCTAATCTTTTAGAGGTGGGCTCGGCAGTTCTCATAGCTCTGCCACATGGCGAAGAATAAATATGGGTAACACCTTCCTTTTCTAACTTATCGGCTAAAAGATTTGCTTCCCTAAAACCTTTTTCGGTTAACGAGTCAAGCTCATAATCAGGGTCGCCGTGGCGAATAATTAAAACTCTCATTAAGAAAACTCCTTAAACTGCTTTATATTGAAAATAATATCATAGTTTAAAGGCTTTTGCAAATTAAAATACTAATTTGTTGAATTAAAACTAAACTTATGATAAAATTAAAAAGAAGTATTATGTGGTTTTGTTGCACAGAAAAAATTAAAAACAAAAATACCATATTTACTTATCTTTCATACGTGTTATAATGCATGTAGTATAATTGCCTTTGTTGTGGTGAAGTTAAGGGGGTGTCCCGAATGAACAAACTACCGAAAAACGCCATTGTTTTTAGGCAAATTACCGAGCACGAAAACATTTATAATAGCGAGTTTAATATTTCCTATCTTAACACGAGCGATTTCGTCGAAATATGCGTGGTTACAAAGGGTATCGGGATACTCAAAATCCTGAACGAAGAGAACGAGTGCCGAAAGGGCGATATGTATATCTTCGGTGGCGGTGTTCCTCATGGATATTTTGCGAAAAGCGAAGAGGAAAAGCCGACCGTTTGCACAATCGCATTTAACCCTTTGGAACTTTTCCACGGCGAAATAGCAAATCCTGAAAGTAAGCGTTTTTGTTATGGCGTCTTCAGGGATGGATTCCCGCTTTCCTATGCGCTTCTTAACTCGAAGGCGATGGCAAGGTTTGAACAAACAAGCCAAAGCATAGAGGAAGAAATACGACAAAACGAGCTTGAGTGGAAAGAAGCGGTTAAATCACATATTGCTCTCTTACTTATTGAGGTTAGCCGCTACATAGATATGGCAGATACCGAAATGAACGAGAATCCGAAGGAATGGATAATTCTTTCTGCCGCAATGAGAGAAATTGTTGATAAATGCAGTGATAGTGAAATGACCCTTGAAAGCATTGCTTCAACACTTTTTGTCAGCAAATCTCATCTAAGTCGTGTCTTCCAAAAGGTAACGGGCGAAGCCTTTTCTGACTATGTAAGAAACGTCAGAATTAGTCGCGCTTGCAACCTTCTTACCAACACAAACCTTCGAAATGAAGAAATTGTCAGAGAGTGCGGACTTAAAGATATTCCTTCGTTTTACAAAATTTTCAAAACTTATATGGGAATGACCCCATATCAATATAGGATGTCAAATCAAAATCAAAAAGGAGAAACAGCAATGAGCATGTATCTTGAAATTTCCGAAAACCTTCAAAAAGGTAAAGCAAAAATCGTTAAGGAGTTAGTTGAACAAGCAGTTGAGCAAGGTCTTCCTGCTATCCAAATCCTAAACGAAGGCTTAATTTCCGGTATGAATATTATCGGTGAAAAATTTAAGAACAATAAGGTTTACGTTCCTGAGGTTCTAATGGCTGCAAGGTCCATGAATATGGGAATGCAGGTTTTAAAGCCTTTACTTATTGAAGATGGCGTAGAAGCAGTGGGCAAGGTTTGTATCGGTACTGTTCAGGGCGACCTTCATGACATTGGTAAGAACCTAGTTAAGATGATGATGGAAGGCAAGGGCCTTGAGGTTGTAGACCTTGGAACCGACGTTTCGGCTGAGGCTTTTGTTAAGGGCGCTATTGAGAATGACTGTCAGATTATCTGCTGTTCTGCTCTTCTTACCACTACAATGGAAGTAATGGCAGACGTTGTTAAGGAAGCAGAAAAAGCAGGCATCAGAGATAAGGTTAAGATTATGGTTGGCGGAGCTCCCGTTACTGAGGAATTCTGCAAACAAATCGGCGCAGATAAATACTCGTTAGATGCGGCTTCAGCTGCAGATGCTGCGGTTGAATTCTGCAAATAAAAATGAACATAGCAGATTATCTGTTAAGTCCTGAAATTTTTGAGCAAAGCATAATTGAAACAGCCGATATTCCTTTTTCAAGTGAGGTTGTTTCGATGTGCGAAGCAAATCGTTGCGGCAAATACGGTACTTGTTGGACCTGTCCACCGGGTGTCGGCAAAATGTCGGAACTGGAAAGTAAGATTAAAGAGTTTAAAAAGGCGTGTGTTTTCACCTGCAAGTATGAGTTAGAGGACAGTTTTGACCTCGAAGGCATGATAGAAGCAAAAGAAAAGACAAAACGCACATTAAACGATATAATTGAACGACTTTCGGCCGATAATGTGAACTTTATGGCTCTTGGTTGTTCGGGGTGTACTATCTGCGAAAAATGTACCTACCCCGATGCTCCTTGCCGATATCCTAAGAAGGCTATTCCATCGGTAGAAGCTTGCGGAATATATGTAGCAGACCTTGCCAAAAAGGCAGAAATAAATTATATTAACGGCCAAAACACAATAACATATTTTTGTATGATTCTTTTTTAGGAGAATATTATGAAGATAAAAGCAGAAAACTTTTTGAAAGCTAAGGATAAAACCATACCCGTTTTATCCTTCCCTTCAATAGAACTTTTAGGGATTAGCGTAAAGGAACTTATTTCCTCTGCCGATATGCAGGCAAAGGGTATGAAGGCAATTGTGGACAATTGTCCTGTTGGCGCATCCTTAAATATGATGGATTTATCTGTTGAGGCAGAGGCTTTTGGCGCTACTATTAGGTTTGATGAAATGGAAGTACCAACAGTTTTAGAAGGCATAATTGACGATATCGAGGATGTAGATACTATAGCCGTTCCAAAGATTGGTGACGGCAGAACCGCCATCTGCATTGAGGGTGTTAAAAAGGCAAAAGAAGTAATAACCGATAAACCTGTTTTCTGCGGTGTTATTGGTCCTTATTCCCTTGCGGGCAGGCTCTTTGATATGAGTGAACTTATGATAGCCTGCTTTGAGGAACCCGAAAAGGTAAAGGTTCTGCTTTCAAAGGTTACTGAATTTTTAACCAATTATATAAAGGCGTTTAAAGAGGTCGGCGCAGACGGCGTTATTATGGCAGAGCCTGCGGCAGGTCTTTTGTCTGCTGATTTTGCGGAAGAATTTTCTATGCCCTATGTTAACGAGATTTTCGATGCGGTAAACAGCGATGATTTTATCACCTGCTACCATAACTGCGGAAACAGTGTAAACGATATGTTTGACCTTGTTTCCGAAGTTCACGCAGATATAATACACCTAGGCAATGCTATTGACCTTAAAAAAGCATTGGAAGAATTGCCTAAGGATAAAATCGTTATGGGTAACGTTGACCCGGTGCTCTTTAAAACAGGCACACCCGAGGAGATAAAATCTGAGGTTAAGCGTGTTTTTGAGGAATGTTCGACTCACGAAAACTTTATGATTTCAACCGGTTGCGACGTTCCCGCAGAAGCAAAGTGGGAAAACATTAAAGCATATTTTGATACAGTAAAAGAGCTTTATGCATAAGGTAATACTTAACGGCAAGACCTTGACGGTTAAGTCTGACACCCTGTTATCAGAGGTGTTAATAAAAGAAAAAAGTGATGTAAATCACATTTGCGGCGGCAAGGGTACTTGCAAAAAGTGTCTTGTTTTGGTAAACGGCAAAAAGGAACTTTCCTGTCAGTATAAAATTAATTCTGACGTTGTCGTTACTACCGCAAGCGAGGGTGAAATAATCTCCGAAACCGGTGCAGAAGAAACAGGAAAGGTAACCGATAACCTCTGCTTTGCTTTGGATATCGGAACTACCACTTTGGCGCTAGCCTTGGTTTCTTTGGATGAAAAGAAGATAATTAAGGTAAAAACCGCTACCAACCCCCAAAGAAAATTTGGCGCCGACATTATGACAAGAATTGATTATTGCCATAAAAACGGCACTAGTGAACCGCATTTGGCCTTGATAAACGAAATCAACTCAATGCTAGAGAGTTTTGGTCCCGTAAATGCTAAGAAAATGTATGTTTCGGGAAATGCGACAATGCTTCACGTTTTCTTTAACGTTGACCCGTCTTCAATGGGTGCCGCTCCATATACACCGGTGTTTTTAAAGGGTAAATACGAAAATGCCGAAACATTGGGACTAAAAGGTATAAGTCAGGTTGAAAGCCTGCCGTCAATAGACTCCTTTGTCGGCGCAGATATAGTTGCAGGCCTTTATTATGTTGGAAAACCCGAAAAGAATAAGCATAGCCTACTTGTTGACCTTGGTACAAATGCCGAAATAGTTTTGTTCGATGAAGATTCTGCACTTTGCACCGCATCTGCAGCAGGTCCTTGCTTTGAGGGCGCTAACATATCCTCTGGAATGAGCGCAACCGAAGGTGCTATTTACCTTTACGAAAATGGCAAATTTAAAACCATCGGGGACAAAATCCCACAAGGTATTTGCGGCACGGGTTTGGTTGACATAATGTCAGAACTTGTGTCTGACGAAACTGTCGACGAAACGGGTTGTATGGATGAAGAAGAGTTCTTTATAACCGAAAACATATCCGTTACACAAACCGATATAAGACAGTATCAGCTTGCAAAATCTGCGGTCTGTTCGGGCATAGTTACACTTCTTAAAATGAAGAACGTAAGCTTTGATGATATTGACAAAATGTATATTTCTGGCGGTTTTTCGGCTAAAATCAATATAGAAAAAGCTATTATAACCGGACTTTTGCCAAAGGAATTAAAAGAAAAATGCGAGGCTATAAAAAACAGTAGCCTCTTAGGTACGGTAAAATACGCTTGCGAGCAGGAGGACCTTAATAACTTTATTGAGGGTTCAAAATATGTTGATTTGTCGGCAAATCCGACGTTTTCAGATTTATTCGTTGAAAATATGATGTTTAAAAAAACTGTGGTAAAACACAGAAGTAAATAAAAATAACAAAAAACCGGGAGGTACATATGTTAGATTTAGATATTGAAAAGTTTTGGGAAGACGATAAAACTGCGCATGAAGAAAACTGTTTCTCGAAGAACTCAAAGCAGGTTGCAATGGGTATATACATGAGTGACGAGTGCGTTTTTGCAGAACTTGGCGAAGAGGGTCAACCTTGGGGAATTACTCCGGCTGACAGAAGACTTGACCTCAACAAAAGATACAACGAAAAGGCGCTTAAAATCGTTGGAAGAAAGCTTCTTTCCGAAGCACCTCCGGCACCCGCTGACAGTCGTTTGCCAATGCTTAAGCAAATAGGCGAAATCTTCGGCGGAAGATATGTTTTTGATGGCCAGACCGTATGGCTGGAGGGAACACTCAAGGACGAGTTTGAACTTGAAAAGAAACTTGACGAAATCGACAAGATGGATATGCGTTCGATAATTCTTCCTCCTAACTGGGAGAGTGAAAAGAAGAGAGTTTTCGAAAAGTACGGCAAAAAGCCCGGTGTGTATAATAGCGTAAGAGGACCTATCACCCTTGCTACCTCTGTTTATGGTGTTGAAAACCTAATCTATCTTCTTTATGATACACCTGAGTTAGCAGAACGTTTCTCAGACACAATCGCAAAGGTTATTATCGCTTACTTTGATATTACCTGCGAAGAAGCAGGCTATACAAGAGAGAATTTCCCTCACGGATATTCCTTCTTCGACGATAGCTGCTGCATGCTTAACGATGAACTTTATGATATGTTCGGATATCCTATCCTTAAAAAGATTTTCGACCATTGTTCACCTAATGAGGGGGATGTAAGATTCCAGCATTCAGACTCTGATATGGAACATCTTTTACCCATCCTTGCAAGATTCAACCTTACAGGTTGTAACTTTGGACCTACCGTTACTATCGATAAGATTAGAAAGTATATGAAGACCACCCGTATCGATGGCGCACTTGCTCCCTTTACCTTTATGAACAATGATGAGGAGAAAATCATTGCCGAGGTTAAGCGTGACTGCGAACATGCAAAAATTGACGATATCCGTGGCGTAAACCTTGCTTGTGCAGGCTCAATCAACAACGGCTCACTTCTTACAAGTATGAGAACCGTTATGGCTGCAATCCAAACTTACGGAAGATATTAATTATAAAAATAAAAAAGGTTGGACAAAATGTCCAACCTTTTTTTATTCTTAAAACAATTATTTAACCGAAGTCTTAAATGCAGTCTTGCTGTAGTAATCCTTGCCTGCCTTTAAAACGGGAGAGGGGAAGTAACTGCAGTTAATAGCGTTTGAAAGCTCCTGTGTTTCAAGACAAACACCGCAGAACTTACCGCACTTTGTGCCGTTCTTACCAACTGAATCGGTCATACCTGCGGTATAAACCTGAACAGAAGGCATATCGGTTAAGCACTCAAGTTCAATGCCGTTATCAGGGTTATAAACAGTACCTGCAGACTTATAATCTCTGTCATATAAAGAAAGGATAAAGCAGTTATCAATTCCGTCGCCTGTCTGGGTAAGAAGAGGACTGTTTTTGCCTAAACGGTCGCCGAGTAAAGCGGGTGTTCTAAAGTCGAATAATGTGTTTTTAACCGGCATAACAACACCTGTTGGGAATGCATCACTGTCAACTTCGCAAACTGCATCGCAAGGAAGTGTAAGCATGTGGTTAAGTACGGTAGTTTCACTAGCGCCACCATTAAGGTTAAAGTATGAATGGTTAGTAAAGCTAGCGATTGTGTCCTTATCACTCTTTGCAAAGAACTCAATGTTAAGGGTAGAATCCTCAAGGGTGTATTTAACGGTAAAGTTCATATTTCCGGGGAAACCTTCTTCTCCGTCAGGTGAGAAAAGGGAAGCAGAAAGGCTGTCGTCTCCTAGCTCAATGTCATACATTCTAAAGGAGAAACCGTCAATTCCGCCGTGGAGAGAATGAACGCCGTTGTTGTTTAAGGGAAGATGATATTCTTCTCCGTTAAGAGAAAAAACACCGTTCTCAATTCTGTTTGCACAGCGTCCAACAGTTGCACCAAAATAGGTGTTTCTGTTTTCTTCGTAGCCCTCTACGTTGTCGTAACCAAGTACGATGTCAACAAAGTTGCCGTTTCTGTCCTTTGTTTCAAAGCTTACAAGATTTGCACCGAAATCCATAATCGAAGCACGGATAATTCCGTTATCGAGGGTGTAAAGTGTAACCTGCTCGCCCTTTCTTGTTGTTCCAAAAGGTTTTTGAGTAATCATTAAAACATCTCCTTAAAGGTATTTTATATCTGAATCAAGATTTTTTGCCATATCGGCAATTCCTGAATGACAGGTAAAAAGAATAATTTGCGACTTTGCGCTTTGTTCTTTTAAGAATTTAATAGCGGTCTTTGCTCTAAGGTCGTCATATTCGGACAAGGAATCATCCAAAAGCAACGGAAGAGGAGAGTCCTCTTCTCCTATAAGTTCGGCTAAAGCTAAACGCAAAGCAAAATATGCTTGTTCTGCGGTGCCAAGGCTTAGATATTGCCACTCCTTTGTGCCAAAACTGTCCTTTGCGGTAACTCCGATTTGGAAATCCTTGGAAACGTTAACCGAGGTGTAAGCACCGCCTGTTAAACTTTCGAAAATTCTGGCGGTCTTTTCCTCTAAAACGTGAGAAAAGCTATGGCGAAGTTCTAAGAAGGCTTCATCCAAGGTAGCCATAGCTAAATCTGCCGAATCGCAAAAGGCTTTTTGTCCCTTTAATTCCTCTTTTATGTTGTCGATTTTAATTCGTAAAAGGGATAAAGTTTCGCCACTTTCCAAAAGATTTTTAAGCTCTTGACTAAGGGACGCGATATCTGCGGAAAGAGAATTTTTTTGCTCACCGCACTCTTTAAGCTTTCTTTGGGCACTTTCAAGGTCCTCTGCCGACATACCGCTAAGCTTAGCATCAGAGTTAAGCTTTAAAAGTCTGGCCTCGGCCTCTTCACGAGAAGAACAACCCGTCTGCTCGTAAACAAAGGCAAGCTTGCCTTTTTCTGTGCTTATTTCTGAAAGGGTTTCCTCCATTTCCTTAATCACGGAGTTTACGTTATCTAAACTGCAGTTTAAGTTTAGAGAAGAAAGAATAGCATCAAGCTCACTTTTAGCCTTAAGATTTAATTCTTTTGCAAGCAAAACCTTTTCCTTAAGTTCAAGAAAATCTGCCGTCTTGGAGTCGATTAAATTCTTGCGAGTAGCATCTTCGATAAGAAGATTGTTAATAGCAGAAGTTAATTGCTCTGTTTTAAAGAGAATATCGGTTTCTCTTTGCTTGGCTTTTTCAATTTCCTTTAAATAAAGGTTGTTTTCGTTTTTAGATTCGTTATTTTTAGCTAAAACAAGGCCTAAAATTAATCCTATTAAACCGATAGGACAAAGAAGGAATAAAATTTTGCTAACAAGCCCCAAACCACCGCCTAATAAAATAAGCAGTCCACCGATTACAGCAAGCAGGGTAGGGAATAGTGGCGCCTTTTTGGCGGAACCGTTTATTTTGCCATAAAGTTCTTCGGTTTTAAGCTTTATTTCTTTAAGCTCGTTTTCTAAAAGGGCTTTTTCGTCTTTAAGGGATAAAACGTCAGAGTCCTCTTTGCCTTTAAGTTCTTCAAGCGAAGCGGAAATCTTTTCAAGTTCCTCTTGCTTGTTTGAAAGCTCTGCTAGTGTTTTCTCTGCGTTTTGATTTGCTTCTTTTAGCTCTTCTAAAAAGGCCTTGTCTGCGGACGTGCCGCTTTTAAGACGTATATTTTCTTCCAATGAATCTATACGCTTAAAGGATTCAACACATCTTTCAAGGGAAGCTTTAAGGCCTAACATTTTAGCATTCTTTAAAATTTCAAAAAGCCTTGCCGACTCTTTAGAGGTAGCGTCAAGTAAAACCTTTTTCTTGCCTATTAAATCTTGTATTTCTAGAATTCTCAATTCTTTTTTCTCTGCATCGGCAAGGTCGCGTTCGGTGTCGGCTAACCTTTGTTTTGCCTTGTCGTAAATACCGATTTTACCGCTTCTCGACATCAAAGTTTCCTTTGCCTTTAAAAGCCTTGATTTAACCTCGTCTAAAGATATATCCTCATCCATCGAGGTAGTAATATTTGAAAGCTTTGAGTTAAGCTCGCCGTTGGCATCGTCGCCCTGCGGAAAAAGGCTTAAGTTTCCGATAAAAGCGCTCTTTTCAAAGGCCGAGTCGCTAAGACCGAAGAAGGTGGCTCCAAGGTCGGTTTTACCGCTGAATGACTCAATATTTCCTGTGTTGTGGTTTATAAGTTTTAGCTTATCTCCTGTGTTTGACGCCTTAAAAATTCTTTCAAGGGTATAGGAAACGCCCTTATGGGTAAAGCTTATGCTTCCTGCCATTAAATCGCTGTCAAAAGGCATATACTTTTTGCGCAAGTTTTTAGCAGTATCGCTGGATTTTCCGCTAGTGCCGTAAAACATCATACGGATAAAATTCATAATGGTGGTTTTACCCTTTTCATTTTCTCCGTAAATGGTGTTAAAACCGTCGGTAAAGTCAAGGGTATAGTTTTTGAATTTTCCAAAGGATGCAAGATGAACCGAATTAATTTTCATTATACTGCACCTGCCCTTCAAAAGCTTCAAGACCAAGATATAAAGCCTCTTCTAAGGAAGCCTTTTCATCCAAAGCAGCGGCATCTATTTTTTCAAGCATCTTGTTTACAAAAAGTCCCTTAAGACCGACCTGTCTTCTTAATAAATCAAGGTCATAGTCGGGCTTTAGCTCGTTTTTAATTTTCACAAAATAAAGAGATGGAGAAACAATAGCCAAGACCTCGGCAGGCTTAATTAAAGAACAGTTTTTATTTCTTCCTGTCATAACAATCTTATAAAGATTTTCGGCAAACTTTTCGCCGTGGTCTGACTTTATTTTTTCAAGAATTATATTTGCCGCATCAAAGGCGGTTTCAGCATTAGAAAGATTAATTTCCGCGACAATAAAAGCGCGTCTTGAAAGCCTTTCAAAAGAAAGACGGGAAACACCTTTGTCAATTTCTCCAAGATAAACACCCTTAATGCCGTCCTCGTCAAAGCCTTGCCCTTCTGGACAACCGGGATAGGCTAAAAAGGTGTTGCCAAAGCGCATAATATCAGAACGCTTGTGAATGTGGCCAAGCGCTAAATAATCTACTCCAAGGCTTTCAATAAACTCTCGGCCAATAGGATTATAAGGACTGCTGCTATCGGCAAAAAGGTCGGCGTGAAGAAGCATTATATTCACATATTCGTCACTTAAAAGAGACCTATCAAAAGCGGCCGCGTTCATACTCGAATGCGAAAAGGATTTTCCGATAAAACGAACCTTTTTAAAAGGATAGTCCTTAACCTCAAAATCGGTACCAAAGACAAAAAAATTCGAAGGTAAATCCTTTTCCCAAAAAGGAGAAGAGGGGTCAAGCGGGTCGTGGTTGCCTGCAACGTATAAAAATTCTGTGTCGGGCGCAGATTTTATGTAACCTAAAACCGCATCTAAAAAAGCAATACCTGAATTATTGCTATCAAACAGGTCACCCGAAATAAGACAAAATTCGACCTTTTTTTCGTTACAAAGCGAAACCATTTTGCCAAAGGTTTCCAAGGTTTCATATCTGCGGTTTTCGGCTAAAATGCCAAGATTTGAAAGTTCTGCACCGATATGAAAATCTGCCGAATGAATGATTTTAACCAACCTAGATATCCCCCTTACAAAAACTTATAAAATAATAATATCATTTTTATTTGGAATTATCAAGAATATATTGCATTGATAAGGTAAATATTGTATAATAATTAAAATTAGCCAAAGCATTCAAACCCGAATCAGATTTTGAAACAAGGATTTTTCGTTATGCATCGTTAAATTACTCGTAAATCCGTTAGGATTTACTGCGTTTTGTGCCTTGCCCACCAAAAAATCCTTTATTTACAAAATTCTGCGACCAAAAAGGTGCGATTTTTTGTTTGGATTTTGGTGAAGACAAGCACATAAGGCTTTGTGCCTTAAGTGCGCGAATGAGCCGAAAGACATCTAAAAATCACCCTTTTTGGCTGGTTCGGGTTTAAATGCTTTGGCTAAGGTAAAAGGGGGAGTATTGTGTGGATGTAAGAGTAGGGGATATCCTGCATATGAAAAAGAAGCATCCTTGCGGTGCTACAACCTTTACGGTCTTAAGAATTGGTATGGATTTTAAAATACGCTGCGATGGTTGTGGCCACGAAATTATGGCGCCAAGAGTAAAAATCGAGCGAAACATAAAGAAGATATGCCGTAGTGATGAGGAGTAAAATATGTTTGATAAAATAAAGGCATTCGAGCAAAGGTTTGAAGAGGTAAACGGACTTCTATCACAACCCGAAATAGTATCTGATAACGAGCAGTTTAAAAAGCTCATGAAGGAACACAAGGAATTAACGCCTATAGTTGAAAAGTATCGTGAATACGCCGCAGCAAAAACTGCTGAAGAAGAGGCAAAGGCACTCTTGGACGCAGGCGGACTTGATAAGGACTTTAAGGAACTCGTAGAAGAGGAGTATCTTGAATCCAAGGCAAAAATTGAGGTTTTATCAGAAGAAATGAAAATTCTTCTTTTACCAAAAGACCCCAACGATGACCGCAACGTTATTGTTGAAATCCGTGGAGGCGCCGGCGGAGAAGAGGCGGCTCTTTTCGCAGGCGTGCTTATGAGAATGTACACAATGTATGCAGAGTCAAGACGTTGGAAGGTTGAAATTGTAAATGCCAACGAAACCGAACTTGGCGGATATAAAGAAGTTAGCTTTATGATAGAAGGCGAAGGCGCATATTCTCGCTTTAAGTATGAAAGCGGTGTTCACCGCGTTCAGCGTGTGCCCGAAACCGAAACCTCGGGAAGAATTCACACCTCAACCGTTACGGTTGCAGTGTTAGCCGAGGCAGATGACGTTGAAATTGATATAAATCCTGCAGATTTGCAGATAGATACCTTCCGTTCGAGTGGTGCAGGCGGACAGCACATCAACAAGACCGAGTCGGCTATTCGTATAACCCATATGCCAACAGGACTTGTGGTTGAGTGTCAAGATGAACGCAGTCAGCATAAGAATAAGGAAAAGGCTATGAAGGTGCTTCGTTCCCGTCTTTACGAAATTGAACAGGAAAGACAAAACGAGGCCATCGCTTCAGACCGTAAGGCTCAGGTCGGTACGGGTGACCGAAGCGAAAGAATCAGAACCTACAACTATCCTCAAGGACGCGTTACCGACCATAGAATAGGTTTAACACTTTATAAGCTTGACCAAATCCTTAACGGCGACGTGGATGAGGTTATAGATGCGCTTATAACACATTACAGAACAGAAATGCTTAAATCGGATGAGGAACAATGATAACATTACGCCTTAAAAATGATGAAAACGGCATAAAAAAAGCGGCAGAAATACTAAGAAACGGTGGAACTGTTGCAATACCTACCGAAACGGTTTACGGCCTTGCGGCATCTGCTTTTTCTGAAGATGCGATTGCTAAAATTTTTAAAGCAAAGGGTAGGCCACAGGACAATCCGCTAATAGTTCATATTTCCGATGTTGCGGAAATTGAAGAACTAGTAGAAAGCTTTCCAAAGGAAGCGCAACGCCTTGCAAATAAGTTTTGGCCCGGCCCGTTAACAATGGTGCTTCCTCGTTCTAAAAAAATAGCGCCGTCGGTCTCTGCAGGCCTTGATACCGTAGCGGTAAGAATGCCCGAAAACGAGGTTGCAAGAAGGGTAATAAAAGAGTCGGGGCTACCGCTTGCGGCGCCATCGGCAAATCTTTCAGGTTCGCCAAGTCCAACCTCGGCAGACCACGTAATAACCGACCTCGATGGCAGAATTGACGCTGTAATAATATCCGAAAACTCTAGTGTTGGCGTTGAGTCAACCGTTATAACATTAGCAGAAAATCCGCCACGACTTTTAAGACCAGGCGCGGTAACTCCAGAACAACTTTACGAGGTTTTGCCCGATTTAGTTATTGACAAGGCGGTTTTAAATCCTTTAAAGGAAAACGAAAAAGCGGCTTCACCCGGTATGAAGTATAAGCATTATGCTCCAAAAACCGAAACCTTTTTAGTTGAAGCCGAAACGGATGCTTTTTGCGAACTTGTAAACGGAAAAGAAAACTCTGCGGCAATTTGCTTTAAGGGTGAAGAAAACCTAATAAACAAACCCTGCTTAGCTTACGGAAGCAAGGAGGACACCGAAACCCAAGCAAGAATGATTTTTGACCTGCTTCGAAAGTGTGACGGCTTAGACGTTAAAGAGGTTTATATACATGCCCCAAAAACAAATGGAGTAGGACTTGCGGTTTATAACCGACTTATCCGTGCCGCAGGCTTTAAGGTGATAAAATTATGAGCTTTATTTTAGGATTAACAGGACCTACGGGTTCGGGAAAATCGGTTTTATCAAAAAAGGCAGAAGAGCTTGGTTTTTACGTTTTAGACTGCGATAAGGTAGCAAGAAAAGCCGTAGAGCATGATAGGTGCAAAGAGGAATTAAAAGCGGCTTTCGGCAAAAGTATATTTGACGAAAAGGGAAACCTTATTCGTTCGCTTCTTGCAGAAAAAGCCTTTATAACTCCCCAAAAAACCGAGCTTTTAAATACTACGATTTTTCCCTTTATAACAATGCTTTTAAAAGAGGAAATAAAGCAGTCAAATGCGGAAAAAATATTACTTGATGCGCCTACTCTTTATGAAAGCGGAATGGACTCAATTTGCAACGCCGTGGTTGCGGTTTTGGCTGATGAAGAGATACGCTGTGGTCGAATTATGGCAAGGGACAATATCGAAAAATCCCATGCGCTACTTAGAATAAACGCAGGGAAAACCGAAGACTACTACAAAGAAAAAACACCGTATATTCTTTACAATAACGGCGAAATAAATGAACTTTATAAAAACTTTGAAAACATTATAAATGAATTTTTTGGAGGAAAAGAGAATGTCTGAAAAATCAAAGGTAGAACAATTAAAAGAAAAACTTTTATTATCAAGAAAGAACGGACTTTCTTCTGTTGACGATGCAAAATGGGATAAAATTAATTCTTTTTGCGAAGGATATAAAAAATTCTTAGCCGACGGAAAAACCGAAAGAGAGTCGGTAACCTCTGCAATAATAATAGCTGAAAAGGCAGGCTTTAAGCCATTTGACCCAAAGGTTACCTACAAGGCAGGGGACAAATACTACGTAAACAACCGCGGCAAGACCGTGGCCTTTGTTGTTGTCGGCGAAAAGACTGTTGATAACGGTGCTCAGATTACTGCTGCTCATATCGATTCTCCAAGAATTGACCTTAAACCAAATCCTCTTTACGAAGATACCGAGTTAGCCCTCTTTAAGACGCATTATTACGGTGGCATCAGAAAGTATCAGTGGGCAACTATTCCGCTAGCTCTTCACGGCGTTTTTGCTAAAAAGGACGGCACGGTAGTTAACGTTAGCGTGGGCGAAGAAGAAAACGAGCCTTGCTTTGTTATAACCGACCTTTTACCTCACTTGGCTCAAGAGCAGTCAAAGAGAAGCCTCGCGGACGGAATCAGAGGAGAAGAGCTTAACATTCTTATCGGCTCTCGTCCTCTAAACGAAGAAGGCGGAGAACTTGTAAAGCTTAACATTATGTCTATTTTAAACGAAAAATATGGCGTAACCGAAGAGGACTTCTTATCGGCTGAGCTTGAGTGCGTTCCGGCAGGCAAGCCCAGAGACATCGGCTTTGACTCGTCACTTATCGGCGCTTACGGACACGATGACAGAGTTTGCGCATATCCTGCTTTAATAGCTATTACCGAGGTTAAGAAACCCGAAAAGACAGCTATTGCAATTCTTGCCGACAAGGAAGAGGTTGGCTCTAACGGAAACACAGGACTTAACTCTGATTTCCTTCGTTTCGTAGTTCACGATTTAGCAGTAAACCAAGGTGTTGACGAAACAGTTGCACTTCGCAATTCAAAGTGCCTTTCTGCCGACGTTAATGCGGCTGTAGACCCAACCTTCAAGGATGTTATGGAACACAGAAATGCGGCCAAGTTAAACTATGGCGCAGTTATTACAAAGTACACAGGCGCAGGCGGAAAATCAAGCACGTCTGATGCATCGGCAGAGTATGTAGCTTACGTTCGCGCTATGCTTGATAATGCTGGCATCGCTTGGCAGACAGGCGAACTTGGCAGGGTTGACCTGGGTGGCGGCGGAACTGTTGCTATGTATATCGCCAATATGGGTGTAGACGTTGTTGACCTAGGCGTTCCGGTGCTCTGTATGCATGCTCCTTTTGAGGTTGTATCAAAGTTTGACGTTTACGAAACCTATCGTACAATGTACGAATTTTGCAAATAAATTTTAAAATGACCAAAAAACTTTTTAAAAGGATAATTTTAAATACCCTGCCGGTTATGACAGGGTATTTAGTATTAGGATTTGGACTCGGCGTTTTGATGTCGGATAAAGGGTTCGGTATATTTTGGACCCTTCTTTCAAGTCTTATTATTTATGCCGGCTCAATGCAGTTTGTGTTAGTGGGTCTTATAACTTCGGGCGCAGGACTTATAACAATCGCAGTGACAACCTTTTTGGTTAATGCGCGCCACCTTTTCTATGGTATATCTATGGTGGATAAGTATAGGTCGGCAGGTAAGAAAAAGCCTTATTTAATTTTTGCCTTGACCGATGAAACCTTTTCTCTCGTATGTAGCGGAGATGCACCCGACGGGGTCGAGCCTCACAAATATCAGTTTTTAGTTTCCTTGTTTAATCACTTTTACTGGGTAACGGGAAGCCTGCTCGGCGCGGTTTTCGGTACCGCAATACCAATAAACACAACCGGCATTGATTTTTGTATGACCGCTTTGTTTATCACAATTTTTTTGGAACAGTGGTTAAAAACAAAGGATAAAAGAGCTTCGCTCATAGGTTTAATAACTACCGTTGTTTGCCTTTTAACTTTTGGAAAAGAGGTCTTTTTAATACCCTCTATGGTTATTATTTCAATTTTATTGCTTCTCCTTAAACCGAAAGATAATAAGGAGGCAGAAAATGACTGATAAGAATATTTTCCTTGGCATTTTGGTAGCTTCCTTGGTAACCGTAGCTTTAAGACTTTTGCCGTTTATAGTTTTTAACGGCAAAGGAAAAACGCCAAAAATAATAACACGTTTAGGACAGTATCTGCCCTTTGCAATAATGGCTTTGCTTGTGGTTTATTGCTTTAAAGAGACTTCCTTTATAGCATACCCTTACTGCATACCCGAACTTATTGCGGCGGTGGTTGTGGTAGGACTACATATTTTCAAAAGAAACACCCTACTTAGCATATCAGCAGGCACGGTTCTATATATGCTTTTGGTACAATTCGTATTTTAATTCACAAATTCCGTCTTAGCTTAGCTAGGGCGGATTTTTCTATTCTCGAAACGTAAGAACGGGAAATATTAAGCCTTTCTGCAACCTGCTTTTGCGTAAGCTCCGGGTAGCCTAAAATTCCATATCGAAACTTTACAATTTCGCATTCTCGTTCATCCAAGCAAACGTTTATAAGGCTTTTTAGCCGTTCGATTTTCATCTTTTTATCAATGTCGTCGGCAATATTTGTGTCGTCGGCAATAACGTCGATTAAAGTAAGCGCATTTCCGTCCTTGTCGGTGTCAATCGGGTCGGAGAAGTGAACCTCGCCTGAAAATTTCTTGCCGGCACGAAAATACATAAGAATCTCGTTTCCAATACACCTTGCGGCATAGGTGGCAAGGCGGATGCCTTTATCTGTTCGAAACGTAGAAACTGCCTTTATGAGACCTATAGTACCAATAGATATAAGGTCATCTTGGTCGGATGAATTGCTATAGTATTTTTTTATTACGTGAGCAACAAGGCGAAGGTTGTGCTCAATAAGTTTGTTTTTAGCCGAAACGTCGCCTTCTTCCTTAAGCTTTAAAAGGCGCAGTTCCTCTTCACTGGAAAGGGCAGGAGGGAAGGCTCCGGGTCCGTAAACGTGAAGCGCTAAATATAAAAGCGAAGAAAAAACCTCTAAAATAAATGAAAACAAAATAAAACCCCCTTTTTCTTTTAAAGTATGAAAAAGGGGATTATTTTTTGCCTGTCCCAACCAAAGACAACCAAGAAAATACAAATATATACAAAAAGCACAATGAGTTTACAAAAATAGTCATAGAAAAGGTAGGTGGGATTTATAAAATTATTAAAAAACACGTAGTTTGAGCAACAAAATAGGATAAATCCGCCTTAAAATGCTCAAAAAGTTGCCCTTAAAATGCTGAATTAGTCAATATTACATAGATAATATTGTTAAAACAAATAAAATTTAATAGTTTTTGCATTAATTTTCCACAACATATTGCAACAATTTTGGATGCGGTTGCAACATATTACTATTGCGAAAAAAAGCAAATTATGGTTTAATATATACATATGTATAAATTAATGTGGCGTATTTTGCAAAAAGCAAAGTTACCCTTCGGTTTTAGGTCTTGTTTTTTATCAATTTATGTTACATTTTTCCAAGCATAATTTCCAAAAGGAGCAAAAGAACATGAAAAAAATTGTTTCGTTCGTGTGCGTGGTTGCGTTATTGGCTTCAGCCTTTTCTTTATTGGCTGTTCCTGTTTCCGCAGCAAGCGCTAAAGTGGACAACTACACGGCATCTGTCGATGTAAACGCTGCACTAAAAACTGAACCTATCGAACTGGAAGTCGAAGTGGACAGAGCAGGCGAATACAAGATAGGATTTCTTTACAAATCTTTAGATGACGTAGTTTCGACTATGGAGGTAATCCTTGAAGTTGACGGCGTAAATCCGACCGCGGCAAAGGGCAAGATGACCTTACCTAAGTACTGGACAACTAAGGAAGACTATCGTGTGGATGGTGCAGGCAACCAGTTTGCCGCTGAACAGGAGTTATACGATGGCTCTGCAACACACTACTTTACCGAGGTTGTTGACTACAAGATTGATTACTGCACCGTAAAGCTTGAAGCAGGTGTACATACCCTTAAGATAACACCTGTAAACACCAACGTAATGCTTGAAAAGGTGTTATTCACCGAGGTTGAGCCTGATGAAAGTTACGTTGCACCTAATGAGAGCGAATACTATGATGGCGACCTTATTGTTATTGAAGGTGAATCATCCAAGCTTGTAAACAGCTATTGGCTCAAGGCAGCCGCTGACGTAGGTAGTGCTAAGGTTCATCCAAGTGACCCGATTAAATCAAAGGTAAACAATATCGGCGGTTCCACTTGGAAGGAGAGCGGCGATACTCTTTATTGGACTGTAAAGGCTCCAAAAGCTGGATATTACAAGATTTCATTTTCATATAAGCAGAATGCAGTTCTTAACGGAAACATTTATCGTTGGCTTCGCGTAAACGGTAAAACTCCTTTTGTCGAGGCAGAAAGTATTGCATTCCCTTATGCTTCAGATTGGAAAATAATAGATTTTGCTGACGACGATGTAATCTACACCGTTTATCTTGAGGAAGGCGAGAACGAAATCAGCCTTACTGCAACACTTGGTGACTATGCTTCGGTTGCTAAGATGCTTGATAGCGTAGTTGAAAAAATCGGTGACATTTACCTTGATATCAACATGATAACAGGTGATACCGTTGACGTATATCGTGACTATCAGCTCTTTAACCAGATTCCTGGATTCAATGAGTCTTTATTAGAGGTTTACGAAGAACTTAAAGACATCGAAGCAACACTTATCAGTATTTCTGACGGTCAGACAAGTTCTAACATTTCATCTGTTAAGAATATGGCAACAACCGTAAAGCAGATGTATGACAACCCCTATAGAGCTCACAGATATAAGAATACATATTATTCAAACTATACAAGCCTTTCTGCTTGTATCAACGATATGCAAGAGATTCCTATGAGTATCGACCGCATATATCTTTCAAGTCTTGATGAAAAAATAAAGCCTGAGGATGCAAACTTCTTCCAGAGAACTTGGTTTACAACCCTTCGCTTTATTGCTTCTTTCACAGAGGACTACAACAACATTTCGGGAACAAGCGAAGACTCAGCTGACAAGAAGAAGGTTACCATTTGGGTTAACTGGGGTCGTGACCAGGCTCAGATTTTCAACAGCCTTATTCAGTCAGAATTCGTAAAACAGAATCCCGATATTCAGGTTGACCTAAAGATTGCCGCAGCGTCGGTTATCCACGGTGTACTTTCAGGCAACGGTCCTGACGTAATACTACACCACTCAAGAACCGAGCCGGTTAACCTTGCAATGCGTGGCGTTCTTTATCCGATTTCCAATTTCTCTGATTATAAGGAAGTGTTAACACAGTTCCAACCCGGTTCTGAAATTCCTTATATGTATAAAGGCGAATTATATGGCATACCTGATGGACAGGGCTTCAACATGCTTTTCTACAGAACCGATATATTAGAAGAGTTTGGACTTTCTGTTCCAAAGACTTGGGATGAGTTCAAGCAGGTATCAAAGGTATTAATCAGAAACAACTTTGACGTGTGGCTACCATATGCTCCTACAACCGACTTAAGTAGTGCTGCAGGTGGTATCGGTAGTATCACAATCTTCCCGACACTTATGCTCCAGAACGGTTTATCTATGTATAACGAGGAGCAAACAGCAACAACCTTAACCTCTGAATCGGTGGTTTCTGTATTTACCGACTGGGTACAGTATTATACCAAGATGAAGCTTCCTTATCAGTTAGACTTCTACAACAGATTTAGAACAGGTACATGTCCGCTTGGTGTTTCGGGTTATGCTCTTTACAACACCATCAAGGCAACCGCAAAGGAAATTGACGGAAAATGGCAGATGACCGAGCTCCCCGGTGTAATGGACGAGAACGGCAACATCAATAACGTTTCTGCAGGTAGTGGTACTGCTTGCGCTATTCTTAAAGACGCTAAATCACCTGAAGCTGCTTGGGAATTCCTAAAGTGGTGGGTAAGCGCAGATACACAGTTCGAGTATTCAATGAGCGTTGAATCGGTACTTGGTCCTGTTGGACGTCAGGCCGTTTCGAACATCGAGGCATTAAAGAGAATGTCTTGGGATGAGGACAAGATTGACAACATTTTAGATTCTTGGGATAACGTAGTAGAACTTCCCGAAATCCCCGGTAGTTACTACATCGCACGTTCAATCGACTTCGCATTCTGGAACTCCGCAAACGGAAATGAGAACCCCAAAGATATGCTCTTAGAGTGGGGCTCTGAAGCAAATATTGAGATAGAAAGGAAGCTTAAACAGTATGAAAACAGACGCTAAATTGCTTAAAAAATCACCTTTAAGTAAAATGAGTTTGGAAAGCTTGGGAGATAAAACGTCCTTTATCATACTAATGCTTCCATTCATGATTCTCTTCACATTATTTACAGTTCTTCCGGTGCTTTCATCTATCGTACTCAGCTTCTTTGATTACGATATGGTGTCAACACCCATCTTCGCAGGTCTTGAAAACTATCTTAGAATGTTCACAGGTGACCGTGTTTTCCCGATAGTTTTAAAGAATACAATGGTTTTAGCTGTTATTACAGGACCTTTAGGCTACATCCTCGCTTTCACACTTGCTTGGTGTATCAGTGAGTTTGGACCTGGTGTCAGAACCTTCTTAGCGTTCCTTTTCTATGCACCGGCTCTTGCAGGAAACGCTTTCTACGTATGGAACGTTCTATTCACAGGTGATAGTAACGGTACTGTAAACAGTTTACTCTTAAGTTTTGGACTTATAAACGAACCTATAGTTTGGTTTAAGGACTCAAACTACAACACCACAATTATTATAATAGTTCAGCTTTGGATGAGCATGGGCGTATCCTTCTTGGCTAACGTTGCGGGTGTTCAGAACGTTTCTCATGAAATGTATGAGGCCGGCGCTATCGACGGTATTAAAAACCGTTGGCAGGAACTTTGGTACATAACGTTGCCTTCGATGAAGAGCATTCTCTTGTTCAGTGCGGTAATGCAGATTCAAGCAGCATTCTCCATCGGTGCAGTTATCACCGCCCTTGCAGGATATCCGACCGCAAACAACTCACTCGATACGATTGTTACATACCTCGGCGACGTAGGTTCGACGCGATACGAGTTTGGTTACGCCGCGGCAATATCCGTGGTACTCTTCGCATTAATGGCTGTATTCCGTGCGGTAATCAGTGCGTTGCTTAATTTATTAGGAAAGTGAGTTGTGTCTGATGAAAAACAAAATAAAATCACAAGGCCATGTGAGCAAAAAGGCACAGTACAAGCGTTATACCCGCTCTACAGCAGGAAACGTAATGTTCTTTACTTTCCTTACTTTGTTCGGCGCCTTCTCTGTTCTACCGCTTTTCTTTAGTATCATAACCTCACTTAAGCCTTTGGAAGAGTTACTTATTGTACCTCCGAAGTTTATGGTTATGAGACCTACACTTCAAAACTTTACAGAGTTACCGGGACTTTTAGCTTCTCTTAGAGTTCCGCTATCTCGTTACCTTTTCAACAGCGTATTTATTGCTATCACTTCAACCGTTTTACATATCGTATGTTCTGCAGCTGCAGCATTTACGTTTGCGAAGTCGAAACTTAAGTTAAAGACAGTTCTCTTTACAATAGTTCAGCTAGCTCTTTTGTATAACGGTTACACCTTAGGAATTCCTCAGTACCTAATTATTTGTAAGATGGGAATTATCGATACCTATTGGGTATACATTCTTCCTGCTATTCCGGGTGCAATGGGATGCTTCCTTATGAAGCAGTACATTGATAGCTCGGTGCCGGATGCTTTGCTTGAAGCAGCAAGAATCGACGGCGCAGGTATTATGAGAATTTTCTGGACAATAGCAATGCCACTTATTAAACCGGCATGGTTAACACTTTTCTTGTTCGCGTTCAGAGACATGTGGGCAGTTGGCGCAACCGCTACTATCTTCTCAGAACAACTTAAAACTTTACCACAGGTTATGTCACAGATTGGTGCCGGTGGTATCGCGCGTACAGGTAGTACCATGGCTGCATCGGTTATTATGATGATGCCACCTATCATCGTTTTCTGGGTTACACAAAGTAACGTTATGGAAACCATGAGTAGTTCAGGTATTAAAGAATAATTAGCGGGAGGATAATATGAAAAAGACATTTTTTCGAATAGTAGCACTTGTTTTATGTGTTATGCTATGTGCAGGTATTACCGTTTCCGCTAAATCTTCGGAATCATTCACACACTATCCTACAGTAAGCCAGACTATTACTACTGTTGGTCGTGATATGTATATACCGACACTCGAGATAACCGATAAAACAATTCAGGATTCGTTAGGCAAAACTGATACGGACGACAAACAAGAAACAGTCGTTCTTACCGATGAAGACGAGGAGTCTGAAGAGGAAGAAACACTATCGATTTTAAGTGGCGCTAGTGATATTTTCTCAAAAGACGGATATACCTACGTATTAAACGGTGAAAATTCTAAACTTTACGTTTTAAATAAGGATTTTTCATTCAACAGAGAAATCGTTATTAGAACAGAAGATGGCACAGAAGAAAATTATGCAGGTGCCGCAAACGTATATATAGATAAGAATGACAACCTTTATCTTTCAGACACAAAGGGTGAAAGATTACTTGTAACCGATTTAGACGGTATTGTTAAGAGGGTCGTAACCTTACCTGAATCAGATATCATTCCTGAAGACTTCCTTTATCAGCCTACCTCTGTTGTAGTTGATGATGACGGCAACATTTATGTTGTAAGTATGGGTTCGTTCTATGGTGCGCTCTTCTTCTCATCTGAATATGAGTTCAAGGGCTTCTACGGTGCAAACACCGTTAAATACACCGCTCTTGATGCACTTTCATACATTTGGGACTTGCTCACAAACACCGATGAAAAGCGCGCTCAGAGTGAACGTGTTTTACCTTACGCTTTCAGTGATATCAACATAGATAAGCAGGGTTACCTTTATACTGTAACCGCAGCAACGTCTACAACAACAAACACACCCGGTCAGGTTAGCATGTTAAGTCCTAACGGTATTAACATTCTTTACAAGAGAGACGTTCACGGAACTTCCGTTTCTTCTTCCAGCGTTCAGTTCGCAGAGAATGAAACTGTAAACACCGGAACCGAGCGTCGTATACAAAACTTTATCGGCTTAGTTGTTGATAGCAGTGAGTTTATTCATGTATTAGACTCTACCTACGGCCTGGTTTATGTATATGATAGCGACTGTAACCTAGTAACCTCTTACGGTGGTGGTATAAAACAGGGTGACCAGTTTGGTCTCTTTAAGTCTGCTACTTCAATCACAATCGAAGATGACAGAATTTTGGTTTTAGATAACCTTAAAATGTCAATCACCGTCTTCGAGGGAACAGAGTACGGAAAGTTAATCCATAAGGCTCAGCCTTTATATCTTGGCGGTAACTATACCGAGGCTAAGGAACTCTGGAAAGAAGCTCTTACAATGGATTCTAACAGTTTCTTAGCATATAGAGGTCTTGCTAAAGCTTGCTACGTAGATGGCGAGTATGAGGAAGCTATGAAGTATTCTGAAATGGCTTGCGACTACGCTACCTATGATAATGCTTATCAACAGGTTCGCAATGAGTTTATTAACAACAACTTCACGTGGATATTCTTTGCGATTATTTTAGCAGTTGGCGGATTCATTGCTTTGCTTATCTACTTTAGAAAGAGAGAGACTGCTCTTATTTCTAACGTTAAGATACATACCTTATTCAGCACGCTTGTTCATCCGTTTGATGCCTTTAAGGATATTAAGTATAAGAAATACGGTTCAAAGTTAATTGCTGTAATTTTAATAGCGTTATTTACAATTTCTTCTATACTTAAGGCAACAGGCTCAAGCTTCTTATTCAGAACAGTTGATGCTACCAACTACAACTCTTTGTTCACCTTAGCAAAGACAGTAGGACTTGTTGTTTTATGGATTATATGTAACTACCTCTCAAGCGTCCTTATGCAAGGCAAGGGAACATTTAAGGAGATAGCAATTGTAACTTCCTATTCACTTGTTCCCGTGATTGCAGGAAACTTCCTAATCACAATTCTTTCATACTTCTTAACCTACGATGATATAACATTTATAACTGCAATATCTACAGTAACTCTTATTTACACAGGATATCTCCTATTTATAGGAATTACTACAGTTCACGATTACGGAATGTCTAAGTTCCTTCTCAACACTTTAGTAGCTGTATTCTTTATGATTCTTGTTGTATTTATCGTATTTATGGTAGGAATTATGCTTCAGCAGTTATTTACATTTATCATAACACTTTACATGGAGGTGGCTTACCGATGAAAAAAATAGTTCGTATAGCATCATTTTTGTTGGTTGTCTGCCTCATTGCAGGTATGTTTACAGGATGCGGAAACGTCGCATCTAACCGCGAAAAGTATGAAGTGTTAAGCACCGATTGCATTAACTCAGGCGTTGTAGCTGATAACAGCAACTACACACTTGAGTGGGACAACGATTATAAATGTGTTGTTCTTACAAACAAGAAAACCGAAACCAAGTGGTCTACTACCCCTTATGACCTTTATTTAGCAGGGGAGAAGAACGCAACGATTAGTTCGCCTATTGAAATTAACGTAATACACGCTACTACAAAGGCGACCGACTTTGACCGTGCATATGCATCTTGCATCAGGTCAGGTAATATGTCAGCAGAGAGGTTAGACAACGGCGTTAAGGTTACCTATTATTTTGATAGCTATCAAATTTCGGTTCCCGTGTGCTACGTTCTTCGTGACGACTCCTTTGCAATGACAATCGATACCGAAAAGATTACCGAAGGCGACGAGTACAGACTTTTAAACATATCTGTAGCACCCTTTATGTGTGCTTCAAAGAACAATGTTGAAGGCAACTATCTCTTCGTTCCTTCAGGAACAGGCGCTCTTATTAACGCAACCGATACAAACGGTAAGAAGACAACCTATTCTTTTGATGTTTACGGTAGCGATGAGAACAGAAAGCTTGTTGAAAAACCCATTGAAAAAGAATCTGTAAAGATGCCTGTTTTCGGCGCTAAGAACGGCGATAAGGCAATGATGGGTATCATCGAGCAGGGCGCAGAATCTACTGCAATTTCAGTTACTACAGGCGATGATAAGAACGGATATTCAAATGCTTATGCTACTGTTTGGGTTCGTGGATACGACATCTACACTCAGCAGTCAGGCGGTATGGGATATTCAAAGGTTACAATTACCCGCAACTCCGAAGAAATGATTAATACAAACATTACTATCGGATATTACGACCTTGAGGGTGAAAAGGCAGACTATAACGGAATGGCAGAACGTTATCAGAAGTATCTTGTTGATAACAAGGGACTAACAAAGTCTTCCGTAGAAGAAGCTGTTTATGCGCTCTCACTTCAGGGAAATATCACAACTAAGAAATTATTTGTTGGTATTCCTTATAGAACAGTAGAAAGCCTTACCACGTTTAAACAGGCAACCGAAATCATTAAAGATATCGCTTCTAAAACAGGAAAGTATCCTACAGTTCAAATGGTAGGATATGGAGCAAGCGGTGTTGACGCAGGTGAAATTGCAGGCGGATACAAGTTTACATCAGCTGCAGGTTCTTTAAAGGAATATGCAGAGATAGAGAAACTTGCAAAGGACAACGGTTTCCTTTTAAGTGTTGACTTTGAACTTGTTAAATTCAACAAAAGCGGAAATGGTATAAGCTCAACTACTGATACTGCAAAGAGTGCATCAAAAGCAAAGGTTAAACAACAGTATAACGACTTTGCTCTTCGTTGGTATGATGGCGCGTACCAGAGCTATTATCTCCTTAAGAGAAGCGAGCTTCCAGGCGTAGTTGATAAGCTTATTAAAAAGGCACAAAAACTTGG
The DNA here is from genome assembly GCA_045636705.1 of Acutalibacteraceae bacterium. Classification (GTDB taxonomy): domain Bacteria; phylum Bacillota; class Clostridia; order Oscillospirales; family Acutalibacteraceae; genus SFWF01. The sequence continues at coordinate 40,512 of JAZTYA010000035.1, forward strand.
CATTACAGGTATTAGTGCTTCATCACTCGGACAGATTGTTTACTCTGACTACTTTGATGTTAAGTATGCCGCAGAGGCAAATACTGAAATCGATATTGCCGAGCAGCTTACAAAAATTAAGGAAGCAGGATATAAGGTTGTTACAGACAATGCAAACGCTTATGCTGCAACCGTTAGTGATTCTGTATTAAACGTAGATATTGAACCTTACTTTATGGATGGAATCGATGAATACGTTCCTTTCTATCAGATGGTTTATAAGGGATATATTCCTCTTTACAGTGAGGCTATCAACCTAGCAGTTGACTCTAAGACAGCTGTCTTGAAAGCGGTAGCTTCGGGAACAAGCTTCGGATTTACTGTATTAGGACAATATGATACCGCTTATATTTCATCTCCTTATACAAATCTCTTCAATGGTTTGTATGACGATATTAAGGATGAAATCACAGCTACAGTTGATACTTACGGCAAATATTACGACGCAATTAAGGACGCTAAAATTGTTAACTATCAGGTTTTAGATAACGGTCTTACAAGCACAACCTTTGATAATGGCGTTGTAGTTTACACAAACCAAACAAATGAAGCAAAAGAGTCTCCTGCAGGTCAGGTTGCTGCTTACGGCTTCATCTATACTAAATAGAAGGAGGGGATATAGATGAAACTTTTTCAAAAACAATCAGACTTGATTGCAAAGCGTAACAGATGGGGATACTTCTTCTGTGGTCACTGGATATTAGGTCTTTTAACCTTCTTCATTGTCCCCACCGCAACTTCTATTTACTATGTCTTCTGCGAAATTAACGTCGGAGAAGGAATGCTTGCAACTTGGACAGGACTTGAAAATATTAACTATATTTTTAAAGTAGATAAGTCGTTTGTTAACAACGTTTCGATTGCTCTTTCGAACTTTGTAACAACCTTGCCTATCATAGTGTCTTTAAGTATGGTATTGGCGCTTATCCTTAACAGTCAGTTCAAGGGAAGAACCATCTTCCGTGGAATTTTCTTCCTTCCTGTTATTATCGCAGGCTCGGTTATCATGATTAGACTTTCAAGCACACCTGTAAACGCTCCTATCTTCTCGGTTGCGCACGGTGGAGGCGACTCGACCTATACAGAAGGCGCAATCAACTTTGTGAGCTTGCTTGATAAGCTTGATTTGCCCGAGCAGATTAAGGATGTTATCGGACAGTATTTGTCCAGAGTATTTAACATCGTTTGGAACTGCGGAATTCAGACCATCCTCTTTATAGCAGGTCTTCAGAGCATCTCAGCTCAGCTTTATGAGGTTGCTAAGATTGAGGGTGCAAACCGTTGGGAAACCTTCTGGTTTGTAGAGGTTCCGATGCTTAGAAATATTATCATGCTAGTTCTTTTATATTCGATGATTGACCTTATTACTGAGCCAACATCGTTAATTATGACACAGGTATCAGAACTTATGTACAAGAAGATGATTTACGACCAAAGCTCTGCTATGCTATGGGTATATTTCCTTTGCGCAGGCGCTATAATGGGATTAATTCTATTCTTATACAATAGGCTTTGCATGAAGAAATGGGAGTAATGAGATATGACAAAATTTAATGTTTTTTCAAAATCTACCGTTGCTGGCAATAGCTTATCTGCATACAAAGCAAAAAGAAAACTTGTTTCTGTTATCACTTCGGTAGCAAGATATCTATTTCTTATAGCATTCAGCTATATTCTTCTTTACCCAATTCTTTACATGGCATCACACGCTGTGAGAGACCCTCTTTTCTACATGGACCCCACAGTTGTTTGGATTCCTAAGGCATATTCCTTAGTTCAGTTTAAGAATGCTTGGGAAGTTCTAAAAATGCCGGGAACGTTTATAAACAGCTTAACCGTTTCGGTTGGAGCAGCGCTTTTATCCATCGTTTCTTGCGGTGTTGCAGCTTACGGTCTTGCTTGTTTTGACTTTAGAGGAAAGGGCATACTTAACGCTCTTCTCATAATGCTCATCTTGGTTCCTGTTTCTATGACCTTGATTCCTAACTATGTTAACTATTATAACTTTGACGTTCTTGGTATCTTCACACTCATAGAAAAGATTTTTGGGGTAGAACTTAACACAAATATTCTTGATACGTATTGGGCTGTTTATCTACCTGCTATTACAGCAGTAGGACTTAAGTCAGGACTTTGTATCTACATCTATCGTCAGTTCTACAGAGCTTTACCAAAAGAACTTTTCGAGGCTGCTTGGATTGACGGCGCTGGTCCGATAAAGACCTACGTATCAATAGTAGTTCCTTCTTCAAGCGTTGCAGTGCTTACTGTATCATTGCTTTCAATCATTTGGAACTGGAACGACTATTATACACCTCAGATGTTCCTACCCAACAAGGCAACCATGACAATGCTTATCAACGACTATTTCTATAGAAACGTTGAAGCGTGGGATACCACCGTTACGGTTGACTCCTTCTTGGCTGCTTGTCTTATGTTTATCGCACCAACACTTATTATGTACTTAATTTTACAGAAGAAGTTCATCGCAAGCGTTGCTGCAACAGGTATAGTTGGATAATCTATAATTAAACAATCAGTGGAATTTTCCACTGATTGTTTTTATTTTTTATGGACAATGCCTTCGCTTTGTGTTATCATATTTACATTAATTTATAAAAGGGGAACATTTTTTAGTTATGGAACAAACGCCAAAACTTCCTTTTTTAAATAAGAATAACGTTACGGTTTATAAAGCAAAGAAAAAGGGTGTTTCCCTTACTGTATCTGTTGTCAGATACTTGTTTTTAATTGCCTTCAGTTACATACTGCTTTATCCCATACTTTACATGGTGTCACATGCTATACGCGACCCTTATTTTTACCTTGACCCTACGGTAGTTTGGGTGCCGAAAGCTTATTCGTTTGTTCAATTCGAGAATGCGTGGGTAGTTCTTCGAATGCCCACTTCATTTATAAACAGTTTAACTGTTTCAGTAGGCGGCGCGCTAATATCAATTGTTTCTTGCGGCGTTGCAGCTTACGGCCTTGCTTGTTTTGATTTTAAAGGGAAGGGCATACTTAATGCCATTTTAATCATTCTCATATTAGTTCCGTCTTCAATGACCTTGATACCGAACTACGTTAATTATTATAACTTTGATGTGCTTGGTATATTTAAAACTATTGAGAGAATTTTCAATATTGAGATTAATACGAATATACTGGATACATATTGGTCGGTTTATCTGCCGGCAATTACAGCTGTAGGTCTTAAATCGGGTATTTGCATATACATATACCGTCAGTTCTATAAAGCTTTACCAAAGGAACTTTTTGAGGCCGCTTGGATTGATGGCGCAGGCCCTATAAAGACCTACGTATCAATAGTAGTTCCTTCTTCAAGCGTTGCAGTGCTTACCGTGTCCTTGCTTTCAATCATCTGGAACTGGAACGACCATTATACACCTCAGATGTTCCTTCCCAACAAGGAAACGATGACTATGCAAATAAACAACTACTTTTACAGAAACAGCGGTTGGTGGGATACTCTCGTTACGGTTGACTCCTTCTTAGCTGCCTGCTTAATATTTATTGCTCCAACGCTTATTATGTACTTAATTTTACAAAAGAAGTTTATTGCAAGCGTAGCAGCAACAGGTATAGTTGGATAAATTTCACATTTTAAAGGAAAAGTTTACCTATCTTGTGTGGGCGTTTGTGCGACTGCTTATTTTCCTAATAAAAAAACTATGCAAATTTAACGAAAAACAAGATATTTTTAAAATTTATATAGACAAAATCTTCTATTTGTGATAATATGATAGTGTAATTAAAGTTCTGCTCTTTTGCAGAAATTTTAACTCACAAAAATAATATGGAGGCAAAAAAATGAAAACAATCAAAAGTATTCTTTGCATCGTGCTTTCTCTTTTGATGGTGCTTTCTGTTGTTGCTTGTGGCAACACTGAAACTCCTTCAGATACAGATAGCAGCGTAGATGCAGGCAACTCGTCTGTAGTTGACGATACCTCTTCTGAAGAAACTGAAGAGCCTGAAGAATCTGAAGAGCCTTCTGAGGAAGAACCCGAAGAGGAAGAACCTGAAGAAGAGCCCGAAGAACCTGAAGAGGAAGAGCCTAAAGAGGAAGAACCTGAAGAGGAAGAGCCCGAAGAAAAACCTGAAACTTCTTCTAAAGTAGAAACTTCTTCTAAAGCAGAAACTTCTTCTAAGGAAGAAGAGCCTGAAGAGGAAGAACCTGAAGAGGGAGACACAAACGGACCAACTTCACTTTCTTGGTCAGACGTAAAGAAAACACTTCCTTCAAATGCTTCTGGTAAGACCATTGAAATCATGGAGTGGAACTCACAGACTCCTATGAACAAGAAGGTTTGTCAGGCATTCGAACAGCAGACCGGCATGAAGGTAGTTTACACAGAAGAAGGATATTCTTCTTACATGGCTAAGATTGCCAGCCGTGTTGCTACCGGCAATCCTCCTACAGTAGCTCGTCTTCGTGACAACGTTCCTGAATACATGAGCGCTATGCAGCCCATTCAGAACACTGGTTACAATTTCAATGACACCTACTGGGATAAGGACATTCTTGACGCTTACACCTTTGATGGTAGAACCTATGGTGTAGCTCTTAAGAACACACCTTACTATCAGCCCGTTGTTACATACTACAACCAGACAATCATTGACAAGTATGGCCTTGAAGATCCTTATGAACTCTGGAAAGACGGCGAGTGGACTTGGAGCAAGATGCTCGAACTCTGCCAGGACGTTATCGATGAGTCTGCAGGAAAGATTTGGGGACTTTCACCCCTCTTCGGTGAGTACATGTACTCAACAGGCAATACTTACGTTAAGTTCGAAAACGGTCAGTTCATCAACAACGTAGAGTCTCCCGGAGTTATCAAGGGCATGCAGTATCTCAACAAGGCTCACAAGAAGGGCTTAATTACTGATGCTACTTGCTTAAGAGATGACTTCAACCTCGGTAAGGGTCTTTTCCTTTTCGATGCTGAAATCGGTGCTCGTATGGGTCACTACTATGTTAAGGAGCTTAAGAGAACAGGCGTATTAAGATGCGTTCCCGTTCCTGCAGTTGACGGACAGAAGGATTACTATGTATGTATTTCTGAGCTTGAGGCTTATGGTATCGTTAATAAGTGCGCTAACGTTGAGTTAGCTCCTTACTTCCTACGTTACTACCTCGATGCTGAGCAGTATGACATGGATAACTTCTATTCACACGAGTCATTCCTTGAGGTTGTAGACTGGACTCGTCAGTATGAGGGTATTCCAACTTACTTCTCACTCTGGCAGGCAGGTATGCCCGGCAGTACTTGGAACTGTGAAGAGAGCCAGATTAACCAGCTCGTTACTGGTACTCACAAGCCTTACATCAAGTCTAACGTTGATGCAGCTAACGCACAGCTCAAGAAGCTTGTAAAATAAGATAATTCTTATTTAAACTTTTAAAACAATTCAAGCAGTCACTTTAAGTGGCTGCTTGTTTTTTTATTTATCAAAAAAGAGTAAATATGCAGAATATGCAATAAATATTGCATAATTATTCATAAAAAATATGACAAGAAAACAACCTGAAATATTATTAATATATATAATATTAACAAAAAAGAACAATACATTAAAAAAGGCTTGACAAATTCTATTAAATGTTGCATAATTATGCATGGTAATTACGACATGTAAAATTTAATCAATTATTCTTATCTTTCGGAGGACAAAAACAATGGATAAGTCAAAAATCAAAAAGGTAGTATTAGCATATTCAGGAGGTCTTGATACCTCTATCATAATTCCTTGGCTTAAGGAGAACTACAATAACTGTGAAGTTATCGCAGTATCGGGTGACGTAGGACAGGGAACAGAGCTTGACGGACTTGAGGAAAAGGCAATTAAAACCGGAGCTTCAAAGCTTTACGTTCTTGACCTTAAAAAAGAATACGTTGAGGATTACATTTGGCCTTGCCTTAAAGCAGGCGCAGATTATGAGAGCTATCTCTTAGGTACTTCTCATGCTCGTCCTTGCATCGCAAAGGGCCTTGCTGATATAGCTATCAAAGAGGGTGCAGACGCTATCTGCCACGGTTGTACCGGTAAGGGTAACGACCAGGTTAGATTTGAACTTACCTTAAAGGCATTTTGTCCTGAAATGGCAATCATCGCCCCTTGGCGTGAGTGGGATATTAAATCTCGTGAAGAGGAAATTGAGTATGCTGAGGCACACAACATCCCTCTAAAGATTAACCGTGAAACAAACTACTCAAAGGACAAGAACATTTGGCACCTCTCTCACGAAGGTCTTGACCTTGAGGACCCTGCAAACGAGCCTATGTACTCAAAGGAAGGCTTCCTTGAACTTGGTGTTTCTCCTGAGCAGGCTCCTGACGTTCCAACCTATGTAACCATTCACTTCGAAAAGGGTATTCCTACAATGGTTGACGGCAAGGCTCTCGATGCTAAGGAGTTAGTTGAAACCTTAAACGAAATCGGTGGCAAAAACGGTATCGGACTTTTAGATATCGTTGAAAACCGTCTTGTTGGTATGAAGAGCCGTGGCGTTTATGAGACTCCCGGTGGCGCAATTCTTTATAAGGCACACGAGCTTCTTGAAATGCTCTGCCTCGACCGTGAGACCTCTCACTATAAGAGACTTGTTGCTCAGAAGTTTGGTGAGCTCGTTTACTTTGGCCAGTGGTTCACACCTTTACGCGAAGCAATTTCTGCTTTCGTTGATAAGACCCAGGAAACCGTTACAGGCGACGTTAAGCTTAAGCTTTACAAGGGCAACATCATCAATGCAGGCGTAACATCTCCATATACACTTTATGATGAAGAGGTTGCTTCGTTCGGAGATGACGGCGGCGCTTATGACCAAAAGGATTCTGCAGGATTCATTAATCTCTTTGGTCTTCCCATTAAGGTTAAGGCAATGCTCGACAAGAAAAGGAACGAAAAATAAATGAAAAAGGTTTTTATTGACGGTAGTCAAGGCACAACAGGACTTCGAATTCACGACCGACTAAGCCAGAGAGACGACATAGAACTTCTTTCTTTACCCGAAGAGTTAAGAAAGGACCAGACAGCAAAAACCGAAATGATAAACTCCTCTGATATAACCTTCCTTTGTCTTCCTGATGATGCGGCAAAAGAAGCCGTATCTTTGGCAAAGGATGACGTAATAATATTGGATACTTCCACTGCTCATCGTACAAATGAGCAGTGGATTTATGGCTTTTCGGAAGTTTTTGATGATGGCATTGAAAGAATAAAAAATGCTAACAGAATAGCCGTTCCGGGTTGTCATGCAAGTGGTTTTATTGCTCTTACAAAGCCTCTTATAGATGCAGGCGTTTTAAGTAATCAAAGCCTTATAACCTGTCATTCAATAACAGGTTATTCAGGTGGCGGCAAGAAAATGATTGCAGAGTATGAAGATGAGGGGAGAGATTTCCTTTTAGATGCTCCGCGTCAGTATGGACTTGCTCAGACACATAAGCATCTAAAGGAGATGCAGAAAATTTCGGGACTTCAAAATGCTCCAATTTTCTGCCCAATTGTTTCCGACTTTTATAGCGGAATGTGTGTTACGGTACCGCTTTTTAAAGAACAATTAAACGGTGCTGATATTAACACAGTAAAGAATATCTTTAAAGATAAATATAACGGACCTGTCGTTAAATACGTTGAAGAAATAAACGAAGCAGGCTTCATTTCTGCAAACGCTAAAAAAGATAGCGATATGATGCAGATTTTTGTAGAGGGCAATGAGGACAGGATTTTACTTATTGCAAGATACAACAACTTAGGCAAAGGCGCATCGGGTGCAGCAATTCAGTGTATGAATATAGTGTCCGGCGTCGATATGACTTTAGGACTTGAAATTTAGGAGTATTTTATGAAAATCATTAGTGGCGGTGTTTGTGCCGCTAAAGGCTTTAAAGCAAACGGAATTCACTGCGGAATAAGAAAAAACCGCTCAAAGAGAGATTTATCCCTTATCATCAGTGAAAAAAAGGCAACAGCTGCAGGTGTTTATACTACAAACCTTGTAAAAGGCGCACCAATAGCGGTTACCAAGAAGAATATCGAAGACGGCTTTGCTACTGCTATTGTCTGCAATAGCGGAAATGCAAACACCTGTAATGCAAACGGCATTCAAATTGCCGAAGAAATGTGCAAAATTACAGCAGAAGAGCTCGGCATAGATGCTACCGACGTTATCGTGGCTTCCACAGGTGTTATCGGCCAACCTCTTTCTATCGAGCCTATCAAAAACGGTATGGCAGAACTAGTAAAGGGACTAGGGGATAACAGCAACTTCGCAGCAGAAGGCATTATGACCACCGATACCAAAATGAAAGAAATTGCCTTGAGCTTTAATATCGGCGGCAAGGAATGTAAAATCGGCGGAATTGCAAAGGGTTCGGGTATGATACATCCCAATATGGCAACAATGCTTGTCTTTATTACAACCGACGTCTCGATTGCTCCTAATATGCTTCAAAAAGCTTTAAGCGAAGATATTAAGACCACCTTCAATATGGTTAGCGTCGATGGAGACACCTCTACTAACGATATGGTAATGGTTCTTGCTAACGGAATGGCAGAGAATGCGGAAATCACTGCCGAAAATGATGATTATAAGATTTTTTGCAAGGCTTTAAACACAGTAAACGTTTACCTTTGCAGAATGATTGCAGGGGACGGAGAAGGCGCTACAAAGCTGCTCGAATGCAAGGTAACAGGTGCTAAGAGCGACAGTGTTGCAAAAACTGTTGCAAAGTCGGTTATCTGCTCTGCTCTTACAAAGGCAGCTATGTTTGGTGCCGATGCAAACTGGGGAAGAGTGCTCTGCGCTATCGGTTATAGCGGAGCTGATGTCGACGTTACTAAAATCGACGTTTCCTTTAAATCCAAAGCCGGCGAAATTGAGGTTTGCAAAAACGGAGCAGGTGTTGATTTCTCTGAAGAAAAGGCAAAAGAAATTCTTTTAAAGGATGAAATCGAAATTCTAGTTTCTTTACACGATGGCGAAAGCAACGCTACCGCTTGGGGATGCGACCTAACCTATGATTATGTGAAAATTAACGGTGACTACCGTACTTAAATGAGGTAAGATAAGATGATTACAAATGCTCAAAGAGCAGAAATTCTAGTTCACGCTCTGCCCTATATAAAGCAATATGACGGAAAGATTATTGTTGTAAAATACGGCGGAAACGCTATGATAAACGATGAACTAAAATCAGCCGTAATGGGAGACTTGGTTCTTCTCAATACAATCGGTATAAAGGTTGTTTTGGTACACGGAGGCGGACCTGAAATTTCTGAAATGCTAGGCAAGGTCGGCAAAAAGACCGAGTTCTTAAACGGACTTCGTGTTACCGATGCCGAAACAGCAGAAATAGTACAGATGGTGCTTGCAGGTAAGATTAATAAAAACCTCGTAAACCAACTTCAAAATAGTGGTGGTAAGGCTGTCGGACTTTCGGGTATGGACGGTCACCTTATCGAAGCTACTACAAAGGATGCAAAGCTAGGCTTCGTAGGAGAGATTACAAATATCAATATAGAACCTGTAAACGACCTTCTTGAAAAGGGATATATCCCCGTAATTTCAACCGTTGGTTGTGATAAGGAAGGCAACACCTATAACATTAATGCCGATACTGCGGCTGCTAGAATTGCAAGTGAGCTTGGCGCAGAATCCCTTATCTTAATGACCGATATAGCAGGTCTTCTTCGTAATAAGGATGACGAAAGTTCCCTTATTTCAAGCGTTTGCGTAAGTGAAGCACCAGAGCTTATGAGAGAGGGAATTATCTCAGGCGGTATGATACCAAAGATTGAGTGTTGCGTTGAAGCAATCCGTCAGGGTGTAGATAAGGTGTTTATAATCGACGGAAGAATACCACACGCAATTCTCATTGAAACCCTTACTGACGAGGGTATCGGAACAATGCTCTACGGAGGATAAAATGAGTATTACTTTAAAAGACAATAGCTTTGTGGCTTCCACTTATGGAAGATTTCCAATAGAGCTTGACCACGGTAAAGGCTCTTACGTTTACGATACAAACGGCAAAGAGTATATCGATATGGGCACTGGTATTGCGGTAAATACCTTCGGCATTGCCGATGAGGAATGGATTAATGCCGCAAACGAGCAGATGCAAAAGTTGGCTCACGTGTCAAACCTTTATTATACAGAGCCTTGCGCTAAGCTTGCTGAGGTTTTATGCAATCGAACGGGGATGAAAAAGGTTTTCTTTTCAAATTCGGGAGCAGAAGCAAATGAGTGCGCAATTAAGACTGCTCGCCGTTACAGCTTTCAAAAATACGGCGAGGGCAGAAGCACTATCGTAACCCTTAAAAACAGCTTCCACGGCAGAACGGTTACAACCCTTGCCGCCACAGGTCAGGATAGCTTCCATACCGAATTTGGTCCTTTTACAGAAGGATTTGCTTATGCGGATGCAAACGATTTTGAGCAGGTAGAAAAGCTTGCAAAGGAAAAGAATGCTTGCGCTGTTATGATGGAACTTGTTCAAGGCGAAGGCGGTGTTATGAAACTCGATGAGGAGTTCGTAAAAAAGGTAGCTGATTTCTGTGAATCTAACGACCTTTTGCTTATAATCGACGAGGTTCAAACCGGAAACGGAAGAACGGGTAGCCTTTACGCTTTTGAACAGTTCGGCATTAAACCTGATATCGTTTCAACCGCAAAGGGACTAGGCGGAGGACTTCCGATAGGAGCAACCCTTTTCGGCGAAAAGACCGAAAAGGTCTTGACACCAGGCTCTCACGGTTCAACCTTTGGCGGAAACCCCGTTTGTTGCGCCGCAGCATATAGCATAATATCAAGAATTGATGATGCGGTTTTAAGCGGCGTAAAACAAAAGAGTGAATATATTTTTAATGAATTGTCGGGCGCTAAGGGAATAAAAAACGTTAGCGGAATGGGACTAATGATAGGTATAGAACTCGAAAAGGACGTAAAAGAGGTTATCGCTCTTTGCCGTGAAAATGGCGTGTTAGTCCTTTCGGCAAAGACAAAACTTCGTCTTTTACCGGCTTTAAATATTCCCGATGAGCTACTACACAAAGCAGTTAAGATAATTAAGGAGTGTGCAAAATAATGGCAAGGCATTTATTAAAGCTTATGGATTTAAGCCAAAAAGAAATTACCGAGATACTTAATCTTGCCGACCAGTTAAAATACGAAAAGAAGCATGGCATTGAACATCATCACCTAAAGGGCAAAACCTTAGGTATGATTTTCCAAAAGTCATCTACACGTACCCGTGTATCTTTTGAAGTAGGTATGTATGACCTTGGTGGTTCGGCCTTGTTCCTTTCTTCTCGTGACCTTCAAATCGGCAGAGGAGAACCCGTTGAAGACACCGCAAGAGTGCTTTCGGGATATCTTGACGGTATAATGATTAGAACCTTCGAGCAGGCAGAGGTAGAGGCATTAGCAGAGTATGG
>JAZTYA010000036.1:0-43883 GCA_045636705.1 Acutalibacteraceae bacterium
TACAAGCTACACCTATGACGGCAATAAAAAGTCGCCTTCGGTTACAGTTAAGAATTCAAGTGGCACAAAGCTTACCAAGAATACACACTATACTGTAAGTTATGAAAGCGGCAGAACTAAGGTTGGCACCTACAAGGTAACTATTAAGGGCAAGGGCAACTACACAGGAAGCAAGACCTTAACTTTTACTATTAACCCTGTTAAGACAAGCGCTACCCTTAAAGGTGAAAAGAAGAGTGTTACTGTAAATATCTCTAAGAAAACAAAAGAGGTTACAGGCTACGAGGTTCAGTATTCTACTTCCAAGTCATTTAGTAAGGCTAGTAAGAAGACTATTTCGAAGAACACAACTACGAAATATACAATAGGGAGCCTAAGCGCTAAGAAGACCTACTATGTAAGAGTTAGAACCTACAAAACCGTAAGTGGTAAAAAATACTATTCAGGCTGGTCTTCTTATAAGTCAGTAAAAACTAAATAATAAAAAATGGCGAGGAATTTTCCCTCGCCATTTTGTTTTTATAAATTTTTATAAAACGTAACTGCCAGTTCATCGCAACGTTCGTTATACTTATGCCCTGCGTGGCCCTTTACCCAAGAAAACGTAACGTCGTGTTTAAAAAGAAGGGGTAAAAGTTGTTCCCATAAGTCAACGTTTAAAACGGGTTTTTTATCGGCCTTTTTCCAATTATTTTTCTGCCAGGAATCAAGCCAACCTTGATTTATGGCATCGCAGACATATTTTGAATCGGTCGTGAGTTTTACTTCGCATGGCTCCTTTAAAGCCGATAAAGCCACGATTACGGCGGTAAGTTCCATTCGGTTGTTTGTGGTTTCCTTTTCTCCGCCTGACAGTTCCTTTTCGGTTACGCCATACTTTAGCACCGCACCCCATCCACCTGGACCGGGGTTGCCCGAACAAGCGCCGTCGGTATATATTTCTACATATTTTCTAACGTTCATTTTTTAGTACCTTCTAAAACTTCCGATTACCTTGCCTAAAATCGAGGGGTTTTCGGGATAAATTGGGTCAAAATCAGGGTTTTCAGGCATAAAGATTACCTGCCCGTCCTTTAAAAGCAGTCTTTTAACGGTGGCTTCATCCCCATCCATACCGATAACGATATCCCCGTTTCTATAAGCCGCGTCCTTGTCGGCAATAACAAAATCGCCATCCAAGATACCTGCATCTCGCATACTAAGGCCCTCAACACGAAGGGCAAAAAGGCCCTCGGAGTCGCCCGTAGCATAAGGGATATATCCCTCAATTTCCTCAACCGCTAAAATGGGTTGTCCTGCCGTTACCCTGCCGAGCACGGGCACCTGCGCCGTAATGGGACTTCCCGCAATACGAATTGCACGGGAAAATCTAGCATCACGCTCGATATATCCATTTTCCTCAAGGGTACTTAAAATCGCGTGGACGGTCGAGGTTGATTTAATTTTTGTGTGTTCGCAGATTTCACGAACGGTTGGCGGTACACCGCCACCGAGCGCTTTTACTAAAAAGTTATATACTGCGGTTTGTTTTTCGGTTAAAGTCGGTCTTGACACTGCGCCCATCTCCAATCGAACAAATATTCTTTTTTACATTGTAACATATTTGTTTTCGGTTTGCAATGCTTATTTTTTCTTGATTATAATAATTATTTATGATAAAATAATGTAGATTTTAAACTTATTTGAGGTTTTACTATGGCAGAGACAACAGTTGCCGCTATTTCTACCCCTCTTGGAGAAGGTGGACTTGGCGTAATCAGGATTTCGGGAAAAGATGCAATAGCTATAGCCGACAAGGTGTTTAAAAGTGTTTCGGGTAAAACGCTTTGTTCTCTTGCGGGCTACACTTCCCTTTTTGGCCACGTTTTTGATAACGACACCATGCTCGATGAGGCGGTTGCCACCGTTTTTAAAGCTCCAAAAAGTTATACCGGAGAGGACGTTTGTGAAATCTCCTGCCACGGCGGAAGATATCTTTTAAACGCCGTGCTTCGAGTGGTTCTTAAAAGCGGAGCTCTGTTAGCGGCACCGGGCGAATTCACAAAGCGCGCCTTTTTAAACGGAAAACTCGACCTTGCCGAAGCAGAAAGTGTTATGGGTCTTATTTCGGCAAAGGGTGAAGAGGAATTAAAACTTCAGCTTGCCGCAAAGAAGGGCCGAACAAGTAAAGAAACGAGTGAAATTGAGGCTCTTCTTTTAGAGCTTTCGGCAAATTTTGCCGCATATAGCGACTATCCCGATGAAGATTTAGCCGATTTATCTATTGAAAATTTTATAAGGCTTTGCAGTGAGTCGGAAAGCCGTCTTAAAAAGCTTTTGGAAACTTATGATAACGGCCGGGTTCTTCGTGAAGGGGTTAAAACCGCCATTGTCGGAAAGCCAAACGTCGGTAAATCGACCCTTATGAATCTGCTTTCAGGAGAAGAACGTTCAATCGTTACCGATATAGCAGGAACCACTCGTGACGTAATTGAAGGCGACGTCAGATGCGGAAACGTTATCCTTTCTCTTGCCGATACGGCAGGCATTCGCAACACCGAAGACAGTATCGAAAGCTTAGGTGTTGCGCTGGCTAAGGATAGACTTTTATCGGCACAACTTGTTCTTGCGGTGTTTGACATTTCCTCTCCGCTTGATGAAAACGATAACGAAATTATTCCCCTGTTAAATCCTAAAAACACGGTAGTAATTTTAAATAAATCGGACAAAGGCAATCTTCTTTCGCTTGATACCTTTTCTTCCTTTAAAACCGTCACGGTTTCGGCAAAAGAAGGTAAAGGTAAAGAGGTGCTTGAAGCCGCCGTTGAAGAGATTGTCGGCATTTCAAAAATCGACAGCGACAGCGCCATTCTTTTAAGTGAGCGCCAACGCGACTTGGCCGAAAAGGCCTATTCTGCCGTTTTGGAGGCAAAGAACCTTATACTAAACGGCTATACAATAGATGCCGTAGGCGTTTGCATTGACGAGGCGTTATCCCGCCTTTACGAGCTTGATGGCAAAAGGGTAACCAACGAGGTTGCCGATGAGGTTTTCCGCCGCTTCTGTGTCGGAAAATAAGAAAGGACAGAACGTTTTATGACATATTTTGCAGGAAACGCGGATGTTGCGGTTATAGGTGCAGGGCACGCAGGTATTGAGGCTGCCCTGGCTTCGGCGCGCCTTGGAATGAAAACTCTGCTTTTTTGCATTAATTTAGACTCGGTTGGAAATATGCCCTGCAACCCCTCTATCGGTGGTACTGCAAAGGGCCATTTGGTTCGCGAGATTGATGCTTTAGGCGGTCAGATGGGTATTGCCGCCGACAAAACTACCCTTCAAAGCCGTATGCTTAACCGCGGTAAAGGTCCTGCGGTGCATTCCCTTCGCGCTCAAATTGACCGCAGAGCCTATTCTTCTCTTATGAAACACACGGTTGAGCTTGAGGAAAATCTTACCCTAAAGCAGGCCGAGGTTGTTGACCTTTTTAAAGAGGATGACGGATGGCACCTTGTAACAAAGCTTGGCGCCGAATACGTTTTAAAGGCGGTCATTTTAGCAACGGGCACCTATCTTTTAGGTAAAATTTTCGTTGGCGAGGTTAACTTTAGCGGTGGCCCCGACGGAATGTTTGCCGCAACCGAACTATCAACCGCTCTTGTGAAGCTCGGCATACCCCTTCGCCGTTTTAAAACAGGCACTCCTGCTCGTGTTCTTCGTTCTTCAATTAACTATTCTGTTCTTGATGAACAAAAGGGTGACGACCATATTGTTCCTTTCTCTTATAAGACCGAAAAAACACCTGAAAACTTGGTTGTTTGCCACATTGGTTACACAAACGATAAAACCAAGCAGGTAATTTTAGACAACCTTCATCGCTCTCCTCTTTATTCGGGAGTTATTGAGGGTGTAGGACCGAGATATTGTCCCTCTATTGAGGATAAAATCGTTCGTTTTGCCGAAAAAGAAAGGCATCAGTTATTTATCGAGCCTTGCGGTCTTGATACCGAAGAAATGTATCTTCAGGGTATGTCCTCTTCCCTTCCCGAAGAGGTGCAAATTGAGATTTATCACTCGATAAAAGGCCTTGAAAACGTAGAAATTATGCGTAATGCTTATGCTATTGAATATGACTGTGTTGACCCGACCGTGCTTTCCGCTTCTCTTGAATTTTTGGAGCTTCCCGGTCTTTACGGCGCAGGACAGTTTAACGGTTCTTCGGGCTATGAAGAGGCTGCGGCTCAGGGTTTGATTGCCGGAATTAACGCCGCAAGAAAGATAAAAGGAGAAGAACCGCTAATTCTTTCAAGGTCCTCTTCTTATATTGGCACCCTTATTGACGACCTTGTTACAAAGGGTTGTTCCGACCCGTATAGAATGATGACTTCCCGTAGTGAATATAGGCTTTTACTTCGTCAGGACAACGCCGATGAAAGACTAATGCCAAAAGGATACGAAATCGGCCTAATTGATGAAGAAACCTATAATAAATTCCTTGAAAGAAAGGCGCTTAAGGAAAAGGAAATCGAGCGCCTTCGCGCTACCACAATAGCGCCGAGCAAGGAGCTGAACGAGAAATTAGAAAAGCTTGGCACAACCCCTCTTTCGACAGGCATTAAACTTGCCGAACTCATCAAACGACCTGAAGTTTCTTATTTTGACCTTGCCGAGTTTGATAAGACTCGACCCGATTTAGACTATGAAATCTGCGAAAAGGCCGAAACCGAGATTAAGTACGAAGGATATATCAGTCGTCAAAAGTCACAGGTTGAGGATATGCTCCGCCTTGAAAAGACACCCCTTTCAAAAGATATTGACTACACCCTTATTGACGGACTTCGTTTAGAGGCAAGAGAAAAGCTGAATAAAATAAAGCCCGAAAACTTGGGTCAGGCTTCACGTATTTCAGGGGTTAGCCCTTCGGACGTGTCGGTTCTTAAAATTTGGACTATGAAACACAGAATGGAGGAAGAAAAGAAATGAACTTTCCGATAAAGCTTATGCTTCCCCGTTTGGATGAGGCGAATATTCCTTATGACGATATCGCTCTTTCCCGATTAAACACCTATGCGAATATGCTAATAGAGTGGAACGAAAAGATAAATCTTACTGCCATTACCGAGCCCGAAGAGGTGGTAATAAAGCACTTTTTGGACTGCGCTTTGCTTTTTAAATACGTAAAGCTTGAAAAGGGTGCAAAGGTAATCGACGTCGGCACGGGAGCAGGCTTTCCGGGTATGGTGCTTAAGATTTTACGCCCCGATATTGAACTTACCCTGCTTGACGGACTAAACAAAAGGCTTGTCTTTTTAAACGAGGTTTTAAAGGAACTTTCCTTAGAGGCAACCACGGTTCACTCAAGAGCCGAAGAGGCGGGCAAAAACCCCCTTTACCGTGAAAAGTTTGACTTGGCTACTGCTCGTGCTGTGGCTAGGCTTAACACCCTTTATGAATACTGCTTACCGCTTGTTAAAAAAGGTGGCACCTTCTGTTCTATGAAAGGTCCTTCTGCTAAGGAGGAAATCATAGAGGCAAAAAAGGCTGCTTCCATTCTAGGAGGAAACGATGCTTCTCTTTTTGAGGAAACCCTTACAGGAGAAGAAAAAAGAGCCTTTATTATTACAAAAAAGATATCGCAAACTCCGCCAAAATATCCAAGAATATCTGCTAAAATATCAAAACAACCGATAATTTAAGTCGGTTGTTTTCTTTTTTTGTAGTTTTTTCTCGACCGTTTTTTCTAGCAAAATTTTACTTGTCCATTTATAATTTACTTAAAGGACGGAAGAAAAATGAAACAAAAAAATATTCTCTATTTAAAGGTTAATGAAATCAAAAAAAGCCGTACGTCTATTCGCAAAAATTTTGAAGACTACAGACTCAATAATCTTGTAGCAAGCATTAGCGCCGTCGGTGTTATAAACCCCTTAATTGTAAGGATAAACGAGAATGGCGAATATGAGGTTATATCCGGTAACAGAAGGCTTGAAGCGGCCATAAAATCAGGGCTTGCCATCGTGCCTTGCATACTTAAAAAGAGTGATAAAAAAGAAGCCTTGATACTGTCAATCTGCGAAAACACAACAAGCGAAAAGTTTAACTTTTTTGAAGAAGCAGAGGCTCTTTACACCCTTATTAAAGAATATAAATTAACCATTATCGAAGCCGCTTCAAAGGTAGGTTTATCCCCTTCGGCTTTTAGGTTCAAAACCTCTCTTTTAAGGCTTAATTCCATCATACAAAAACGCATTATCGAAGAGAATTTAAGCGTTGATTTTGCCAGAATTTTGCTTAAGGTGGAAGAGGACAAAAGACAAGCCTTTCTTGAAAAAATTATTGGCGAAAAGCTATCCTTAAAATCTGCCGAGGAAGAGGCTCAAAAGCTTGCTTCAGCGCCTAAAAACCGCTATACAAAAACCATTATCGGCGACCCGAAGCTTTTCTCCAACTCTCTTAATAAAATGGTTGATACCATGAACCTTTCGGGCGTTAAAGTTTTAAGTGAAACTGTTGAAACCGAAAAGGGTATTGAGTACAGATTAACCATTCCAAAATAGCCCCCTTTTTTACAGAGCCGTAGGACTTGTTCTTCAGACTATGGCTCTGTTTTTATTGCCAAAAGCAAGATTAAAGTTTATAATACCCTTATAACCTTTTAATTTTGGAGGGACTTATGGTAAATTTCGGTAACGACTGGGATGAAATTTTAGCAGACGAATGGTCAAAACCCTACTACAAAGAGCTTCGCGCATTTTTAAAAGCAGAATATTCTACTAAAAGAATTTACCCCGACAAAAACGATATCTTCAATGCTCTTAAATGCTCTTCTTTTAAGAACACCAAGGTGGTAATTATCGGTCAGGACCCCTATCACGGCGAAGGCCAGGCACACGGAATGTGCTTTTCGGTTAAAAAGGGTGTTATGCCGCCTCCGTCACTTAAAAATATCTTTAAGGAATTAAAGACCGATGTTGGCTTTATAGATAAAGGTCACGGAGAACTGACAAGCTGGGCAAATCAGGGTGTTTTGCTTCTTAACACCGTACTTACCGTTCGCGAAGGCTTGCCCAATTCACACAAAGGCTCCGGTTGGGAAACCTTTACCGACAGAGTAATTGCCGAACTTAACAAAAAGAACAGTCCCGTTGTCTTTCTTTTGTGGGGTGCAAATGCTAAAAACAAGGCGAAAATTATAACAAATCCCATACATAAAAAGTTAGAAGCTCCACACCCAAGTCCCTTATCTGCCTATAACGGATTTTTTGGTTGCAGACACTTTTCAATTTGTAATGAAATCTTGATTTCTGAAGGGTTAGAGCCTATAAACTGGCAATTAGACTGATTATTTATACAAAACCGCTAAAACACGAGTGTAATTTTGTATTTTTTGACAGTTTTCACTTTTAATATAATGTGATAAAATATCTTTAATATATTTTATATATTATGGGACGATATCCCGAAAAATAATTTTTTTAGAAAGAGGAGATTAAAAATGAAATCAATCTTCAAAAAGTCATTTGCCATCCTCCTTGCAGTAGCTATGCTCTTTAGCCTTGCTGCTTGTGGAAACGGCGAATCCGGTGCAACCGGCTACACAGCTAACAACACAGAATTTACCATCGGTTTCTCAGGCCCACTTACCGGCGGTGCCGCAGTTTACGGTGTTGCAGTTAAGAACTCTGCTCAGATGGCAGTTGATGAAATCAACGCTAACGGCGGACTAAACGGCGTAAACTTCAAACTTGTCGCTACCGATGACACACACGACGCTGCCAAGGTTGCAGCTAACTATGCTTCAATGCTTGAAGGCGGTATGCAGGTTTCTTTAGGTACAGTTACTACTGCTCCCGGTCTTGAGTTCACAAACCTTTCTGTTGAAGATAACGTGTTCTTCATCACACCTTCTGCTTCAGGCGATGACATTCCTAAGAATGCTAACGGCTTCCAGATGTGTTTCTCTGATTCAAACCAAGGTGCAGCTGCTGCCGTTGACTACATAAATGGTCTTGGCCTTACCTCTGTTGGTATCTTCTACAAGTCTGACGACCCATATTCAAATGGTATCTACAAGAAGTTTAAGGAGAACCTTTCTTCTTCTATCACTACCGTTGAGGCTGTATTCACAGATGCTAACAAAGACGACTTCTCTGCTCAGATTTCTACACTTAAGGATTGCAAACTTATCTTTATGCCCATCTACTATGAGCCCGCTGCAATCTTTATGGATCAAGCAAAAGGCATCATTGCTGACGACGCTATCTACTACGGATGCGACGGTTTCGACGGTCTTGCAGGTCAGTTCGAAGACTTCTCTATCATTCCTCAGGAAGTTTCAATGCTTTCACACTTCAATTCAGGTGCTACCGACGGTGCTGCTGCTACCTTCGTTGCTAAGTACACCGAGAAGTTTGGTGCCGACACTCTCAACCAGTTCGGTGCTTCTGCTTACGACTGCGTATATGCAATCTACGGCGCTATGAAGGCTGCTATCGATGCCGGTACTGAAATCGACGTTACTATTTCTGCTTCTGACCTTTGCGAAATCTTAAAGGCTCAGTTCACAGGTGACTATACTTACTCCGGTGTTACAGGAAATAATATTACTTGGGAAGACAATGGATATGTAGCAAAGAATGCAGTTAAGTACACACTTAAAACTGCAAACGCTGCTCAGTAATAGCATTTGAGTTTTAAAACTTAAAAAAATTGTGTTTGCCGGAGCGGATTTTCTGCCCCGGCAAATTCTCATAATTGAATAGATTATGCTTTATTTTAACATTTCGCATAGTCATTAAAAATTAAGTAGGAAATTTTATGAAATTTTTAGAAATTTTACTAAACGGTTTAAGCATCGGCAGTACCTACGCTATGATAGCACTAGGCTACACCATGGTTTACGGTATTGCTAAGATGCTTAACTTTGCCCACGGCGACATAATCATGGTCGGCGGATATATGATATATCTGACACTTGCAGGACTTGGAAATCCTATTCTGGGTCTTTTAGTTGCCATTGCCGCTTGTATCGTTTTGGGCGTTATAATTGAAAAGGTTGCCTATAAACCGCTTCGCGGAGCATCTCCTTTGGCGGTTCTTATCACGGCTATCGGCGTTAGCTATCTTTTACAGAGCACGGCACAAATTATATTTGGCTCGGCTCCTAAGATGGTTATGGTTGCCGACCTTGGAAACTTAACCTTCGCAGGTATGAAGGTTCCCGTTTATACCTTGGTTACTCTCGGTTGTTCTGCCGTAATAATGGTGGCATTGACCCTCTTTGTTAAATACACAAGAACGGGTCGCGCTATGATTGCGGTATCCGAGGACAAGGGCGCTGCACAGCTTATGGGAATTAACGTTAACCTAATTATTACAATTACCTTTGCAATAGGTTCGGCTCTTGCCGCTTTTGCGGGATTCTTTATGCTTATAAAATCTCCTTCTCTTAGAAATACCCTTGGCGCAATGCCCGGTATTAAGGCGTTTACTGCTGCGGTAATTGGCGGAATAGGTTCTATCCCCGGCGCTATGGCAGGAGGAATTCTTATTGGTATTGTTGAGGCGATATCCCTTACTGTTCCGGCTCTTGCACCTTATACCGATGCGGTTGAGTTCCTTATTCTTATAATCATCCTTTTGGTTCGTCCTACGGGACTTTTAGGTAAGAAAAGGAGGGAAAAGGTATGATGTCAGCACTAAAGAAGATTAAGTGGAAATATTATGTTAACTATATTGTAGTAGCTGCTGTTACGGTATTTTTTGCCGTTCAGACCTTTACCTCTGGTATTAACGCTTCTAACCTTTATTTGCTTGAAAAAATTGCTATTGCTATTACCTTGGCAGTTTCTTTAAGCGTGGTTGTTGGTTTCTTGGGAGAACTCTCATTAGGACACGCAGGATTTATGTGTATAGGCGCTTATCTTGGCGGTAAGGCTTCTGTACTTTTAGAGCCTATAATCAAAAACGACCTTTTAAGCCTTGTTATCTGCATTATAGTCGGTGGTCTTGTTGCTGCCGTTTGCGGTATGGCTATCGGTATGCCTGCGCTTCGCCTTCGCGGTGACTATCTTGCTATCGTAACCTTGGCATTTGGTGAAATCGTACGCTCGTTATTTATGAACTCAAGCGATGAGTCTTTCGGCGGTTCGCTCGGTCTTTCAACACCCAGATACGACAAAAAGACACTTTTCATTTTTGCTTTTATTTGCGTGCTTTTATGTCTTGTAGTTATTCAAAACCTTATTCGTTCAAAGCACGGTAGAGCTATTACCTCTATTCGTGATAACGAAATTGCCGCAAGGGCAACAGGTATTAACGTTACAAAATACAAGCTTATCGTATTTACCGTTTCTTCCTTCTTTGCAGGTGTTGCAGGCGTGCTTTACAGTTTCTCAAACTACACCGTACAAAGTACAAAGTTCAGCTACAACTACTCTATCGAGATTCTCGTAATGGTAGTTCTAGGTGGTATGGGAAGCATTAACGGTTCGATTATTGCCGCTACCCTTATTACCGTCTTGGACGTTAAACTCCAAACAATTCTAACAGGTGACCTAGCAGTTCTTCAGGACCTTTTCTATGCACTTGTACTTATCGTTCTTGTAATCTACAACAACGCACCTGCTCTTAAGAGTTTCCGTGAAAAGTACAACCTAAAGGCTCTTGTTGGTAAAATAAAGCTCTTTAAAAAGACTGACCCTGCTAACGTAAATGAAGATGAGCACAAGTGGGACCGCGTTCCTACAAAGATTGAGATGAACGAAGTTTTGTCTATCGACCTTCAGCCATCTTCTCCATACACTCCCGATAAGGCAGAGAAGGAGGGAAAATAATGTCGAAAATTGTTTTAAAAACCGAAAACCTCGGCATTTCCTTCGGAGGTCTTAAGGCGGTTCAGGATTTAAATCTTGAAATTAAGGAAAAACAGCTCTATGGTCTTGTTGGTCCCAACGGCGCAGGTAAAACCACCGTTTTCAATATGATTACGGGTGTTTACAAACCTACAACAGGTAGGTTCTTCCTTGACGGCGAAGACCTAACAGGAAAAAGCCAGGAGAAAATCAATCACAAAGGTATCGCTCGTACCTTCCAGAACATTCGCCTTTTCAACAATATGACGGTTATCCGTAACGTTTTAGTAGGACTTCATAATCAACCCGAGTTTAAATGCGGTCTTGTTGCAAGTGTTCTTCGCTTGCCGAAGTTCTTTAAGACCGAAAAGGCTATGAGGGAAAAGGCTAAGGAAATTCTTAGCATCGTAGGTCTTTTGGACGAAAGAAACAATCTTTCCTGCAACCTTCCCTACGGTAAACAAAGAAAGCTTGAAATCGCGCGTGCGCTTGCTACTAATCCAAAGCTTTTATGCCTCGACGAGCCTGCAGCAGGTATGAACCCTAACGAAACTGCAGACCTTATGAATATCGTTCGTCACATTCGCGATAAGTACAACATTACCATTCTTCTTATCGAACACGATATGAAGTTCGTTTCGGGACTTTGCGATGAAATCACCGTTTTAAACTTCGGAACCGTACTAGCTCAGGGCTCTCCTGAGGTAGCTCTTAACGACCCCGAAGTAATCAAAGCTTATATAGGGGGATAACTAAGATGGCTTTACTTGAAGTTAAAGATTTAGAAGTTTATTATGGCGTTATCCGTGCTTTAAAAGGCGTAAGCTTTGAAGTAAACGAGGGCGAAATCGTTACCCTTATCGGTGCTAACGGCGCAGGTAAAACAACTACTATGCAGTCGGTTATCGGTCTTATTCCTGCAAGAAACGGCCAGATAATTTTTGACGGACAGGATATCACTAAAACTCCTTGCCACAAGATAGTTCATCTTGGTATGTCACAGGTGCCCGAAGGCAGACGTGTTTTCCAAGAGCTTACGGTTTATGAAAACTTGATGATGGGTGCTTTTTCTCAAAAGAAGAACGCTTCATTTAAAGAGGATATTGAGCGCATCTATGAACGTTTTCCTCGCCTTGCTGAAAGAAGAAACCAAATTGCAGGTACCCTTTCAGGCGGCGAACAGCAGATGCTCGCTATGGGACGCGCTTTAATGAGCCACCCGAAACTTTTAATGCTTGATGAACCTTCAATGGGTCTTTCTCCCCTTTTGGTTGACCAGGTTTTTGAAATTATTAAGGACATAAACAAGGACGGCACAACCATTCTTTTGGTTGAGCAGAATGCGGGTAAATCACTTGCTATTTCTGACCGCGCTTACGTTCTTGAAACAGGCGATATCGTTCTTTCAGGCACAGGCGCTGAGCTTGCTTCCAGCGACCAAGTTAAGAAAGCATATCTTGGTGGTTAAATTTAAACAAATTAAAAACCCTTTGGAAAAATCCAAAGGGTTTTATTTTTTGCGCTATATTATCTTTCGGTTCCGATATAGAAAAGTGCTAAAGTTCCGGGGCCTGCGTGTGAGCCGATAACCTGGTCTATATAGTTAATTGTAACGCTCTTTACCTTAAAGCGAGCCTTTATTTCGTTTGCAGCATATTCGGCATCCTCAATGCAGTCTGCATGTGCTACGAACACGTCCTGCTTATCAAGGTCTATGCCTGTGTTCGCCATTTTATCAAGAAGCTCGTTTATTGCATTCTTTCTGCCTCTTGTCTTGCCATAGGAAACAAGCTTTCCGTCATTGTCCATATGAAGTAAAGGCTTTATGCCTAAAATGGTGCCGACAACAGCGGTAGCGCCCGAAAGTCTTCCGCCTCTCTTCAAATAGAAGAGGTCGTCAACCGTAAAGAGATGAACTATATTCATCTTTATATCCTCTAAATACTTTGCGGTTTCCTCAAGTGTTGCGCCTTCGCTTCTCTTGTCAGCTGCAAGACAAACATAAAGTCCCTGTCCCATTGATGCGCAAAGTGAATCAACCAAAACGGCCTTTCTGTCAGGATACTCTCCCTTAAGGTCCTCAATGCAACGAGCAACTATTGCGCAGGTTCCCGAAAGAGATGATGCAAAGGAAATATAAAGCACGTCCTGTCCGTTATCAAAAGCTTCCTTGATTGCCTCTTCTGCTCTTTCATAGCTTACTAAAGAGGTCTTTACGTGCTCCTTTGCGCGAAGAAGGTCGTAAAAGCTTTTGTAGTCGGTCTCCTTTTCAGGAATATAGCTTAAATATTCCTTTTCTCCTATTATATAAGAAAGTGAAACAACCTTAACGTTCTTTTCACTTATAAGCTTAGTTGTAAGATTTGCGGATGAATCTGTAATAATACAAAACGACATATCAATAACTCCTTTATCTAGTTTACTAAACTATTATAACTGATTTTAAATTTAATGTCAAGGGATAAACAAAACTTTAACAAATAATTTATTACATCTTGAAAAAGAGTTTTTTATATGATAGAATATATAGAGAAATTTTTGAAAGGAAGCTTTTATGGATACGTTAGATAAGGGCGCAGCTTTAGAGCAGACCATTGATAACTTTAAAATTCCGCGTTATGCCGAATTACCCGACCTGGATTTTTATATGGACCAGGTGGTAGCACTTACTGAGAAGCATCTTTATCTTCTCTCCTACGAAGGCGGTCAAAAGTTTATTACCCCTTCAATGATAAACAACTACGTTAAGCTCGGCATTATTCCGCCGCCGAGAAAGAAACGTTACAGCAAGGAACATATTTGCTACCTATTTATAATATGTACATTAAAGTCGGTTATACCGATACAGTCGATTGCCGACCTTATCAAAATGCAGACTCGAAATAAGAGCATTTTTGAGCTCTACGACATTTTCTGCGAAGCTTTTGAGAATATGCTAAAACAGGCAAATATGGTTTACGGCGAAATTATAAACGAGACCGAAGACCACGAAGACGCTCTTGCAAAACTCTCTTTGTTTATGGCAATTCATTCAGGCACAACAAGGCTTATTGCAACCAACGCCTTAGCAGCTACAACACCTGCGGAAGAGGCAAAAGAATCAAAATAAATTTTAAAGGACTATGACTTTGTCATAGTCCTTTTTTATTATGAACTGTAGTTTTTGCCGTTTGCAACGTTGTCGGCATATTTAAAGATGGTTTTATAGTTAGATGCGCTAATAACGCCCATCTGCTCGCCGTTTATTTCCATCTGATAGCGCATATCCGACACCTTATAATATTTTATAACCGTATCGGGTGTGCCGTCATTATGAGTGATATAAATTGTGGTATCGGCAGTAAGGTTAGAGGTGTCAATAAAATTAAACTCGACCGCAGAAAGCCATAACAGATACTCATAGTAGTTCTGGAAATTTTTAGTATCAATCTCCTTGCCGTTTGCCTTAACGGCTTTAATTTGATTTTCCTTTTCGCCCTCGGCGTTTTCTACTTTTTCAGTAATAATTTCAAACTTGTGACTAATATTGCCCTCTGTTACGGTTATTGTTTCTACCTCTGTTAAGCTTTCAATAAACAAGAAGTTGCTGTAAAACTCATGCGAAGCATAGTTAACAAAGGCAAGGCTTTGCTCGTCAACCTTTAAAATAACCTTAAGTCCGTCTCCTACAACGGCAAAGCTTCCATCAGTCTGCTTTTTAACCTTGAAGCTTCTGGTTTCGTTTCCTGCATAAATGGTTGCAGTAAAATCCGGGTTGTTTAATCCGTAAAGTTTTTGTTCTTCAGCGGTAGCGGTAAAGGAGTAAACCCCTGTGCCCGAAAGTCCGCTTGAAAATATGCCGTATATACCGCTGACACTTTCGGTGTTGGCATATCTGTGTGAAGGCGAAGTTATAATATAGGTTCCAAAATCAAGTATTCCCCTGTTCTTTTCAAGGGTCATCTTTCCCGAAAGGTTTGTTCCATCAATTACTATCTTATCAAAGTTAGTAAGAGCGCCGTTGGTAAAGTATTCGCCTGTATAGTCAGAATCCTTTGCAAAGGCAGGAATACCTGTTGTGTCGGCAAAGTGAAGACTGTTTACGTTAAGATAAGAAAGAAAATCAGATTCTGCAAGATAAACCTTATCTTCGCCGTCAACCTTTAGATAAACACCGCTTTCGTCGGCGGTTGTCTTGCCTACAAGCAACAACTTGTCTTTTGAGCCGTCATTTGTTTTAATATCGGCTTTAAAGACAGGAGAATCAAAGCCGTAATCCGACTCCTTGTTCTCCATTACCCTTAAATATTCAATCGCGGTTATTGCGTTAACTACGATTTGGGTTTTATCCATACTTATAAGGGTGTTATCAACGCCCTTTATATGCCATTCCTTTGTAGATGAGCCCGAAGAGGTTTCGCTTTCCTTATCAACGGCATAGAATTCGATTGCCTCATTGCCTTCGGTAAGGGTTATCTTCTCGACCTCAGAGGTCTTAATTGACCAAAGAGGAGTGGTTTCTATATCGGCGTTACTACTGATATCGTCGGTTGTCATTTTCGGAACGAAAATCCAAAGGGACGCCGCCAAACAAGCAACACAAAGAAGCAACGAGGTGGCTATTATGCCGTTTCTTAACATACTTGAGCCCTTTTTGCTCTCTTTATGAGCTACAGGTGCAGAAAATATAGTAGATTCCTCTTCGTTAATTTCTACCGATTGCTCATAGGTGTTAGTGTCCTTTTCGTTAGGGCTTATGCTCATTAACGCGTCCTCCTCTTAACAAAGACAACTATGCCAAATACTACTACTAAAAGGGGTAGAATAATTACGAAAATAGTTTTGATTGCCTTGGTTGCAGACTCGGTAACGGTAGCCGAGAAATCAGCGGTATCAAAATATTTCATTGAGAACTCCATCTGATTATCATCCTGTCCTACCGACTGCTTTGCGGCTGCCAAGGTGATTTTCATATTGCTAATGCTTGAATCGTTGATATAAGAAGATGCAATAAAGTCGGTGCTTGCGAATGCCGCAATATAGCTAGTCTTTGGCTCGCTGTCAACATAAACCGTATCCTGCGCTAAAATAACGGTAGCAAACTGGTCCTTAACGTAGGTGTTATCAGGTTCCCAAGTGAGCTCAACGTCCTTTGGAGCGATTACCGCGGTTTTATCAATAGTTTGAGCAAGCACGTCGGTATAACGGTTTCCGCCATTATACTCAAAGGCAGTTTTCATAGGAACGTTCATTTTGCTTATGAAATAATTGCTGCCTTCTATAAACTTTGCAATTTCTTCTTCCTCGGTATCCTTTACCGTAGAGAAAACGTGTGTTGGGTCGCCGGTATAGTAATTATCGTGATTTGTTTCAAATACGATACCGTCGTCATAAATAATACCCCATTCTTGTAAGAAGCCTTTAAGCTTTGGCGTTTCGGGTGAGTAAGCAGATGGGAAGAAAAGCACACCCTTACCACGACTACCGTCACCGATAAGCCAGTCGTTTATAGCTACTAATTCCTCTGCTATAAAGTCTTCCTTTGGAGCCATAATAACAAGTAAATCGATATCGCTATCTATCTTTGATATTATGGTATCCTTAATTTCAACTATCTCGAAGTTGTTAAGCTTAAGGTTTGAGGTAAGATTTGATACGTAGCTTAAATCACAATGTGTTGAAACGTAGCCAACTTTGTAGGTTTCTTCTGAAGTAACCTTATAAATTGCCCCTGTCATAGCGGTTTCAAACTGGTTAGCTTCAATGTAATAATAGTCATATCCGGAAGCTGCCATTCCCGAGGAGTCGTAAGCATAATAAATATCCTCAAAAGATACAATGCTATTTCTTACAACCTCTTGGCCGTCAATTAAATGGGTGCATTCAACTATCATATCACCATAAATTAGGTTTGCGCCCGAGTATTTTGAATAGATGTCAGAAAACTCAGGAGTCTGTGGGTCGACAAACTCTACGGTGATTTTATCCGAATAAACCGAATATAAGTCCAAAAGGGTTAAGGTCTGCTCATAATACTTACCGGTTTCGTCGGTAGTCATAAAGTAGTTTTGAGCATAGTAGTTCATATAACCGCCTAAATAATCCGCCTTTGAAGCGCAAACGGTTATTTTAACGTCCTTGTCAATTCCTTTTAAGAACTCAACGTTTTCAACGTCAAGACTGTTATCACCTGTAAGGGTTAGGTCAATATCAAGATTAACTCTCTCTGCTAAAAGAGCAAAGGTGGTGTTAAAGGCGATGGTTACCGCAATTACAACAGCGGTAAGAATGATTGCATAAGAGCCGTGCTTGAAAAGATTTTTATTTCTGGGTTTCTTTACTGTATTCTTTTTCATTTAAACCGACCTCCTTATGCCCATCTGCGACGTTCAACGGCGCGCACCGAGAAGAAAATAAACAAAGCAGTTAGTGACACTAAATACGCCACGTCTGCAACATGGAACACGCTGTCAGCAAAATGCTCGAAGATATTAAATATTGCAAGATACTCTGCCGCAGACATAATGAACTTAACACCTGTGAGCTCTGCAATATAGGTTATTGCGAAAATTGATACGTAAGCCGCAATAGTAAGAATGCAGGAAATTGCCTGGCTTTCTGTGAATGCAGAAATTGTAAGACCTATAGATATAAGAGCCGCACCTGTGAGTAATGTTCCAACCAGCGCATTCAAATAAAAGAGCCAGTTAACCGAAGGTACTATAACCGAAACAATGATTTGGAAAACAATTGTTGGAGCAAAGGCCAAAGCGTAAACCGCAAAAGCCGCAAAGAACTTGCCCAAAACGATGCCTGTTACACTAACGGGGGCTGTGATTAAGGCTTGGTCAACCTTTTGTCTTCTGTCCTCGGATAAAAGGCGCATTGTAACAACGGGGATTAAGAAAATTATTGCAAGAAGTGTAAGGAAATTATAAAACACGCCTGCAATTTCGGTGGAACCTGCAGAATAAATATCCGCAAAAGCTGTTCCCTCAAAGAAGAAAAACACGGCAAGGAAAATATAACCTATTGGGGAAGCAAAATAAGACTTAAATTCTCTTTTGAATATTGCTTTCATTTAAATTTCCTCCTCTTCTGTTTCTATTTCTTCGAACTCTTCTTCAGTTTCTTTTGCAAATAAATTCTGTCCGTTATCCGAAAGCTCGGTTAAGCGTAGGAATATTTGCTCCAGGTTCATTTCGTTAGAAGACATATTAAGAACGGCTTTTCCTTTTTCTAAAAGATTTTTACTTAAAGCGGCGCGAATATCATAACCGGTTCTGGGTTCAACGTTAAAGTCATAGCTTCCGTCCTCTTTGCTTCCTAAAGACATAACCGATTTTACGCCCGGTGTTGCTGAAAGCACGCTTTCAATTTCATCCTCATCGCCCATAACGCGAAGGTTGATAGAATGGTCTTTAGATATGCTAGCCGAAAGATTTTCGGGTGTGTCGTCTGCTATGATGTGACCTTTATTGATAATGATAATTCTCTTGCAGACCTCCTGCACCTCAGACAAGATGTGAGATGACAAGATAACCGTATGGTTTTTACCGAGCTTTGAAATAAGATTTCTAATCTCGATAATCTGCTTGGGGTCAAGACCAACCGTAGGCTCGTCAAGTATTAACACGTCCGGGTTTCCAATTAGAGCTTGCGCAATACCTACACGCTGACGATAACCTTTTGAAAGGTTTTTAATAAGACGGTCAACCACGTTTTCAAGCTTTACGAGCTTAACAATTTCATCAATGTGTGGCTTTTTGGGGAACTTAACCTTCTTTAAATCATACATAAAGTAAAGGTATTCCCTTACGGTCATATCAATATAAAGAGGTGGAATTTCAGGCAAATAACCTATTCTCTTTTTTGCCTCTGACGGATTGTCTATAATATCGTAGCCATCCACCTTAACGCTACCTTCAGTTAAAGAAAGATAGCCTGTCATTATGTTCATAATTGTACTCTTGCCTGCTCCGTTAGGACCAAGAAAACCAATGATATCGCCCTTGTTTATGGTGAAACTAACCTTATCAACCGCAAGATGATTACCATAGGCTTTAGAGAGTGCAGAAACTTCTATCATAAACCTTTTCTCCTTAAAAATTTATTTACTTAAACTTTAGTTTAACAGACAATTTTGAGAAAATTGTAAACTAAATATAAACACCTAGTTATTATACTATATTTATCGTGTTTTCGCAATAAAAAACTGATTAAATCTTATGTTGAATAAGAGAATAATCTATGATATAATATTTTATTATGTTGTTTGATAGGAGCTTTGATATGAAACTTATGATTGCGTCGGACATCCACGGCTCTGCTACGTGGTGCGAGCGACTTATATCATCATATAAATCCGAAAAAGCAGACAGGTTGCTTCTTCTTGGCGACCTTTTATATCACGGGCCTAGAAATAATCTGCCCGACAACTACTCCTGCAAATCGGTGATAGAAATGCTAAACGACATAAAGGATGAGATTTTATGTGTCAAGGGCAACTGCGATTCAGAGGTTGACCAAATGGTGCTAGACTTTCCGATTATGGCAGAATATGCTTATCTTTCGGTGGATAATGTAAGCATCTTTGCTACACACGGGCACAAATTTAATCCAAAAAATATCCCACCTTTAAAAAAGGGAGATATCTTGCTTAACGGACACACCCACGTGCCTGCGCTTGAAAAAATCGGGGATATTATTTATATGAACCCCGGAAGCGTATCACTTCCGAAGGAAAACAGTCATCACGGATATATGATTTATGAAAACGGCAATTTTTACTGGCGTGATTTTGACGGAAAAACTGTTAATTCCTATGCCCTATAAATTTTAAAGGAGAGACCCTTTAGTGTATTTAATCACTTCAAAAAAAGTTTTAAACCCATCGGTTGTTATGATGGACATATATGCACCTTACGTTGCCAAAAAGGCAGAAGCCGGTCAGTTTATTATTCTTCGTATAGATGAGGATGGAGAAAGAATCCCTCTTACCATTGCGGGATATGACAGAGAAAAAGGCACGGTTAAGATTATCTTCCAAACGGTTGGCGCTACCACCTCTTTGCTTGCTCAAAAGAAAGAGGGCGACTATATAACCGACTTTGCAGGTCCTTTGGGGAAGCCTACCGAGACCGATAATCTTAAAAGGGTTATCATCGTAGGCGGTGGCGTTGGTTGCGCTATTGCTTTGCCGGTTGCTCAAAAACTTCATTCTTTAGGATGCAAGGTTGACTGTATAGCAGGGTTTAGAAACAAGGATATCGTTATTTTAAAAGAAGAGTTTAAGGCGTGTAGCGATAACTTTATTATTACTACCGACGACGGAAGTGAAGGAAGACGCGGCCTTGTAACCGAGCCGTTAGCCGAGCTTTTAGCTAGCGGTAATAAATACGATATGGTTATTGCCATAGGACCTTTAATTATGATGAAGTTCGTAGTTGCTACTGCCCGTCCTTTCGGTGTGCCCTGTACCGTTTCTATGAACCCTATTATGATAGACGGCACAGGAATGTGCGGCGGTTGTAGACTTACTGTTGGCGGAGAAACCAAATTTGCCTGCGTTGACGGTCCTGATTTTGACGGCTATTTGGTCGATTTTGACGAGGCTATGGAGCGCGCAACAATGTATCGTGATTTTGAACTCATGCGACACGAAGAAACTTGCAATCTGTTCAGAGGTGAAGAAAATGGCTGATATGAGTCCTTTTAAAACTCCTATGCCGACAGAGGAACCTCATATTAGAAAGACTAATTTCCAAGAAGTTGCTCTCGGTTATACAAAGGAAATGGCTATTGCCGAGGCCAAGCGTTGCCTTGGGTGTAAAAACGCTAAATGTATGGGTGGTTGCCCTGTAAAAATTAATATCCCCGCTTTCATCAAAGAGGTAAGCGAAGGCAATTTTGAAAACGCTTATAATATAATTTCGCAAAGTTCTTCTCTTCCCGCCATTTGCGGAAGAGTTTGCCCACAGGAAGTGCAGTGCGAAAAGTACTGTGTTCGCGGTATTAAGGGCGAGCCTGTCGGCATCGGCAGACTTGAGCGTTTTGTTGCCGACTGGCACAATGCCCAAGAAAACGCACTGCCAAAAGAACCTTTAAAAATAGGACACAAGGTTGCGGTTATCGGTTCGGGCCCTGCAGGTCTTACCTGTGCCGGCGACCTTGCCAAAAAAGGCTATGAGGTTACAGTTTTTGAAGCTCTTCATTTAGCAGGCGGTGTGCTTTCTTACGGAATTCCTGAATTCAGACTTCCAAAGTCGGTTGTTTCAAAGGAGACCGAAAACCTTAAAGCGCTTGGCGTAAAAATTGAAACTAATATGATTATCGGTAAGACCCTTACCATTGACGAGCTTTTTGAGGACGGATTTGAGGCCGTATTTATCGGCACGGGCGCAGGTCTTCCACGCTTTATGGGGATTCCCGGAGAAACCTTAAAGGGTGTTTATTCGGCAAACGAATTCTTAACCCGTTCAAATCTTATGAAGGCCTATCGTAACACCTCCTCTACACCCATTATGAAGGCGCAAAAGGTTGCCGTTGTTGGCGGTGGCAACGTTGCTATGGATGCCGCAAGAACTGCTTTAAGACTTGGTGCCGAAAAGGTTTACGTTATCTATCGTAGGTCTTTAGACGAGCTTCCTGCCCGCAAAGAAGAGGTAGAGCACGCTATTGAAGAGGGTGTTGAATTTAATCTTTTAACCAACCCCACTGAGATTTTAGGATACAGAAATCCTGACGATAAGCGTGATATAAGAAACGGCTTTGTTAAAGGTATTAAATGCGTTAAAATGGAGCTTTCAGACCCCGATGCATCAGGCAGAAGAGCTCCTAAAGAAATTAAGGACAGCGATTTTATAATTGACGTGGATTGTGTTATAATATCAATAGGCACGTCTCCTAATCCCTTAATTAAATCTACCACCGACGGCCTTGATACAAACGCCAGAGGCGGAATTATAGTTGACGAAAAGGGGCTTTCTTCTCGCGAAGGTGTTTTTGCAGGTGGAGATGCCGTTACGGGTGCCGCTACGGTTATTCTTGCTATGGGAGCCGGAAAAACTGCCGCCGACGCGATTGATAAATACATTAAAAATAAATAGTTTTTGCTAAATAATTTTCTCCTCTTAAATCCAAACAGGCTTTGCCGTCACTCGTCCTAATAGAGTGGCATACACTGTATTGGAGGTGAAAATTATGTCAGCATCAAACTGCTCATGCAGATTTAGCTGCACCTTTTGGGCAATTGTAGCAAGCATTGCCATTGGTGTTGTTACCGCGTTCCTAACAATTATGGGTATTATTGCCCTTGCCCCTGCTTTTCTTTGGGTAACCTTGGGAATTGCTGTCGTTTATCTTGCAGTAGCCCTTCTTCAAGTGTCTTTAAGGCAAGAGGCTCCCCGTTGTTGCTCTGCTCTTGTTGCCCTTTTAATAGGCATTTTGGGAACTGCTCTCTTCTCGGTAGTTTTACTAGCCATTAGTTTCGCTGCCACAAGCGTACTCGGAGCAATTTTAGCAGGTGTGCTTCTTTTCTTCTTGTTTCTAACCCTTACAGCTACAGCCTGCTATATCAGATGTCAAGCTAATTGCGATTAAAAATTTTCGGCTTGCAGAGAGGTTTTGCCTTTCTGCAGGCAAATTTATTTTCAAATTTATGAAAGGAGCCCGTTTGATTGACTGCTTTTTTGATTGTCTTGGCGGTTTTAATAGTTGTCGTTTTGGCAACCTCGTATATCTGCTTTTTTCTGGCATTCTATGTTCCAAAGCGTATGCCTAAAAGTGATAACGAGTTTGACCTACCTCAAGGAAAAGCATATAAGCCCTTTCACGAGGTTATGATTTCCTGGATGAAGCAAACAAGGGCTCGTCCCTTTACCGAATATTCCATAACCTCTTTCGACGGACTTAAACTTTATGCCAAATACTACGAGTATAAAAAGGATGCGCCTCTTGAGATTATGTTCCACGGATACAGAGGAACTGCCGAAAGGGACCTTTGCGGTGGTGTTAACCGAAGCTTTGCACTAGAAAGAAATGTTCTTTTAGTTGACCAGCGTGCCGCAGGAAAAAGCGAAGGCAGGGTCATAACCTTTGGTGTTAAGGAAAGCCGCGACTGTCTTTACTGGATAGATTTTGCGATTAAAACCTTTGGCAGTGATATAAAAATCATTCTTACGGGTATTTCTATGGGTGCCTCAACGGTTATTATGGCGGCAGAAAATCCTCTGCCAAAAAATGTAATAGGCATTCTTGCCGACTGTGGTTACTCGTCGGCAAAGGAAATGATAAAAAAGACAATCGGCGAACTTAAACTTCCAAGCCGTCTTTTATATCCCTTTGTAAAACTTGGCGGTATTATTTTCGGAAGATTTAATGTTGACAAGGCAAACCCTTTAAAGGCCATTGAAAACTGCAAGGTTCCCGTTTTCTTTGTTCACGGCAAGTCTGACCGATTTGTTCCCTGTCAAATGAGCGAACGTGTCTTTGAAGCCTGCCCGACACGGAAATTTCTTCACACCGTAGAGGGTGCCGACCACGGACTTTCTTTCCCTGCCGACCCCGAAGGATACATCGAAAATCTCTGCGGTTTCTTCTATTAAATATAAAAAAGCTCTCTGCAAAAAGCAGAGAGCTTTAATTTTTGCCTAAGACTTATTTTGTGCCGAAAATTCTGTCGCCTGCATCACCAAGACCGGGAACGATGTATCCGTTCTCATTAAGTCCTTCATCAACATTAGCACAGTAAATATCAACATCGGGATGAGCTTCGGTGAGAGTCTTAATTCCCTCAGGAGCAGCTACTAAGCATAAGAATTTAATCTGCTTAGCTCCGCAAGCCTTAATCTGTGCGATAGCATCACAAGCCGAACCGCCTGTAGCAAGCATTGGGTCAACTACAACTACAAGTCTGTCCTCAATATCGGAAGGTAGCTTGCAGTAGTATGCGTGAGGTTGTAAGGTTTCCTCGTCACGATACATTCCGATGTGTCCAACCTTTGCGGAAGGAACCAAGGATAACATTCCGCTAACCATGCCAAGACCTGCACGAAGAATAGGAACAATAGCGAGTTTCTTGCCCTTTAAGACCTTTTTTCTGGTCTTTTTAAGGGGTGTTTCAATCTCGATTTCTTCAAGCGGTAGGTCACGTAGTGCCTCATAGCACATAAGCATTGTGATTTCTTCAACAAACTCTCTAAACTCCTTGTTAGAGGTAGTAGTCTGTCTTAAAATTGTAGTTTTGTGCTGAATTAGAGGATGGTCAAGGATAATAACGTTTTTCATTAAAATTTCACCTTACTCTCTGTCGGTTGCCTTTGAAACGATAAGGTTTGTTAAGATTCCGAGGATAAGAGCGCAAGCAATAGCGGTAATTGTTACCTTGCCGATTGCTATAGCCATACCACCGATACCGCAGATAAGGATTACAGACACAACAAAGAGGTTAGCATTGCTTTCAAGGTTAACCTTCTGAATCATCTTAAGACCTGATACTGCGATAAATCCGTAAAGGGTAACGCAAACGCCGCCCATTACGCAACCGGGGATAGAATCAAGGAATGCAACGAAGGGTGAAATGAAGGCAAAGATAATTGCCATAATAGCGGTTGTTGTGATTGTAACAACAGAAGCGTTCTTAGTAATGGCAACGCAACCAACCGACTCACCATAGGTGGTGTTGGGGCATCCGCCGAAGATAGCGCCTGCAACAGAGCCTATACCGTCACCTAAAAGTGTTCTGTGAAGGCCGGGTTCTTCTAAGAGGTCGCTTTCAATAATAGAAGAAAGGTTCTTGTGGTCTGCAATATGTTCTGCAAAAACAACGAATGCAACGGGAACGTAAGCTACAGCAACTGTTGCAACGTAGGTCCAGCTGAACTCGTTTGCACCCTTAATTGCCTCAAGGAAGGTAAACTGAGGAACTGAAAGGAAGGTTTTTAAGCCAACGCCGTCAGCAACCAGTGCCTTAAAGGGAGCAAAATCAATAATCATAAGCTCAGGCTTGTTGGCAATCATTCCGATAACAGTAAAGATAACACCTACTGCATAGCCTGCTAAAATACCGATAATGAAAGGAATAAGCTTGGTCATTCCCTTGCCGTAAACCGAGCAAAGAATAACCACTGCTAAGGTAACTAATGCACAAATAAATGAAACCCAGATGTTAGTACTCATAACGAATGAGCCGTTACCGTCCTGAGGACCGTAAGAGAAAACATCCTTAACTGCTGCGCCTGCTAAAGAAAGACCGATTAAAGCAACTGTAGGTCCTATAACAACAGGAGGCATAAGTTTGTTTATCCACTTAACACCTGCAAACTTAACAACAACCGCAATAAGAACGTATACAAGTCCTGCGAATGCAACACCAATTAAAAGACCTAGGTAACCTAGCGACATTGATGTAGCGCCTGCAAATGCTGCGAGCATTGAGCCGATGAATGCGAAAGAAGAGCCTAAGAAAACAGGGCTTTTAAACTTTGTGAAAAGCTGGTAAACAAGTGTACCTACACCTGCACCGAAAAGCGCTGCTGATGCCGACATTCCGTTGCCGATAATGGCAGGAACGGCGATGGTTGCGGCCATGATTGCAAGTAGTTGCTGGAAAGCAAAAACTATCAACTGACCAAATTTGGGTTTGTCTTTAACGCCAAAAACTAGTTTCATTTTTTGTTCCTCTTTTCTTTTTGTTGATAATAAATAAAAATTGGATTATTTATCCTAAAAATTATATCAAATTTGTCGTTTCTTGTCAAGGAATATACCAATATATTTTCTTTGTAAAAGTATGTTTTATTATTCCCCTTTTTTGCTTAAATTTTTTCGCTTTTTACCCCTTGACTTTAGCAGAGTGATGTGATATCATAGTGCTATATTAAATTGCGAGGTAATATTATGCATAGATTTAAAAACGAATCGATTGACAGACTATTTCAGACAATATTAAATCTTGAAAGCATCGAGGAGTGTTACGAGTATTTTGCCGACGTTTGCACCATCAAAGAGGTGCAGGATATGGCGCAAAGACTTGATACTGCTATCTTGCTTTCTGAAGGCAACAGTTACCAAAAAATTGCCGAGCAGGTTGACGTAAGCTCTGCTACTATCGGCAGAGTCAGCAAGTGTTTAAACTACGGAAGCGGCGGATACTCCTCTGCAATAAAGAAATTAAAGGCAGGAAAAAAATAATGCAAACAGGCGAACTTTTTTTAAGCTTTAACGAAAAGGTTATCTTTGCTCTGCGAAACCTTTATGCTTCGCGCGGATATTCGCAATACAAAATGAGCCATTTCGAAGAATATGATTTATACGCTCGCAACAAGGACTTTTTAATTTCAAACAGTGTCATCACTTTTACCGATTTAGGCGGTAAGTTAATGGCGTTAAAGCCCGACGTTACCCTTTCTATTATTAAGAACGTAAAGGATAGCCCAAAGGATATTCAAAAGGTTTTTTATAATGAAAACGTTTACCGCGTGTCAAAGGGAAGCGATAGTTATAAAGAAATTATGCAAGCAGGTCTTGAGTGCTTTGGCGATATTGATTCTTTTCAGATTTGCGAGGTTGTCTCCCTTGCGGCAGAAAGCCTTAAGATTATTTCTGACTCTGCCGTGCTTGATATTTCACACCTAAAACTTTTAGAAAACGTTTTTGACAGTTTTTCTGTTCCCACTTCTTTAAGAACGGAAATTATCAAGCTTATCGGCGAAAAGAACCTTCACGAGCTTAAAAACCTTTGTACCAGGTCGGGTGTCAGCGAAGAAACCGCAGAAATTTTAAAGCTCTTGGTTTCAACAAGCGGAAAACCCGAAAAGGTTTTGCCCCTTCTTGAAAGCGCTCTTTTTGGCAAGGCAGACACCACACCTTTAACCGAGCTTAAAAACCTTTGCGACTCGATTGACGATTCGTTAAAATCTATGATAAGAATTGATTTCTCGGTTGTAAGTGATATTAACTATTATAGTGGCATTGTCTTTAAAGGATTTATTGAAGGCATTCCGTCAAGTCTGCTTTCGGGTGGAGAATATAACAAGCTAATGCAGAAAATGGGAAGAAAGTCTTCGGCTATCGGTTTTGCAGTTTACCTTGATTTGCTTGAAAGATTTAAGGTAGAAACCGCCGAGTACGACCTTGACGTTTTAGTCTTGTTTAGTGAAAACTCTTCGGTTAAAAACCTTAATACATATATAAATGCGTTAACCAAAAGCGGTAAAACCGTTTTGGCAAGCAAGGTTTTGCCGACCGACATAAAATACCGTGAGGTTATAAATTTCGACAGCGAGGTGAACCTTTAAATGAATAAAATGCTAAACGTTGCCTTGCCTAAGGGAAGACTTGGTGAAAAGGTTTACGATATGTTCGAGCATGCAGGCTTCGGTTGTCCTTCGATTAAAGAAAAGAACCGAAAGCTTATCTTTGAAAATGAGGAAACGAAGGTTCGCTTCTTCTGGGTTAAACCTTCCGATATTGCTATATATGTTGAACGTGGCGCCGCCGACATCGGTATTGCGGGCAAGGATATTTTGCTTGAATATTCCCCCGATGTTTACGAGCTTTTAGACCTTAATATTGGCAAGTGCCGTATGGCAGTGGCCGCTAAAAAGGACTTTAGATACGATATGAGCCGTACTCTTCGCGTTGCTACAAAGTTTAAAAATATTGCAAGCGCACATTATCTTTCAAAGGGAATGGATATTGATATTATCC
This sequence comes from Acutalibacteraceae bacterium, assembly GCA_045636705.1. Classification (GTDB taxonomy): domain Bacteria; phylum Bacillota; class Clostridia; order Oscillospirales; family Acutalibacteraceae; genus SFWF01. The sequence continues at coordinate 27,519 of JAZTYA010000036.1, forward strand.
ACCTAAACGGCTCGATTGAGATAGCGCCCATCCTTGATTTGTCCGACGTAATTGTCGATATAGTTGAAACAGGCGCTACCTTAAAGGAAAACAATTTAGAGGTTTTTGAGGAAATCGTTCCTATCAGTGCTCGCCTTATTGCTAATAAAACAAACTATAAGTTTAAGGAAGAAAGCATTGAAAAAATCGTAAGTGGCTTAGCCGCTCAAACAAAGGAGTAAAAACGTGATTAAAATTTTAAAGGTGGGCGAGGTTTCGAACTCTGAAATTTTTGCCCGTGCAGATATGGGGCAAAATGTTGAAGAAATAGTCACCGACATTATATATAATGTAAGAAAAAACGGAGATAAAGCCCTTTACGAATATTCCGAAAAGTTCGATAAAGCGAAACTTTCTTCCCTTTTAGTTTCTAAGGAAGAAATCGAAGAGGCTGTCTCCTTGGTTGAGCCAAAGTTTTTGGAAATTTTAAAGACCGCGGCCGAAAATATCCGTGAGTACCATAAAAATCAGGTCCGTGAGGGTTTTGAGATTAAAAAGGCCGATGGTATTATTATCGGTCAGAAGATTATCCCAGTTGATAGAGCCGGTCTTTATGTGCCCGGTGGCACTGCGGCTTATCCTTCAACCGTACTTATGGACTCTATCCCCGCTAAAATTGCAGGTTGTAAAGAGGTTGTTATGGTAACACCCCCTTTAAGTAACGGCAAGGTTAACCCCGTAATTTTGGCAGCCGCCTTTATTGCAGGGGTTGATAAAATCTTTAAAATCGGCGGCGCTCAGGCTATTGCCGCTTTGGCTTACGGTACGATGAGCGTGCCCAAGGTTGATAAAATTGTAGGTCCCGGTAACGCCTTTGTTGCCGAGGCTAAAAAGCAGGTTTTCGGTCAGGTTTCTATCGATATGATAGCAGGACCTAGTGAAATTTTAATTATGGCAGACGGGGGCACCAATCCTGCTCACGCTGCCGCAGATTTGCTTTCTCAAGCCGAGCACGACAAAAACGCAAGCGCCGTTTTGGTAACAGATTCGGAAGAGTTGGCAATTAAAGTGCAAGAAGAACTCGAAAAGCAAATACCTTTACTTGAAAGAGCCGATATTGCCAGAACATCTATTGACAACAATGGTAAAATTATAGTGGCCGAGAACATTGAATCGGCTATTGAAATCTGCAACGAGATAGCTCCCGAACACCTAGAGCTTTTAGTTGACAATCCTTTCGATTACCTTGATGAAATCCGCCACGCAGGTTCTATATTTATGGGCAGATTCTGTCCCGAAGCGCTTGGCGACTATTATGCAGGACCTAACCACACCTTACCTACAAGTGGTACTGCAAAGTTTTCAAGTCCCTTGTCGGTTGATGATTTTATCAAGAAAACACAATATACCTACTACACAAAAGAAGCGCTTTCTAAGGTTGCAAAAGACGTTTCCTTCTTTGCTACAAAGGAGGGCCTTACAGCCCACGCAAAGAGCGCAGTTATTCGTACGGAGGAATAGTAGTGAGCCGTTTTTTAAACTCAAGTCTTGAAAGACTTGTTCCCTATACACCGGGTGAACAGCCAAAAGACACTAAATACATAAAACTTAATACTAACGAGTCCCCCTTTGCTCCTTCGCCACTTGCTCAAAAAATGGCTGCTAAGGCGGCAAAGAATTTAGAGCTTTATTCCGACCCCGAATGCCGTGATTTAATTTCTGCCGCGGCAGAATATTTCGGTGTAGAGCCCCAGCAAATCGTTTTCACAAACGGCTCGGACGAGGTTTTAAACTTTGCTTTTATGGCCTTTGGCGAAAAGGGTGTCGTTTTCCCCGACATTACCTATGGTTTTTACTCGGTTTTTGCAAATCTTTATGGCATCGACTACAAAGAAATTCCTTTAAAAGAGGACTTTTCGGTCGACGTAAACGACTACATAAACGTAGGCAAAACTATCTTTCTTGCAAATCCGAATGCCCCTACAGGTATTGCTTTACCTCTTTTAGACATTGAAGAAATCGTTAAAAGCAATCCCGACAACGTGGTTGTAATCGATGAGGCTTATATTGATTTTGGCGGTGTTTCGGCATTGCCACTTATAAAAAAATATGATAATATACTTGTTACGGGCACATTTTCAAAATCGCGTTCGTTAGCTGGCGGAAGACTAGGCTTTGGCATCGGCTCTAAAGAATTAATTGCCGACCTTAACACCTTGAGATTTTCTACCAACCCTTATAACGTGAACGGAATGACCGCTGCGGCAGGCATTGGCGCATTAAAAGACGATAAATACACAAAGGACAACTGCCAAAAGATTATTAAAAACCGCGAATGGACTAAATCTGAGCTTGAAAAGTTAGGTTTTTCTTCTCTTCCCTCTTCTGCAAATTTCCTCTTTGCAAAACACGAAAAGCTAACAGGTAAAGAGATTTATTTATCCCTTAAAGAAAAGGGTGTTTTGGTCCGTTACTTTGATAAAGAAAGACTTAAAGAATATAACCGCATAACTATCGGTAGTAAAGAAGAAATGGAAATCTTCATTAATAAACTTACCGAAGTTTTAAAGGAGTTATTATGAGAACATCTAAAATAACCAGAAAAACTGCCGAAACCGATATAGTTTTAACCCTTAACCTAGACGGCGAGGGCAAAAGCGAAATAAACTCGGGCAACGGTTTTATGGACCATATGCTAACCCTTTTTGCCAAGCACTCAAGATTTGATTTGACCGTTTTATGCAACGGGGATACCGAGGTTGATTTTCATCACTCGGCAGAGGACATCGGTATTTGCTTAGGTCTTGCCTTTAAAGAGGCACTAGGCGATATGAAAGGAATTAATCGCTACTCGGATATAATTCTTCCTATGGATGAAACCCTAATCCTTTGCACCGCTGACCTTTTAAATGGCGAAGTGAAGGACGAAAACGTTATCCTTTGCGCTACCGATATTTCGGGCAGAAGTTATTTAGGTTTAGACCTTCCTTTGCCTTCTAGTCGTGTTGGCGATTTTGACACCGAGCTTGTGGAGGAGTTTTTAATTGCCTTCGTAAGCAATGCAAAGATTACCCTGCACATAAAAGAACTTGCAGGCAAAAACACCCACCACATAATTGAGGGCACATTTAAAGCCTTAGGTCGTGTGCTTGGAAAAGCCACAAGTATCAACGAAAAGTTTAAAAACGATATTCCCTCCACAAAAGGAGTTCTCTAATGATAGCAATAATTGATTATGGGGTAGGCAACCTTTTTAGCCTTTCCTCCTCTTTTAAAAGCATCGGGGCAGACACCTTGGTTACAGGCGACCCCGAGGTAATAAAAACTGCCGAAAAACTAATTTTACCCGGTGTTGGAGCCTTTAGTGATGCGGCAGAAAAACTAAGAAAATCAGGGCTTGATAAGGTTATTATCGAGGAAACAAAAAAGGGTAAACCCTTGCTTGGAATTTGCCTTGGTATGCAGATGCTTTTTGAAAAAAGCTTTGAATATGGCGAACATGAAGGTTTAGGTTTAATCCCCGGTTCTGTCGTTTCCATGAAGGGTGTAGTGCCCGAGGAGCTTAAGGTTCCGCATATCGGTTGGAACGGACTTATCTTCCCCGAAAAAAGACAGAAAAGTAAGATTTTTAAATACTTAAATGCTGGTGACCATATGTATTTTGTCCATTCGTTTTATGCTACCGATTGCGAAGATTTTGTTTCTTCAAAGACAGAATACGGCGCTTTACTTACCGCCTCTGCCGAAAACGGCAACGTCTATGGCGTTCAGTTCCACCCCGAAAAAAGCGGAGATAAGGGACTATCAATTTTAAAAGCATTTTGTGAACTGTAAAGGATAAGATTTATGAATATTTTCCCTGCAATAGACCTTTTTGAAGGCAAGGCTGTTCGTCTTTTTAAGGGTGACTACAATCAAATGACGGTTTATTCCGAAAATCCTGAAAAGGTGGCGCTTTATTTTAAAGAATGTGGCGCAGAGTATATCCACCTAGTTGATTTAGAGGGTGCAAAATCAGGCGAAACCCCGAATTTCGAGACGGTTAAAAAAATAATCGAACTATCAGGTCTTAAAGCCGAAATCGGTGGCGGTATTCGTAGCGAAGAGGTAATTGAAAAGTACATAAGCGCAGGCGCATTCCGTGTTATTTTAGGCACCGCTGCCGCAACGGACCCGTTATTTTTAGAAAAGATGGCTAAAAAGTATGGCGAAAAAATTGCCGTTGGGTGCGACCTTAAAGATGGTTTTGTCGCTACAAAGGGTTGGACCGAAACTACCAACGAAACGGGCGAAGAATTCTTTGCCCGTATGGAAAAGCTTGGAATTAAGACTATCATTTGTACCGACATCAGTCGCGACGGCGCTATGAAGGGAACAAATTTAGAGTTATACCGCGAACTTAGCAAGAAATTTAACATTGATATCATCGCATCAGGCGGTGTTACCGATTTAGCCGATGTTGAGGCCTTAAACGAAATGGGTGTTTACGGAGCAATACTCGGTAAAGCCATTTACACAGGCAACATCGACCTTAAAACTGCAATAGAGGTTACAAAGAAATGATAACTAAAAGAATTATTCCCTGCCTTGACGTTAAGGACGGCAGGGTTGTTAAAGGGGTAAACTTTCTAGGCCTTGCCGACGTTTCTTCCCCTGTAAAACTTGCTGAATTTTACAGTCAAAACGGCGCAGATGAGCTCGTTTTCTACGATATTACGGCATCTAGCGACGGAAGAAAACTCTTTACCGAGATTTTAACCGAAGTAGCATCCAAAATATTTATCCCCTTAACCGTTGGCGGTGGAATAAACACCCTTGATGACTTTGACCGTGTTCTAAAATGCGGAGCCGATAAGGTAAGCGTTAACTCGGGGGCTATTAAAAATCCAAATCTTATAGCCGAGGCGGCAAAAAAGTACGGCGACCAGCGTGTTGAGCTATCTGCTGATATTAAACGAGTTGATGGCAAATTCACCCTATTTGCAAAGGGTGGCAGAGAAAACACAGGGATAGATGCTATCGAGTGGATAAAAAAGGGTGCCGAAAATGGCGCAGGCGAAATTGTTGTGAATTCAATTGACACCGACGGAGTTAAAAACGGCTTTGACCGTGAAATGTTAGAGGCCGTTTGCAATGTCGTAAACGTGCCTGTTATTGCATCAGGCGGTGCAGGTAATATCGACCACTTTAAGACCCTTTTTAAAACTCTTCCAAAGGTTGATGCAGGTCTTGCCGCTTCGATTTTCCACTTTGGAGAGGTAAAAATTTCCGATTTAAAAGAAGAACTCAATTTAAACGGCATAAACGTTAGGAGATAATTATGTTAGATATAAATTCACTTAAATTTGATGATAAGGGTCTTATCCCCGCTATTGTTGTTGATGCTAAAACCAAAAAGGTTTTAACCTTGGCTTATATGAATAAAGAAAGCCTTGAGATTTCTATAAAGGAAGAAAAAACCTGCTTCTATTCCCGTTCAAGACAGAAACTTTGGAGAAAAGGCGAAACCAGCGGCAACTTTCAGCATATAGTTTCCATTACTGCCGACTGCGATAATGATGCTTTGGTTGTTTTGGTTAATAAGGACGGCCCTGCTTGTCACACAGGCACCGACTCTTGCTTTACTAAGACTGTTTTTGAAAGCGAAAAAAACTCGGCTTTCTCTATGGACGGACTTTATGACCTTTTGGTTGGCAGAAAACAAAATAAACCCGAAGGCTCATACACCACCTACCTATTCGAAAAAGGAATTGATAAAATTCTTAAAAAGGTTGGCGAAGAATGCACCGAGGTTATTATCGGAGCAAAATCGGACGATAAGGCAGAAACTGTTTATGAAATCGCAGACCTTGCTTATCACGTAATGGTGCTTATGGTTGAAATGGGAATTTCTGTTGACGATATAAAGACCGAGCTTGCATCTCGCCACATAATCGACCACAAGGTTAAACAGGAGAAAATGACAAAATGATAAACCGCGACCTTCACGTTCACACCACCTATTCCGACGGCAAAAGCACTCCCGAAGAGGTTGTATTATCGGCAATTGAAAAGGACATAAAAACGCTCGGTTTTTCCGACCATTCTTACACCGATTTTGATGAAAAATACTGCATAAAAAAGGATAAAGTTGATGAGTATATCGCTACCATTTTAGCCTTAAAGGAAAAATATAAGGGAAAAATCGAAATCCTTTGCGGTATTGAGCAGGACTATTTTTCGGGTCTTCCAAAGTTTGATTTTGACTTCGTTATAGGCTCGGTTCACTACTTTAAATTAGGGAATGAATATATCCCCGTTGACAGTGATGCCGACACCTTAAAATTAGCGGCGAACAAATACTTTAGCGGCGATATTTATGCCCTTTGCGAAGAGTATTTCCGCCTTGTAAGTGAGGTCGCTGACAAAACAAATGCTACTATTATCGGGCATTTTGATTTGATAACCAAATTTAACGAGAAAACACCCCTTATTGATACCGGTAATCCCCGTTATATTGCCGCTTGGCAAAAGGCGGTGGATAGTCTTATCTGCAAAAATATACCCTTTGAAATCAACTCGGGAGCAATTTCTCGTGGCTACAGAACCACCCCTTATCCTGCAAGCGACATTGTGGATTATATTAAAGAAAAAGGCGGCAAATTTATCCTTTCAAGCGATAGCCATAGAGCCGATACGCTAGGCTTTAAGTTCTCAAAATTTTCGTCCCTTTTATAATAAACAAAACCACCTAATTTTGTTGACAATGGGTGGTTTTCGTGCTATATTAAAGAAAAAATCCCAGGAGGATATTATCATGAGATTAGGAGTTTTTACTAACCCACTCGGAACAAAAGATGACCCTAACGGTTTTAAGCTTGTTCCACAGTTTAAGGAAGCAGGCTATGAGTTTATAGAAACCACCGTTGCAGCTTATGGTGGCATTTCGGATGAGGAGTTTGAAGAGTTTCTAAAAGAGGCTAAGAGCTGCGGGCTTCCCGTTGAAGCTGCAAACTGTCTCTTCCCCGGAATTTATCTTTATAACGAGCCTGACAGAGCTGTTGAATGGATTAAAACGGTTGCAGACCGTTCGGCTCGTCTTGGTATTAAGACTCTCGTTTTCGGTAGCGGCGGAGCTCGTCATTTTGTTGACGAAATGACCGAGGATGAGGCTTTAGCTTTCCTTGCAGACCTTCTAAAGAGAATGGCACCCATTGTTGCAGAAAAGGGCATCACTATCGTTGTTGAGCCTCTTGAAAAGCCTGCCACAAACTGCATTAACGAAACACACACAGGAGCTAAGCTTGTTCGTATGGTAAATCATCCAAACATTAGACTCTTGGTTGACTATTATCACTATGCTCGTGAGAACGACCGTCTTGACCCGATGAACGTTCCGCTATTTGCTCACATTCATACAGCAGACCCTGCCAATCGTTCTTGCCAGACCGAAATTACCGAGCATTTTAGAATTTTTATGGCATTTTTAAAGGCAAACGGATGGGACGGAAACTTAAGTCTTGAATGCGGTCTTGCTAAATACACCCTAGAAGAAATTATGGAACTTTTCAAAAACTTCCCCAAGCTTTTAGGTCTTAGATAATTTTCTTTAAAAACATAAACGGCACAGTCGGTTAAGACTGTGCCGTTATTTTATTTCTTCTTGTTCTTGATTTGAACTAAATTTTTAAGGGTGTAACACTCATCACAAGCGGCCGCAACGTCAGGCGAATGGCTTACTAAGATTACACATTTTCCGCTGTTTGCAAGGTCACGGAAAATTTCCATAATCACGTTTTGGGTTTCGGTATCAAGGTTTCCTGTCGGCTCATCCGCAAGAATGATATCAGGGTTGTAGGACAAAGCTCTGGCAATAGCAACTCGCTGTTGCTGACCACCCGAAAGCTTGATATTCAAATGAAAAACGCCCTTTCGGGCGTTTTAATTAGGTTTTAATCGTTATATTTAAAGACGTCGGCAACCTCGCTAATGGTTACGAATGCCTTAGGGTCGATGCCGTGCACTATGTTTTTAAGTTTATAAATCTGAAAACGGTTTACCACAAAATATATAACAGTTTTATCGGTCTTTGAAAAACCGCCTCTAGCGGAAATTGCCGTGGTTCCCGTTTGGAACTCGTTTATAAGCGCCTCGTTGATTTCGTCTGCTTTATCGGTAATAATCATAACCGATTTCGAACGGTCGATACCCTCAACCACAAAGTCGACCGTCTTTAAGCCTGCCGCATAGGTTACGATAGAATAAAGGGGTAAAATCCAGCTTTGTATTACTATGCCGCAAACGATATATAAAATCACGTTATATATCATAACAAAGGTTCCAACGGTTATGTTAAGTCTTTTTGAAAAAATAACCGCCATAACCTCAACGCCGTCAATTGCGCCGCCGTTACGAATGGTAAGTCCGCTTCCGACGCCCGAAATCATACCGCCGAAAAGGGCGCAAAGCAAAAGGTCTTCGCCTGCCAGTGGAGATGCGATGCTAACGTCGATAGGTAAAATATCGGTTATCAGCCACGACACCAAGGAATAAACCGCGATAGTGAAAATCGAGTAAACCGTAAACGTCGCTCCCTGTTTTTTAAGACCGAATAAAAATAGCGGAATATTAAGAAGCAAAAGGAAGATAGAAAGACTCCATTCTTCAGGCGTGATTTGCGAAAGCAGAATCGAAGTGCCCGAAACACCACTGTCATATAGGTTAACAGGCGCTAAAAAGATAGTTACTCCAATCGCGTTTATAGTTCCCGCAATAAAAAGGAAGATGAAATTTTTAAAACTTAAAGAGGCTAACAACTTTTTCATTAATTTTCTCCGTAATCTTTTTGTACTAATATTATAACATATATCAAAAAGGCTTTCAACAAGGTTAATTAAAGTAAATCGCACAAAATCCTTTAGATTTTTGAATTTTTTTGCAATTGCAAAACAAAATATACTATGCTATAATAATTTTATAAAGCTTTTAATTCACTACTCACAACACGAAGGGGAAAATAAAATGAAGTACGATTATTTAATAGTGGGTGCAGGTCTTTACGGTGCAGTTTTTGCTCACGAACTCAAAAACCGCGGCAAAAAATGTTTGGTAATCGACCGCCGCGACCATATTGCAGGTAACATTTATACCGAAGACGTTTCGGGTATAAACGTTCACAAGTACGGCGCTCACATTTTCCATACAAGCGACAAAGAGGTTTGGGACTACGTAAACCGCTTTGCGGAGTTTAATAATTACATCAACGCACCTATTGCCGTTTACAAGGACGAGCTTTATAATCTTCCCTTTAATATGAATACGTTTTCTAAAATGTGGGGTGTTCGCACACCTGATGAGGCAAGAGCAAAAATCGCCGAGCAGGTTGCCGAGCTTGGTATTACAGAACCTTGTAACCTTGAGGAACAGGCGTTAAGCCTTGTTGGTACCGACATTTATGAAAAACTTATAAAAGGCTATACCGAAAAACAATGGGGTCGTGACTGTAAAGAACTTCCCGCATTTATCATAAAACGCCTACCCTGTCGTTTCATTTATGACAACAATTACTTTAACGACCGCTATCAAGGAATTCCTATAGGCGGATATACAAAGATGGTTGAAAAAATGCTAGAGGGCGTTGAGGTTAGACTTAACACTGACTACTTTGACCTTATTAAAGCAGAGCCCGACATCGCAGAAACTATCGTTTACACTGGTTGCATTGATGAATTCTTTGGTTATAAACTTGGCGCTTTACAGTATCGTAGTGTTACCTTTGAAACCGAAGAGCTCGACACTCCCGACTATCAGGGCAACGCCGTTGTAAACTACACCGAACGCGAAGTACCCTACACCAGAATTATCGAGCATAAGCACTTTGAATACGGCACTCAGCCCACCACTGTAATAAGCAAAGAGTATTCTGCTGAGTGGGAGCCGGGTCTTGAACCCTATTATCCCGTTAACGACGCCGAAAACGGCGCACTTTATACCGAGTATAAAAAGTTAGCCGATGAACAGGGCAACGTTATTTTCGGTGGCAGACTTGGTCAGTACCGTTACTACGATATGGACAAGGTTATACGCGCAGCACTTGACGATTTAAAGAATATTTAATAATAAAAATATTAAAAACTCCGATACGTCTGTATCGGAGTTTTTTTATAATTTTTATAAGCAATACTTTGCAACTATATCTGCAACCTGCTTTGAAGCGGTGCCCTTATCATAGCAACCTGTGTCGCGAAGGTGTCCTTCAACCTTTTCCTTATAATCCTTTTCATCAAAGGCTACAATCTTATCTAACAATTCTTCGTTTGTAATAGCCAAAGGATATGGCCATTTTTCAAACGGATATGCTAAAGAGCGGTCACTATTTACATAGTAATCAAGGTCGGGCGCATAAACGAAAACCGGCTTGCCTGTAATTGCAAAATCGTATAGGCAGGAAGAATAGTCGCTTATAAGAACATCGGCAGCGCACATAAGTTCCTGCATATCATGATAAGCCGAAACGTCAACAGCGCCATAATATTTTTGCTTGCCTTTAACGAAGGTGTGGTTTCTAAAGAGAATTTCCCATTCGCCGCCAAAACGCTGTTTTAAGGCCTTCTTTACAGTATCGAAGTCCATACCATAGGTGTCTGAGTTAAAGCCTCTTCTAAAGGTTGGAGCAAAAATTGCAAGCTTTTTGTCGTCGGCAATCTTATACTGCTCTCTAACCTTCTTAACAACCTCTGTCTGGTCTTCAAAGAAGATATCGTTTCTCGGAAGTCCCGTCGGAACAAAGTTCTTTACCTTGTATCCGTAAGACTCAGCCGTATCCTTAGTAAAGAACTCACTTCCCGAAAGGTGGAAATTAGCCTGACGGTCATACATCTTTCTAAGCTTTGTTGTAAGTCGGCTTGCCAACGCAAAATATGCGGGACCTATATGCTTATAGTTCATGCCTGCATGCCAGGTATTCATCCATTTTTGGTTAGGACGGTGAATTGCCCAAGCGGGGAAAGCGTCGTTTGTAATATAAAAACGTGTGCGAAGATATTTTTTAACGTGTTCCGCAGAGTTGGTTTTAATTATCTTAACCCCAAGCTCTTCAATTTCTTGACAGGTAGAAGGATGCATAGTAACCCAGTAAATTTCAAGCTTTTTGCCATACTCCTCAACAAGCTTTTTAACAATATACTTAGGGTTGCAGGAAAATCCCTTGCGGTCATAAATTGAAACCATCACGCGATTTTTCTTTACAGGCAACCAGAAAAGTAATATCTGTAAAAGCCTTACGACACGAGCAATTGCTACCTGCTTGCGCTGATATGGTGTGTTCTTAGGTCTTCTCGGCTTATCAAGTCCCGATGTGAGTTTTGGTGCTTCTCCCGGATTAAAGAGATAGTTGTTCCAAAAATCGATGTTAATTAGCTCGTCATATCTGTCTCTAAATTCAAGAGTAACCTTCTTAAAGTTCTTCTTTATAAGCTTTACTGTCTGACGGTACATCTTAAGAATATAAAAAAGAGAACGATAACTACGGCTTGTAACAAACGCGGTGTTTGAAATTTCCTCATAGTTAACAACATTTTTAACCCTGTAAAAACGGGTAGGCGACGGTTGATATGCCGAAACCAATGCGTTTTTATTTGCAGGTAAAAGCCAACCGTTTAAGGTAAACTTTCTAATTATTCTCTGTTTTTTGTTAAGTTTTTGTGCACCTAAAACGCCCTCAAAATTACCGTGAATAAAGACGTAGTCCAAATCTTCCATAGGTTCTTTTTTATAGCCAAGTTGCATAAGCGCAGAGTTGAGCGCTTCGCCGTCCTGCTCTTTAAACCAGTCAATACCGTTAAGATAATGTTGAACACCTAAAAGGCTAAGCTCGGCATCCTTAAAGCGATAGGTGTAAATAAAGTTTTTAACGCGCTTTTTTAGTTCCCCTATCAAACGATTTTCATCAAAGCTGTGGCGATGTCTTGAGTTCATAATGCACATGTTTCTGAAATAGTAATATTCAAGATAGGTTGCATATTTGTACTCAAAAGGCTCGTGCCATACACAAATACCGTTAAGGTTTATGAACTTTTTACCGTTACGAAGACCGTATTCGATATCGTCGCGTTTAATAAAGATGGGAAGCGGAAGGTTGACATCTGTAACAACGTCGATAGGCATACAACAGTACCACCAACCAAAATAGTTAACCTTGTCTTCAATTTCATTCTTAAGCAGGAAGTTCATACTCTCAAGGTTGTAGTTGTATTTAACCGGATGATGAGCCACAATGTTCCAATGGTCTGCCGCTTCACTCTGGATATACGGAGCGTCTATTTTAAGCATATGACCGCCGATAAAGGCTTCCTTGTGCTCTGCTTTTAAGAGTCTTAACATAGCGTATGTGCGAAGCAAGGAATCGGGGTTAAGACGGATGTCGTCATCCATCATCATAATATGAGTGAACTTCTTTTCGGCGCTAGCCTTTTTAATTTCAATCATCGACCTTGTAAATCCGCCTGCGCCACCCAAGTTTCTATTTGGGAAGAGATGAATTTTATCGGTTGCAAGTCCTAAGTCAAGTGTTTTGGCGTTATCGCTTATAAAGATTTCAAGCTTGCCATATAAAGCACTGTTAGGATTTTCTAATATTGTTTCATTGAGAAGTTGCATATTTTTTGCAACAAAGGATTCTCTTCGGAAGGTGCAAATACCGATAGCAAGCTTAACATCATTAAGATTTTCTTCGGCAACCTCTGTTTCATAAGCGCCACCGTAGAAAACGCAGTCGTCTTTAAGCGCCTTTAACTGAAAATAAAATATACCTGTATCGTAATCTGTTGGGATTTGAACGATAAAATCGGTTTTTTCTTCACTTTCAACCTTCTTTTCTGCAACAATAACGTCCTTAACACTATTGTTAATCTTATGAGCGTGACGAACGTGTACCGAGAACTCTCCCTTTACAGAAATACGCAATTGTAGGTTGTCTATCGAGGTGTACTTTTTCCACTTTCCTATTGAAAAGCTGTTAAAATAAGAGTCTGTGGTAAGAACGCCACCTAAAGACACCTTACAACATTCTTCTTCCATTAACGGAGTAAAGGTTGTTCCGCTATAGTACATTCTTATTCTGGAACAAATCAAAGGATTAGGAAATTGTATTTTTTGAAGTATCATTAATAAGTCTCCTTATTTGTTGCTTTCTGTCGTTTTGTTTGCCTTATCCATTATGGTTGCTCGAATTTGTGTGCTGCTTGTCCCCTTTGTGTAATCAAAGTAAACAATTTCTACACCCTTATCCTTGAAGTATTCTTCATAACGAATAAAACGTTCGGTACCTTTGTAGTCGCTTCCCACAAAAAGCACGTCGTAATGGTGGAGGTCCCAAGCATCAGAATCCTCTTGGCAAGATTCAACCACCTTGTCAACATATCTGCATGCACCAACAATAGCTTTTCTCTCTTCAAATGGGATGAAGGTTTCCTTTTTCTTGTGTGCGGCATTCGGATGAACACCAACGATTAAATAATCGCATCTTTCTTTAGCGCGTCTTAAAAGATTTAAGTGTCCCACGTGGAAGAGGTCAAAGGTCCCCGAAAGATAACCTATCTTAACACCTTTGCCACCAATTTTCTTTCCGGAAGAAAGTTTATAATTATAACTATGAATGCCGTATTCATGCGGGTCGGCATTGTAACGCTCAAGCACGCCTTTAAATACCTCTTCATACTCCGGAATTAACAAAACCTCGCCGGTTAACAATGCGGTTGTGATTTTTTCTGATAAGTCCTCAAGCGCCTGTAAATCGGTAGAGTCGCCGTGGAACTTGGTCCCCTTGATTGTGCCAGGAGAAACGTTCAAAATTCTGTTCTTTGTGCCATAGACCTCAAGTTCGATATTTACGCTTTCTGTAAATCTGCAAATAGCCGATTTGCTTGCCGCATAAACCGAAAACATCGGAGAACTCATAAGTCCTGCAATCGAACCCATTATTCCGCAATAGAAGGGCTTATTGTTTTTTATTCTGTTATAAAAATAGTTGAGTATTTTTATTGAAGAAACAGTATTTACCTGGAAAAGATTTTGAATCTCTGCAGGATGAATATCCTCAAAATTTGCAACCCTTCCGAATCCTGCCGTAAGCATAAGAACTTCGATTTCTTCATCTGCAACTAATTCTTTAATTACATCTTCATTAAAATCCAAAAGGTTAAATTTTGTGAAGGTGGAACCGTTTTCAAAGGAAACCTCATTATCCGGCTCAACCCTGTCAAGGATGTTTACAAAATAACCTTTATTAGAAAGATTTCGAGCGACGGCAAGACCTATACCGTTGCTGCCGCCAACCACTACTGCCTTTTTCATTTTATCCTCTCCTTCATGATTCCCGCTTTTGACCTTTTTAGCTCCGTCTTTAAAAGCAGCAACAACTAAAAAGCGCAGTACTTCATGATATACTTACTTAGATTAAGTATACCATAATACGTTTTTTATTGCAACACATATTTAATATTATACTCTTTTAAGCAAAAGATATAAATTTTGACAAAAGAGGCTTTTTGGTTGAAAAAAGTCTAAAAAAACACCGGGCAATGCCACGGTGTTTTTAAGTTTTTTAAATTTTTAGTCTTCTTGCATTTCTTTAATATATGCATCGCAGACCTCTTCTGCGGTGCCCTGCATTCTCATCTCGCCCTTGTCAATCCAAATAGCGTGGTCGCAAAGTCTTTTAACCTGTTCAATAGAGTGCGATACGAACAAAAGTGTTGTTCCGCCTGATAGCATTTCCTTCATTCGTGCTTCGCATTTTTTCTTGAATTTATAGTCGCCAACCGACAAAATCTCGTCAACGATTAATATATCAGGTTTAACCATTGTAGCGACCGAGAAACCAAGTCTTGCTCTCATTCCGGACGAGAAGTTCTTAATCGGAGTATCAAGGAACTCCCCTATCTCTGCAAACTCGACAATCTCGTCAAAGTGGTCCTTTAAGAACTTTTCGCTATGACCTAAAACGCATCCGTTAAGGAAGATGTTTTCTCTTGCCGAAAGTTCGGGGTCGAAGCCTGCTCCCAATTCTATCAAGGGCGCAACCGAGCCGTTTACCGAAATCTTACCCTTATAGGGTTTGAGTATACCGCTTATGGCTTTAAGTGTGGTAGATTTACCCGAACCGTTGGTTCCGATAAGTCCCCAAGCTTCGCCTTCTCTTACCTTGAAGCTTAAATCTTTAACAGCCAAAAATTCCTTAAACATAAGCTCTTTCTTTATGAGCTTAACAAAATATTCTTTTAGGTTATCAATCTTTTGACTGGCAAGATTAAATCGTATAGTAATGTTGTCAACATCAATCATTACCTTTTTTTCTTGCATAGTAAATCTCCTACATTATATATATAAAATAAATCTGTCTTTTGCTCTCATAAAGCTTAAAGCACCGATAGCAAGTGATAAGAGCGCAGCTCCTATTCCTGCGAAAACAAACCAAAGGTCCGGCAAGGTGCCCACGTGTATGATTGCTCTGAACTGAGCAATATAAAAATACATCGGATTTAGGTGTGTAATTCCCCATTGTAGCCAACCAGGCAACATTTCAAGTGGATAGAAAATACAGCTCATATAAAGCCAAGCCGTCGTAACAGCGTTATAAATATATTGAATATCCCTGAAGAAAACGTTGGTCTGGGCTAAGAAAAGGCCTAGTCCCACACAGAACAAATAGAGCTGTAAAATAACCAGCGGGAATAGTAGCGCATGCCACGAAAAGCTAGCTCCGGTTGCCAATATAACTATTACTAACGCTCCAAGCGAGAAACAAAGGTCGATAAGTCCGCTTGTTATTTTTGCAAGGGTAAAAATGTACTTGGGCATATAGGTCTTTTTAAGGAGCGACGCATTGCCCGTAACCGAGAAAATCGACTTGTGTGTTGTTTGGCTCATATAATTGAAAAGCAACTGTCCGCAGAAAAGATAAACGGGGAAGTTTTCAATGTTTCGCTCAAACATGTGCGAGAAAACAATAGCCATAACTATCATAATGAGAAGCGGATTAAGTATGCTCCAAACATAACCTAAAAAGCTTCTGCGATATTTAAGTTTTAGGTCTCTGGAAACCAAAAGCCTTAATAAATCTCTGTATTTCCAAAGTTCAGAAACATACTGAGATAGCTTGTTCTTCTTATGCATAAAATCTCCTTTAAGCAAACACGAATAATCCGAACCTGATTTTAAAGGCTCAATTTTCGTCTTTGCTTATGTTAAAATACTCGTTAATCCGTCAGGATTAACTGCGTTTTGTGCCTCGCACAGCCAAAAATTCAACTCTTTAAAATTCTGCGACCTAAAACGGGCAGAATTTCGAGTGATTTTTGGTGCGGAAGAATCCGTCAGGCTAACGCCTACGGGTGATGACAAACCGAA
>JAZTYA010000037.1:0-66524 GCA_045636705.1 Acutalibacteraceae bacterium
TTTGGTCGAGGTGACAGGATTCTCCACTCGGGCTATCGAACAGTCCACCGGACTGTTCTCCCAAACTTTTTGCTCGTTTACACTCACAAAGTTTGGAGCTCGTATCTCATCCTGCCACAAGTTTAACAGAAATTAAAAGGAACCATCCTTATGGATGATTCCTTTTTAATTTGGTCGAGGTGACAGGATTCGAACCTGCGGCCTCTGCGTCCCGAACGCAGCGCTCTACCAAACTGAGCCACACCTCGATTTGTGTCTTTTAATGCCAAATAATTATATAAAAAATGTGGGGGATTGTCAAGCCTTTTTCCTGTATATTATTTGAGTCTTGGGTGAAAATAGAAAAAAGGAGTGATATCTTATGAAAATCACAAATAGTCAGTATAGTAAAATGACCGATAAAGCATCACCACCATCACATAAAGTTAAAGATTTTATCGGTGCTTTTTTAATAGGTGGACTTATTTGCGCAATTGGTCAGATGTTTAAAGAACTTTACCTGTATTTAGGTTTAACAGAGGAACAGGTGCTTATGGCGGTGCCTTGTTCGTTAATATTTTTAGCGGCGTTGTTTACTGGACTTAAATTATTTGAAAAGATAGCAAAACATGCGGGGGCAGGCACGCTTGTTCCTATTACGGGTTTTGCCAACGCGGTAGTATCTCCCGCATTAGAGTTTAAAACAGAAGGTTGGGTTTTGGGAGTTGGAGCTTCAATTTTTAAAATCGCGGGGCCTGTAATTGCATACGGCACAGCAGCTAGTGTGGTGTTTGGATTTATATATTGGATAATGAAAATGATATAGTAAAAGGCTTGACAATGTTGTCAAGCCTTGATTTTTATTTATGCCATAAATAAAACCAATTGAGTAAATCCTCTGAAAAGGCTTTTTCCCAAGAATCGTGGCCTACACCATCGTATAAGGTGTAGCGGAAGTTGGGGTTTTTGCCTTCAAGGGCATTTATCATTTCAATAGTTTGGTTAGGGGAAACTACAACATCTTCTTTACCGTGGAAGGTCCAAATTGGCATTTTTAGTACATCTGCATTCCAAGCCATACCGCCACCGCAACAGGGTGCAATCGCTGCAAATGTATCGGGGAAAGCCATAGCTGTGTACCAGGTTCCGAAACCGCCCATGCTAAGACCACAAAGGTAAATTCTGCTTTTATCAGCTGAGTATTTAACAATAACGTTGTCGATAAAGCGTTTAATGCTTTCAACCTTTGCAGCCCAAAAAGAATCTTTCGGACATTGAGGCATTATAAGAATAGTATTTTTAAGGTTATTATCGTTTACAATGTGCGAAAAACCATGCACTAAAACCTTATCTAAATCCTCTTTTGTATTTCCGCGTTCACCGGCACCGTGAAGTTGTATAATAAGAGCTGGATTTTCACCTATATTTTCGGGAATATAAGCGATATAGGGAAAACCTTCATTTGAGTCAAAGTTTTTGATGATATTCATACGTAACCTCGAATTTATAAATAAAGTATTGGTATAGCACTCCAGCCGTGGCAAAGGCTACCGGCATTACCGAAAGCCGAAGCACCACTTTCAACCTCAAATACAGTAGTAGCGCCGCTATTTACCATAGGTTCATAGGTTTCAAAGATTTCATTTAAAATGTTTTTACGATATCTTGAGCTTACCTTTAAAAGAGCGTCATATTTAAAACATTTCATGCTAAGCGAAGCCTTCTCGAGTGCACCGCTTGCAAGTTTTTCGGCAATAACACGCGTTTCTTTAAGGTTAGTAAGCTCACATAAAATAGCAAGTGAGTTTGAAAGCTCGCAAAACTCTTTTCCGCCGATTGAGATTGAAAACAGTCCGCTTTCAGCGTCAAAAAACGCTTCTTTTACGTTCTTTTTAAGAGTATCTCTAACTTCATCAAAGGGGAAGGGCTTATCCGCTTTATCGCAGATAAACTTAAAGTTTTTAAGGGCATAAAGGAAGAGAACGTTTATCATAAAATCAGGCCT
Source organism: Acutalibacteraceae bacterium (assembly GCA_045636705.1). Taxonomy (GTDB): domain Bacteria; phylum Bacillota; class Clostridia; order Oscillospirales; family Acutalibacteraceae; genus SFWF01. Next base: position 1,985 of record JAZTYA010000037.1, read on the forward strand.
TGTTTCGGTTGCGCCTATAGGCTCTTCCATGTGTGTTGCCCATTCATAATAATTCCAATAGTCCTGGTCCTTAAAGGTGTATAAAAGGCCGTTGCAGATTTGTTTTTCAAAGGCTTTTATAATACCGAAAAGCTTATCATAAATCTCATCAATTAATGATAAATCATTAGTAAATTCAATGTATTCTTTAACTGCCTGGAAATAGTGCAACGAGAATGACGGAATCGCAAGGGTGCCACCGCTTGGATAGGTAATAGATAACAGTCCGTCTTTTCGGTCGTCCTGACCAATTAAAAGAAGGCTAGCACGAACGTAGTCTGCATTTCCGTTTTTGAAGGCCTTATATCCGCAAGCTATTTGATTTCTGGAGTCAAGCGCATAAAAAGATTGTTCGCGCCAAGGTGTATCAACGTAATGCTCCATTATACAAAGCTTTAAGGTGTTAACACAGGCGTCGTATATCTTTTGTTTTAAAGGCTCCTTAAATTTATGAGGCAAAACCTCAACGGGATAAACTTGGGGGATTAAACCGATATAGTTTACTTCTATCGGTTCTTCTGAAAAGACCTCTAAATATCGGCAGCCAAGTCTTAACATATAGTTAGTGTAATTGTTTTCACCCTTTTTAGCGATATACTCATAGCTGAAATTTCTACCGCCTATTTTTCCGCGAACACAATCGTCAATAATATGCTCTCCCCAAAAAACAGTAACCTTTTGTTCTAGGTTTGAATTAAAGCGTAAGGTAGGAAGTCCAACGGTTTCTTCACCTAAATCAATCAAATAATGATTTCCTTCGCTTTTTAAAATAGTTGTTTTAACTTCTTCTAAAAGTTCTGATTTTCTTATAGGACGCGGGAAAAGATTATACTTTTTATAAGCAATAAAGCTTTTGTGGTAGTCGGTTTCAGGTTTTGTAGCGTCATATAAAAAACTTTGTCCCATTTGAACGGTTATAATTTTTTTATAGTCGCTTTTATAATAAGGGTTTTCACGAGAAAGGGTGTTTTCATCACTTTTACATAGGGTTTTACCATCTGATATTACTTCATATAAAAGTCCGGCTCTGTATTCTCTGTATCTGGACGAAGCAACTCCAATGTGCCAAACGGTAATATCAATAGTGTTTTTACCAATATTCAGATAGTTAGTAATATCTATAGTATCATAAACCTTATAGTGCTCAAAGTCACCATACTGATTTGAGGCTACAAAGTGACCGTTAACGTAAAGAGTATAATCACCATCACAGGTAATATTACAAACAGTTTTGTTTCCGGTGAAATTGAAAGAATCTTTAAAATCTCCGTAACTGTCCTTTTTGTCGTTTTGTTCGTACCAAATCCAAGAAGCTTTGTTAAAAACTTTTCTCATAATAAGCACCGCCTTATATCTTTGATTATATCACGAATTTTTTAAAAGTAAATCATTAAAAATAAAAAAACCACCTTTAAAAAAAGGTGGTTTTTTATGGCGGAGAAGAGGAGACTCGAACTCCTGCGCCGGTTACCCGACCTACGCCCTTAGCAGGGGCGCCTCGTCACCAACTTGAGTACTTCTCCAGAGTTGTAACTAAAAATAGTCCTATAAAAAAATAATGGCGGAGGGAAAGGGATTCGAACCCTTGTGGGGTTGCCCCCAAACGGTTTTCAAGACCGCCTCGTTATGACCACTTCGATATCCCTCCGAATGTGACTAGTGAATTATAACACACAAACTATTCCGTGTCAATAACCATTTTTGCAATATTTTAAAAAAATTAGGTGAGCATATTTGCCCACCTAATAAAGCTTAACTTCTTGCCAAAGTCGGTCATAGTATTCACGTGTTTCTTTACTCATATCTCGGAAATATTGGGTCTTCGGCTTTTTATCTTCCTCAGGATAAAGAATCTCATCCTTATAGTAATAATAGTCGGGGTTTTCCGTTACTGCAGTATTTGGAGATGCATAACAGATAAACTCGGCGTTTGCGAGAGCAATTTCAGGCTCAAGTAAAAAGTTTAAGAAGAGATGTGCTGCCTCAAGATTAGACGCACTTTTGGGAATGCAGGCTGCATCTACGAAAATATTTACGCCTTCCTTTGGATAAACAAAAGCTAAATCTTCGTTGTTATCAACCATGCTTAAATAGTCACCTGCATAGTAAGGAGCAATAGCGGCAGAGCCGGATTCCATCTTGTTATAAACCTCGTCCATAACGTAGGCTTGTAAAACACTTTTTTGCTCCTTAAGTTTTGTTGCGGCAGCTTCCCAATCGGAAGGGTTATCGGTATTTAGGTCCTGTCCTAAAAGGAACTGAGCGATAGCAAAGGTATCACGAGGATTGTTAAAGGTAAGAATATCATCCTTATATTTTTCATCCCACATAATAGACCAGCTGTCAGGGTCTTCTTTTACGATGGTTGTGTTATAAATTAGACCAACCATTCCAACGCTATAAGGAACGGTATATTCGTTATTAGGGTCAAAATAAAGACCTTTATATGCTTCATCTATAAAACGATAATTCGGAATAAGAGAGTAATTTATTGTTTGAAGCATATTCTCATTTTTAAGGCGCTCTATCATATAATCGGACGGGAAAATTATGTCATAAGAAACGCCACCGTATTTTATTAAAGAATACATTGATTCGTTACTGTCAAAGGTTGAATAATTAACCTTTATGCCGGTTAGAGCTTCGAATTCTCTTACAACGTCAATAGCACCTTCGCTACCGTCGGAAATATATTCACCCCAGTTATATACGTTTAAAGTTGTGCCTACAAGGTCGGGCCTGTTATAGTCACCAATGAGCTCTAAATCCATATACTGATATTCATATCCGCAACCGTTTAAGAAAGGGACACACAGCAACAAAACAAGGAGTAGAGAAATTAACTTTTTCATCGAACCTTCTTCTTTCCATCAGCGCGTGACTGTGAAATGTTAAATAAAATTAATAAAACCAAAACCGATACGAACATAATTGTTGAAAGTGCGTACATATCGGGTGTAACCCTACGTTTTGTCATCGAATAAATGAGTAGTGGAAGGGTTTGAAACTCTGGACCGGTTGTAAAATAACTTATTACAAAGTCGTCGAGTGAAAGGGTAAACGCCATTATAAATCCTGTTACTATACCACTTGAAATTGAAGGTAAAATTACCTTAAAGAAAGCTTTAATCGGTGTACAACCAAGGTCTAAGGCCGCTTCGGCAAGATGCGCGTCGGTCTGTTTTAATCTTGGCAATACAGAAAGAATTACATAAGGCAAGTTAAATGTGATATGAGCAATAAGAAGCGTGATAAAACTTAAAGAGTTTCTAAGGGCTAACATTCTTCCGAAGAAGACGAAGAGAAGCATCATTGAAATACCGGTTACAATATCGGGATTCATCATAGGAATGTTTGTAACCGACATTAATGCAGAGCGTGTCCATTTCTTTTTATAAGAAAAGATGCCAACCGCTGCGGCAGAGCCGAGAATGGTTGAAATCACTGCCGATGCAACCGCTAAAATCAGTGTGTTGGTAAGAGCAGTTAAAACCGCTTCGTTTTTAAGAAGTTCGGTATACCATTTAAGCGAAAATCCTTCAAAAACTGCCGTACTGTTAGATGAGTTGAAAGAGAACAACACCATAACCAAAATCGGAGCATAGAGGAAAATCATTATAAGAACTATATAAAGCTTGGAGAGAATTCTCATATAATGACACCTCCATCATCGTCGGCGGCAAATTTATTCATAATCGCCATGCTGATAATTATCATAATCATAAGGATAAGCGATAGGGAAGCGCCAAGGTTATAGTTGCTGTTTAGTTTAAACTGTTGCTCAATTACGTCTCCTATAAGCTCATTACGAATTCCGCCAAGTTTTTGTGAAATATAGAAGGTACTAACAGAGGGTACAAAAACCATAGTAATACCCGAAATTATACCCGGCATACTTAAAGGAATAATTACCTTTGTAAGTGTTGTAAAACCATTGCTTCCAAGGTCAGAAGCCGCTTCTAAAAGTGAGGTATCAAGCTTGGATAAAATCGAATAAATAGGTAAAATCATATAAGGAATGAAGTTATAAATCATACCTAAAATGACCGCACCGGGAGTATTTATAAGTTGTAATTTTTCAAATCCTAAAGACTCAAGTAGGGTGTTAATAACGCCGTTTCTCTCTAAAATATTTGAAAGAGAATATGTTCTTATAAGCAGGTTGGTCCACATAGGAAGCATCACTAAAAGCATAAGGGTTGCTTGTGTGGAAAGCTTTGTTTTTGTCATAAAAAACGCAAGCGGATATGAGATTAAAAGGGTAATTATTGTCGCAATTAAAGCGTAAAGAATAGACACGCCGAAAATCTCAATAAAGTTGTACTCGAATATTTTTATGATGTTGTCAAAGGTGAAGTTACCTGCCTGGTCGGTAAAGGAATAATAGGCTACCATAGCGATAGGAACAATTATAAAAATTGCCGACCAAACAACATAAGGCGATGCTACGTGAGGGTTACCAATTGTTGTTTTCTTCATCGATTTCCTCCTCGGCATCACTTAAACGGTCGATTTCATCACTATAACTACTGTAGTCACCGAACTTACCTGAATATTCGGATTTCTTCATAACGTGAATGGCATCGGGCTCAATATAAAGACCAACTGTGTCGCCCTCAAAAGCTTCATCGGTTGTCTGAATCATCCATTTAAAGCCACCGATATCAACAATGATTTCATAATGAACGCCAAGGAAGGTTACCGAGGTAACAAGTCCTGTAAGCATACCTTTATCGGGGTCTACGATATCAACGTCCTCAGGACGAACAACAACGTCAACAGGCTCGTTCTTTGAGAAGCCTTTGTCAAGACAGGTGAAAACGTGTCCCGAAAATTCTGCCGTAAAGTCGGAACGCATAATACCGTCAAGAATATTCGATTCGCCGATAAAGTCGGCTACAAATGCATTTTTAGGCTCGTTATAAATATCCTTAGGCGAACCGATTTGCTGAATCTTACCGCTATCCATTACTACAACAGTATCAGACATTGTAAGAGCTTCTTCTTGGTCGTGTGTTACGAAAATGAAGGTAATACCAAGTGACTGTTGAATCTTTTTGAGTTCAACTTGCATGTCTTTTCTAAGCTTTAAATCAAGAGCGGCAAGCGGCTCGTCCAACAAAAGAACACTAGGCTCGTTAGCAAGAGCGCGAGCAATGGCAACGCGTTGTTGCTGGCCACCTGAAAGGGTATCAATTTTACGCTTTTGAAGGCCTTCAAGGTTTACAAGTTTTAAAAGGTCAGCAACCTTTTCGGTAATCTCTTTTTCGCTTTTTTTCTTAACCCTCATACCAAAAGCAATGTTTTCGTAAACGTTTAGATGAGGAAAGAGTGCATATCGTTGAAAAATGGTGTTAACCTGTCTTTTGTAGGCAGGCACATCGTTTATTTTTTTGCCACTGAAAAAAATATCTCCGTTGTCAGGTGTTTCAAAGCCGCCGATAATACGAAGAGTTGTAGTCTTTCCGCAACCCGAAGGGCCGAGAAGTGTAACAAACTCTCCGTCCCTGATGGTTAAACTAACATCATCAAGTACGGTTTGCTCACCAAAGGCAATAGAGATATTCTGAAGTTCAATAATATTTTCGCTTTTCATTAGCGCATCCCCCTTTGCGGACACTAAGTGCCGCACAGTATTTGATAATAACCCTGCGCGATACCCGTGAATTTTTTGAAAGACTTTTCTCCGCAAAGAGTTTTTAAGTCAAAAGTATGACCGAACTGCCTTCTAAAATTCACTATTGAGCACAGATGCGTAACATATCAATGTTATATTATTACTATAGTAATAAAAAGTCAAGTTTTTTGTGGAAAACTAAACAAAAAGTAGCATTTTATCAAAAAAAGGTGGAAAAAACTGTAAAAAACCTAAATTTTCCTTAATTTACTCTTGATTTTCCTTCACTTTTATCGTAAGGAAAATATTTGAAAAAAGTTAATAAAAATGTTGCCGTTTTATACTATTTATGATATAATACTATGGAATATATTATATTGGTGGGAAGTGTGCTTTTTTGATAGTTTTAGGTATTGACCCCGGATATGCAATAGTTGGCTATGGCGTTGTTAATTATAACGCTAACCGTTTTCAAATTGTTGAATATGGTGCGGTAACAACCGAGGCAAAAACCTTATTTACAAATCGCATCCAAAAAATCTATATAGACATTTGCGAAATTATTAAAAGGACCAAGCCGGATGCGCTTTCTATTGAAAAACTTTTCTTTAATACAAACACTACAACAGCAATTGATGTAGCGCAAGCAAGAGGGGTAATACTTTTAGCTGCTAAAGAAAACGGCATACCCGTTTTTGAATATACACCGCTTCAGGTTAAGTCGGCAGTTACAGGTTATGGAAAGGCAGAAAAGAAACAGGTTATGGAAATGACAAAAAACCTTTTAGGCTTAAAAGCAGTTCCAAAACCCGACGATACGGCCGATGCTTTAGCAATTGCAATTTGCCATGCTCATTCGGCAGGTTCACTATTAGGTGCTATAAATTCAGGAGGACAAATATAATGATTTCATCTTTAAGAGGAAAGCTAATTTTTTCTGATGTAAATACTGCTGTTATTGAATGCGGCGGTGTTGGAATGAAATGCTTTATTAGTCTTAACACGCACGCAGGTCTTCCAAAGGTTGGAAGCGAAGCCTTTTTGTATACATACCTATCAGTTAGAGAGGATGCTCTTGATTTGTATGGTTTTAGCACTGAGGCTGAGCTTGAATGCTTTAAACTCTTGATTTCTGTAAATGGTGTCGGCGCTAAAATGGCAATAGCCTTGCTTTCGGAATTTACAGGGGATAAAATCGCATTCTATATTGTTTCAGGCGATGCAAAGTCTTTAACAAAGGCTAGTGGCGTAGGACCAAAACTTGCTCAAAGAATTTGCTTAGAATTAAAGGATAAGCTTTCAAAAGGACCAATTGAGCTATCAAGCGATGCTGTAGCGGTTTCAACAGTCGGTAAATCGTCGGCTTCTTCTGAGGCGGTTGCCGCATTAGTTTCTTTAGGATTTTCGCAAAGCGAAGCTTCCTTGGCTGTGGCTTCACTTGACCAGTCATTGCCGACTGAGGAACTTATTAAAGGCGGACTTAAAAATCTTTCAAGGCAGGTGTAAAGTATGGACGAATATAATTTTGAAGGAAGAATGGTTGCTCCCGAATATTCGGGCTCGGCTGACGAGGTTGAAAACTCTTTAAGACCAAAAACTTTAAACGATTATATCGGTCAGGACAAGGCAAAGGAAAACCTTGAAATATATATCAAGGCGGCAAAAGCCAGACACGAGTCGCTTGACCACGTTTTGCTTTACGGACCTCCAGGCCTTGGAAAAACAACCCTTTCTAACATTATTGCAAGAGAAATGGGCGTAAACATTAGAATTACTTCGGGACCGGCAATTGAAAAGCAGGGTGACTTAGTAGCTATACTTACAAATCTTTCTGAGGGCGATGTACTCTTTATCGATGAAATCCATAGACTTCCTAAAACGGTTGAAGAGGTACTTTATCCCGTTATGGAGGATTTTTCTCTCGATATCATAATAGGCAAAGGCCCTTCAGCTCGTTCAATTAGACTTGACGTGCCGCATTTTACCTTGGTTGGAGCAACTACAAGGTCTGGTCAGTTAACAGCGCCCTTACGCGACCGTTTTGGCGTGCTTTTAAGACTTGAACTTTATACGCCAGAACAGTTGGCTCAAATTGTTGAACGTTCGGCAGGTATTTTAGGCATTGAAATTAAGCCTGACGGTGCCTTAGAAATTGCTTCACGTTCAAGAGGCACTCCGAGAATTGCAAACCGACTTCTTAAAAGAGTTCGTGACATTTGCGAGATACAGTTCGACGGCGTCATTACCGAAGAGGTTGCAAGAGCAGCGCTTGAACGTTTTGAAATTGATGAATTAGGTCTTGATGATTTTGACCGCAGAATGCTTCGCACAATAATTACAAATTATGGCGGCGGCCCTGTAGGTCTTGATACGTTAGCGGCTGCCTTAGGCGAAGAAAGCATCACAATTGAGGACGTATATGAACCCTATTTAATGCAAATAGGTTTCTTAACAAGAACTCCTCGTGGACGTTGTGTTACAAAACTGGCGTATGAGCACCTTGGAATTAATTTTACAGGGGATAACAACCAAATTACTTTTTAAGGTTTAGGTAAAAATGAGATTTGTAGATGATTTTAGCGATTATGAGCTTATAGACGCCGAAGGCGGAGAACGACTTGAACGTTGGGGAAATATTATTCTTATAAGACCTGACCCACAAATTATGTGGAGTGCTAAGAGAACTGATAAAAGATGGCAGGATGCCCATGCTATTTATCATCGTTCTTCAAAAGGCGGAGGATATTGGGAGCCCTTAAAAAAGGTCCCTGATGTTTGGTCGATTGAATATAATAATTTAACCTTTAGGCTAAAACCTATGGGATTTAAGCATACAGGTCTTTTTCCCGAACAGGCAGTGAACTGGAAGTTAGCAGAAGAACTTATTACCTCGGCAAACAGACCTATATCGGTTCTTAATATGTTTGCATATACAGGCGGTGCTTCGGTTGCTTGCTTAAAAGCAGGTGCAACAGTTACACACGTTGACGCGTCAAAAGGTATGGTTCAGTGGGCTAAGGAAAATGCACAAGCCTCGGGACTTGGGGATAAACCTTGTCGATGGATTGTCGATGATTGCCTTAAATTTGTAAAAAGGGAAATAAGACGCGGTAAAAAGTACGATGCAATTATCATGGACCCTCCTTCATACGGTAGAGGCCCTGGCGGAGAGGTTTGGAAACTTGAGCAACAAATAGGAGAACTTTTGACCGATACGGCAAAACTCTTATCGGACAAGCCTTTATTCTTGTTTTTGAACTCCTATACAGGTGGACTTTCTCCAACAATTTTAAATTATATGGTTAAAACCCTTATGCCTTCTTCTAAAAACAGCTCCGTTTATACAGAAGAAATTGGCTTAAAGGTTACTAATAAGGATATAGTTTTGCCTTGCGGCAACACAACTGTTTGGATTGGCGGATAAAATGAATTCGATTATTAAATTTAAGGATGTTTCATTTAAATATTCGGGAGATGAACCTTCATCAAGCGTATTAGAAAACTTTTCTCTTGAAATTGAGAAGGGTACTTTTAACGTTATTCTAGGACACAACGCTTCGGGCAAAAGCACCGTTGCAAAGCTTATGAATGGACTTCTTAAACCTACAAGTGGCAGCGTCTTGGTTGAAGACTTCGATACTTTAAATGAGGAAACAGACCTTGAGGTTAAAAGAAGGGTTGGTCTTATTTTCCAAAACCCAGATAATCAAATCGTTTCTTCCATCGTTGAAGAGGACGTTGCTTTTGGTCCTGAAAATTTAGGGCTAGAACCTTCTGAAATCAGAAAAAGGGTTGATTTTGCTTTAAAAACGGTTGATATGTACGACTTTAAGGATAGACCTACTCACAAGCTTTCCGGTGGTCAAAAGCAGAGGGTTGCAATTGCGGGAATTTTTGCTATGGAACCGGACTGTATTGTTTTGGATGAGCCTACTGCTATGTTAGACCCGGGTGGCAGACGTGAGGTTTTGGATGCTATTTGGCACCTAAACCGTGAAAAAGGCATTACAATCGTTTTAATAACTCATTTTATGGAAGAAACTGAAAACGCCGATAGAGTTATTGTTATGACTGATGGTAAAATTACCGCTGACGGTAAGCCTGAAGAGGTTTTCTCTAAACCTTTAGAAATTTTAGAGGCTGGACTAGCTTTACCACAGACAACAGAGCTTTTATATGAACTAAAACAAATGGGAGCAGACCTTTCGGCAGATATCATTTCCCTAGATGAATGCGTATCAAAAATAGCAGCAGCACTTAATTTGGAGGCTAAATAATTGGCTTTTTTAGAGGTAAAAAATTTATCGCACATTTTCGGCAGCGGAACACCCGATAAGAAGGTTGCCGTAAAAGACATATCTTTTTCACTTGAAGAGGGACAAATACTCGGAATTATCGGACATACAGGTTCGGGCAAATCAACCTTGCTTGCTCATCTTAACGGTCTTATGAAACCAACCGAGGGAAGTGTTTTGATTCAAGGAAAGGATATTTGGGAAAATCCAAAAGAGATTACTAAAGTAAGGTCGCAAGTTGGCCTTGTTTTCCAATACCCTGAATATCAACTTTTTGAAGATACGGTTTATAAAGATATTTGTTTCGGTCCCGAAAATTTGGGTCTTTCAGGCGATGAACTTGACAAAACGGTTCGAAACGCAGCAAATATTATGAAAATTGATGCCGAGCTTTTTGAAAAGTCTCCTTTTGATTTGTCAGGTGGACAAAAACGCCGAGTAGCAATAGCTGGCGTTTTAGCAATGAATCCAAAGGTAATTGTTTTTGACGAGCCGACAGCCGGTCTTGACCCTATTGGAAAAGCGACAATTTTTAATGCAATTTGTGAATATAGAGACAAATATAACGCGGTTGTTATAATTGTTTCTCATTCAATGGAGGAAATTGCCGCAATATGTGATAAGGTTTTAGTTATGAACGAGGGCAATGCAGTAACCTTCGGTGAAACCAGAGAAGTATTTGCAAAAGCAGACCAACTAAAGAGCCTAGGACTTAACGTTCCTATGATTACAAATATATTTATTGAACTGTCAAAAAAATATAAAGGTATTGAAAGAAACGTTTTAACGGTTAAGGAAGCTATTAATTTTCTTTCTCCTTTAATTGAAAAAAGGAGGGATACTAATGCTTAATGATATAACCTTCGGCCAATATTTTATCGGCAATTCAATTGTTCATAAGCTTGACGCCAGAATAAAACTTGTTTTACTTGTCTTTTTAATTGTTTTACTTTTTGTTGCAGGAAACTTAGTTTCTCTTGGAGTTTGTTTAGTTTTAATTTTTGGAATTATGCTTTTATCAAAAATTCCGTTCAGACTTTATATTAAAAATATAAAAGTCATTATTCCAATAATTCTCTTTACGGCAATCTTAAATCTGATTTATACAAAGACAGGAATTTTGCTTTTTTCTGTTTGGAAGTTTGAGGTTTGGTCCGACGGTATAATAAAGGCTGTTTTTGTAGCATTAAGGGTTCTTTTGCTTATTTTAACAAGTTCGGTTTTAACCTATACAACAACACCTAATGACCTTACCTATGCCATTGAAAAACTATTAAAACCGTTATCTCTTATCGGACTTGGTGAACCTGTTCATATTATGTCAATGATGATGACGATTGCTCTTCGATTTATTCCTACGTTAATCGAGGAAACCGAGAAGATAATGAACGCTCAGAAGGCTAGGGGAGCAGATATTGACAGCGGCGGCATTTTAAAGAAAATTAAGGCGCTTTTGCCAATTATAATTCCACTTTTGCTTTCCTCTGTTAAACGAGCTTTAGAACTTGCGGAAGCTATGGAATCGCGTTGCTATAACGGTGGCAAAGGAAAAACCAGAATGAAGCAAATGAAAACGTCTTTAAAGGATTACGTTGCTATTCTTCTGGCGCTTATAACCCTGACATTAGTGATTTTAATTAATATTTATTTTTAGGAGAAAAAATGAGAGTTCTTTTAAAAATATCATTTTTAGGAACTGCCTATCATGGATGGCAGGTGCAACCAAACGGTATAACTGTACAGGAAAAAATGCAGGATGCTTTGGAGTCTTTTTATAGCACAAGACCCAATTTAAGTGGTTGCAGTCGTACCGATGCCGGCGTGCACGCTAACGAGTTTTACTGTCATTATGATATTGATAGAGAAATTCCAACAAAAGGAATTGTTCACTCGTTAAATGCAGTTCTACCTAATGATATAGTTGTTTTATCTGCTCAATACGTTGATGAAGATTTTCATTCAAGATATTCTGCAAAGGGCAAAAATTATATTTATAAAATTCATAATTCCAATACAATGAGTCCCTTTAATTCTGATAGAATGTTGTTTATAAATAGGGAATTAAATCTTGATTTAATGAATGAGTTTTGCAATAGAATTATAGGAGAATATGATTTTGTCGGCTTTTCTTCTTCTGGAAGAACGGTTACCGATACCGTTAGAAAGATTACCGATTGCAGTGTAACAAAAGAAGGTGACGAGGTAACTCTTTCTGTTACTGCTAACGGCTTTTTATACAATATGGTAAGAATTATTACCGGTACGGCAATTTCGGTTTCTGACGGCAAAATAGACCCTTTTAAGACCGAAGAGATTATACTTTCTAAAGACAGGAATCTTGCAGGCTTTACTGCTCCTGCGCACGGACTGTATCTTAATAAAGTAATTTATTAAATAAAGGATTAATATAATGTCAAAGTATGCAAAGAAAAAGGTTACCGCAAAGGCGACTCAACGAAAAGTTAATAAAAAAACTGCTTCTGACCAAATAGTAATGCGCTCGTCTCAACGAGATAGCGTACCCAAGAAAAAGCGTCCCGCAAAGCAGAAAAACAATTCTGGTTTGCGTTTTAAGGGTTTTGTTTTTTCGGCAGCGGTTTTAATCTTTTGCGTTGCTGCCTTTATTATTATAAATCTTCTGCATCCAATAGGAACCCTTGAGTATATAAGCAATTCACTTTCGGCTTTTGGGTCAGGGAAATATCCCGTTTCGCTTGATGGCGGCGAAACCTTACAGGTTAGCAGACAAAATACGTCTTATTTTATTTTATCAAAGACAAATATCGACGTTTTGGGTTCAGGCGGAAAACCCGTCTCAACCACTCAACACGGCTTTTTGAACCCGGTTCTTAAAACTTCGGACGTTAGATATCTTGTATATGACCAAGGTGGCAAGGGACTTAAGATTTTCAATAACAATAAAACCTTGGTTTCAAAAAAATATGATAACGAAATTATTGCGGCTACAATTGGTAAAGACGGCACTTATGCCGTGGCAACAAGAGCCGAAGGTTATCAGTCTGCTGTAACTGTTACAAACAAGAATGAGAAGAATTTGTTTGAATGGTATTGTGTTGACGAAACAATCAACGAGGTTGCTTTATCGGATAACGGGAATACTCTTGTTACGGCTTCTATGAAGGTTGAAAACGGCAAATTTAAGACAACGGTAAACGTTTTAAAATATAATTCTGCTTCACCTATATTTTCTTATGAGTTTGATGACGTAGTTTTATCTATAGAGATAAGCGGAAATAAAAGAGCGGTTGTTGCTTTAAACGATAGACTTGTTTTTATTAACCTTAAAAACGGAAGCACAACTAATACGGCGTCAAATTATCAAATTAATATATTTAAAAGATTCGGAAATTTAATTTTAACCTGCTCTTCGCTTGCGGCTAATAAGCAAGAAACTCAGGTTACGCTTTATAGATTTAACGGCGACGTTATTGACAACTTTAGTTTTTCTTTAGGTGTAGATGATATTTCATATTTCAAAGGAAAGTATTTCATTCTTTCGGATTCAATTATCTATAGATTAACCAAAAAAGGCGCTCAATTGATGAGCAAGGAATGTAGTTTTGACGTTAACAGAATCGTAGCTTTATCGGCAGATAGCGTTGCTACTGTTAGTTATTCAAAAATAGAAAAATATTCTTTGGCAGGAGGCTAATTTATGAACCTTGTACTCGATATTTTAGTTGTTGCAATTATTCTTATTTGTGTTTTAATTTCGGCAAAGAAAGGCTTTGTTAGAACCTTGATTTCGGCTGTTGGTTTTGTTGTTGCTATTATTTTGGCAGTTACTCTTTCAGGACCGATTGCTTCTTCGATTTCAAGTGAATACGTTAGGCCTGCAATTGAGGAAAAAACCGCTTCAATACTTGCAGACACGGCAGGAAATAGTCTAAATGAAGCAGCCGACACAATTTGGGACCAACTTCCAAGCTTTGTTGTTGGCGCCGCTGCATCTGCAGGTGTTACCGAAGAAAGCTTAGGTCAAAGCATTTTAGAATCAACTGCAAACACGGCGCAGGGCCTTGCAACCGACATAACAGACAAACTCTTTATGCCTGTTGTTGAAAACCTACTTAAGGGTATTGCGACCTTCGTTTTATTCTTAATATTAATGATTGTAGTTTCATTGCTTTCAAGAATTTTAAACAAGCTTTTCAGCGGTAAAGTTTTTGGCAAATTTAATCGTGCTTTAGGCGGAGTTTTAGGTGCGGTTAAGGGTCTCGTTTTTGCCGTAGTATTTTGCGTTTTAATTTCAGTGTTTGTAGGATTATCTGAAAACGGTTTCCTGTCTATTACCCAAGATACAATAGATTCTACATATATTTTCTCTAAGGTTTTAGAAATTTTTTCTTTATAATCAGGTGTAAGTTATGAAAAATATGTTGACAATTCCAAATGTAATTTCTTTCTTTAGAATATTACTTATTCCGCTTTTTGCAGTTGTATATTTTAGAGATGAACTTGAAAACCACTTTTTCTTGGCATTTTTAATAGTGTTAATAAGCGGTATAAGTGATGTTGCTGATGGTTTAATCGCCAGAAAATTCAATATGGTGTCAGACTTAGGGAAGGTCTTAGACCCGATAGCGGACAAGCTGACTCAAGCAGTGGTGCTGCTCTGTATAACAATTAACCACATGGTTATTCTACCTACATTTATTGTTCTGTTTATAAAGGAATTGTTGACCATGTTTGCCGCTATTCATATTCTTTCTAACGGCACTAAGCCAATTTCATCCCGTTGGTTTGGAAAACTTTCTACCGTAGTTGTTTTTATTACAATGGCTTATGCCATTATTGTAGATATATATTCGCTACCCGAAATACCGCTTTATGTTTTAAACATTATTGCTATTGTTTGTATGCTTATCTCGGTTCGCGGTTATTTTAAGATGTTTAAAAGTGAAGTTAAAGGAGAAGTAGTTAATGATGAAGCTTTGTCAAAGATGTAATAAAAGACCGGCTGTGGTTTTTATTTCTGACCCTTCGAAAAAAGGTGGTCAACCCGAGGGTCTTTGTCTTGTTTGTGCAAAGGAATTAGGAATTAAGCCGATTGATGATATGCTTTCTAAAATGAATATATCTGATGAAGATATTGAACAAATGAGCGAACAATTTATGGATATTATGGGTGATAACCCCGAAGAATTTATGGGTACTGCTCCGGCTTTTCCGTTCCTTAATAATATTTTTGGCGGAGAAGTTCCAAATACCGAGGACTCTACAGCAGACAAGCCTAAAAGAGAAAAAAAGGACAAGGACGGCAAGGAAAAGGGCAGACGTTTTCTTAATCAGTACTGCACAAATCTTACTCTTCGTGCAAAAGAAGGTAAACTCGATAACATTATAGGTAGAGATGACGAACTTTATAGAACCATTCAAATTCTTTCACGTCGTTCAAAGAATAATCCTTGTCTTATAGGTGAACCCGGTGTTGGTAAAACTGCTATTGCCGAAGGACTTGCTTTAAGAATCGCTGACGGTACAGCTCCGGCAAGACTTTTAGACAAGGAAATTATGCTTTTAGACCTTACGGGACTTGTTGCAGGAACACAGTTTAGAGGTCAGTTTGAAAGCCGTGTTAAAGGTCTTGTTGAGGAGATTAAAAAAGAGGGCAACATTATCCTTTTTGTTGATGAGGTTCATAACCTCGTAGGTGCAGGAGATTCGGCCGAAGGCTCTATGAGTGCCGCTAATATTTTAAAACCTGCTCTTTCTCGTGGAGAAATCCAAATGATTGGTGCTACCACATTTAAAGAGTATAGAAAATACATCGAAAAAGACGCTGCACTCGAAAGAAGATTTCAACCCGTAATTATTGAGGAAAACAGCGTTGAAGACTCTGTGACCATTTTACAGGGCGTTAAGGGCTATTATGAAGGCTTCCATAACGTTACGGTTAGCGATTCTCTTATCCGAAAGATAGTTTTACTCTCCGAACGTTATGTTTGTGATAGATATTTGCCTGATAAGGCTATCGACCTTTTGGACGAAGCTTGTGCTTGTGCTAGCCTTGCAAATAAGGCGGTTGATGAGCTTTATTCAGTAAATAAGAATATTGCTAAAAACAAAATGGAACTTGAAGCCTTGGAGGCAGAGGTTGATAATCCAAACTATGAAAAGCAAGCATTGGTTAAGGCAGAACTTGAAAAATATAAAAAGCAGGCGGATAGTCTTTATGAGCCTGCATCTAACAATGCCGTAACCGAAAAAGATGTTGCTAAAGTAATTGAACTTTGGACAGGTATTCCTGCCGCAAAAATTGAGGAGAGCGACATCAAAAAACTAGCAAGTCTTGAGGAAAGAATAAAGGAAAGAATTATAGGACAGGATGATGCGGCTCATATGGTTGCATCTGCAGTTAAAAGGTCCAGAATTCAAACCACACCGCACAGAAGACCCGCTTCCTTTATTTTTGTAGGACCTACAGGTGTTGGTAAGACCGAATTAGTTAAGGTTTTATCCGAACAACTTTTCAACACTCCTGAAACACTTATTCGTGTTGATATGTCCGAATTTATGGAGAAACACTCTGTATCAAAGCTTATCGGAGCGCCTCCCGGATATGTTGGTTACGATGATGCAGGACAACTAACCGAAAAGATTAGAAGAAAACCCTATTCCGTAATTCTTTTTGATGAAATTGAAAAGGCTCATCCTGACGTTTTAAATATCCTTTTACAGATACTCGATGACGGAAGAGTTACCGATGCTCAAGGCAGAGTAGTAAACTTCGAAAACACCATAATAGTTATGACCTCGAATGCAGGAAGTCATAAAAAGGATAACGTTTTAGGTTTTGGAAAGACCGAAAATGACCTAAACAAAGAAAAGGCAACACAGGCGCTTGAAGAGTTTTTACGTCCTGAATTCTTGGCTAGAATTGATGAAATTGTAGTGTTTAACAAGCTTTCGGGCAAAAGTCTTGAGAAAATCGCCGCACTTATGCTTGACGATTTGGCTCGTGTTATGCTCGAAAAGGGAATAACTGTTAAATATACAAACGATGTTTGCAAGACTATAGCCAAACTTTCTGAAAATTCTAAGCTCGGAGCTCGCGAACTTCGCAATAAAATCCGCAAAAATATTGAAGACAAGATGGTTGATTTAATTATAGAAAATACCGAAGAAGGTATATCTGAAATTAAAATTACCGTTGAGGAAAACAATATTAAATTATTGAAAAAATAATTTAAAAAGGTATTGACTATCGGCGAGAAATATGGTATTATATTTCTCGCCTTATAAATGCGGGTGTTGTTCAACGGCTAGAATGCCAGCCTTCCAAGCTGGAGACGTGGGTTCGATTCCCATCACCCGCTCCAACAAATAGGAGCCCAAATAATGGGCTCTTTTATATGAAATGCGTTTGTAGCTCAGCTGGATAGAGCAACCGCCTTCTAAGCGGTAGGTCAGGGGTTCGAGTCCCTTCAAGCGCGCCAATAATAAAAACCAACCATCAGGTTGGTTTTTATTATTTAGTTTAAGTTTAGGACTCGAACCCGAGAGGGTCTGTCGTTTAGAAAACCAGTTCGGGGAACTGTTTTTTAGACAGAGCGGTGCAGACGGGTACTGTTGCCAAAGGCAACGGTCGGCAAGCCATAAGTATGCGAAACAGACGGTGGAGTCCCTTCAAGCGCGCCAAATAAAAGGAATCATACCGTAAGGTGTGGTTCCTTTTATTTCAGTTATATTTATGGGCTCGAACCCGAGAGGGTCTGTCGTTTAGAAAAACAGTTCGGGGAACTGTTTTTTAGACAGAGCGGTGCCGACGGGTACTGTTCGCTAAAGCGAACGGTCGGCAAGCCATAAGTATGCGAAGCAGACGGTCGAGTCCCTTCAAGCGCGCCAATAGTAAAATACCGACCAAATGGTCGGTATTTTACTATTTAGATAAAACAAGGACTCGAACCCGTCAAGAGATAATACAAATTATTTCCTACTGCAAATAGGAAAAACTAAAAATATATAGTGAAAATAGGTTGAATTACTACTACAAATGTGATATTATTCACTTGAGGTGATTATATGAAGGATGAACGTATTTGTTTTTCAAGTAATCTTAAAAATCTTCGATTAAAAGCAGGTCTTTCAAGGTCTGCGCTTGCAAAAATGATTTCATATTCTGAAAAATCTATTGAAAAATGGGAAATGACTTCGGCTTTGCCACCTGTTTCAACCGTTTCAAAACTAGCTAAAATATTTGGTGTAACCGTTGACAATATTTTATACTCTTCAGAGGTTGAGATTAAGTATATTTTAGGCATTGACGGCGGCGGAACAAAAACCGAGTTTTTACTAACTAAGCTTAACGGCGAAAAGGTTGATTCCTTGCTTTTAGGCTCTTCAAATCCCGTTGATATCGGAATTGAAAAGTCTGTTAGCGTTTTAAAAAGAGGAATTGATGAAATCTGCAGCGGTATTAATAAAAAGGAAATTTCTGTTTTTGCAGGGCTTTCGGGTGGAAGCACAGGCACAAACAAAAAGGAAATCGAAAACTTTCTATCTACTCAGGATTTTGGCAGGTTTGCTAACGGAAGTGACACCGAAAATGCTTTAGAACTAGCTTTAGGCGGTGATGACGGAGTTGCCGTCATTATGGGAACCGGTATTATCGCATTAGCGGAAAAGAAAGGTCTTCGTAAGCGCGTAGGTGGTTGGGGATACCTAATAGACAAAGGCGGTAGCGGATTTAACTTTGGCTCGGATGCCTTGGATTCGGCTTTAAAAGAGATTGACGGCCGCGGCGGAAGTGCTATTTTAAAGAATTTAATTGAAGAAAAAATTGGTATGCCTTTGGATGCATCTATAGGAGATATTTATCTTAAAGGGAAAACATATATTGCATCCTTTGCGGAGTGTGTTTTCAGAGCATTTGAGCAAGGAGATAGCGAGGCTCAAAGGATTATAGAGCAAAATGTATCAGAGGTTGCTAAAATTATCACATCTGCAAATAATTTCTTTGAAAAAAGGGATGTAAAAATCGTTATTTGCGGTGGACTTAGCAACCGAAAAGAAATTTTGTCAGGATATTTTGATAAATATCTGAATAAAGATATTAAAATTACATTTAACAACGAAGCAATGGTAAAAGGCGCGGTAGAAATTGCTCGCAAGAATATAAATTTGGAGGACAATAAAAATGCTTAAAACTGAAATGAGAAACCCCGATACTTACGGAATAAGTGAAATGACATCTCTTCAGATAGTTGATATCATAAATAATGAGAACAACAATGTTATAAAGGCTATTGATGCTGCAAAAGAGGATATTGCAGCTTCTTGTGATATGGTAGCCGAAGTAATTAAAAACGGCGGAAGAGTGTTTTATATCGGTGCCGGTACTTCGGGAAGACTTGGCATCTGTGATGCAACCGAATGTCCTCCAACCTTTGGCGTTCCTGCAGATATGTTTACCGGTATAATTGCAGGTGGAAACAACTCTATGTTTAAGGCTGCCGAAAACGAGGAAGACGATATAAAAACCTCAATTGAAGACCTAAAAGAATATGGCTTTTGTGAAAAGGATGTACTTATAGGAGTTTCGGCTTCCGGTTCGGCTGAATATGTAATTTCAGCTATTAATTACGCGAATGGCCTAGGTGCAAAAACCGTTTCTATTACCAACAATGAAAATACAAAGCTTGGCGGATGTGCACATATTAACATTTGTGCAGATACGGGTCCTGAGGTAATCACAGGCTCAACACGTATGAAAGCGGGAACAGCTCAAAAGATTATTCTTAATATGATTTCTACAACTGCAATGGTAAAATGCGGATATGTTTATGAGAATCTTATGATTAACTTAAAACCCACAAACAAAAAGCTTACAAAACGAATGATAAATATCGTTACAGAAATTCTTAAATGTAATGAAGAAACGGCAGAAAAGCTATTAAACGAGAATGAGTGGAACATAAATAAAGTGGTAGAAGGAGCAAAATAGTATGGCTCGTTATCTAATTGCAGAAACTGGCGAATCAAATTTTTGCATAGTTAATCATCAATATTCCGATGAAACTGTAAGATATGCGGCTTCCGAGCTTCAAAAGTACATACAACTAGCTACCAATGCTGTTTTACCTTATTTTTCAGACAGATGCCCAACACGCGGTCCTGAAATTAGAATAGGTGCCTTTGTTCGTGGCGAAACTTGTATTGAAGAAGATATAGCAGATGACGGCTTTGTTATTCGCGCTGCTAACGAAAACATAACCATCACAGGCAAAACTTCTCGCGGAATTCTTTATGGCGTTTACCATTTTCTCGAAACCTACTTAGGCTTTCAGTGTTTTACTAAGGACGTTGAGATAATTGATAAAACTGATAGGCTTGAAATTGAACTTACCGAGATTAAAGAAGAGCCTACATTTGAGTTTAGGGACGCTTATTTTAGATTCGCATTCGATGGCGACTTCTGCGCAAAGAACCGTCTTAATTCAAATATGGCCGATATTTCAAAGGCTAAAGGCGGAAGAATGAAGTGGTATAATTTCCACCACGCTTTTCACGACCTTGTGCCGCAAGATGAATACTTTGAAGAACATCCTGAATATTTTTCAGAGGTTGATGGTGTTAGAAAAAAAGGAGCTCAGCTCTGTCTTACGAACCCTGATGTTTTAGATATTGCAGAGCAGACCTTAAGAAGATGGATTAAGGACAACCCTGAATGCAAAGTTTTTTCAGTAGCACAAAGCGATAATCTGGAACGCTGCACCTGTGCAAAGTGCTTAGCACTCGAAGAGGAAGAGGGAAGTCCTTCGGGTCCTATTATTCACTTTACAAATGCTCTTGCTGACCGCATAAAAGATGATTATCCCGATAAACTTCTTCATACCTTTGCGTATTATTATTCGGTAAAGGCGCCCAAAAAGGTGGTTGCAAGAGACAACGTAATAGTTCGCTTATGCTCAATTACCTGCAGATTTGATAAGCCTTTTGAGGAAATAGCCAAAATGAATTCCGAAGGCGATGAGGCTATATTTGTAAACGGAATTACAGAATGGCAGAGCCATGCAAAGCGTCTTTACGTTTGGGATTATGCAGTTAACTTTAGAAATTATCTACAACCCTTTATACATTTTAAGAGCTTGCTTGCAAATATGAAAATGTATAAAAAAGTTGGCGTCCTAGGTGTACTTGAGCAAGGTAATTTTGCTTATGGCGGTGGCGCTTCAATGGACGACTTGAAGTCATATCTCATAGCAAAAATGCTTTGGAATCCCGATAAGGTTGATTTAGATAAACTAATTCACGATTATTGTCTAAACGTTTACGGCGAAAAAGCAGGAAAATACCTTGAAGAGTACGTTCAATTAATGATGGAAGCTAGCACAACCGCTCCTATGTATATTTATCAGTATCCTGATGCAGGATTCTTTACTGATGAATTGGTTGAGAAAGCGAATGAACTCTTTAAATCTGCACTTTCCGTAGCAGAAAACGACGTCTATAAGAGAAGAGTAGACAGAGAGTATTTAGCCGTTCGTTTCGTTACTATTAACAGAATGGAACTTGATGCACCCGGTCATGCAGAGCTTATTGATGAATTAATTAAGGATGTTAAGAGCCACGGCATAACCGAGATTACAGAGAGAAGGTCTTTATCTGTAACAAAGGAAAATATGCTAAAGTGCAAGTATTCAAAAAGCTTTTCAAACTTAAACCATTTGACATTAAATTATTATATAATGCAGTAAAAAAAACGAACCTCACTAATCAAGTGAGGTTCGTTTTTATCTCATATAATTTCTTTTTTCTTCAACCATTTTTGCAAAACGTTTTGCGGCATTAGCGGCTCGTTGTAAAAACTTATCAGGAGTGTAGCCGTCATATTTATTGCTGTTCTCTGTGAAAACTTCAAGCATTAGAGTGCCACAAAAATTATTTTTAACAAGGGTGTCAGCAACGTTATAAAAATTAATATTGCCATCAAAAGGAATTAGATGTTCGTCCATATTATAAACACCGGAATTATCGTGTATATGGGTGCAAATAATTCTATCGCCAAAGAGTCTCATATACTCTCTGCCGGGCGTAAAACAACCTTCGTGACCTACGTCCCAACAAAAGCCGGAAACCTTTTCGCAAAAGGTTTCAAGAGCCCAAGCAATATTGTAAATCTTACGCTGGTTTTCAAAGGCTATTAGGACGTTCTTATTAGAGGCATATTTTACCAGTCTAAAAAATCTTTCTCTGCCAATGTCATAAGGAGCGGGTGCTTTTTCACCGGATGATAGATGGACAATTATAGTTGGAACACCAACGTGCGCCGCAATATCGACCGAACGGATAAGCTCTGAAAGAACAGTTTCACCGCTTGCACCATCACGCCAAATATCGTTAATATTATCAAACGGAGCATGGATAAAATCATAAGAAATTCCGTTCGTTTGACAAAGGCTCGCAATTTTTACATGCCTTTCCAGGTCATAGGTAGAAGTAAATATTGAATTAAAACCCAAATGGGCAATTTTTTCGATATATTCATCATCGCTAAGACCTTCTATGGCATGAAGATTAATACCAATCTTTTGCATTATTTCATCATTTCAGCTAAACGCTTGTTGATTTCAATAAGGAAGGTTTCGGTGTCAACAGTTGTCTTGTTTTCGTTAGAAGAAAGAGCAGCTAAGTCGCCTGTCATTACACCATCTTCAATGGTCTTAATAGTAGCAGCTTCAAGGCTATCTGCAAAGCGGCAAAGGTCAGAAAGACCGTCAAGTTCGCCACGCTTACGAAGAGCGCCTGTCCAAGCAAATAGGGTAGCAACACTGTTAGTAGAGGTCTTTTCGCCCTTTAAATGCTTATAATAGTGTCTTTGAACGGTTCCGTGTGCAGCCTCATACTCATATACTCCGTCAGGAGAAACAAGCACAGAGGTCATCATAGCGAGTGAACCATAAGCTGTAGCAACCATATCTGACATAACGTCGCCGTCATAGTTCTTGCAAGCCCAAATATAACCGCCGTTAGAACGGATGACACGAGCAACCGCATCGTCTATAAGGGTGTAGAAATATTCAATGCCGGCAGCATCAAACTTTTCCTTATATTCGGCATCAAAAATTTCTTGGAAGATATCCTTAAATCTGTGGTCATACTTTTTAGAAATAGTGTCCTTTGTTGCAAACCAAACGTCCTGCTTGGTATCAAGCGCAAAGTTAAAGCAACTTCTAGCAAAAGAAGCGATAGAAGCATCCTTGTTGTGAACGCCTTGAATAATTCCGTCACTATCTGCAAAATCATAAATTAAGGAACGAGTTTCCTTGCCGTCCTTATCGGTGCAAACAAGTTCACACTTAGAGCCTTTAGCCACCTGCATTTCGGTGTTCTTATAAACGTCACCATAAGCATGACGAGCGATAGTAATAGGCTTTGTCCAGGTAGGAATATAGGGTGTGATGCCCTTAACAATAATAGGCGTTCTAAATACTGTACCATCAAGAATAGCGCGAATGGTTCCGTTAGGAGATTTCCACATTTCTTTTAGGTTGTATTCGGTCATACGAGCAGCATTAGGAGTAATTGTAGCACACTTAACTGCAACGCCATACTTCTTAGTAGCCTCAGCAGAATCTATAGTTACCTGGTCGTTTGTTTCATTTCTGTATTCAAGACCTAAATCGTAATATTCGCTTTTAAGGTCAACGTAGGGATAAATAAGAATATCCTTAATCATTTTCCAGATAATTCTGGTCATCTCGTCGCCATCCATCTCAACGAGAGGGGTTGTCATTTTAATCTTGTCTGCCATAATTATTCTCCTTATTTTAGGTTTTGCTTTGTGTAGCTTAAAAGACCGCCTGCAAGTACGATGTCAACAGCTCTTGCAGACAACTCGCAAGAAACGGGAATTACGGTTCCTTTGGTTTTGTTAATAACCTTTAGTTCTTTTCCGTTCTTTAAGGACTCAATAATATTTTCAATTACAATTTCATCGGTTTGTTCAATTTTATCGTAATCGGTTTCATTAACGAAACACAAGGGGAGTATACCTGCATTTATAAGGTTCGCTCTGTGAATTCTTGCAAATGATTTAACTAAAACAGCCTTGATTCCAAGATATAAAGGCGCTAAAGCCGCATGCTCACGAGAAGAACCTTGTCCATAGTTTTGTCCGCCGACGATTATGCTCTTACCAAGACTTTCAGCGCGAGCAGGGAAATCGGGGTCACAAACTGTGAAACAGTGTTTTGAAATAGCAGGAATATTTGAACGAAGGGGTAAAATCTTTGCTCCTGCAGGCATAATGTGGTCGGTAGTAATGTTGTCTTCAACCTTTAAAGAAACAGAACACTCAATCTTATTCTCAAGAGGCACAGTGGTCGGGAAAGGCTTAATGTTTGGTCCACGGAGGATTTCAACGCTTGAAGCCTCTTCTTCGCTAGCAGGGATAACAACCATATTGTCGTTTATATCGAATTCAGAAGGCAAAAGGAACTCAGGCATAAGACCAAGTTCGCGTGGGTCGGTAAGATATCCTGTAATCGCAGATGCTGCAGCAACCTCCGGAGACACAAGGTAAATTTGTCCGTCCTTAGTTCCGCTTCTTCCTTCAAAGTTACGGTTAAAGGTACGAAGTGAGATACCCTTAGAGTTAGGAGATTGCCCCATTCCGATACAAGGACCACATGCACTTTCTAAAATACGAGCGCCTGCATCAATCATGCTGGAAAGCATTCCGTTATTAGCAATCATATTAAGCACCTGTTTTGAACCGGGTGCAATGCTTAATGAAACGTCGGGATGAACGGTTTTGTCCTTAAGAATATAAGCAACCTTGCTCATATCAAGTAGTGAAGAGTTGGTGCAGGAACCAATACAAACCTGGTCAATCTTAAGTTTTCCAAGCTCGCCTACGCTCTTAACGTTATCAGGAGAATGAGGGCAAGCAACCATGGGCTCGAGCGAGGATAAGTCAATGTCAATAACCTCATCATAAATAGCGTCAGGGTCGGCAGAAAGAGCAACCCAATCCTTTTCACGCTTTTGAGCCTTCATAAATTCCTTTGTGATTTCATCGGATGGGAAAATTGAAGTTGTAGCGCCAAGCTCTGCACCCATATTAGTAATGGTAGCACGCTCAGGAACCGAAAGGGTCTTAACGCCTTCGCCACAATATTCAATAACCTTGCCAACGCCACCCTTAACAGACATAATTCTTAAAACTTCAAGAATAACGTCCTTTGCAGCAACCCAAGGAGAAAGCTTGCCTGTAAGGTTAACTTTTACTACCTTTGGATATGTAATATAGTAGGTTCCGCCACCCATAGCAACAGCAACGTCAAGTCCGCCTGCGCCAATAGCTATCATACCAAGTCCGCCACCTGTAGGTGTGTGACTGTCAGAGCCGATAAGTGTTTTACCGGGAATGCCAAAACGTTCAAGATGAACCTGATGGCAAATTCCGTTACCAGGTCTTGAGAAATAGATGCCGTGCTTTTTAGCGATAGAACCTATAAAACGATGGTCGTCTGCATTTTCAAAGCCTGATTGAAGTGTATTATGGTCAATATAAGCAACCGAACGCTCTGTTCTAACTCTTGGAATTCCCATAGCCTCAAATTCAAGATAAGCCATTGTTCCTGTAGCGTCTTGAGTAAGGGTTTGGTCAATTCTGATTCCGATTTCGGTGCCCTTTACAAACTCACCGTCAACAAGATGAGCTTTGAGTATTTTTTCTACTAGTGTAAGACCCATTTTTTAACCTCTTTTCAAAAATAAACAATATTAGATATATTTTATCAAAATCTATTATATTTGTCAATCTGCAGACACAAAAAATATCATTATTTTAAACAACGAGCGCACGGTCTATATCCTCTGTTTTCCGCTTCGGTTACGTTTTCAAAAATTATAAGATTTTCTTCCTTAATTTTCTTAGCACTTGAACAGTCAGGAATATGAAAAACGTTTGAATTTTTGCTACCAAAATATTTGCTAGTAAGGGTAGGGGAGTTGCTTGAATTTTCCTTGTTATTTGAACTACTTTTGCTTGACGTTGTGGTTGATTTTGAAGAAGTTTCAGTGGTTTTTGAAGAAGTTTTAGTTGAGGAAGTTGAGTCGGGATTTTTATAACCGTTTGCGGTTTCTTCTGTAGAATTTGTCGGCAAAGAAATGGAAAAATTACTATTAACAATTTGCTCGGAAGAGCCACAACCGCATAAAAGAATTATTGGTATTAAAACTAGACAAATTAATAACTTTTTCACTAATTTCACCTCAATTTGTTTTTTTTACAAACTAATTATAACTTTTTTCAATAAAAAATCAATAATAAGCTATATAATTATTTTAGAAAAATGTAAAATTTTAGTTGAAAAATATTAAAAAATAGATTATACTAATTATAATTTAGCGTTTTCCAAAGGATGTGTTTAGATTTATGTTATTAATGGACTACAATCTCGGCTTTACGGTTACTTTTACTGGCATTTTCATAGTTTTTATGATGCTTGTATTTTTGGTTGCAGTTTTGTCAATTTTTGGTTTAGTTAGTAAGATGGGCAATAAAAAGGTTAAAAAGGTTTCTGTGACCGAAACCGCAACCGAAGAAAAAAAGCCTATAGTTGAGGCTGTAAATAAGGATATTGATAGTGAACAGGTTAGTCCTGAAATTATTGCTGTAATCTCTGCCGCAGTAGCCACTATGTATATGGGTAGTTCCAAGAAGCCTGTTATTAAGGCTGTTAAGCGCAGTGAGACAAGACCTGCTTGGGCAACAGCCGGTGTTTATAAGAACACAAGGGCATTTTAAAAGGGGATAGCTTCAATGTTTAATGAATTTATTAATACGCTTATCGATATTTTAAAGGGTTCGGGATTTGCAGCATTTTTCATAGGTGATGGTTGGAAATACGCCGTTATGATAGCAATTTCTTGCGGACTTTTATATCTTGCAATTGTCAAAAAGTTTGAACCATTACTTTTGCTCCCTATAGCCTTTGGTATGTTGCTTGCAAATCTTCCGGGCGCTGGTGTTTACCATCCTGAACTTTGGGTTCTTACAGGTGACGGAATAGATTTTGGCAGGGTTTTACACGATGGCGGCGTTTTAGATATTTTATATATGGGCGTTAAACTAGGTATTTATCCGCCACTAATTTTCCTTGGTATCGGTGCTATGACAGACTTTGGCCCACTTATTAGCAATCCTAAAAGCTTTCTTTTAGGCGCTGCAGCTCAGCTCGGAATTTTCTTTGCTTTCTTTGGTGCGTTACTTC
Source organism: Acutalibacteraceae bacterium (assembly GCA_045636705.1). Taxonomy (GTDB): domain Bacteria; phylum Bacillota; class Clostridia; order Oscillospirales; family Acutalibacteraceae; genus SFWF01. The sequence goes on from JAZTYA010000037.1 coordinate 29,182, forward strand.
TTGGATTTACTCCTCAAGAAGCAGGCTCAATAGGTATTATCGGTGGCGCAGACGGTCCTACCGCTATTTTCACAACATCAAAGTTAGCGCCCCATCTTTTAGGACCTATTGCCGTTGCTGCATATTCTTATATGGCTTTAATTCCTTTCATTCAAAAGCCTATTATGAGACTTCTGACAACAAAGAAGGAAAGAGCTGTCAGAATGACAGAACTTCGTACTGTTAGCAAAACTGAGAAGATTATTTTCCCAATAGGTGTAACTATTATTGTTGCTTTGCTTTTACCCGATGCAGCTGCTCTTGTTGGTATGTTAATGCTTGGTAACCTTATGAAAGAATCGGGTGTTGTTGAACGTATTTGCAAAACCGCACAGAATGAGCTTATGAATATAATTACCATATTCTTAGGACTTACTGTTGGCGCTACTACAAATGCTGAATCCTTCTTAAATTTCAAAACACTCGGAATAGTTCTTATGGGACTTATCGCTTTCTGCTTTGGTACTGCAGGTGGTGTTTTATTCGGTAAAATTATGTATATTACCTCAAAGGGTAAGGTTAATCCTCTTATTGGTTCTGCGGGCGTTTCAGCTGTACCTATGGCAGCTCGTGTTTCACAGATGGTTGGCCAAGAGGAAGACCCCGGCAACTTCTTACTTATGCACGCTATGGGACCAAACGTTTCAGGTGTTATCGGTTCGGCCGTTGCTGCAGGTGTTTTAATTCAAATGCTAGGATAAAATTAAAAGTCCGTCTTATGACGGACTTTTTTATTTTTTATTCATTTTTGATAGGGGATTAGCATCAACTGCGTGCTTTACCTGAGTATCAGACACGTGTGTATATATCTGCGTGGTGCCTAAATTTTCGTGTCCTAAAAGGTTTTGAAGGACCCTTACGTCGACACCGCCGTGTTGATACATTAAGGTTGCTGCGGTATGGCGGAGTTTATGTGTTGAAAATCCTTGACCACCGAGTCCTGCTTTTTCTAATGCAGTATAAACGATATGTTGAACTGTTTTATTGCTAATTCGCTTTTTTTGTTTGCTAATAAATAAAGCGTTTTTATGGTCTGCAGGAACACCTTCATTTGGTCTTACCATTAGGTAGTCCTGTAGGGAAGAGATGCAGGCTTCATTAAGGTAAATAACACGTTCTTTGTTACCTTTACCTGTAATCTTAAGCGAACCGTCAGGCATTATATCAGTAACGTTTATATTGCAAAGCTCTGATAGTCGCATACCACAATTTAAAAATAGGGTAATTATACAAAAATCTCGTGCTTTGTTTGGGTTATCAACTGAAATTACTGAATTTAGTAATTTTAGGGAATCCTCTAAAGAAAGGTGTTTTGGAAGGGCTTTCTTCAATTTGGGGGATTCGAGCAACTCTGCAGGATTTTTATCAATTAAATGAAGATTTGTATGAAGATATTTAAAATAAGCACGCAAAGTAGAAACTTTTCGTGCTCGAGTTGTAGAATTGTTTTTGCGCTTATCTTTACAGAAAATTAAAAATGAATACAAATCATTTATATTAATTGTTTTAATTAAGGCAATATCAACGTCAGAAACATCAATTTCTGAGAAATCTACTTCGATAGAAATTTTTCCCTTGATAGTTTTTATGTAACGGAAAAATGTAATCAAGTCTAGATAATATTCTTTAACGGTAGCAGAAGATTTATTTTTGATAGCTTCATTATAAATTAAAAAACTTCTAACGGACTCAGGTGCATTAATTAGAATTTCATTATCCATAAATAAACGCTCCTTAAATTAAAATAAATAGATAAATGATAAAAAGGGATGCATAAGCTAAAATCAGCCCAAAAGCCTAAAATAAGGCTATATCTAGCAAAAATACCCTTTAAACACTTCCCCTAATTATACAAAACATTCATTTTGTATAATTAGGTATGAATTTATTATAGGGTATCTTTCCCCGTTTGTCAAAGAAAATTTTTAAATTTTAGATAAAAATGTTAAACACCCGATAAATCAAAGTTTGGCAAATATTCTGTTGTAGAACTTTTTAGGCTTTGAATATATACATCAAAAAAGTTTTTATCAAAGCAATATTCGCATACTTTATCATATTCGCGTTTTGTAATTTTACGATTTAGTTCTTTAAACTCTTTTGCCTTGTTCATAGGAACGTATTGTGACATAAGTGAAAAAATTAAATTGGTTGTGTTTTGATTTAGCCAATCAATTATATTTATAGCCTCTCCTGTTCCCTGCGGTAAAAGTAAATGCCTGACAACTACACCCGACTTAATTAGTCCGTCGGCTGTAAAAATAGGTTTTCCTTTAATTTTAGAAGCTTCCTTAATAGTGGATGAAGCAATCTTAAAATAATCAGGACAAGCGGCATATTTAAGGCTTTTATCGTTTGAAAAGAACTTTAAATCAAATAAATATACGTCAAATATGTCTTTATTCACAGTTTCAATATGCTCATAACCGCTAGAGTTATATATTAGCGGAATGCTTGGCTTATAAATATTTAGAGCTTCTTCAATTTTGTCAATATAATGTGTTGGCGTCACAAAATTAATATTATCTGCGCCAAGTGACTCTAATTCCTTAAAAATCTCAGAAAGTCGTTCAACCGAGACCTCTTTACCATGGTTATTTTGGCTTATTTCGGCGTTTTGGCAGAAGACACAACCGAGTGAACATCCACTAAAAAAGATAGTACCTGAGCCATTTTTGCCACTAATAAAAGGTTCTTCGCCAAAATGAAGTCCTGCTCTTGCGATTTTTAAGGTAGAACTAGACTTACAAAAGCCGTTGCCTTCCCTATCATTTCTTTTTGCTCCGCAATTTCTAGGGCAAAGATTACAAGGTTGCATTTTCGGCATTACCTTCCAAGGTCGATATAGGAAGAATTCTCTTCTTAATAATTAATTTATTAAAAGTTTGCTTAGCACATATCATACCCTTAAGATTTATGTCACAATATTTACAATAAAACTGTGTTCTAATCCAATTATTCCTATATTTCCATTTGTCTACACGTTTTACGGGTTTTTCGCAGTTCGGACAACTGAATATCAGATGATTTTTATTGATTCTCTCATCGCGAATATTCGATAAATAATAAGGCTTAAAAGTGAGTCTTGCATAAAATTCGGGGTCTGAAGTGTCATTAATTAAAGCTGTAAAACGCTTTTTGTTGTAGGTTCTTTTAAGTAATAAAGCCGCAATTGCAGAGTCGTCCCTTGCATTGTGAAGTTCAAATCCTTCAGTAGAAACGTTTAAAAGTCCTGCTGCATTATTAAGAGAAATCTGATTATTAAGCTCAAAACCCAGCATTTTAAGTTCATTTTGAACAAAAGCCTGTAAATTTAGATACTTTTCGATTTTTAGGGTTAATTTTTCGTTTAGAAAAACCTTAGAATTCTCTAAAATAGCGTAAAGGTCAGAATTGCTCCATGTCATAGTGACTGAGTTGCTTTCTGCCCAGTCATTATATCGCTTTACAGCCTCCTCAAGCGAAACGCCCAAAAGCATTTCCTCGTTTGTGATACCTGTAAGCTCCTTTACCCTATTTGAAAGCTTTTTGGTTAACGAAGACTTGACTATTATCTGAAATGAATCAACAATATCAAATTTATTATTCAGTTTAACTGCGCCAATTTGCAGAATTTCATTTATAAAGCGCTTTTCTTTTTTTAAAAAGGTGTTATTCCACTCTAAATCAAGAATAATATAGTTCATTATTTATTTCTTGCCTCAAATTTCATTCTTTGTTCCTTGTTTAAAATACGTTTACGAAGTCTAATTGACTTAGGAGTGATTTCAACAAGTTCATCGTTTTTAATAAATTCAAGTGACTGTTCTAGGGATAAAACTGAAGGAGGAACAAGCTTTAAAGCATCGTCAGAACCTGCAGCACGCATATTTGTTGCCTGTTTTTTCTTACAAACGTTGCAAACAATATCTTCGTTTTTTGGGTTCTCGCCTACTATCATACCTTCATAAACCTCAATACCGGGGCCAATAAAAAGTCGGCCTCTGCTTTGGGTGTTAAATAGTCCGTAACCGGTGCTTTCACCTGTTTCGTGAACGATGATAGAACCTGTGCTTCTTTGCTCAATATCTCCTTTAAACTCCTCATATCTATGGAAAACGTGGTTCATAATCCCGTTTCCGTTAGTATCGGTTAAGAATTGTGAACGATAGCCCATAAGACCACGAGACGGAATCAAGAACTCAAGGTGTGACATACCGCCGTCACGGGTTCCCATATTTTGAAGTTCGGCTTTTCGGCTACCGAGTCTTTCCATAACGGGTCCTACGTAGTCTTGAGGGACTTCTATCATTAAAAGTTCGATAGGCTCATGAAGTTTGCCGTTGATTTGTTTATAGATTACTTCAGGCGGAGAAACCTGGAATTCATAACCTTGTCTTCTCATAGTTTCTATAAGAATTGAAAGGTGCAGTTCTCCCCTTCCCGACACCTTAAAAGTGTCTGCAGAGTCGGTTTCTTCAACACGAAGTGAAATATTGGTTTCAACCTCTTTAAAAAGTCTGTCGCGGAGATTTCTAGAGGTTACGAATTTTCCTTCTCTTCCTGCAAAAGGAGAATTATTAACCATAAAATTCATTGCTAAGGTTGGTTCTTCAACCTCAATAAACGGCAATGCTTCAATATGGTCTTTATCGCAGAGAGTTTCGCCGATATTTAGCTTATCAATGCCTGAAATTTGGATAATATCACCGAATTTGGCAACATCTGTTTCAACCCTTTTAAGTCCTTCGAATACAAATAATTTTCCTATTCTTGCAGGAGAAACAGTGCCGTCAGAATGACAAAGTGAAACTGCTTGACCGGCTTTAATTTGTCCTCTTTCAACTCGGCCAACGCCAATTCTGCCTAAATAGTCATCATACTCAATGTTAGAGATTAATACCTGAGAAGGAGCGTCTAAAACACCCTTTGGAGCCTCAATTTCATTAACTATCATCTCAAAAAGAGGGGTTAAATCCTTGCCTTCATCTGTTGGAGAAAGCATGGCATAACCGTCTCTGCCAGAAGCATAAACCACTGGAAATTCAATCTGAGAGTCGTCGGCGCCAAGCTCAATAAACAAGTCAAGAACGCTGTCAATTACTGCTTCAGGTCTAGCCATAGGTCTATCGATTTTGTTTACAACAACGATAACCTTCTTTGAAAGTGATAATGCCTTTTTAAGGACGAATCTTGTCTGTGGCATACATCCTTCAAAAGCGTCAACAAGTAATAAAACACCGTCAACCATCATAAGAATACGCTCAACCTCACCACCAAAATCAGCGTGGCCGGGGGTATCAATAATGTTGATTTTAACCCCGTTATACATAACGCTTGTATTCTTTGAAAGTATAGTAATGCCGCGCTCTTTTTCCAGGTCGTTTGAGTCCATAACTCGTTCGTCAACCTGTTCGTTTGAGCGGAATGTTCCACTTTGACGAAGCAGACCGTCAACGAGGGTGGTTTTTCCGTGGTCAACGTGAGCAATAATCGCAATATTTCTTAAATTATCTCTAACATCCATAAAATGTATCCTTTTTAACCTGCAAAAGATAGCAGACACGGTTTGTATCTGCTATCTTTCTTTATAATTTAACCTATTTTCTGTCCTCTAATTTAACATAATTGAGTTCGGGTTGAACGCTCATATATGCAGGACGAATAATTTTACTAGAGTTTACCAGTTCTTCAATTCTGTGCGCACTCCAACCCGCAATTCTTGCAATTGCGAAAATAGGAGTATATAACTCGTGTGGTAAATCAAGCATGGAATAAACGAATCCACTATAAAAGTCAATGTTGGCACTAACCTTTTTAAGCATTGTTTTTCCTTCGGAGATTACACCGGGAGCGAGTTTATCAATGTTTGAATAAAGAACAAACTCCTCTTCTCTTCCCTTTTCTTTAGCAAGGCTTTCAACGAATCCCTTGAAAATGTTTGCTCGAGGGTCAGAAATTGTATATACAGCATGTCCGATACCATAAATTAGGCCGGCCTTATCAAAGGCTTCACGGTTAAGAAGCTTTCTAAGATATGCTTTTATTTCTTCTTCGTCGTGCCAGTCTTTAATTTCCTTCTTCATTACTTCAAACATCTGTGAAACCTTAATATTAGCGCCACCGTGCTTAGGTCCCTTTAAGGAACAAAGCGCTGCGGAAATAGCAGAATAGGTATCTGTACCTGAAGAAGTAACGACACGGTTTGTGAAGGTGGAGTTGTTACCGCCACCGTGTTCAGCGTGAAGAACAAGAGCTAAATCCAAAATTTTAGCTTCAAGTTCGGTGTACTTATTATCAGGACGGAGCATATGAAGAATGTTTTCAGCGGTTGAAAGCTCTGGCTTTGGATGATGAATAATCAAAGCCTTGCCCTTTACGTAATGATTAAATGCCTGATAAGCATAAATTGACATTAGCGGGAAGGTAGCAATAAGATGTAATGACTGTCTTAATACGTTCTCGATATCAATTTCATTAGGCTTTTTATCATATGAATAAAGGGTTAATACGCTTCGTGAAAGAGAGTTCATGATGTCTCCGTTCGGAGCCTTCATAATAACGTCTCTTGTAAAACTTCTAGGAAGCGAACGGAAGTTTGATAAGAGGGTTTCGAACTCGCTAAGCTGCTTCTTATTGGGAAGCTTGCCGAAAAGCAAAAGATAAACTGTTTCTTCAAAACCGAATCTGTCTTCAGCTAAAAAGCCTTTAACAAGGTCGTTAATATCGATACCTCGATAATATAACTCACCGTCAATAGGCGTTAGTTTTCCATCAATTTCTCTAGAAGAGTTAATGGTTGAGATTTCTGTAAGACCTGTTAAAACTCCCTTGCCGTTTACGTCGCGGAGTCCCCTGTTTACTTTATGATAGGAAAATAATTCAGGGTCTATATGGTCATTTTCAATACACATTTTAGAAAGTTTAGAAACTTGATTTAATGTGTCTTTATTTTGTAAAGGCATAAATTTCTCCTTTCTTTTAAAAAGTAGAATAAGAATAGATTACGGACGAAGTCTGTCGCGGTCACGTGGGAAGGCAGTTGCCTGCTTAATGTTATCAAGGCCTAAAATATTCTGAACAATTCTCTCAAGACCAAGACCCATACCACCGTGAGGAGGCATACCGTACTTGTGCATGGTTAAATAATCTTCGAAATCGTCGATATCCATACCACGCTTCTTCATCTTTTCTACCTGCATTTCATAGTCGTGAATTCTCTGTCCACCGGTAGTAACCTCAAGACCGTTAAGAAGCATATCGAAGCTTAAGGTAAACTTGGTGTCTGCAGGGTCTTCCATTGTATAGAAAGGACGCTTAACTGTCGGATAATGTGTGATAAATACGATGGGTGCGTTATATTCTTTTAAGAAATATTCGCCTAACCACTTCTCTTCTTCAGGTGCAAAGTCGGGTTCAAGTAGTGCGCGCTTGCCCTGTTCACCGGGATGAGCATCAGCAAATAACTGCTTAGCCTCCATAAATTTAACTTTTGGGAAGCAAGTGAGTTCAGGAAGTCTTGCATCCTTGCCTAAATACATTTCAAGCTCAGGAGCGTATTCTTCGTTTAAAACCTTGAACATATACTGGAACATTCTAGCTTCAAGTTCCATTAAATCTTCAAAGGAGTTAATAAAGCCCATTTCAAGGTCCATACCCTGGAACTCGTTTATGTGACGGTTGGTGCTATACTTTTCGGCTCTGAAAACGGGGCCTACGGTGAACACCTTTTGGAAAACACCAACCATTATCTGCTTGTAGGTCTGAGGGCTTTGGTTAAGGAATGCCTTTTGGCCAAAATACTCAACCTCAAACATATCTGCGCCACCTTCTGCACCTGCAGTTACCATCTTAGGTGGAACAAATTCGGTAAATCCTTCTTCTCTAAGGAAAGAACGGAAAGCATATTGAACACCGTCAGCAATCTTTAAAATTGCACGGATTTTTGGGTTTCTAAGAGAAATAATTCTGTTGTCAAGAAGTGTGTTAAGGTTTAATTTCTCCATCTTTCTGTCGTTTCCGATTTCAACAGGAGGAACTTCTGCCTTGCCCGAAATTCTCGTCATCTTATCGATGCGAATATCAAAACCAATTCTGCTTCTCTCTTCAACAACTAAGGTTCCGTCAACGATTACGCATTCTTCAACGCCGAAATCCTTAATATCGCAGTCACTAATTCCCTCTTCCCAAATGCACTGGAAGCACATTCTGGCACTTCTTAAGATAACGAAAGCGAAACCGCTCATTTCCTTAATTCTGTGAAGAGTTCCCTTAACTGTAACCTTATCTCCATCCTTGATTTCACCTTTCTTAAAGCCTTCAAGGATATAAGAAATCTCTTTAGTATCAATTTTCTTTTCGGTATTAATAAATTCCATAATAAATCCTCCTGTAAATTAGAGTTTAGCTAATTCTTCGTTAACAATTTTGTTTACGCTATCAGGCTTAGCCTTACCACGAGTTGCCTTCATAACCTGACCTACAAAGAAGCCAACAACCTTGGTTTGACCTGATTTATACTGTTCAACAGTAGCGGGATTTGAAGCAAACACTTGTAAAACTGCTTCACGAATAGCGTCGGTATCATCAATTTGTTCAAGGCCATGTTCTTTAATGTAGCCTTCAACGTCGAAGTCACCATTTGAGAAGAACATCTCTTCAAATACGGTTTTACCGGTCTGCTTATTAATTCTGTCAGCAGCTACAATACCAACAAACTGAGCAAACTTTTCTGCAGAAAGGTTAATGTTTTCGGGCTCAATTCCACGTTCGTTTAAGAAGTACATAATCTGACTGATAATCCAGTAACGAACCTCTTTTGCATTATTGCAAATAGCGACTGTATCCTCGAATATTTTAGCAATGTATTTTGAACCTGCGATGATTTGAGCATCTGCTAAAGCTATGCCAAAATCTTTAACGTAACGAGCGACCTTTGCCTCAGCAAATTCAGGCTCTGCATCCTTAATTCTCTTAACCATATCATCACTAATGGATATAGGCGGAATATCAGGCTCTGGGAAATAACGATAGTCCTGAGCATTTTCCTTAGAACGCATTGCAAAGCTTTTGCCCTTGTTATCATCCCAACGTCTAGTTTCCTGAATAATCTCTCCACCGTTTTCCAAAACCTCAATTTGACGCTTAGACTCAAAAGCAATAGCACGTTCAATAGCCTTAAATGAGTTGAGGTTCTTCATTTCGGTACGAGTGCCAAACTTTTCAGAACCTACGGGTCTTACTGATAAGTTTACGTCAGCACGCATTGAACCCTCCTGCATCTTGCAGTCGGAAATTCCAAGATATTCAAAGGTCGATTTTAACTTTTCAAGATAAGCTACAACCTCTTCAGCATTTCTAAAATCAGGCTCAGAAACTATCTCAATCAGAGGAACGCCGCATCTGTTGTAGTCAGGATAAGTAGCATCACCAAATGCCGAGTGAATAAGCTTACCTGCATCCTCTTCCATGTGGATTTCGTGAATGCCGATAGTCTTCTTTGCACCGGATTTTGTAGTGATTTCAACCTTACCGTTCTGTGCAAAAGGCAAATAAAGCTGTGAAATCTGGTACGCTTTAGGAAGGTCAGGATAGAAATAGTTTTTACGGTCAAACTTATTATAAGGTGTAATTTCGCAGTTTAAGGCAACACCTGCTTTAACCGCATATTCCAAAACGTTTTTATTTAAAACGGGCAACGTGCCGGGCATTCCTGTACAAACAGGACAACAATGTGTGTTAGGGTCGCCACCGAATTCGGTTGTGCAAGAACAGAAGATTTTAGTCTTGGTTGATAGCTCAACGTGAACTTCAAGACCCATTACTAGTTCCCAATTCATACTATTTCACCTCCGGCATAGATTTATGGAAATCGGTTGCTTTTTGGTAAGCGTAACCGATGTTTAATACCTTTTCATCCGATAAGGCGGCACCGATAATTTGTGCGCCTACCGGCATTCCGTCCTTATCCTTTCCGCAAGGAAGAGAAAGTCCGGGTAGTCCTGCAAGGTTAACAGAAACTGTGTAAATATCAGAAAGATACATTTGAAGCGGGTCGGATAAACTTTCTCCTAGTTTAGGTGCAGTTGTAGGTGCATTTGGAGAAAGAATAGCATCATATTTAGAGAAGATTTCATCAAAGTTCTTCTTAATTACCGACTTAACCTTTAAAGCTTTGCGGTAATAAGCATCATAGTATCCGCTTGAAAGCACGAATGTACCAAGTAAAATACGCTTTTTAACCTCTTCTCCAAAGCCTTCGCTTCTGGTTGTGTTGTAAAGGTCGGTAATTCCCTCGTATTCCGCAGCTCTAAAGCCGTACTTTACACCGTCAAAACGAGAAAGGTTTGAACTAGCTTCTGCAGCGGCAATTATATAGTATGCAGGAATTACGAACTCTAAGAAAGGCATTTCGATTTCTTCAACAATAGCGCCAAGCTCACGAAGTTTGTCTGCCATTGCTAAAATGTTATTTTTAACGTCTTCGCCAAGACCTTCTTCAAAGCACTGCTTTGGAAGACCAATCTTCATACCTTTAATATCGCCGTTTAAGCCTTTTAAAAATTCAGGGTAATCAACCTCTAACGAGGTTCCGTCCATAGCGTCCTTACCTGAAATTACGTCCATAACAGCGGCGCAGTCGGCAACGTCACGGCCGATAGGTCCAATTTGGTCAAGAGATGAAGCGTAAGCAATAAGACCAAATCTTGAAACAGTACCATAGGTAGGTTTAAAACCGGTTACACCGCAGTAAGCGGCAGGTTGACGAATACTTCCGCCTGTATCTGAACCTAAAGCTACAACAGCCTCTTTAGCAGCAACTGAAGCGGCAGAACCACCTGAAGAACCACCGGGAACCTTGTTTAAATCCCAAGGATTCTTTGTTGTTCCGTAATAAGAAGTCTCACTGGTGGAACCCATTGCGAATTCATCCATGTTTAACTTACCGATGATAATAGCACCGTTTTCTTCAAGCTTTTGAATAACGGTTGCATTATAGACTGGTGCGAAATCTCCTAAAATTTTAGAAGCGCAGGTGGTTTTAAGACCTTTAGTACAAATATTATCCTTAATACTAAAAGGAACGCCTGCTAAAGGAGAAGTCAAGGTTCCGTTATCAATGAGGGTCTGAACCTCTTTAGCGCGGTTTAAGGCAGCTTCTTTGTTCAATGTGATATAAGCGTTAACTTTATCGTCCTTTTCTTCGATAGCATCAAACACGGCGTTAACGGCATCAACACATGAAAGTTTGCCTTCTTTAATCAAAGCTCCAACTTCAAGAGCAGTATAATCAAAAATATTCATAATCTCTGCCCTCCTAATTAATCTACAGTCTTAGGAACAATGAAGGTTTCGTCTGTGTGCTCAGGCGCATTCTTTAAAAGTTCCTTGCGGTCGTATGATTCTTTAACAGTGTCATCACGCATAACGTTTGTGATATTAAATACGTGTGATAACGGCTCGACGTTTTCTGTGTCAAGTTTATTTAATATCTCCATATACTCAATTACAGATGCAAGCTCTGCCTGCATTTTTTCGGTCTGCTCGTCGTTTAGTTTAATCCTTGAAAGATTAGCAACGTATTCTACAAGCTCCTTGGTTATTTGCATTTAAGTCACTCCTTAAATTATTTTTAAAATAAAAAAACTGCCTCTTGTCCCCTTAAAACAAGGGACGAAAGACAGACTTCCGCGGTACCACCCAAATTAACCAGTTTTGGTTCACTTTAAAAAGATTAACGCTCTTACACGGTCGGTTCTACTAACTAATAATAGCTTTCTTCCGACAGCTCCGGGTGTTCTTTCGTAAATGATGTGTGCGGCTATCTCACCAAAAAGCCACTCTCTTTGACAGTGATACATTCACTACTTTTCCCATCAATGCTAGGTTATTATACCACTTTTTAGGTTTTATGTCAATAGCTCGTTATGGAAAAATTTTTCTTAAATATTATTTGTTTTTTGTTTAAAAATAATACTGCAAACGCAAAATACAGCGTATAAAGGAGGGAAATTTTGTGGCTAAGAACGTAGTTCCCGAGGCAAAGGAAGCTCTTAATCGTTTTAAGATGGAAGCTGCTAACGAAGTTGGCGTAAACCTTAAGCAGGGTTACAATGGTGACTTAACTTCTAAACAGGCTGGTTCTATTGGTGGACAGATGGTTAAGAAGATGATTGAATCTTATGAAAATGGTATGAAATAAGAATCATCCGATTTGTTTTAAAGTTGATAAAGGAAGCACAATTTGTGCTTCCTTTATTGCTATATACACCCTTTTTCTTGACTTGAATTTGACTTTCAATTATAATGTTTTTTGGGTGATAATATGTATAACATAGGTTTATTCAACGATTCCTTTCCCCCATCAATTGACGGGGTTGCAAATACCGTAATAAACTATGCAAATATAATAAATGAAAATTACGGCAACTGCGTTGTCGTTACTCCAATGTACCCTAACGTTGTCGATAACTATCCTTACGAGGTTTTCAGATATCAATCCGCAAAGATTACAAAGGAGATGCCATATAGGGTTGGAAACCCCTTTTCTCTTTCTACTATTCACGCCTTAAAGAAAAAGGAGTTTGACCTTCTTCACGTACACAGTCCTTTTGTTTCAAGTCTTTTAGCTCATGAGGTTGCAGTATCAGGCAATAGGAAAAAAACTCCTACTATTCTTACATATCACACAAAGTTTGATATAGATATTGACCGATACGTAACAAATAAAGCCTTTAATAAGGTTGCCAGAAAGTTTGTTAAAAAGAATCTTAGCTTTGCCGATGAAATTTGGACTGTTTCTAAAGGAACTATTGATAGCCTTAATGAAATTGGTTATAACGGTAACGTTATAATTATGCCCAACGGAACCGATATGAAAAAAGGCAAATCCCCTATTGAAGACATTGCCGAAATCAATAGAATTTACCGAACCGAAAATGAAGAACTTGTTTTTCTTTATTGCGGAAGAATGATGTGGTATAAGAACATTAAAATTATTCTTGATTCCTTGAAAATTATTGCATCAAGCGGTATTAGATTTAAAACCTTCTTCGTAGGTGACGGTCCTGACAGACCTGCTATTGAAACATATGCTAAAAATATCGGTATTTCAGATTATGTTATATTCACGGGCGCAATTTATAATCGTGATGTTGTAAAATCCTTCTTTAGTAGAGCAAATCTGCTTTTATTCCCTTCTGTATACGACACTTCAGGCTTAGTTGTTAAAGAAGCTGCTTCCTGTGCTTGTGCGTCGGTAGCGATAAAAAACAGCTGTGTTGCAGAAGGCATGGAGGATGGTATTTCAGGCCTTTTAACCGAAGAGAACGCCGATAGCTTTGCAAAATCAATTATTGACGTTTTAAAGGTGCCGGGCAAACTTGAAGAAATAGGTAAAACCGCTCAAGAAAAGCTATACTTCTCTTGGGATGACTCGGTTGCCTTAGCAGCTAAAAGATATGAATACGTAATAGAAAACTTTAAAAGACAAAAAAAGAAATAGGCTTCTGCCTATTTCTTTAATTCATTTATAACCATTTTAGCAACCTTATAAATATCGCCGCCACCCATTGTGATTACGATATCTCCTTTTTCGGTTGTATTAATTATGGTGTTTTTAGCCTTTTCAAAATCTTCAACGCAAACACAGTCGTCTAGACCTTTTGCGATATCGTTTGAAGATATCCCCCATTTATTAACTTCGCGTGAACCCATTATAGGTGTTAAGATTACCTTATCTGCCACCGATAATGCTTCTATAAAATCGTTTAATAAAAGTGCAGTTCTTGAGAATGTAAAGGGTTGGAATACGGCTATTACTCTCTTATAGTTAAGGTCTTTTGCGGCTTTAAGTGTTGCAAATATTTCGGTTGGATGATGCGCATAATCATCTGCTAGCACGAAATTATCAAATTCGCCTAAAAATTCAAATCTTCTGCCGGCTCCCGTAAACTTTTCAATAGCATCCTTAATATCGCTGGCATCTACACCCAGCTTATGACAAACGGCAACAGCGGCTAAGGCGTTATAGATGTTGTGCTTACCTGGAACGTGAAGGTCAAGCTCAACAATAGGTTCTCCATGTGCTAAAACTGTGAATTTATATCCAAATTTCGAAGGAGCCTCATTTATCGCTCTGTATTCGCAGTTTTCATTAAATCCAAAACCGATTTTTTCGGCTTTTATGCTTTTTGATGCCTCTAAAACAAGTGGGTCATCGTAGTTTAAAAAGCTTAGTGAAGACATATTTACAAAATTTGTAAACGACTCGGTCAACCTTTCCATACTACCAAAGTAATCAAGATGGTCGTTGTCAATATTAAGAAGAACACTGATATCCGGCGACATTTGTAAGAAGGTATCTACAAACTCACAAGATTCACAAACGAGAATATCGCTTTTACCGCATATACCGTTGGAATTTATTACAGGAAGTCTTCCACCGATAACTGCAGACGGGTCTTTACCGCTTAAATAAAGAATTTGTGTAATCATAGAAGAAGTGGTTGTTTTTCCGTGAGTGCCTGCAACACCGATAACATTGTCGTAGCATCTTGTTAGGGCACCTAAAAGAATAGAACGCTCCATTGTAGGAATACCTTGTTCTTTAGCTGCAATTCTTTCAGGGTTGTCTTCACTGATTGCAGCTGAATAAACAACAAGTTCTGCTCCGTTGACATTTTCAGCATTATGTCCCATAAAAACCTTAATACCAAGGTTCTTAATTCTGTTTAAGGTGTCCCCTTCGTTATTATCAGAACCGGTTAAAATATAACCTTTTGTATGCAAAATCTCGGCAAGCGGACACATTCCTGAACCACCAATGCCAATCATATGGATTTTTTTAGCCTCTTTTAAAAGCTTATCGGTAGCGCGCATTTCTTTCATGCTAATGTTTACCTTTCAAGTGTAAAAAATTCTTTATAAACTATTATACCACTTTTTTGAAAAAAAGAAACCTATTTTTTAAAGGAGAAGTAAATGAATTTAAGTTTTCCTGAATTTTCGCTAATTTGTCACAAGAAAATTGAAGATAACGGATTCAAGGCTTGGTTTGTCGGAGGATGCGTAAGAGACGCAATTCTTGGCAGGCCCTTTTATGATATTGATATCGCAACAAACGCGACTCCCGACGAAATAATAAGTATTTTTGATAAAACGGTACCTACAGGAATAAAGCACGGAACAGTTACGGTTTTAATTGATAATCAACCTATAGAGGTAACAACTTTTCGTAGCGAAGAGAGTTATAATGATTCCAGGCACCCTGATGCCGTTCACTTTAAAAGTGATATTAACGAAGACCTATCCCGAAGAGATTTTACTATTAACGCTATCGCCTACCATCCAAGCGGAGAAACAGTTGATTTATTTGGCGGTCTAAATGATTTGAAAAAAGGCGTTATTAAATCAGTTAACGACCCTAGCGCTCGATTTAAGGAGGATGCTTTAAGGATTTTACGTGCCTTTAGGTTTGCTAGTAAACTTAATTTTAAAATTGAAGAAAACACAGAAAAAGCAGCTATTTCCTTATTGGATAGCCTAAAGGTTTTAAGCGGAGAAAGAATATTAAAGGAGCTTAGAAAATTAGTTTGCGGAGAAAATCTTGGTCCTTTTAAAAAGGTTGTTTCTGTCGGTGGTCTCGAGTTTTGCGGAATAAGTAAATCTTTGTCCGATTTAAATCTGGTATTAAAGGTTAAAAATACTCCTGAATTTCGCTTGCCCGCCTTTTTAAATTTATGCGGATTTGACCCTGACCTTTTAAAGAAAACTTTAAAAATCGATAATTTGACCCTAAAAAATACGGTTATGTTATCATCACTTCTAAAAGAAGAGATTCCAAAAACGAAAACAGAGGTTAAGCTTTTACTTTCGAAGTTTGACAAAGAGATTTTTGAGCTCTACCTTGAATATTTAATGGCTCAAAACTCGAAAATTGATAGAGTGAAAGAATTCTATTTAGCGGTTTTAGATAATAATGAACCCTATAAAATTTCCCATTTGGACCTAAACGGAAACGACCTTTTGTTATTGGGAATAAGTGGAACAAAGGTTGGGATAAAAATGAACGAGCTTTTAGATAAAGTTATAATAAGTCCGGAACTCAATAAAAAAGAAATATTAATCTCACTGATAAAAAATTAAAGCACTAAACCAATGAGCGTCATAGAATGTATTGTAATACATCTTATGACGCTTTTTTAGGTGATTTTATGAAAATAGCAATCTTTGGAAACTCAAAAAGAATGGAAGTTTTGGCAAATAGATTTTTAGAAGATGGAAGCGAAGTTTCGGTTTTTAAAAGCGCTTCTACCCTGCCGGACTATATAGATTCAGACCTTTGTGTATTACCGATTCCTACATTGAATAAAGATGGTTTTATAAACTTTAAAGACGGTTCAGAAGTAACCTATCGAGAGTTGCTAAATATAATAGATAAAAGGTGCAAAATTGTATCCTGCAATTTTTATTGCGACGAATATAATATCGTAGATATAAACAAACGCGAAGATTTTGCTTACCTAAACGCGATACCTACAGCAGAGGCTGCAATAGTTTTAAGCATACAAAATAAAGGAACGACTATTTACAATTCAAAATGTTTGATTTGCGGTTTTGGCAGAATAGGAAAAATTTTAGCTTCAAAGTTAAAGTCGCTGAATGCCTTTGTAACCGTTTCGGCTAGAAATGAAAAGGATATAGCATATATTAATGCTTTAGGTTTAAATTCGATTAAATCAAGTGAGATAATAGACAACCTATCCGATTTTGATATGGTTTTTCAAACTGTGCCAAACAGAATATTAACCGAAGAAATTCTGACAAAACAAGCAAAAAGGCCGCTTATAGTCGAACTTTCATCAGCGTGTAACGGCACCGATATGTTGGCAGCGGAAAGACTCGGCTACAAGGCGGTAGACGGAACAAATCTGCCTGAAAAATTTATGCCCTATACTGCGGGTGAAATTCTTTATGAAATTATTAATCGAATTATGGAAGAAAACACTTAAGATGAAAGGAGAATTTATAAATGAGCAAAATTAAAGCGGGATATGCTCTTTGTGGCTCCTTTTGCACAATTGCAGATTCAATTAAGCAAATGAAAAACTTAACCGAAAAAGGCTTTGAGCTCTTCCCTATTTGTTCAGAAATTACTGCATTTACCGACACTAGATTTGGTAAAGCTGAAGATATAAAAAATCAAATTAGAGAGATTACAGGTCACGAAATCATAGTAAATATTAAGGATGCCGAGCCGATAGGTCCAAGAAAGCTTTTCGACGTTTTAATAGTTTGTCCTTGTACCGGAAACACTCTAGCAAAGCTTGCAAACGGAATCACCGATTCAAGCGTTACAATGGCGGTAAAGGCGCATCTAAGAAATATGCGGCCTGTCGTTTTAGCAATAGCGACAAATGATGCTTTAGGCGCTTCTGCAAAAAATATAGGCGCTCTTTTAAACTATCGCGATATCTATTTTGTTCCCTTTGCTCAGGATGACCCTGTAAATAAAGAAAAGTCATTAATTTCAGATTTTTCATTACTTGAAGAAACGGTTTTAACGGCTTTAGATGGAAAACAAATAAGACCCGTTATAAAATAAAATAGAGCGCTAATTTTAGCGCTCTATTTTTATATCCTTGCCTAACGCAAATGAATAAATTAATAGTTCTTTCACCTTTTTATTATAAAGCTTTTCTATAGCTTTAGCATAAATGGCAAGTTGCATTGAGTAGGCCTCTTTTAACTCAGATTCTGAAAGATTTCGGTCGGTCTTAAAGTCTACGATAACGATTTCGTTCTCTTCGAAAAACAAAAGGTCAACAGCACCCTGAACAACTATCATTTCGTCAGAAAAACGTTGGTCTAAGTCAGGCTTTAAAATGGTTGCTGAAAATTCTGTTAAGAATTTTTCTTCGCGTAAAACTTTATCTGCCAAACTGATTCGAGTATACAAATCTGACTCGAAAAATTTATTCAAAAGGTTTTTATCAATAGACTCGGATTCTGCATCGGTTATGAATCCAAAGTCGTATAGACGGAAAATTTCAGCCTCTAAATCTAATTTAGCGTTATCAAGGTCGCAGAACTGCATGAACTTGTGAACTGCAGTACCTCTTTCTGTACCTTTTAGTCCATCAGGCAACATAAAATCAGGACGAGAAGAAAACTGATAAGACTTAACGTCTGCTTTGTGAACAATCTCGGTTACCGACGCTTTGGATTCAAGTTCTTTCAGTTCTTCAAAGGGATAAACAAACTCATAACTATTCTTTAGTTTTTGAGTATCGGTCTCTTCTATTTCTTCTGCCACGTCATTCAATGCATCAGAAAATTCTGATGGCAAGTTATGAATAAAAAGATTAGCATCTTTAAAGAAAATATCATCACTTGAATCAAAGGTAATAGCAGGTATATCGTATTCTTGTACTAAATAAGCTAAAAGAAAATCAAAGTAAGATTTTAGTGAATTAAATACCGAAATATCTACCCTATCCTTATTTGGGTAATGAAGATATTTTGCGTTTGCACCTTCAAAAGCTTTAGTTGCATCATCTGTTGTTGCGGAAATAATAAGACTATCCTCAGCGCGTGTCATAGCAACGTATAAAAGTCTTAGTTCTTCGGCAAGCAATTCGCTCTTTGCTCTATCTTTTAGTATATTTCTGAAAATATTATCTTCAGGATTAAAGGAGGTTTCCTTGTATTTAAATGCAAATCCATTCGTTTCATCAATAAGCAAAGACGAACTGATATCCTGCGTATTAAATTGATGAGAAGCATCTGCAATAATGCATACAGGAAACTGCAAGCCTTTAGAGGCATGAACGGTCATTAATTTGACCGAGCCCGGTAAAAACACAGGTGGCTTTTTAAAATCCGAAGAAGACATATTGTCAACTAGTTGGAGAAATGAGCGGAGAGAAATGTTTTTAGTATCTGATTCCGCAGCAAAACTTTGGAAGGATAATAAATTGCTTCGTTTTTCTTCCCCAAGCTCATACCTTGAAACGATATTTAGATAGTTCGTTCTTTCAAAAATCTCTTCGATTAGCGAAGAAACGTTGAAGAGAATTCTTCTTTCGGTAAAATAAGACAAGGTATCGCAAAAGTGCTTTGCCTTCTCGCTTGTTTTAGCATAGATATAAAGAGCACGAATAAGTCTATCCTTTTTTGCAAGGAGCCTGATTTCTGTTAGCTCTTCAATTCTAAACGAGAAAATCGGTGAAGTTAATAGTGTTAATAACGAAATATCATCATAAGGGTTGTTAATTACCTTTAAAAAAGCAATTAAGGTCATTACCTCATCAGATTCAAGCAATGAACCAAAGTCAACACTAACAGGTATCCCACGTTCTTTTAAAGTTTTAGCAAAAATAGCGCCTTTTGTAGACGTTGAACGGCAAAGGATTGCAAAATCTTCATACCTTGCGGCTCTGTTTGTAGTTTCGTCTTGCTTGATGAATGGTTCTGCATTCATCTTTTCGATAATTATATCTGCTATTATATTAGCCTCGACAACAGCAGCGTTTTCGGATTTCGAAAGACTTTCTGAAAAGGTGCTTTGAAGATTTTTAAGGTTAGCAACGTGTATTTCGGATTTTAGCTCGTTATTTTCAGGGAAAGTGGCATTTGGAACCAACATTTCCTTTTGGTCGTAATCAAATCCCGAATTCTCCTTATACATCAGGTTTTTAAAGAAAGAGTTAATAAATAAGCAAATCTCTTTTCGGCTTCTAAAGTTAGAGCCCAAATCAATTTTTGTTTGGTTTAAATTCTCTTTCTTTTTAAGGAAATTATAAGGGTTTGCACCTCTGAATCTATAGATAGACTGCTTAACGTCGCCAACACAAAAAAGCTTACTTGAATTGTCTGATAAAATGTTAAAGAGCATATCCTGAAGGTCGTTAGTATCCTGATATTCATCGACCAAAACAGCATCGTAAGCAGAAATGTAATCCGATGCATTTTCTCTAATTACAATTTTATCATCCTTAATTTCGGTAAGCATCGAAAGAGCTTCTTGCTCGCACATATAAAAGGTCATCATATCCCTTTTATAAAGTTCGTCATAAAACTGTTTTTCGAACTTAGAAAGGATTTCAACAAGCTTTGCAATCAAAGGATAAACTTGAAGAGTCTGATTAATAATCTCTTCCCTTTTTGCGTAGAAAACACTCTTTAAGGATTTTATATTGTCAAGGACGGTTTTTCTAAGACTTGCCGCAAGCTCGGTTTGTTCTGTTTTGTCTGAGGTTTTAACACGGCCAAGAGCCGGCGGATTAAACGAGGAATCAAGTAAATTGAAAATATTGTCCCATTCTTGATTTTTTATCTCTTTGGAGAGTTGGTCTAAAAAGTCAGATAAATAGTTATAAGCAGGCCCGTATGCTGCCGCAACCGCATTGCTATCTTCAAGATATTTGATTGCTCTAGATATAAGTAATGAAGAAGAACTAATAAGTTCTTCGGCATTTTCAAGCGTTTTAGAGAACCAATCATCACTTAGTGAATTAGCGTGTGAACGGTATTTTTCTAAAATGCTTTTAATCCAAAGTGCAGGATAAGGCATTTGTCGACTAAAATTAAAGATTTCTAAAACAAAATCCATAAGGGTTTTATCATCAAAATCTGCACCGACAAGGTATATTAAATCCATAAAATCCTTATCTTTGTTATCAAAGTATTCAGAAAAGATTTTTTCTAAAACGGAACCTTTTAAATAATTTATAGAGGCGTTATCTGCGATTTTAAAGGAAGGATTAATCCCTGAAAGCTCAAAGTTTTCCTTAATAAAATCAATGCAGAAAGAGTCGATGGTACAAATATGCGCTGCTGAAAGTAAGATTTTCTGCTTTTGAAGAAGCGCACTGTTTGGATTTTCTCCAATTTCTTTATCTAATCGTTTTTCAATCCTGACACGTAGCTCTGCGGCCGCAAGATTTGTGAAGGTAACGATTAATAGGCGGTTTGCCATAACAGGAGAACTTTCGTCGGTTAAAAGTCTGATTACTCGTTCAACAAGCACGGCAGTTTTTCCTGAACCTGCTGCTGCAGAAACCAGAACACTACCGTTAGCATTAATAGCAAAACTTTGTTCTTTTGTTGGATTAAATGCCATTATCACTACCTCCTTTTAAGATTTCTAAAACCTCTTCTGAGGTGCGTAACGTAGGTTTAGTATGCTCCTTATCACTCATTCGGCAAATAGAGGCAAAATCGCAATAATCACAAGCACCTTTTTTAACCGTGTCGGTAGGGTTTGGTAAGAAGTCGCCTTTTAAAAGGTCTTCTTGCATCTTGCACATGAGATTTTCTATGTGATTAAAAATCAACGGGAAAGCAGACTTATCAATATAAGAGCTTGTCCCCTTCTTAAATTTCGGTATAAATTTGCCGTTATTCTCTTTTTCCATAGCGGTATAAATATCAGGGTCATCACAAATGAGACCGTTCATAGCGAGTTTATCTTCGTCTGTACGACTCTTTGCTGGCATATATAAAATGCCTGCGGGCTCAGCATCTGGGAAAACGTCTTTTCCGTTCTTTATTAGCGCGTAAAGATAGATTAACATTTGCATATTTAAGCCGTAAAGTATATCAGAGAGTTCAAATGACTTTTTACCGGTTTTATAGTCAACGATTCTTATCGCGTTTTTATAAGAGTCAACACGGTCGATTTTTCCTGTTAAAATTACTTTTCCTTGGTTTGAAGTAAGAACAAGTTCAGGTATTTGTCCTTCACTTGATATTTCGAACTCACAGAAATTTGGTTCAAAGTCGGACTGTTTAAACTCGTTTGATATATGAAGTAAAACTCGCTTAATTGAGGTTGAAATATTTGAAAGCATGAAAAGGAATTTAGGAGTGAAGACAATATTTGCTTCGGTTATGCCCTTAAAATATTCTTCAATAAGAAGGTCGGTTTGCTTTGAAATTTCGGCTTCATCAAGTTCTGCTAAACCCTTACCGAAATGCTCAATCATCTTTTCAAACACATAGTGAGCAACAGTACCTCTCTGTAGAGCATTAAGGTCTGCTTTCTTTAATTTTCCTACCTTTAAGCCATATCTTAAAAGGTACATAAATCTACATGAATGATAGGTATCAAATTTTGATGCGCTTAAATAAAGCCTATCTGTAAAGAGGGCTTTAGCGTTCTTTTCTGAAATAGAAAAATCGTCAAAAGAATCCGGCTTTTTAAGATGCTTTATTCTTGTTGAATATATTTCGTTATCAATTAAAGAGGATGAAACAGTATCGAAATCAGTTTCATTTAATGAGCCGATTTCGCTAAAAGCAGACATTCTTGTTCTCGGATAAAATTCACCGTTTGCCGTTAAGTTGAACGTCTTTTCTTCTATCTCGTTAAAACTGTCCTTAATTTTTGAAATAAAGGTTGAAGGTTCGAGACTTGCCCCTGCCATATCGTAAGAGGAACGAAGGATATATACCTCATCCGTAGCGCAACAAAGAATAGAATAAACAAGGTAATTTTCTTCAACAGTGCTTTTAATAATATCATCGTTAAGGCTGATTCCAAGGCCCTCAAGCTTTTGTTTGTCTGCTTGTCCTAAAATTCCTCCGCTTGTAAACGGTTTCGGGAAAACGTTTTGGTTGCAACCTAAAATAATAGCAACCTTAGGCTTTGAAGGCCTAATGCGGTCGGCACTTCCAAAGGTAATTTCATCAAGAGTCTGTGGAGTATTAGATAAATTTACCGAATCTGATGCCAAGGAGAAGGTCTCGATATATTCGTTGTCAGACATTTCGTTACTATCGCTTACTCTGACAATTGAGCTTAAAATATCGTTTATAGCATCCCAAGACTGTCTGATTACCGAGGCAGAATAGCAGTCTCCTTCTTTTTCAAGGGCTTCACAAAGTTTTGGTAATTTAAGCTTTGCGCCCGATTTCTCAATATAATTGAAAATGGCCTTTGAACGCTCTAAAGCAGAACCTTTAAAGCTTCTTAGGAATGAATTAAGTTCGCAGACGACGTTGTTTCTAAGAGTATTAATTGTTTTTAAAAGAGCTATCTGTTCATCGTCCATAGGTCTTTCTTCAAATCCCGTAACAGGCATAACCCACTCGTCTTTCCAAGCTAAACCTTTTATATCCCAAATATAGACATACTCTTCCAAGGCCAAAACATCCTCTTTTGAATAGGAATTAAAGCCACTTTTTAGGAAATTTAATATATTATCGGTTGTAAACGACTGAGCCAGGTCAAAAAGAATTTGAATGAGAATATAAAGCGGTGTAGAGCTTATAGGTACACTCTTATCAAAAAAACAAGAGATATTATTTTTGATGCATTGTGATTCGATTTGTTTTTGATAGTCGTCGCTATTTCTTGAAACAATTATAAAATCTCTGTATCTGTAATTTTTATCTTGAACGAGAGAACGAACGATATTTGCAGCGGCAACCGCCTCTTCCCTTGGAGTTTTGCAGTTAATTAAATTAATTCCTAAATAAGATTCGTTCTTTTGGTCCTTTTTAGCTAAATCAGATAGGCAAAGTTCAAGTCTTCTAAGAGCGGGACTGTTATAAAACTGATTATCTAAGGTTTCTTCTTTTACTTCAATTTTTAAATCAGCGGCAAAGCTTTTAATTCGGTTTATTGCAGAATTGATATTATAAAAGAGACCTAAATCCAAAGAATTGGGATTAGCAGTACAAAAACTAAAAGAAACGTCTTTAGCTTGTCCTAAAATTGTTTTAATAATTTTATACTGTTGGCCTGTAAATCCGGTAAAGGAATCAAACAAAACGGTTTTATTTTCAAAGTAAGGATGCTTCTTTAAAAGGTCGTTAAGACGTGTTAGATAATCTGCGGGGTCAATATACTTGTTTGAAATTAAAGCTTCGTAGGAGGAATAAATCAAGGCAATATCGTGAAGTTTTCCGCCGCAAACGCCACCAATCTGCTTCCCTGCTTCTAAAATCTCTTCCGCGGCAACGCTTGAAAATTTAAAATCTCTAATTGTTTTTGCAATTTCCTTTGCAAAATCATTATTCTTAGAGAATCGTTTAAAGACCTTTAAATTGTTTTCACTTAAAGCAATGGCTTTATTTATAAAGATAATGTTTTCAAAGTCACTAATAGGCGGAGTTTGTCCACTACCTATAATTGCGGTAATCTCGTTATAAAGTCTTGTAAAACTTAAAACTTTGACGTTTTGAATATTTGCTTCTTTTTGTTTAATAACGTAACGTTCGCATTCGAAGGTAAACTGTTCGGGCACAAGAATAATAACCTGTCCTTCTCTTGAAAGACAAGCGGCATTTGAAATCATTTTCTGTGTTTTTCCACTACATGCGCGACCGTATGTAAAGCTTAACATAAAAACCTCCAAATCGCGAATTTTAATTTAAATTAATTATACTATATTTGCTGTCCAAAATAAAGTACATTTACAAAAAAATTATATTAATTAAAAGCAGCGCCGTAACGCCCGGTATTCCGAATAAGGAAGACACGCTAAGAGAAAACTCGTTTATAGGAATTGAAAACCCTAAATAATTCTTTAGAATACTAAAAATTGCCATTAAAACAATTCCAAAAAGAGCGTTAATAAAAATACTAAGGAAGAATCTTTTTGTTCGAACAGAAAAAATAAGTAACAAAAGAAGATAAACTATTATAAAAATTATAAAGAATATTTTAAAAATTTCCAATAAACCCACCTCTAAAAAAGAGTATGAGTAATATCCTTTTAATAGAAGAAAAAGCAGGAATTTTAAAATATAAAATCCTGCTTTATATATTATTCATTTTTGTCGTTTGTAGAATCAGAGAATACTCCTTCAGAATCTTCTTCAATGTTCTCTTCTTCGAAAATTTCAAGGCCTAAGCTTCTTCTAACGGCAATATCAGCGCCGGGGTTAGCCTTATAATAAGGGTCAATCATATACTTTTTAACAGCACCAAATACGCAGTATTGTATTAGCAAATTCTTAAATCCGGGATAAAAACAAACTGTGAAAATAAGAAGTAAAGTTAGCGTGAAATCACTTGGAACCATATAGAAAATGCCATACATAACAACAAAGTAAAGAATGGACACAAATCCTATTAAAAGGTTGTTCTTAAAGTTTAAAAACGCCATTAAAAAGCTATTTTTATAAATTGTGCCTATTTTAAGGTCAAAGGTAATTGTAATTATCCAAATGTAATACTTCATCATTGAGAATAATACAAACATGGATAAAGAACAAGCCGCAAAAAGAGTATAAAGCGTGCCGCCAACCTTGTAGTAAAACCAAATAGCAAAGACTAATAAAGCGGTTGCTATAATATTGATAATACCGATGGGTAAGGCTTGTTTCCAGTTCTTTTTAATTGTTGAGAAAAAGTCGGAAATGCCAAAAGAATGCTTATCGCGAGATAAGTTTCTTGTAATGTTAGTAATACCTACGCTCGCAAGACCAAATGGTAATAAAAAGACCGACATAAGACAATAAACAAGGCTCGGTACTACAAGCTTCCAAATGTTTCGAAACCAAGTTTCAAAAAACAAGAAAAAGGTTGCCTTTTTAGGTGCGTCCTTTTCTATGCCGGGACCAGGCTTGCTGTAATTAAAAAATCCTCCAAATAAACCCACTTTAAATAACCTCTATTTCTTTTTATATACAATCTTTTCAATAAGATTAATCTGCTTGTATCCGAGATAATAAAACAGCTCACAGCTTAAAGGAACGACAAATACCGTTAAACCGCATAATATCAAACTTAAGACACTAAGTTCTGAAGTAAGTGTAGCCGAACCAATAATTAATTTGATAATAAAGAACAAGTGATAGTTTGCAAATACGAAGGCGCCTAAGAACTCGTCGGCTATAATACCAAATCTGCTTAAAAGTAGTAATATATATACGACCATAAGGATACCACCGGTTAGCATTCCAACCTTAAACCCGTACCAAATATTTGGTTTCATACGGTTAAAGGAAACCTTGTTTCTATCGCTATCCCCTTGTCGATACATCTGGCCTGAAAGGGTTGCAACAAACGCCGCAAGAACAAACAACTGAGATATTGTCATTGTAAAATAATATTCAAATCCAACAAAGTCACTGCGAACATCTACCTTTTGATAGTCTATTTTTTTATCGTTTAAAGCATCTAAACGAACGTCTACGCCATCTTCAAAAAGGTGTTCATAGCTATATTTATAACTTTCTTCTTTTTCGTCGTAAATAAAGACCTTATAGCCTATTTTTTCGGTTGCTGTCTGAGAAAAGATAAATATAAACGAAAAGAAAGTAATGACAGATAAGAATATGCAAATAATTAGTTTAAAGAAAATTTTAAGCCCCGGTTTTATGTAAGAATTAAGCATAATATTACTCCTTTTTAATTGATATAATTATACCAACAGAAAAATAAAAAAGCAAGTAGATATATCCTACTTGCTTAAAATTTTACAAAATATTAAAAATAAAAATCAAGGCGGTACCTGATATTAAAACAAAAGCGGCTAAAAGTCCTATTAAGAGTCGTTTTTGCTTTCTTTTCTTTATTCTTTGCCTTAAAAAACCTGTATTAAAATCAGGAGATAATCCCTTAATATAATCTAAAGCTTCTTTTTTTAACGCAACCGAATCAGAATACGCTTTATCAGGATTCACAAAGAGCAAAACCCTGTCAAAAACCTTGTTCCCTGTTTCATTGATTTCAATTATTGTTTTGTTTACACCTTTAACCATCAAATAACCTCGAAAAATTACTTTAATAATAATTTTTCCTTTTTTAAAGATTTTTATACAAAACAAAATAAATTTATTCGGTAAGTTCTCCTGTTAGATAGGCGATGGTTCTTTCAACAGAATCAATAGAGGTTCCCCAATCCTTTTCTCCGTTGTTTCTGTAGTCGTACATTGAGCAGAATTTGTTTAAATCTGCATTTAATGATAAAAGATAATTGCCCGCCTTCTCTTTTATTGAGTCTAAAAACTCTTCATGGTAACGTTTCATATTCTTTTTAGAACAACCACTACCTAAAAGCTTGTAATGCTCAAGGCAAAATACAGACTGATTATCAAACATTTCTCTAAAGTCACGGTCGTGCTCGTAGGTGCGATATATTGTATCTATCATACGAACAAAGCCCCATTCAATCTTTTCACAAACAAAGCAAGAAGAAAGCTTCTTTTCAGTAAGAGAAACCCTTTTAGGACCTGAAAGAAGAGGCGCTTTAAATATATCGTTATGTAGTTCTTTAAGGTGACTTTCAAGTATAAGAGCTAGCTGAAGTTTTCCTCTTCTGCTTGACATTTTTTCAAGATGCCTTCCGCAAAAACCCAACTTGTTAGTTTCGATTCTAACGTCGGGTTCCATCATTGCGGCGCCCATAATATATTCAATTATACGTTCTTCGACAGTCTTTCTCATTCTGCAAATAGGACAACCGTCATTAATTTCAAAGGCATCACTTACAGGAATGGTGCAAATGTCATTTCTCATACCTTTATTTTCCTTTCGATATTTTTATATCTATTTCCTTGTTATTATAGCAGAATGATGATATAATTTAAATATAAATTTTAAAATTTAGGTGCAAATATGAAAATACTTCATGAAAACGGCAATATTCTGATATTTGAATTGAATAATTTCATTTTAAAAGACACGCTTGACTGTGGTCAGGCTTTTCGTTGGCGCGAAATTAACGAAAACACCTTTGAAGGCGTTGCTTTTAATAAGTACTTGAAAATTGAAGGTAAGGACGACCATATAATCTTACACAATACAAAATTAGAAGATTTTGAAAACATTTGGAAAAGCTATTTTGATTTTGAACGCGATTACTCAAAAATTATTGATACAATAACCGAAAATTCTATTATTAATGATGCTTGTAATTTTACTGATGGTATTAGAATTTTAAATCAAGAACCTTGGGAAGCGCTCTGCTCTTTTATTATTTCGCAAAACAACAATATTCCGAGAATTAAGGGTATAATCGAAAGACTTTGTGAAAACTTTGGAGAAAAGAATGAAAACGGATTTTACTCGTTCCCTACCCCAAAAAGAATCGCATCGGAAACCCTTGAAAGTTTACAGGTGCTTCGTAGTGGTTTTAGAGCTAAATACATACTTGATGCTGCTAAAAAGGTCTCAGAGGGCGAAATTGACCTAAATAAGCTTAAAACGATTGATACTGACTCTGCTCGCGCTGAACTTATGAAGATTTACGGCGTTGGCGCAAAGGTTGCAGACTGCACGTTGCTTTTTGGTCTTGGTCATATAACTGCTTTTCCAAAGGACGTTTGGATTAAAAAAGCAATGTCGAGCCTTTTTGACGGAGAACTACCCTCTTGTACAAAGGGGTACGAAGGAATTGCACAACAATATATCTTCCATTACGTCAGAACTGCAAATATAGAAATATAATTAAGGTTTACGGCTATAATATCCTTATTGGAGGGATATTATGGAGATTGTAAAGGTAATTTTAACTAGTGTTTTATCGGCTGTGTCATTATTTGTTATTGCTAAAATTATTGGGCATAAACAGATGTCACAGCTTGATTTTTTTGATTATATTACAGGAATTACAATAGGCTCCATAGCAGCAGAACTTGCAACCGAACTTGATGAACCTTTAAAACCGCTTATAGCTATGATTGTTTATGGTTTTATTACCTTTTTCTTAGCCTTTCTTACAAGCAAACTACCCAAAATTAGAAAGTTTGTAAACGGCAGTCCTACTATTATTATGAAGGATAATAAAATATACAGAAAAAATCTTAAAAAAGCAAAGCTTGACCTATCTGAGTTTATGGTCATGTGCAGACAGGAAGGTTATTTTAATTTAAACGATATTCATTTAGCTGTTTTTGAATATAACGGAAGATTAACGGTCCTACCTAAATCGACAAAAAGGCCTGTAAATCCATTGGATTTAAATATAATACCAACGCCAGATACAATTAGCACCGAGGTTATAATGGATGGCAGAATCCTTCAAAATAATCTTAATAGAATGGGATTAGATGTTGAGTGGTTAAATAAAGAACTAAACTGTCAAGGTTATAAATCCGAAAGGGATATTTTTCTGGGGATATGTGATGATGAGAAAAATCTTACTCTATTTGAAAATATATAAAAAAGCAGACCGTTTGGTCTGCTTTTTTAATTAAAATCTGTTATTAAATCTGTTGTTAGAACCGAAGAGCTTCATCTTCTCCATTACCGACTGCTGAATTTCTTCACGAATTGGAGAAAGTAAATCGGTAATACCAACGTTAGGTCCGCCGAGATTTTTTTCAATAGCATCAACACCTGCAAGGTTGATGTCGGTAAATATGTTAATCTTTGAAATACCGGCGTCGATAGCCTTGCGGAAATCATCGTCTGTAAGACCTGAGCCACCGTGTAAAACAAGGGGTGTAGGAATAATTGATGCAATTTCACGAATGCGGTCGAAATCAAGCTTAGGTGGAAGCTTGTAAGCGCCGTGAGCTGTACCAACAGCGATAGCTAAAGCATCTACGCCAGTACGGTCAACGAAATCCTTAGCTTCCTCTGGCTTTGTGTAGAATTTAGCTGCATCTGCCATATCTTCAGCTGTTGCTGCGCCTTCAGCACCACCAACGTGACCAATTTCGCCCTCGATAGAAGCACCGTATGAGTGAGCAATTAACGCCATTTCTCTAACCTTGCGGCAGTTATCTTCATAAGAATCGGTTGAGCAGTCATACATGATTGATGTAAAGCCTAAATCTAAAGCTTTTAAGCAGGTTTTCTTCTGAAGACCATGGTCTAAGTGAAGAACAACCGGAACCTTAGCCTTTTTAGCCATAGGAATTAAGAACATTGCAAGGTTTTCAAGCGAGTTATAAGGTAATAAAACCTCTGCAGTACCGAAGATAACAGGAGAATCCATCTCCTCTGCAGCAGCGATAATAGACTGTGCCATCTCTAAGGTTACAGCGTTAAACAAACCAACTGCGTATTTGCCCTTACGAGCCTGACGCAGAACTTCTTTCATAGTTACAAGCATCTTTTATTCTCCTTTAAATTAATCTTCAATAACTGTAGCGCGTACGATAGTTTTATCGGTGAAAACATCGGTTTCATCGGTGCTTCTGGTTGAAAACTCAGAAATTACTGCGCCGTTAGGACCAGCCTGGAACCAGTGTAGAGTCTCAGGCATAATTGTATATTGTTCGCCGGGCTTTAATACAACCTCGTGGAAAACTGTAATGTCGGTAGGAGGAGTAATTGCCTTAATATTGTCGGTATTCTTTTCACCGCTAACATAAAGGTAAACCTCACCGTATCTGCAACGGAAGGTCTCTTCCTTGCCTTCGTTTCCATTAGTTGTAACGTGCATATGTTCAGGACAGGTTTGTCCGGGAAGTAAAACCATTTCCTTAGCGCAAACGCGGTCGGTATTGATGTAAACTACAAGCTGAAGACCAACTTCGTTTACTATTCCCTTCCCAAAATCAGCAACCTCAACGTTTGCCTTTTCATCATCGGTAAGCACGATACTTGCTTTTTCAAAATATTCTAATGCTTTTTTTACTTGATTATCGTATTCTGTTCTTTTCATAACCACATCTCCCGTATGTAAATAACACAAGATATAATATTTATAATAGTATTTTATTCTATAAATTGTGATTTGTCAATGCAATATGTAAAAATAATTAAATATATACATAAGATTAATCAAAATAGTTGACATTTTTAAATATTTAAACTAAAATAACCTCAATAGTGATTCTAAATTGGAGGTTTCTTATGAGTAAAAAGATTCTTTCTGCAGGACATATTTGTCTTGATATTACACCTACTTTTACCGATGAGCGCACCTTTAATAAGCTAGGCGATATTCTAGCTCCCGGTAAACTTATAAATAGTATTGGTGCTGCGGATATTCATACAGGCGGAAGCGTTGCAAACACTGGCCTTGCTCTTAAAATTTTAGGCGCTGACGTTTCCTTGCTTTGTAAGGTTGGCGACGATGCTTTCGGCAAGCTTGTTATGAACATTATGGATGAATATGATGCTCACGGAGTAATAGTTGATAAAAACAGTGCTACTTCCTATTCTGTTGTTATTGCTATTCCCGGTCTTGACCGTATGTTTTTACATTGCCCCGGTGCTAATGATACTTTTGTTAATTCGGATATTTCTGACGAAGCTTTAAAAGATGCCGCTATGATGCATTTTGGTTATCCCACCTTAATGAAATGCATGTATGAGAACGACGGCGCGGAGCTAGTTAAACTTTTTAAGAGAATGAAAGAACACAGCATTGCTACCAGTATGGATATGTCGGCTATTGAGCCTAATTCTCCTGCAGGTAAAGCAAATTGGGAAAAGATTTTAACCGACGTACTTCCCTACACCGATTTCTTCTTACCAAGCGCAGAAGAGCTTTGCTTTATGCTTAACCGCAAAAGATATGATGAGCTTTGCCAGATGGATGGCGATATGGCTGCTAATATGGATATTGAAAAAGATATTGTTCCTATGGCAGAGAAACTTATTTCATTAGGTTGTAAGGTAGTTCTTATTAAATGTGGCACTAAGGGTATGTATTTAGCAACCGCCGATAAGGACGCTTTATTAGGCGTTGGAGCAAATCTTGGTTTAGACGCCTCTCTTTGGGCAAATAAGGGTAAACTTCAACACTGCTTTAGAGCAGAAAAAGTTGTTTCCGCAACAGGTGCAGGAGATACAAGTATTGCCGCATTCTTAGCTGCAGTATTAAACGGCGAAGAGCCTTATGACTGTTTAGCTTTAGCCGCTGCAGAAGGTGCTTGCGCAGTTACCTCCTATGATGCTTTAAGTGGACTTAAGCCCTTGGATGAATTAAAGAAGAAAATTTCTTCTGGTTGGGAAACATTTTAAGATTTAAAAAAATTAAAAGGTATCGAGTATAAAAACTCGATACCTTTTTTTATTTTAATTATTACCACCAAAATTAATGCTAAAGCCGTTATCATTATTTGATGATGGTTTGGGTAAATAAGGTGTTAATCGTTCTGCCATTTTATTTATTGGCATCGACTGAATATATACCTTACCGGGACCTGTAATTTTGGTGTTAAATATACCTTCTCCACCGAATAGAGCGTTTTTAATGCCTTTTACGGTCTCAATTTCCATATGGCAACTTTCACTCATTGCAGCGAGATAACCGGTATCAACAATAATGCTTTCTCCTACACCCAAGGTATACTCTTTGCAGTAGCCGTCAATCTCAATAAAAACCATGCCGTTACCGCTGATTTTCTGCATTATAAAACCTTCGCCGCCAAATAGACCTGAGCCAAAAGATTTTTGGAAAAAGATAGATAAATCAAGCCCCTTTTCCATAGCTAAAAAACCTGATTTCTGAACGACTATTCCATTGCCCTCGGTAACCTCAAAAGGAATTATAGAACCTGGGAAGGATGAAGCAAAAGCTATCATACCGCTACCACCTGACGGGGTATATTCATTCATAAAGATTGAATCCCCCGAAAAGATTCTG
Organism: Acutalibacteraceae bacterium; assembly: GCA_045636705.1. GTDB lineage: Bacteria > Bacillota > Clostridia > Oscillospirales > Acutalibacteraceae > SFWF01. The sequence continues at coordinate 61,704 of JAZTYA010000037.1, forward strand.
CCAAGCACCTTTTTAATTCCACCTCCGCTATTTGTTGACATAACCATATTAGGGCTCATCCAACTCATAGCACCACTTTGTGTGCAAATTGTTTGCCCTGCTTCGGGATAACAAATAACAACAGGTAAATTAGCTCCTTCAATTTTATAACTAAGCATATAGGAACCTCCGTTCAACAGAACTTTTCTAAATTTTTATTTAGAAGCCTTAGGCTTTTTAATACGATTAAGTTGCTTATTAATCTTTAACAGCTCTTCTTTTGTGAAGGAAATGTTCATCATTCCCATCATTGAAGATAAACGAAGAACGGTAAAGCCACCCATCATTTCCATCATACCGCTGCCGCCGGCATCCTTAAGGTTAACTTCAAATCCGCCCGCTTTCTTATCCTTCTTGCCCTTAGACATCTTCTTTTTAAGATTGAGACCCATTCTAATAAGCCAAAGCTTACCGCGTTTTGTTGCTAAGATATCAGAAATCTTGTCGTTAAGTGAGAATCTTCCTTCAACCTCAACTACGTCGAACCAGTTAAGAACTGCACCAACCTCACGAAGAACGTAGTCCATATTCATCTCGTCAACCTTGCGAATCTTTCCTTCATCAGAAAGTTGTCCTGCACGAGCAACGATTACACTTTCGCCAACGTTTTTAACGTCAAAATAGAAGAAATGGTCATCTGCCGTCTTCTTGCCAACGCTTTCGCCGTTAACAAAGAGTTCAACTTCAGGTAGGTTAGAATAAACAGTTACCTTTGTTAAGTCTTCAACGCGGTCAACGTATCTCTTGCCGCAAAGATGAACAAATGGGTCAACATCGGGTGAAACCAGCCAAGCCTTATAAGCATAGAACGCATCCTTCTTGTACTTACGGTCAATTGTAATAAGACCCTTATGGTTTTGTCCGTTCTCGCCGCCTTCTGCACGTGCATCAGCGCCAAAGTCAAACATATTCCAAACGTGAGTTGCCCAAATATATTTACGTGAGAAGAATTGTTTAATTAATTCTTCGTGGTAATATGCCTGATACTCTTCGGTATAATCTCCCTGTTTTGGGTTAGATGTGTGCCAGTTAAGAGCCTCACAGCCATATTCAGAGCAACCAATCGGAATATTCGGGTGCATTTCGTGGAACTTATCGAACCAAGGACCGTTCATTTCGGTGCTGCCACCATACCAACCAAAATAGTGGTTGTATGAAACAACGTCAGGAATGAGCAAATATGGGTCATCCATCTTACACATTGAAACAGCCGCGATAGTGGTAAGTCTTGTTTTATCCATATCGTGAACCATATCGTTTAGTATGTTATGGTTTTCTAACAAATCTGCATCAGAACCACCGATACCAATTTCGTTAGAAAGTCCCCAAACAACGATGGAAGCATGGTTGTAATTCTGAACAACAAGTTCGGTCATTTGTGAAATTGTGTTTTCACGACCACCGGGCATATGCTTTGAAATATAAGGAATTTCAGCCCAAATCACCAAACCTTTTTCATCGCATAAATCATAAAAATATTGGTCGTGTTGATAGTGAGCCAAACGGATGGTTGTAGCGCCAACCTCCATGATTAAATCGATATCTTCTGCGTGATGCTCAGGCAATAAAGCGTTACCTACTCCCCATCTGTCCTGATGGCGAGAAACACCGCGTAGAGGATACTCTTCGCCGTTTAGAATAAAGCCGTTGTCAGGGTCAATTTTAAACGTACGACAACCAAAACGGCTACTAATATTATCAAGAACTTTATCACCTTCAATAAGTTCAACCTTGCAGCTGTAAAGATAAGGGTCGCGGCGACCGTGCCAAAGGTGTACATTCTCAATATCGAGTACTACCTTTGTATCGGTTGTATCTGTGGAAGCTATTTCCTTCTTGTCGGCATCAAAAATTGTATAACGAAGGGTCTGTCCTTCCTTCATATTAACAGTCCAGGTCTCAACCTCAACGTGAGCTGTAGTGTTTTCAATTGCAGGTGTGATTTTTAAACCGGGTGTACCGTAGTAGCTTAACTCAAAGTGAGAATTATTAACCGCAATTAGGTTAACGTTACGATACATACCGCCATAGAAAGTAAAGTCAGCCATCTGAGGATATACAGTATCCGAAGGCGAGTTGTCAACAAGAACCGCTATCTCAGTTTTGTCAGAAATTTCTTCGGTAATATCAACTCTCCATGTTGAATAACCACCATCGTGATGAGCTAACTTCTTACCGTTAACAAATAAATCGGCAGAAGCATTTGTTCCGCAAAATTCAATAAAATAGAGGTCGCCTTCAGGAAGGTCTGCCTTATTAAGTTCTTTAAAATAAAGACAAGAACCACGGAAATAATCGTTTCCGCCGTCCTGACCATCTATTGCATTCCAAGAATGAGGAATGTTAATTTTTTCTCCGTCTTTACGAGTAATATCGGTTGTATCCTTAACAAACAACCATTCAGAATTGATATTAATGATATTTCTCATGTAGTTATCTCCTTATTGATTAATATCTCTTAAAAACTGCGCCCGAAGGTCTTACCGTCGGACGCAGTTTGACAAGTTTAAGCCATATTTTCGCTAACCTGAGGCTCTGCTTCTGTGTCACGACCAAGTTCCTTGTTCATCTTAGCAAGTGTTTTCTTGTCAAGATTATAAACAAGACCAAGACCGATGAATAGCATTACGCCAGCAACTAAGAACATGATTGCTACAAGCAAACGGATTTGTAAAGCAAAATCCCAAGAGAATAGTGTTACGTCAATTTCAGTAAATACTCCATTAGCGTCGGGCTTTGAATTGTTAACGTAACCCATACCCTGCATAATCACAAGTGCAACAGCAGGACCAACACCTTGAGCTAACTTGCGGAAGAATGAATGTAATGAATAAACTACACCCTCTTCTCTCTTACCTGTTTTCCACTCGTTATAGTCGATAGCGTCGCCCATCATTGCCCAAGAAACTGTTGAGTAAATACCCATTCCAAGAGCCATAATTAACTGTGCAACAACGTAGATAATTAAATCAAGACCTGTGTTAGCTTCGGTAACAGGAATTAAACCGATAGGAGCAAGTAAAAGAATTGCAGCGCCTACGATATAAGAAAGTGAACCGAAAACAGATAATTCCTTTTTGCCGTATTTAGTAACCATTTTACGAGCAAGAGGAGTAAAGATGATGATAGGAATTAAAGAGAAAACAGAAACGATACCCGAAATCTGAGCATTTTTAAAGTAAATCTGGAATGTTACAGAAACAGCGGTGTTAGCACCCTGCATACCGATAAACATACCCATAGCAGCTAAAGTAGCGCCTAAAGCAGGACGGTTCTTCATAAAGTTGCTCATAGCCTTGAGGATGTTGAACTTCTCTTGTTCTTCAGTTGCTCTAGCATCTGTATCAACACGGATTTCGGTGTTTTTAATCATAAACTGGAAGCAAATGAAGCCTAAAGCACCCATTACTAAAGCAGCAACGAATACCATGTTTCCATTTAGTGACTGATCCTTATTGTATACAAGGAAAGGAAGAATTACCATCGGTAACATATTTCCACCAATAGAACCGATGGAACGCCAAGCAGACAAAGAAGCACGGTCAGCAGGATCGTTTGAAATAATACTTAAAAGTGAGCCGTAAGGAACGTTTGCAACGGTATAAAAAGCATCCCAAACAATATATCCAGCCATAAAGATAATAATCTTTGCCCACGTCTGAGCACCAGTGAATGGTAAGAAACAACAAGCACCGCCAATAATAAGGCCGATTGAACCAATCCATATGTACTGTAAAAACTTGTTTCTTTTGTATTGATGTCTGTCAGAGTCAATAATTGTGCCAATTAAGGGGTCATTAATAGCATCCCAAACCTGTAGGATAACAATTAACAGAGAGTACCATGCGTTTAGACCCATAACCTGAGTCCAGAACAATGGCATAATAGTACCTTTGAGTGCAAAACTCATATTGCAACCAAGGTCACCTGCGGCATACGCTAAACAATCGCGCATACCAAATTTACGCTTACCGTTAGCGTCGATCTGAATTGCTTTTTTCATACCTTTACCTCTTAAAATAATATTTTTTCGCTACTTCACCTTGTAGCACATAGAAACCTGAAATATTATAGCATGTCTTTTAAGCAATATCAACTAAATTTTTTATCCTTATTTTGTATATTTTATTAATTTTTAACAAGTTAATATCATTAAAAAAATAAAAGTGCCGGACTCAATCACTTGAGTTCCGACACTTATTACTTATGAAGCTTCTTTTAATTGTTGTTCAGAATAAGGGACTACCCGATGCGAGTGTGTCAATATAGGACCAACACTCGTCTACCCTTAAAACACAAATAGCAGCAAGCTTAATGCTTGCTGCTGAAATGTTTCCTCATATAAGCCAAAAGAATAAGTCCTAAGATCGGGAATGCTGCCGCTATAAGCATGCCTACCTTGAATCCTATTTCTTCCGCTGACAATGACAAGGTATTACCCAAATTTTGCGCCCACAGTGTTAGTGAGATATTATCCACTATAATACCAATAGTCTGTGGGGCAACTGATGCACCCAGGTCACCGCCGGCAGCCATCAGAGCGTATGCCGCAACACCAACCATAGGAACTTTTTCTTCCATAAATATCAGTGTACCCGGCCATAGCACCGAGGTGCAGATACCCAAAACAATACAGGCCAACAAAGACAAAATATCATTTTGAGAAAAAGACACCATTAAATAGCAAACAACCGAACCCGCCATACTTAAGCATAAAACTTTGAAAATATTCTTACCATATTTTGCATAAGCAGTTCTTGTAAGTGCAAGCAACACCGCAAA
>JAZTYA010000038.1:0-58947 GCA_045636705.1 Acutalibacteraceae bacterium
CTCTTGCATTTCGTTGCAAAAAATAACGAAGACTCTTTGCAGAGTCTTCGCTTTGTAGGTTAAATTAATTAAGCCTTGCCGATTGAACCGAAGAGTTCCATCTTTTCCTTAACGGTAGCCTTGATAGCCTCAAAGCCGGGGGCTAATACCTTTCTTGGGTCGAAGCCCTTACCTACCTGGTCCTTGCCTTCTTCGATGTACTGTCTTGTAGCAGCTGCGAATGCTAACTGACACTCGGTGTTAACGTTAATCTTAGAAACACCTAAAGAGATAGCCTTGCTAATCATTTCAGCAGGGATACCTGTGCCGCCGTGAAGAACCAAAGGCATTGTGCCTGTGAGCTCCTGAATAGCAGCTAGAGTATCGAAAGAAAGTCCTGCCCAGTTTTCAGGATATTTACCGTGGATGTTACCGATACCTGCAGCGAGCATTGTAACGCCAAGGTCAGCAATCATCTTGCATTCGTTGGGGTCTGCAACCTCGCCTGCGCCGATAACGCCATCCTCTTCGCCACCGATAGAGCCAACCTCTGCCTCTACTGATAAACCTAACTTATCGCAAAGAGCAACGAGTTCCTTAGTCTTAGCGATGTTCTCCTCGATAGGATAGTGAGAACCGTCGAACATTACAGAAGAAAATCCTGCTTCGATGCAAGCCATAGCGCCTTCATAAGAACCGTGGTCTAGGTGAAGAGCAACGGGAACTGTAATCTTTAATTCCTCAATCATACCCTTAACCATACCAACTACGGTCTTGTAGCCACACATATATTTGCCTGCGCCCTCGGAAACACCGAGAATTACAGGAGAATTGTTTTCCTGTGCAGTTAAAAGTATTGCTTTTGTCCATTCAAGGTTATTGATGTTAAACTGACCTACAGCATATTTGCCGGCTTTTGCCTTGTTTAACATTTCTTTTGCGGAAACTAACATTTATTTGTCCTCCAAAAATTTTTTATCCTTGTTATTTTACACCAAATTCTCTTTAAAATCAAGAGTATCTGCTTATTTTTCTTCCTTTTTGGGTTCGGGTTTTGTTTCAAGAAGAGTCGGGTCAGCCAAATACTGCTTAAATCTTCTGAAAACATTTGCAAAATATATGCCCGAACAGATACGTTCATCCATAACAATACCAAGAGGCATACATTTTTCTAAGACGATTTCTCCATCCTTTGTCTTCGGAACTTCGTGATTTTTACCGATAGCAACAAACATACTTGTAGTACCAAATTCGTAAATATGATGATAAATGTGGTTTGTTCTGATTGATGCTAGGTTGGTAATTGTAAGCGCCGAATGGAAGGGGCTTAAGTCAATTATAAACTTAGGCAAAAGTCCGTGCTTATCAAGGAACTTGAAAAGGCCTATGCCAAAGGATAAAAGCCCCGGAATTGAAAGCAAGAACTTTATCATTTTATCGGTGTTATTCTCTGTAGAGGTCTTTCTGTTTTCCTCAACATAAGCGTTCATCTTATCATTAATCTCAAAAATGGTATCGTCAAGCTCCATATCAACCTTAGACATGGTTTCTTCCTGTGTCTTTAAGCTTTTGAGTACCACCATAGCCACAGGGAACTTATTACGCTTGTAGATGCGCTTATTTACTATAAAGTTGTTAAGTAGCGGGAACTCATAAACCGTTCTTATGTATGCGGCAAGAACCACACCCATATGGTTCATTTTTATGCCTTCCTTACGTTTTGCGTTTATATAATCCTGAATAGGCGCTACCGGAATATCAACCGTTATCATATTCATAGCGTCGTATCGTTTGTCCATAATGAATGGAACAACGGTGTACATGGGGTCTGCTTTTTTTACTCTTTTTCCGTCTGCTCTAAAAGCCAAAGTGAGTGTCCTCCGTTCACAAATTGTTAATATAATTATACGACAAAAACATACTTTTTGCAACCTTTTTTTCATAGAGAAAAAAGAGCCAATTAAGGCTCTTTTAAAACTTCATATGAATGGTTCCCGAGTTGCTGTGCTTATAAAGACTTAAGGTGAGTCCAACACCTAACCACAAGCATAAGAGTGAGGTTCCTCCTGCGCTGAAGAAGGGCAAGGTGATGCCGATTACGGGTAAAACCGATAAGCACATTCCAAGGTTTATTATGGTCTGACCTGCAAGCATTCCGAAAACGCCTACGGCTATAAACCTACCCGGTCCGTCAAACACAAGCTTTGCAAGTTGAATGCATCTTATACAAATTGCAACCAAGAGTATTACCACAACCAAACAACCGAAAAGACCCAATTCTTCGCCTATGCTAACGAAAATAAAATCGTTGTGTCCTTCGGGCACGATTTCTGCTTGGGTGAGTTCCCCTTTTAAAAAGCCCTGACCGAAAAGTCCTCCGTTCGCCAAGGCTATTCTTCCCTGCCATTGTTGGTAGCCTCCACCTAAAAGGTCGGCTTCAAGGTCGAACATAGTTTTAATTCTTTCTCTGTGTGAGTCGTTAAGCACGAAGAAATAAACAAAAGGCGACGCCACAAGTGCCGAAACAAAAGCCGTGATAATATAGCTTGGTTTGAGTCCCGCAGAGAAAAGCATGCATATAAACATTATAGCAAATATTATCGCAGTACCAAAGTCACCCTGAATAAAGATTAATCCCACAGGGAAAAGTCCGTGAATAAGCACGGGCAAGAGTACCTTTATTTTATTTATATTCTTCTTTACTGCCGAAATATGTGCTGTAAAGGTAATAATAAAGCAAATTTTCAAAAGTTCGGATGGTTGAAAAGAAATTCCACCCGGTAATAAAAGCCACGCCTTGTCATCGGTGTTACCCGGAGCATATCCGATAAAGAAGGTTAAAAACACCGGAATTAGTCCTATCGGCGCCGCTAAATACCAAAGCCTTAATATATCGTTAAAGTCAATGGTGGAAATTATAATTGCGGCCACAATACCTACAAGCATTGATACCGTTTGAACAATAAACTGTCTCGGAGAGCCTGACGGACGGGTCGCCGAAAAAACAGCTAAGCAACCATAGCTTGAAGCCATAATTGTAAGGGTTAACATTATTTTGTCAACCTCGCGTATATAGTCGGCTATCATCGAAAAAAAGCCTTTCATATCGTCGGTTCTCCTTTCTCTTGTTTTCTTCTATTATATTTTATAAAAGACTTAATTGCAAGTAACTATTTATTATTTACAGAATATGCTTGTATTTTACTAAAAAAATATTTGAAAAGAATTATTTTTATGTTATAATAAATTTAATAATAACTATTCGTGATTGGAGACTTAAAAAAATGCTAACAGATATCCAAATTGCACAGGCCGCTAAATGCGAACCCATAGTAAAAATTGCAGAAAAACTCGGCATTGATGCTGACGAGCTCGAGCTTTACGGAAAATACAAGGCAAAACTTAGCGAAGAGCTTATTGACCGTGTGAAGAACAACCCTGACGGAAAACTAATTTTAGTTACCGCTATCAACCCTACCCCTGCAGGCGAAGGTAAGACCACCACATCCGTAGGACTGGGACAGGCTATGCCTTTAATTGGCAAGAAGGCTGTTATTGCACTTCGCGAGCCTTCTTTGGGCCCTGTTTTCGGTATTAAGGGTGGTGCCGCAGGCGGCGGATACGCTCAGGTTATTCCTATGGAGGATATTAACCTTCACTTTACAGGTGATATGCACGCTATTACCTCGGCTAACAATTTACTTTGTGCTTTGCTTGACAATCACATTCAGCAGGGCAATCTTTTAGGCATCGACCAACGTCGCATTCTTATTAAGCGTTGTCTTGATATGAACGACCGCGCTCTTAGAAACACCGTTGTAGGTCTTGGTGGAAAATTAAACGGCGTTCCTCGTGAAGACGGCTTTATTATCACAGTTGCCAGTGAAGTTATGGCTATTCTTTGCCTCTGCAGTGATATTAACGACCTTAAAGAACGTCTTGGAAATATTCTTATTGCATATTCTTATGACGGCAAGCCTATTTTTGCAAGAGATATTAAGGCAGAAGGCGCTATGGCAGCTCTTTTAAAGGATGCTATTAAGCCTAACCTTGTTCAGACTCTTGAAAACACTCCTGCTATTATGCACGGCGGTCCTTTCGCTAACATTGCTCACGGATGTAACTCTGTAAGAGCTACTAAACTAGCGCTTAAACTTGGTGACTACTGCATTACCGAGGCAGGATTTGGTTCTGACCTTGGCGCTGAAAAGTTCCTTGACATTAAGTGCCGCTTAGCAGGTCTTAATCCTTCTGCTATTGTTATCGTTGCTACAGTTCGCGCTCTTAAATACAACGGAAACGTTCCAAAGGCAGAGCTTGCAAATGAAAACATTGAGGCATTAAACAAGGGTATTGTAAACCTTGGTGCACATATTGAAAACATGAAGAAGTATGGCGTTCCTGTTGTGGTTGCTATTAACCGCTTCCACACCGACACCGATGCAGAACTAAAGGTGGTTGCAGATTACTGCGAATCTTTAGGCGCTGACTTTGCATTATCCGAAGTGTTTGCAAAGGGTGGCGAAGGCGCTATTGACCTTGCACAAAAGGTTGTTGCTGCTTGTGAAAAGCCTTCTTCATTTGCTCCGATTTACGATGCAAATCTTTCTATTAAAGAGAAGATTACCGCTATTGCAAAGACTATTTACGGTGCCGACGGCGTTAACTTTACCGCCGCTGCCGAGAAGAATATTGCAGAAATTGAAGAACTAGGCAAAGGAATGCCTGTTTGTATTGCAAAGACTCAGTATTCTTTATCTGATGATGAAAAGGCTCTCGGTCGTCCTACCGACTTTACAATAACCGTTCGTGAAGTTAAGATTTCAGCAGGTGCAGGATTTGTAGTTGCACTCACAGGCTCAATTATGACCATGCCCGGACTTCCTAAAGTTCCTGCCGCTAACAATATCGATATTGATGCTGACGGCAAGATTGTTGGTCTTTTCTAATGACTAAAATAATTACTTCTTCTCCACTTGAAACCGAGGAGTTTGCGGCAGAGTTTGCAAATTCCTTAACAGGTGGCGAAATTATCGCTTTTAAAGGCTCAATGGGTATGGGCAAGACGTGTTTTACAAGGGGGCTAGCCCGAGGTCTTGGCTTTTTGGGTCAGGTTACCTCCCCTACCTTTGCCCTTGTTAACGAGTATGTCGGCGGAAGGCTTCCCATATATCATTTTGATATGTTCAGAATAAACACTTGGGACGACCTTTATTCTTCAGGTTGGTTTGACTACATAGAACAAGGTGGCGTTATGGTTGCCGAATGGAGTGAAAACATCGAAGAAGCCTTGCCTTCAAGCGCTATTATAATTGAGATTTCTCGAATTGACGATGACAAAAGAGAAATCATAGTTAAAAAGGAGGACTTATAAATGAAAATTTTAGCCGTTGATTGTTCGGCAGGTCCTGCCTCTTGCGCTATTGTTGAGGATGAAAAGGTTCTCTCTTCGGGCTTTTGCAACGTTAAGGTTACTCATTCCGAAACGCTTATGCCGATGATAAAGAGTACTTTGGAATCTGCTCTTCTAACCCTTAAGGACATTGATGCCTTTGCAGTAAATTACGGACCCGGTTCTTTTACGGGAATTCGCATTGGAATAAGTGCTATTAAAGGTCTTTCAATTCCCGATAACAAACCCTGCATTGCGGTATCCACCTTAGAGTCCATAGCCGAACTTTTCGGCAATTTTAAGGGTGTTGTTTGCGCTTCTATGGATGCTAGATGCAACCAGGTTTATAATGCCTTATTCCAAATTCAAGACGGCAAGGCTACAAGACTTTGCGAAGACAGAGCCGTGTCGGTTGACAGTGTTATCGAAGAGCTAAAGGCTCTCGACAAAGAAATTATCATAGCAGGCGACGGAGCCGCTCTTTTCGGCGATTTTGCAAATGAAGCGTCTAACGTGCAGATAGCCGTTGAACCTCTTTTATATCAAAACGCGATAGGCTCGGCAAAGGTTGCCTACAGAAAAATGAAAAATGGTGAAACCATAAGCTCCAGCGAGCTTACACCTTTATATTTACGTCTCCCACAAGCAGAAAGAGAGCTTAAAAGCAGAAAGGAATAATTTTATGAAAATAGCACTTGGTTGTGACCACGGCGGTCTTGAGCATAAGAACGCTATTAAAGATTTTTTAGAAGAAAAAGGCTTTACCGTTGTTGATGAAGGTATCTATGAACAGGTATCGGTTGATTATCCCGACATTGCAGTAAAGGTTTGTGAAGACATAACAAGCAAAAAATGTGAGCTTGGTATCTTGGTTTGCGGAACAGGTATTGGTATGTCACTTGCGGCAAACAAGGTAAAGGGCATTCGTGCCGCTGTTTGCAGCGAACATTTCTCCGCAAAATACACAAGACTCCATAACAACTCAAACATTTTATGTTTAGGCGGAAGAGTTATTGGCGTTGGCACCGCTCTTGAGCTTGTTGACCTATTTGTAAACACCGAATTTGAAGGTGGCAGACATCAAAAAAGAGTTGACAAGGTTATGGCTCTTGAAAACAAATAATTAGATACATAAAAAACGGACTGCACAGCAGTCCGTTTTAATTTATTATTTTTCATTTTTTCTCATTGGTTTATATTTTACCCTGCGGCGTTTGTTTCTGTTGCTGTTGAGCTTTATTACAATTAGCGCAAAAACAATTATCGCAAGAGCTAATGCTATATAAACTATTTTCATAAAGGTTGAGGTAAAGAAATTTTTAAGTCCTTCAACAATTAGCAAAAACGTGCTTTCCTTAACCGACGTCGTTGCTACTAAGTTTACGGTTCCGATTTTTTGCTCGGCATAATAAATATCCGCTTCGCCAAGCTTTTGACCCTGTTCTATCGGAGCTCTGAAGCTTTCACTCGAAAGTCTTGGTTCTATTTTCAAGGTTGATGAGTCGGCCGCCTTTGGAAGCAAAGCCTCAAGTCCATCCTCTAAAGCAGCTGTTACGTGGTCAGCCTCAAGGGAAAGTTCTACCTTTGCCTCTGCAACGGGGGTTTTTGCAGAAAATACCTTCTTATACTCAAAGTTGTTAAACGCCCAACGATACATATCTGCCGAGTCTAAAAACTCGTATCTGACACCACCCGGTGTTGCAGTTTTTAAAACGATAGCCATATAGTTATAACCACCGTTTGAAGCAACGCTTACAAGGCATCTTCCCGCTTGGTCGGTAAATCCTGTTTTTCCCCAAACTGCAGGTCTATAATAAACCGAGGTGTTAGGGTTAATTAGCATATTTGAAGGAACTATGGTTTTTTCTGCGCGCACATTAGTAGCTTTAAGGGTATATTTGGTATCTTTATCCAGGCAATCCTTTATAAAATCATTGGCGTAGGCTTCCTTTGCTAAAATATAAATATCTCTGGCTGTAGTATAGTGGTTATCATCGTGAAGACCTACGGGGTCGGTAAAGTGACTGTCTTTAAGCCCTAATTCCTGAGCCTTCTTGTTCATAAGGTCTGCAAAGCCTTGTTTTGAGCCGCCGATATATTCGGCTAAAGCGTATGCGGTATCTCCGCAAGAAGAGATAAGGGTTGCCGCCAAGGCATCCTTAACGGTCATCTGCTCCCCTACTTGAAGTCCTAATACTACCGAACCTGTGCCGAGAATTAAATTGTTTGCCGAATTTGTATATGTTAAGACGTCGGTTTCAAAATTGTTTGCATTCTCTATTACTACTAAAGCTGTCAAAAGCTTTGTTATAGACGCAGGATACATTCTTTTGTCTGCATTTTTTTCAAACAAAATATCCCCTGTATCAAGAGAGATAAGCATTGCCGCTTCACAATGAAGGTCCACTCCGCTTATCTGATATGCCGATACATTTAAGGGCAAAAGTACTGATAAAAGACAAAAAGTTATTAAAATTAAAGAAATTATTCTTTTTTTCATAGAATTATCTCCAAACTTGTTGTATAATGATATAAACTATATTTATTATACAATATCTTTTCTAAAATTAAAAGAGTAAATTAAGGAGATTTTCCATGATTTATGTTACTGGAGATATGCACGGACTTGAGCACCGTCTTTATGACAGACAGTGGCAAAAGTTGAAAGCAGGCGACGTTTTAATTGTCTGCGGAGATTTCGGCTACATCTGGAATGGCGGTAAGTTTGAAACCGAAGCGGTAGAGTATTTGGGTTCAAGAAAGTTTACCGTTGCTTTTATTGACGGCACACACGAAAACTTTGATAAAATCAACGCCTGCAGAACCACCTATTGGAAGGGTGGTATGGTGCATAGAATAAGCGGAAACCTTTTGCACCTAATGCGCGGTCAGATTTTTAATATTGACGGAAACAGCATTTTCACCTTTGGTGGCGGAGAAAGTTCTGACCGTGATATTCACGCCGAGCAAGGACTTTATTGGCGAGAGGAAATGCCCTCTGCCAAAGAAATGGCAGAAGGCGCTAAAAGGCTTGACGAGGTGGGTTGTCAGGTTGATTACATTATTACACACGAACCGCCTAGAAAGGTCAAAAGTGCAATGCTTCTTCGCGAAGGGCTTCCCGACCGCATAAACAAGCTTAACGGTTATTTTGAGGAAATCGGCAAAGAGTGTGAATACAAAAAATGGTATTTTGGTTCGATGCACGAGGACCGTGTTGTGACCTCTAAACACACCTGTTTGTTTAGTAAAATCATCCCCTTAGGCGAATAAATTTGATTTTTTTATCATTATATGTTATAATGGGTTGCGGTAATTAAATTACGCAAACGCCTTTTAGGCTTTATTTTAGAAAACTTTTTATTTTTTCGGAGGCAACCTTATGGTAAATACCGACAGATTATGTATGTCTTGTATGAACGATAACGGCGGAGAAAAAATCTGCTCTATCTGTGGACACGACTCTTCAAAGGATAACCCTGCGCACCTTTTAAAATCGGGAAGTTGGGTTAATGCTAACAGATATTTAGTCGGCAAGGCTATTGAAGAAAGCGGTGACGGAGTCACCTACATAGGATGGGATAACGACAAAAACGCCGTTGTTAACATCCGCGAATATTTCCCTAAAGGACTTGCTGTCAGAAGTCCCGACAGAATGACCGTAACTCCTGCAGAAAATCAAGGACTTGGATTTAATCGTGGAAAGAATGATTTTATTTCTCTTCATTCTTCCCTCTCTTCTCTTGTTTACACAACCGCCATTCTTAAGACGGTTGACGTTTTTGAAGAGAACGGCACCGTTTATTCGGTTATATCGACAATCTCTGGAATAACCCTTAAAGCCTTCTTACTCCGTAACGGTGGTTCGCTTAAATGGGAACAGTTAAGACCTCTATTTATGCCACTTGTTTCCTCTATTATGGAACTACATCAAAACGGTATTATTCACAGAGGCATTTCTGCAGATACGATTCTTGTTGGCCGCGACGGAAAACTTTATTTAACAGGCTTTAGCATTAACGATGCAAGAACTGTTGGAGATGACTTCCCTGCTTCCTTGCAAACCGGTTATGCTGCTCCTGAGCAATACGGCAATTTTGGTGGACTTGCTGACGAGAAGAGTGATATTTACGCTTTAGGCGCAGTAATCTTCCGTTGTCTTTTCGGCTCGGTTTTACCAGACGCCGGCGAACGAATGAACAACGATGCGCTATCTATCCCTGCAAAGATTACCGAAACCGTTCCTAAAAACGTTCTTGGTGCAATTGCGAACTCCTTAAAGGTAAACCCTGCAGAGCGTATTGCATCAATTGAACGCTTAAAGCAGCTTTTAGAAATAATTCCGCAAGAAACAAGTCAACAGTCCGAGCCTGTTAAGTCTAAATCTTCAGCAGGCAAGATGATTCTCATCTCAGCCCTTATAACAGCCCTTGTATTCGCAGCACTTTTTGCTTTATTCTACTTCACTGTTGGCAAGGATTTCTTTGATAAGAAGGATGAATCAAGCTCTTCACAGCCCACTTCGAGCTATGAAACCCCGTCCTTTGCAGAGCCCGGTCAGCTAGACCCCAATATGGACCCTGAACCGGACGAAAAGACCTATGACGTTCCCGACTACAAGGAAATGACCTATGCTGAAATTATGAAAGACGCTGATTTATCAGATAAGTTTGAAGTCTTTATAATCGGCAAGGAATATTCGGATGATATCCCAAGAGGCAAGGTTACAAACCAGACTGTTAAAGCTGGAGAAAAGGTTGTTAAGGACACCGAAATCGGTCTTTACGTAAGCCTTGGTCCTTCAACCGTATCGATGCCCAAAATTTTAGGTCTTACTCAAGAACAAGCTTACATTGTTTTATTGGAAACCGGCTTCTTGCCCGAAAATATTGAGTTCACAGACGAAATATATGATGACACTGCAAAGCCTTCTGTTGCTCTTCGCGCAACATACAACGAAGGTGACAAGGTTTCTCTTGACAGCGCTATAAAGATATATATAAACGGCTACGTCGGAGAAGAAACTTCAAGCAAAGCAGACTAGGACTAAAATGAAAAACGCCAACCGAAACCGGTTGGCGTTTTTTTGTTTTAAAATTATTCTTGTTCGTCTTCCATAACAACGTCTGCAATATAAACGTTTACGCTCTTAATTGCATTACCTGTCATTGTCTGAACCTTTTCTTTTACGTTCTCCTGAACTGCCTCGGCGGTTTCACGAGCGTTTGCATCCTTTGCTAAGCGGATATAAAGGTTAATTATAACCGCGCCGTTTTTCATTTCTGCCTTTACTGCTTTAAAGACCGGTTTTCCCGAAACAGCTTTTTTAAGGTCAATACTTCTTGCTGCCAAAGAATCAACACCTGCAACCTCTACGGCTGCCATAGATGCCATACTTTCAATTACGTCTATATTTATACTAAGTCCGCTTTTTTCTGCCATTTTGATTACCTCCATTGTCTTTGACATAGATGTTATCTTTATTATACCATATTTTTCAAAAATGAAAAGCATTTTTTAAAAAAAGTTATTTTAAAGCATTTAGAGCCTCTTCTTTTGTAAGGGTGATTATTTTAATTTTACCTGCGCTAAAATCGGTTTGTGACATTACGGCATCTCGGACCTGTGCCGTTTCACTCTGCTCTAGCTTATCGCTTAAAACTATAACGTTTATGTCCTCATCACCTATTATAACCAGCGTGTAATTAAATCCTTTTGCTTTAAGTATTGTTTCTATTGCCGCTTCCTTTTCGGTGCGCTCGGCTAAAGACTCGCTTTTAAGGAGCAATTTTTCCCTTTCCTCTACCGAAAGGTTTGCATCAGATAAGGATTCCTCAATTATTCCCACTGCTTCATCTCGGGACTGTTTGCGCTCTTTTTTAAGTTTTGAAAAATAATTTTCTACCGAATTTTCTTGTTCTATTGCCTCTGCATTTACATATTCTGCTTGGCCTAAATATTTCGAAGATGTATTTGTATCGGTCGAGGTTGAAACGGCCGAATATTCCATATTAAGCCAGATAGCCGCACCTAACGCCACCACCATTACTGCTAGCGCAATCTGTGTTTTCCCGAAGACTTTACCCTTTTTCATATATCTATTCTCCTTTTTTATCAGATATAAATATTTTTCTGCTTGTTATATCAAGCGCCGCCATAACGGCGCCTTCTATGTTTTCTATAATACTAGAGGATTTAGCGTTACATACTATTGCAACTCCCCTTACCTTTGGCATATATTTGGTTACAATTAAAGGCTTTTCTTCGCCGCTTGCATCCTTAACGGTTATATAGGTTTGCTCCTTATTTGAAACGACGTTACCACTAGCCGTCTGATTGTTTTGCTTTGTTTCATCGGCATAGACGTAGGTAATTTCACTTTCAAGGGTTATTGTTACAACGGCAGCGGTATCTCCGCTTATTGCGGTTACTATCTCTTTTATTTCTTCTTCAAGGAAATCTCTGTATTCTGTCCCTGAAAAGCAGTATTCGCCGGTCGTTTTCTCCTCTTCTTTGGAAGTTTCTTTCGGTAAAAGGGTGGATATATAAATTAACACTATACCGACCGTTCCTAAAATAAAAAGAAGCTTGCCGCTTTTTTTGTTTTTTAAAAACTCTGTTAGTCTTTCTTTCATTCAAACTTCACCGTTGCCATGATATTCAAATTTTGTATTATCTCTTTTATTTTTTCCGGTTCTTCTGCTCCGCTTATTATTATCTCATTAATTACTATGCCGCCGTTCTCATCTTTATTAGCAACGCTACGAATTTTAGTGTATTTTATTTTGTTTTCGTCCAAAATCGCACTTATTATATACTCGGCTTGATAACTGCTCATAGCTAAAACGTTCTCGCTTTCGGCGACTGCGCTCACACTTTTGGGAAATTCAAAAGTAAGGTCAAACTTTGAAAATGAAGAAACGATAACCGACAAAAAAATAATCGCTAAGATATACTTAAAGCTTTTTTCAAGGGTTTTTCCTGCTAAAATATTAAAAGCACCGCACATAATTGACGCCGCGCAAAAGAATGCGACGATTTCCTTTATTCCCGACATTTTAAGTCACTCCCGAAACGATGGTTAAGGATATTATGAAAAGTCCTGCACAAAAGAGCATTACCCCTATAAGCACCGATAAAACACAGTCGGCAGCGTTAAAGATATCGGTTCCAAGTTTCACTCCAAAAAGACCTTCTATAGCCGAAAGCAGAAAGAGTGTAAACCGCCATATAAGCATTTCTAACACTATGGGCAAAACTATAACGCAAACGGCCACTACCCCATACATACCGACAGAGGATTTTAAAAGTTTCACGGATGCCGTAACGGTGGCAAGCGACTCTGATATTGCTCCGCCTGCTACCGGTACAAAAGAGCCTAAAACAAACTTAATCGTTTTCATTCCGAGTCCATCTGCCGCAGTGTTTACTGTGGTTTGTATTGATAAAAGCCCTAAAAAGACCGTTAGAGTTATTGAGAGTATCCACATTGCAGTTTTTTTGATAAGTTCGCCTAATGCTACAGACGAGCCGTTTTTTGAAATGCCGCTTATCATACCTATACTCAAATAAGAGCCCATTAACGGCACTATTACAAAAGAAGAAAGCATAGACACCGCTTCGGCCGAGCCTAAAAGCAAAAGGCTCATTCCGGAGGCCGTTACCCCGTAACCCGAAACGGTAAGAATGCCTGCATAAATCGGCACAAAGGAAAGCATAAAGGTGCTGCCTGCTTTTGCCGCCGACATTGATGAATCAATTAGTGAAAAAAGCGGCACAAACACCATAAGCACCGAAATCGGAACGAAGATATAAGAAATAAGCCGGCTATACTGTTTCATATTTTCCATGCTTAGCGCAGCCGCAAAAATAATTATGATTCCAAGCATAGCAAGTCCGCTTTTAAGCGGTTTTTTGATTCCTTCCTTTAAAAAGGAACCAAGCTCGCTAAAAATGTTGCCCGCGGTAATCTTATTTACCCAGTCGGGATTTTCTACATCTATGTTTTCCTCTTCAAAAAACTCTCGTGCCTCTTCGGTCAGACTATATTTAAGGTCTTCTGCGCCGCTTTGCTTATATTGTTTCTCGTAAACGTTTTCTGCCCGTGCAGACAAGGAAAAGGATAGGAAAAGCAATAAAATTATTAAAATTCTTTTCATTTTAGTTCCCCATAAACGAATATGCCGCCTTAAGAAGCGACGACAAAAGCGGAAGCGAAATTAAAAATATTGCGCATCTGCCCGCAAGCTCTGCTCTGCCTGCTAATGCCGTTTGGCCAAAATCTCGGCAAAGGTCGGCCGTAAATCCCGTTATTATGCAGATGCCAAGCGCCTTAAATGCTAACAAAAAATAGGAGCTGTCTATTCCTGCTTCGGCTATTATGCTCCGAATTTCAAAAAATGGGTTAAGCATACTGCTTAAAAGGGATAAAAAAATTATAGCTCCGGCGGCTATGCTTAAAATTATTGCGTATTCGTACTTGTTTTCACGAAGGACGATGCTAAGTATTGCCGAAATGATGCATATTCCTAAGATTGATATAAGGTTCATATCTTTAAAGTCCAAAAACGTTTTTTACGGTGTCGAAAAGGTCGGCAATCATTCCTACTATCATAAGCAGAACCACAACTAGTCCCGCAAGGGTTGTAAGCATTGCTTGTTCTTCTCTGCCCGAACGGACCAAAACCTGATTTAACACGGCTACAATAATACCTACCGCCGCTACCTTAAAAATTAAGTCAATATCCATTTCATATAAGCAATATCGCCACAAAAAGACCAAAGAAAAGCCCTAGTACGCTATAAAGCTTTGCTTTTTGCAGTGTTTCCTGCTCTGCCTCCTTTTCTTTTTTGCCCAAAAGTTCTTTATATGTTCTGCATAGTTCTGTACCTGATTTGGTATCTCCAAGGCCAATTTCCTCAAAAAAAGTTTCTAAAAGTTTTATATCCTCTTTTTGTAGGCCCTCTTTTTTAAAATTCACACGATAATCGCGATATTCTAATAAAGTTTGGCTTAAACAGGACGAGAATATTTCCTCAAGGGATATTTTGCATCTGATTTTGTCTTCGATTTCGTTTATTAAAAGAAGATAAGAGCGAAGTTTTTTCTCTCTTTCTTTAATTCGTGAAGAAAAATAAAATCCATAAAGGGTCGAAACCATAATAACAATTAAAATCCCAAATATTTTAAGCATTTTTTAATATTTCCTTTGGCGATATTATTTCTATTTCTTTGCCTATTTTATTTGGAAGCACCGCGACCTTGCCAACAACGCCTTCCCTTAAAAGTCTTAAGGCTATGGGACGTTTTATAAGTTCTTCCAGTGTTCCCGCGTGGATGGTTGCAATTATCGTAACCCCTGCAAAAAAGCCTTCAAAAAGGCGGTCGAGTTCCCTTTTGTTTGCAATTTCGTCAAAGGCTACAATATCCGGGAACATTGTTCTAACGGCAATTTCAAGCCCTTTTTCCTTATCTGTGCCGCCTATTACGTCGGTGTTAATTCCGACGTCTAAAGTGGGCACGCCGCCATATAGCGCGGCAATTTCTCCTCGGCTATCGACCACACAGACTCGTTTTCCGTTATCGGATAAATGTCTTATGAGGTCGCGAAGTATGGTGGTCTTCCCGCTACCGGGTGGGCCCGCTATAAGCAGTCCGTTTTCCGCCTTATCATAAAGACTTTTAGCGGCGCCGTTTACACTTCTGGCAATTCTAATATTTATTGAAGAAACCGAGCCGAAAACCCCGTCCTTAAAACTTCCGCAAACTCCTGCTCGGTTGCCGTTTTTCATAGATATATAGCCGTTATTAATTTCGCTTACCCTTGTATATACCGAACGGTCGCAAAGTCGCATTATAACCTCTTTGATTTCGTTTTCGGTCACTGTTAGCGGTTTTTTAGGTAAAAGGGTTGAAACCAAACCGTCTTCCGATACAAAAAAATTTCTCTCTAAAGTCAAGGCAATGGGTCTATTTGCCCTGAGCCTTAGCTCGTAAGCGGCAGTTTTTATGCAAACGGGCAGTTTTTCTAAAACCTTTGCAATTCGGTCGGGCAATACGTAAAGAATACTGTCAAGTCCTTCTTCTTTTAAAACACTTCTTATCACTTTTATCACCTAATTAAAGGTATGTGCCTGTCCTCTTAAATAGAACAAAAAAAGACCGACGATTAACTCGTCGGTCAAACTAATACTTATTTTCTTTGTTCATCTAATGATAATGAGAAGGATGGTAAAAATTCTTCTAAAAAGACATTGGCTTCGGCAGAGTTCATATCGGATATTGCTTTTTGGGTTGTTTCCTTTGCAACCTCGAACTCGTGATTGCCCATATTGGTTTCTTCAGTGCATTTTATAAGCGCCGAGATTTTATCTGCCGCCTTGACAAGCCTTACGGTCAACTCATCGGGATTGTAAATGTCCTTAAAATCTTCTCTAAAATCCTGCGGTAACATTTGGATTAATTCATTTTCTGCCGTAGCCTCTATTTGCTTATACGCCTTTTTAATTTCGGCATTATAATACTTAATAGGTGTTGGCAGGTCCCCTGTTATGATTTCGGAAGTGTCGTGGTACATAGCAACCAAAGCCACATACTTTGGGTCGGCATTGCCCGAAAAGCGCTTGTTATTAATAATGGCAAGGGCATGGGCAATTTGTGCAACCTCTAGGGAATGTTCGCTTAAATTTTCATTTCTGGTGTTGCGCATAAGACCCCAACGATATATATTTTTCATTCGTGACATCATTGCGTAAAAATGATTTGGCATACTTCTTTTCCTTTCTATACAAGGCCCATTGCAATCTCGACTATGAGCGCCACTATAACCACTAATGCCGAAATTATAAAGCCGTGTAACATAGGTTTAATACCTGATTTTTTCATATCCTTAAAGGATGTATTGAGTCCTATTGCCGCAAGGGCTGATACCATTAAAAACTTGCTTACAGATTTGGTTGTAGATACAACCTCGGCAGGAATTGTAACAATGCTTGCTACTACCGACATTGCTAAGAAACCTAATATGAACCAAGGGAAAACCTTTTTAAAGCTAAACTTTGTCTTAATGCCATCTGTTTGCTCGCCATTTTTAATAGCTTCTTTTCTCTTAATATTCATTTGAATAATCGCAAAGGTTAGAACTGTTGGGATTATTGAAAGCGTACGGGTTAGTTTTACCATTGTTGCAAAGTCGCCTGCCGCTTCAGAGAAAGCATAACCCGTTGCCACAACCGAAGAGGTATCGTTAACCGCGGTGCCTGCCCATATGCCGAAAGCCTCGGCACTCATACCCATAGCTTTTCCCATTATGGGGAAAAGAACTATCATAGCCATATCAAAAAGGAAGGTTGCCGACATAGCGTAAGCCACATCGTTATCCTCCGCATCAATAGTCGGTGCAATAGCGGCGATAGCCGAGCCGCCGCAGATACCTGTTCCTGCGGAAATAAGGTTTGAAAGTTTCCAATTAAGGCCTAGTGCCTTGCCGATAAAGTATCCACCGCCAAAGCAGGTTAAAAGGGTAAATATCATAACAACAAGCGACATTTTACCAACATTTAGGACGGTCTGTATATTAAGGGAAAGTCCTAAAAGGATAATAGCGAATTTTAGTATCTTTTTAGATGTGAACTTAACACCGGGTGCTAAAAACGAATTTTTACCGATAAAGTAATTGATTATCATACCGATAAACATTGCAATTACTGCGCCGCCGATTATATGGGTATGTAAAAGTTTTTCTAAAAGTCCTTCGATAAAGGTTGCCGCTACGGCAATTAGAACCGATGTAGCTATTCCCGATAAAAATTTAAGCGTTTTCATCAAATTACTCCTTATAATCTTTAAAAACTGTTTTTATATTTGGATAAACAAGGTCGGGTTTAACTTCGCTTTTTTCGAGGTCTTCCATTGTTCCCTCTCCTGACAACACAAAGATACTCGTAATATCGGCATTTACACCGCAAGCAATATCGGTATAAAGGCGGTCGCCTATAAGTGCTGTCTCTTCCGGGGTAAAGCCTGTTTTTTCCATAGCCAGAAGTGCCATAGTAGGTTCAGGCTTGCCTATAAAGGTAGGTCTTCTTTTTGTAGCGTTATAAAGCATCTCACTTACCGAGCCGCAATCGGGCACAAAGCCGTACCAAGTAGGACAAACCCAGTCGGGATTAGTGGCGATATAATCTACCCCTTTTCCTAAAAGGATGCAGGCATCCTCAAGCTTTTTAAAGGTAAGCTCGGTATCAAAGCCCATGCAAAGACAGTCAATTTCATCCTCTAGTTTATCGGTTATCGGAAGTCCCGAATTCTTTAACTGTTCTTTAAAAGAAGCGGTGCCGAAGGCATAAATCTTTTTATAGTTTTTCTTCTTTAGATAAAGAATCGTCGCGTCGGTCGAGGTTAAAAAGTCCTCAGCCGTGGAAGAAATGCCTAAAGAAGCTAATTTTTCTATATACTTATCAACGCTTTTTGAAGAATTATTTGTAAGGAAGATGTATCTTCCGCCAACACTTTTTATGTAGTCCAAAAAATCGGTAACGCCGTCAAAAAGGTCGTTATCAAGATAAATCGTTCCATCCATATCAAGCAAAAAAAGTTTTTGTCTTTTTAGGTCCTTCATTTTAGACTCCGTTCAAGTTATTGTTTTTTGATTATACCATATTAATCTTTAAAAGTAAATTAGTCTATTAGCTTTTTATTGACATTATTTTTTATTTATAATATAATGTCGTGGTTGCAAGAAACTTATTAAGGGGGTTTAAAAATGAAGGCTTTAAGATTTGCAAAAAAGAATATAGTTTTTCTAATTGCGGCCTTTGCGGCTTTGGTCACTTCCTTTTTTGTGCCACCCGATAAAAGCTATATAAATTATTTTGATTTTAAGACCCTTTCGTGTCTTTTTTTAACCCTAGCCGTTGTTTGTGCCCTTCGTAATATTAAGTTTTTCGTAATTTTAGCAAGGAAACTTGTTTTGCTTGCAGGAAATTTGCGTTCCCTTTTCTTGCTTTTAATAGTTATTACCTTTATAGGTTCGATGATTATTGCAAACGATATGGCGCTTATAACCTTTTTGCCACTTGGTTACTTTGCTTTGTCGGTCACAGGACTCGAACAATATATGGCATATCTTTTTGTGCTTCAAAACATATCGGCAAACCTAGGTGGTATGTTAACCCCTTTTGGCAATCCGCAAAACCTTTATTTATATTCTTATTTTAATATTCCGACTGCCGAATTTACTAAAATTATGCTACCTGCATTCTTGGTTGCGGTGTTGATGCTGATTTTGGCTTGCCTGCCGATTAAACCTATAAAATTTACTATAAACGAAAAGTTTCCCGAAAAGCTAAACCTTAAAAAAACTGTACTTTATCTTGCGCTTTTCTTAGTTTCTATACTTATTGTTTTTAGGGTAATTCCCTTTATTGTAGGACTGGCGACCATACCGATTATCCTTTTTATAGTCGATAAAGAATCGCTTAAAATGGTCGATTACCCGCTACTTGGAACATTCTTCTTTTTCTTTATTTTTGCGGGCAACCTATCCCGAATAGATGCGATAAATTCTTTTTTATCAAGTCTTTTGGAAAAGGATACTTTGCTCGTTTCGGTGCTTTCTTGCCAAGTAATAAGCAACGTGCCTTCGGCGGTTTTGCTTTCTCGGTTTACTGAAAACTTTTCAGCGTTACTTTTAGGTGTAAACATCGGCGGTACGGGAACGCTTATAGCCTCTTTAGCCAGCCTTATAACCTTTAGCGAATTTAAGATTTTGTATCCTAATAAGACAAAACAGTATCTTCTTATATTTACTGTAGCAAATGTGGTTTTCTTAGTTGTCTTAACCCTCTTAGCAAAAATATTTTGGTGTTAAAAAATAACCGACCAAGTTACTTGGTCGGTTTTAATTATTCGTGTTCGTGATGTTCGTGATGAATTATTTTATAAAGCACACCACGGTGGCTTACCTGCTCGCCCGGGTCTATCTCTCCTGCCTTAGTTAATGCTACCTTGGTAAGATAAGGACCTACAAGTTCGTATATCAAAACAGAGAAGAGTGTTATGTTAGCAACAATAGCACCCTCGGGGCCTATTGCTTCGGCCTTAATTGCCATGCCGAGCGCAACACCTGCTTGCGGGAAAAGGGTTATTCCCAAATATTTTACAATGTTGCTGTCACACTTTGTAGCCCTAGCGCTTAAGCCTGCACCGAAGTATTTGCCGACACAACGGAACATTATGTAAACCAAACCTATCATAACGACAAAGAGGTCTGAGAAAACCGAAAGCTCAAGTTCGCTACCGCTTATTACGAAGAACAAAACGAAAAGCGGTGCGGTCCAGCGGTCAAGTCTGTCCATAAGCTCTGCCGAAAAATCGCAGACGTTACAGAAAACGGTGCCGAGCATCATACAGGTAAGAAGTGATGAGAAACCGATATGTATGCCTGCCACTTCAAATTTTAACATAGAAAGTGAAACTGTTAAAAATACGAAAGCTACCGAAATGGAAAGTCGCTTTGAACGTGAATGGAAGAACTGCTCGCAGTAATTAAACATAAATCCTGTCAAAGCGCCAAGTCCTAAAGATAACACAACCTCTAAAATAGGTTCAACAATTACAGATAAAACGTTTACCTCGCCTGCTATTAAAGCTTTTGCCACACCGAAAGATACTGCGAAAAGCACAAGACCTACGGCATCGTCTAAAGCTACTATAGGTAAAAGAATATCGGTAACAGGGCCCTTTGATTTATACTGCTTTACTACCATTAAGGTTGCGGCGGGTGCGGTTGCCGACGCTACTGCGCCAAGAATTATTGCGGTAGGAAGGGGTAATTTATCAGGAATGATAAAATGAAGACCGATTAAAGCCGCATCAACAAGAAGGGTTGTTGCCACCGCCTGAACGATACCAATTGCGGTTGCTTGTTTGCCTGTCTTTTTAAGTTGAGCAAGTCTGAACTCGTTACCGATTAAGAAAGCGATAAAACCTAACGCTACGTCGGACAAGAGCTCAAAGGTTTTAATGTTTTCCATACTTGTAAAGCCTAAGCCTTCAATGCCTAAAGCACCCAAAAAGTAAGGTCCTATAAGAATGCCTGCAACAAGATACGCCGTAACAGCAGGAAGGGATAACTTTTTAGCTAAGCGCGAAAGCAAAAGGCCTGCAAGCAGGGCAACAGAAAGGGTTAATAATACGTACATTTTTATTACACCTCTAATAAAACAAAACTGTAGTTAATTGTACTCCTAAAATTCTCAAAATACAAGTGGTTTTTTAACAATTTATGAATTTTATTAGAATAGCAAAAAACGGAGTGATTTCACTCCGTTTTTTATGCTATTTAGTGTTCTTCTTTTTATAACTTGACCAATTAGAATAATATTTTGTCTTGCCAACCGTCTTATAGGTTCTAACCCTTACATAATAGGTCTTTTTAGCTTTAAGTCCCGTTAAAGTCTTACTACTTGTTTTATAGTTTGTAATTATTTTTTTAGTAGCATTACTAAATGACTTAGAGGTAGAATACTGAATTTCATATCCTGTACTCTGGCTAAGAGTTCTATTAAGCTTAACGGTCAATTTTTTGTTTCCTGCGGTCAATTTATTTATGCTTGCCGCTTTAGGGTTAATCTTAAAGGTTAGAGTCTTGGTGCCTGTATAGTTTCCCTTGCCCTTAATGGTTACCTTGTAGGTGCCAACGTTCTTTCTGCCGGAGGCATAAGTTACAGTATAATGCGTATTTTTTGTAAGTTTAGTACCGTCTGCAGTTTTAACTGTTACAGTAGGTGTTTTAACCTTGCCGTTATATGCATAGCTTGTTGCCGAAAGGCTAAACTTACCCTTTGAAATACTTTGCGGATTAATCTTGAAGGTTAGTGTTTTAGTACCGCTGTAGTTGCCCTTCATATTGATGGTAACCTTATATGTGCCGACATTCTTTCTTCCGCTTGCATAGGTTACTGTGTAATCGATATCCTTCTTAAGTGTCTTTCCTGCAGAGTCCTTAACCGTTACAGTAGGTGTTTTTACCTTGCCGTTATAGGTGTAACTTGTAGTCGAAAGCTTGAAGGTTTTGGCATACTTAATAGTTGAACTTGTAGTCTTACTACATACACTGCACTTCTTAACAATTTTTCCATCCTTTGAAGTTGTAGCCTTGGTGGTGGTAGTTTTATAAGAGTGTGTAGTCGTCTTTGCGATGGTTTCAGTTTTTGTACCCTTACATACGGTGCAAGTATAAATCTTAACACCTGCCTCTTTACAAGTAGCGGCCTTAGTTATCTTGCCCGAATCATATTTGTGAGCAGGAACGGTTCGTGCAAAGTTGCAAACATTACAATACACGTCACAAGCATTGCTATATGTATGACCGGAAACGGTTCTTATTCCTCCACATCGGTTACACATCGTATCACAAGAATGGCTATAGGTGTGTCCTAAAGAAGTTCCTATGGTTGCCTCACAAACGTAGCAGGTAGCAGGTGTCGTGCAGTCTGCAGGTGCCCAATAATGTTGTGCTTCTCGAAGGCTGCCACAACGATTACAAGAAGCATCACAAGAATTATTGTAGGTATGACCAAGTTTAACTCCGCTTGTTGAACCACAGACTTTACATGTCTTTGGTGCGGTACATGTAGCGGCACTATAATCATGTGTGATTGAGCGGGTCATATTGCATCTGTTACATATCGTATCACAAGAATTATCGTAGGTATGATTAGCTTTCCAAACCGCATAAAGTGTTGTGTTATCATATATAGTTACTGCTGCTTTTTCATTCCATGAAGCTGTTGTAGCAGTCTTTGATGTTGACCATCCTAAAAACGTATGACATTGTTTAGTAGGTTTTTGTTCCGAAAGGGTGGTTTTATAACCTGCACGAGCATTATGAGAAGAAGGTGCTCCACTTCCACCATTTGCATTGTATGATACAGTGCACAGCTTTTCTAAATACCATATTTGGCTATTAGAACCGCTATAGTTAGAAACTACCATCCCCGAACTAGATGCATCTAAACAAACATTTGGATTTTGAACATTTCGTATTATATATCCATCGCCACTTGGTTGAAATTTCCACCATTGCGAACTGTCATTAGTTCTACTATAAAGATTAACAATTAGGCCACTTTCAACATTCCAACCGTACGGATTAACAACACGAGTTTCTGAACACTCCGGTGCAATTTCATATCCATCACTAGCCGGTTTAATATAAAAAACCTGAGAATGATAATTCTCATATTGCCAAGTATGTATAATTGTTCCATCCTTGTCTATACCGGCATCAACATTTAAATATTTTCCGTCCGCTTTATTGCGAATATAATATCTGTCAAAGTCGATTGTAGCGTAAGATATAGAAGTAGATGAAGTGTTAGCAAACTTAGGCCTAATGTAATATGTAGACGAATAGGCGCCAGTCCAAGTGATGTCGTGTATAACAGCGTTAGAACCGCATTCCAAATTCCAATTTACATAATTTTGATCTATGATAGTCGCAGTACTTATATTAGAAGAAAGAACTACACCGACATGTCCATAGTTAGAATCAGCTCCTACGGAAACAAAAATATCTCCTGGCTGTGGAAGAAAATCGTAATAGTTTTGTATGACTTCCCATTTACTAGTATCCCAACCTGCCACAGTTGGATAATAATTAGCATTATAAACACCATATGTGCCACCATACGGACTCCCGGTAACTAGCCAATTCATATAAGCTGACGCAAAATCCGAACACTGTGCCCCATAGGCACCATCTATGTCATACCATGCTCCATTTTGTGCTTTAAGCCAATCAACCGCTTCAGATTGTGTCTTTTTAACTGAAGCCGCATCCACATCAATAACCATAGTTGAAAAAACAACTAGTATCAATAAAAACATCGCTATCAACTTTTTAATCTTCATTTTTTACCTCCATATATATTTGTAATATTTTTATATATCACATTGTAATATTTTTTTATTTCAAAGTCAATAGTAAAATATATTTGAGGTGATATTTATGAATGATAATTCCTTAAAAATAAAAAAACGCGGAGAAGATGGAAACAGAATTATCTCTGTGCGAATTAAGGAAGATATTTTAAACAAATTAGATAACATTTCAAAAGAAAGTAATTATTCACGAAACGAGTTAATAAACCTAATACTACAGCACGGCGTAGAAAATCTTGAAATAATACAGTAGGCATATAGTTTTAGTTATAAAACAATAAAAAATGGAGTGAAATCAGAAATCTGATTTCACTCCGTTTTTTTTGAATTATTTTACATTGATTTCAAAGAATCTGGCGGTTCTATCCTTGGGTAATTTTACCGATAGAATATTTGTGTTTTGGTTGTAGCAATATTCGGTATCGATAAGGGATGGATAAACTAGTTCGCAAGAAACCTTTTTGCCTCCAAAATATTTGGAAAGGTCAATTTCTATTACCTCGTTTATGTCCTCAAACTTCCAAACGGCTAGGGTCATCTTCTTGCCGTCGGGACTTATTAGACCTAAAGCACTCTTTGTTCTGTCCGATATACTTAAACGTCCTGTCGGCCATACGGCATAAGCTTTTGAGTTATGCTCTCTTACTTTTTTGAAGGTTTCGACGCCCTCTTTTATGAGTTTTGTATTAAACTCGTCTGCACAGTCAATTCTGCCTGACAAGTAAAGCGTTCCGCAAAGGGCATTTATCATATTGAACACGGTCTCTTCGCCGTCTGCCATTGAGTCCATATATTCCTTATCTGCCTTTAGGTCCTTCTTTAATTGGTTATTATCAAAGGACATAGGATAAGGATAGGACCAAACGCCTGCCTTTTCGGGTGCTAGGTAAGCCAATGAGCCCGAAACGATAGAGGGGTTAAGATAGTAAAACTCTTGGTCGGATGTGCTTTGAAGTTGGAAATGACGAAGTGTTCCCGTATCGCATCTCATAGCACCGCTTCCGCAGTTTTCTATCATTAAATCAGGATATTTCGCCTGAATTTTATCTATAAACTTATAGAAAGCCTCGATATGCTTTTTTAGTCCCTCTGCAGGGCTGGAACCACGAATTTCGCAACCGAGCATTGTAGAGAAGTTGTAGTCATTCTTTACAAAACGGCAACCCGCATTATAAAGCATATCGAAAACGCCCTCGATATAGTCGCACTGTGTTTTGTCGGTAAAGTCGGCAAAATGTCCGCCACTGACCTCTTTGCCGTATCTCTTCATAACGGCGCCGTTATTATACATTGGAGAATTTTTAGCAAGCGACTCAATTTCAAGCCAAGCGCCAGGGGTCATTCCACGACTCTTAATATAGTCGAAAATTCTCTTAATGCCTTCCTTGCCGTACTTTTCTTCATCGACAATCCATTCGCCAAGGCCTGAGCCCTTAAACCATCCTGCATCAAGGCAGAAAAGCTCTGCTCCGCACTCTGCAGCCTTGTCGATTATTGGAACCATTGTATCAAAGTCTCTAGTACCCCAGGTACAGTCCATGTAGTCGTTAAAGCAGGCGGGTGCTACGTTTTCCTTGTTCCATTTTGCAAGGGTTGTCTGACGCTTTGCTATTGTTAACTGCTTTACCGCCTCGTCAAACGAGCCGTCGGTGCAACCCCAAATTGCAGGAGCGGCAACAAAGGTCTCTCCGGGGCGCAGAACCTTTACAAAGCCTGTTTCTTCGTCTGCGGCATTTGCCTCCATAAAGAAACTTCCCTTTGAAAAGCCGTAACCGTTTCTGTTGCCAAGTTCAATAGTCCAGTTAAAGCCACCCTCAATCTCCATATACCAAATAGTACCGCTTTCGGTGTCCTCAACCAAAACTAGCGGATAGTTATTACCCGTACTCCAAGAGCCGATTGAACGAACCCTCCAAGAAACGCTGTCCCAAGGGTGTGTGGTTTTTTTATAAATACCGATTTCATCAAGGCTTTTTTCTCTCCACTGCGCCTCTCCTTGCCAGTGAGACAGGCAATGATGAACCTTGATTTTACTGTCGTCCAAGTACCATTTTTTAAGTCCGCCGTCGGCAATTCCCATCATTACGGCAGAGCTAAAGTGGGTTAGCGTTACCTTTTCTTTTGAAATATTCTTAACCGAGTTTACCTGACGAATAGCATCTGCGCCCTTGATAAACTGCATTTTAACCGTTACCTCTAAACTACCGCCATTAACCAAATATTTAGCGGTCATGCCACCCTTGTTTTCCTTAAAGGAGGTGCAAACGGCGCCCTCGTTTAAACTGCAAATTCCGCCGCAGCCCTCCATAACGGGTATGCCGTAGCCTGCGGTTCTTAAATAATAGTTTGCATCTGCATTTGTAAATTGGTCAGAAGATGCGGTGTTTTTAGTCTCAAACTTATACATTTTAAGACTTTTTCCGTCTGCTCCCATATCATATTTCATAACCATATTGTTGTGTTTAATTGTATGTAACATATAAGCACTCCTTTAAAGGTTTTGTTACCCTTTATTAAAAGTAAGTATAGCATCTTTTGTTAGGTTTAGCAATATAAAAGTAAAAAAGCGAGGAATTTCTCCTCGCTTTTTTATTATTTCTTATTTGCCGTGGGGCAAACGTATTCTTTTTCGCGAATACCCGGATAATTTTTATCAAGATATTCTTCTCTGTAGGGGTTAACACCTGTAGGCTCGGTTTCCGGGTGAAGCGGTAATTTCCAAGATTCCTTTTTATAATAAGGATTCTTAAAGGTCTGCTCTATTCTGCCTGATTTTTCTAATATTGCGTTACAAGCACGGATACAACCCTTAGCACCACAGATTGAGAAATATCCGGTATGCTCGATTATTTGGTTATAATAATCCATTACTGCATGGCTACCGGGTTTTCTTCCCCATTTAGCGCCCGCTAGCGCATAGGTTAGAATGTATGCTTCTTCCTCGGTCATTTGAGAGTTTCTAACGTCGAAAGCCATATTGGGGAACTCTTTTTTAAGGAATGGCGAGCACTCGTTATTCATTCCGTGATGAGATAATGTGCATCTTCCCATTTGAACGTCACCGAAGTAAATTTGCTTTTCGCCAAAGTCAACGGTAATTCTTTTTTCCTTATCGTTAGGGCTTGGAATTGCGCCACCGGGACAACTTCTGGTACAAGCACCGCAATGAAGACAAAGTGTACCTGTATCTAAAATCGGGTCGGGTTCGAGCTCACAGTCGGTAAAGATAAGACCTAAGCGAACACGAGGTCCGTATTTTTTGGTTAAGAAGACCTTTGACCAACCGATTTCTCCAAGTCCGCAACCTGCCGCAATTACACGAATGCTGCAAACTACGTCGGGTGGTACCTTGCCCTCGGCTACCGGCTTTTTGGTAGTGCCGTTGCCTTCGGGTACTGCAGGATAGTGGGCAACCGCTTCATAACCACAGTCCTCGATAAAGCAAGATAACTGATAGGTTTTAATAGGTCTAAAGAAAGCGTTTAGTTTGTTGTATGTATAGAAGGTGTAGTTGTGCCAGTGGGTACCTTCCTCAATGCCTCGGTTAGCTCCACGAGGGATTGGCATTGCAATAGCAATTACCGATTTAGCATTTGGAAAATAGGTTATAGGACTCATAAGGGTAGGCGCATTTTTAAAGCGCTCGATATTGCCGATAGCGATACAGTCGATACCTAGTTCCTTTGCCTTTGCCTTAATAATTTCAGAGGTCAATTTCATTTTTAGTGCCCCCTGTTTCCGCTTTTTGAGAATGCTCCACCCAAAACGTTTGCCTTTTCATCCGAACGGTCGAGCTTAGAGTTCTTGTTTCCTATCTGCCAAACTTCGCTTGTTCTGAATTTGTTTTCAAACTTGTTCTCGAGCTTGTCGTTTTCTTCTAAATAGCACATACAAGTACGGTTGCAAAGAGCTGCAATTCTATCAGGTGCAGAGGTTTCAGAGAAACGGTTTGCAAAGGCGCCGTTTTCACAAACCTTACACTTGTTATAATCAACCTTGCCAACGGTAAACTTCTTGCCGCAGATTTCGATTTCCTCGGTTTCGGTTTTGCTGATAGCACCCATTGGGCAAGCATCGGCGCACTTTTTACAAGTGTCGCAAACGTTTTCTTCCATTAAAGGTGTGCTTTCAAGCTCTGCATCGGTTAAAATCATATGGAAACGCTGACGAGAACCGAATTCCTTTGAGAAGACAATTCTGTTATAAGAAATGTTGCAAAGGCCTGTAGCTACTGCGGCATAATCAAAGTCGGGATATACGTTTGGCGCAGGTCTTCCCTCTGCTACCGATACACCTGAAGGTTCAAGGTCTGAAGGGTTGGGGAAAACAGGCACCGCTTCATAGTTGTTGCTCTCGATAAAGTTGGTTAGGTTATAAGCAGAAAGAGCTAAGAACTCATCCTCAAGCCAGTTTTTGCCAAACAAAGCATAATCGCTAAAGTTTGTGCCTTCCTCAATACCTCTAAGTGAGCCACGGCAGATGCGCTTGCCTATAAGAATTACCGTTTTAGCCTCAGGGAAAATTGAAAAAGGGTTTGTTTTAGCATCTAATCCCTCAAAACGAGATTTATCAGCAAAGCCGATAAGGTCGATACCGTCTTTTTTTGCAAATTCGATTATTTGGTTCTTTAGGTTGTTCATTTTAATAACTCCTTATCTACTATATTTCTATTTGTTCTTTCGCAAAGCCTGCATCAGAATATTCATTTCCCTCAAAGGCTATGCGACGCCAAAGTGTTGCCGCTTCGATGTTTGGTGCACTGTATCTTGACCAGGTGTGAAAATCGGTGCCCATTTTTTTGCTGCAGTCTAATATGCATTTCATATTATCCTTAATTGTGTGCCAGGTGGTCATCATAATGCCGAACATATCACCCTGCTTTAAGGTGTCGATATGGGCTTTATAAACCTTTTCGCTAAACCAAGGAGCACCCATTACATCCCTGCCGCAGTTTTCAAGTGCTTTAAGTGTTGGAATCGGAACCTCGGACGAATAATACTGCCAGTCAACAAAAACAGTTGAAGGAGCAGTAGCGCTACGAAGTGCTTCGGTTTCCTCAGGTCTTCCTGTTCCGACACAGTCCTTATAGGTGTTTCTTTCAAGGAGCATATCCATCCAAATCATTGGTCTTCTGCCCTCTTTTTCGGCTTCCTTTGTAAGCTCTCCTAAAAAGGCAGGCAACTGCTTTCTTAAATGGTCGTTAGCCGAAATATAATAAGCTTCGTCAAAGCCTAGGTGGATATATTCGCCTTCGCCGAAAATTTCATAAAGTTCAAGGCGTATATTTTTGAGTAAAGCCTTTACGTCTTCCGACTCGATATCCCAGGCCCAACCGTCAGGGGTAAATAGATAATCATAGCTTAGGTTCTGGTCTAAAACTACGTGCTTACCATAGCACTCACGAGATGCCGTAGCATGACCTAAATGGTTAAACATCGGTATTGGCTCAATCCCAAACTTTCGGCATTCGTTTATAAGTTCTTTTGCCTCTTCTTTTGTAAAGGCATTGTTAGGCCAGGCAAGCTCTTTTAAGCAGTCGAATTTTAAAGTGCCCCAAAACTCGATTACGACATGGGTGTACTGACAAACTGCTAAAAAGCGGATTAGCTTTTTAATGAAATAAAAATCGTTTTCGGGGAAAACGCAGATATGTATCATTCTGTTTTTAAGAAGATAATTGCTTTCTGCACAGGTTTCTTTAATTATATAGGTTTTATCCTGTCGTTCTATCTTCATCAAAAGAGCGAAGATTCCGCGAAGAAGAGAGTTTTTGTCTTTTCCCACAAGATAAATACCCTTCTCGGTTACAGAAAAGGCATATTCCTTATCTTCTCCCAGTTCAACCTTTGAAGGTTCGCCGATTATAAAGGTGTTTTCTTCCCCTTTTATAATTTCTACTTTAGAAGTATTGGCGGTAAAATTCTGCCAGAGGTTTTCTAATGTTTTAGTGTCGAGCTTTGCGTCACTCTTAGCAGTAACTTTGCTATCAATAAAAAAGTTTTTTTCCATAAAAAGCCTCCTTTTTCCTTGATTATAATATAAAAGCTTTATTTTAAAAACCTATTATACAACACAAAAGGTGGATTTTTCAACATTGAAAAATGCTAAAATATATGTTATAATAGGGTTGAGGTGGATAAAATGTTATTCGACGAGAACAATTTTATAGAGTCTATTGATGCAGTTGAACACATTAAATGGGAAAAGGGTGTGTTTAAGGTTGCTCCTCGAGGCTATTCTTCTCTTGCCTTCAGAATATCGGGCAGCGCTACTATTAGGTCGGGTGAAAAGAAATTTTTCGTAAATACAAGCGATATTCTTTACGTTCCGCAGAATATGCCCTACTCGGCAAAATACACCGACACCGAAATCATTGTTGTTCATTTCTTTACCGAAAAAGACGATAATGAAATTGAAGTTTTCCATTTTGAAGAGGGCGAACAGCTTTATAAAATGTTTTTAAAACTAGTATCTGTTTGGAAGAATAAAACGCCCGGTTTTAAGATGTTTTCTAAAGGTCTTTTATATAATATTTTAGGAACGATTTTAGAACAGGAGAGCAAGGAAAATCTGCCCGAGCATTTTTTATCTGCCATATCTTTCATTAACTCTAATTATAAGGATAGTTCTTTAAACATTGATGCCGTTTGTAAGTCTAGCGGAATAAGTCCTACCACCTTTAGACAACTTTTTAAAAAGCACTATAATAAAAAGGCGGTTGAGTATATTACCGAGCTTAGACTAGAGAATGCAAGAAACCTCATTTCAAACGGAATGTCGGTCGAAAACGCCTCGTATGAGAGCGGTTTTAACGACCCTAAATATTTTTCGAGAATTGTTAAAAAATATTTCGGCTGCACACCAAGAGAATTAAAGGTTTACGGAAAATAAAAAGCAAGGCGTTAAAGCCTTGCTTTTTTTATAGTAGTACTTCCCTATTCGTTCCGTAGAAGATGTCGTCTTTGTTGCTGATTAGTTTGAAGAACTCTTCGAGTTTTTGCCAAAAGTCCTCGGTTATATCCATTTCGTAAGAATGTCCCCAGACATAGAAAACCTTAGGGGTGTCGGTTTTGAGTTCAACAAACTCCTTGCCGAGCGCCATCATTCTGTTAAAGTCGTATTCGTGCACGGTAGGATTAAATCTGTATAGGTTTTCTCCTACGTCAAAGCCGAAGGTTGACTTAATTGTACGGCAGTATTTAACCCCCGTTTTATTCTTTATAATCTCTGCAACGCGGTCATCGTTATTAACTCCGCCGCCGGGATAGGCAAAGCCTATAACCTCATAGCCTACAAGCTCTGATAAGTTTTTGCGGTCGGTTTCAACCTCGTGGATAATTTCCTCTTCACTAAGTTCTGTAAGGAAAGGGTGTGTTAAGGTGTGAGCCGCTACTTCGTGGTCCTTATAAATTTCTTTAATATCCTTTTCCGAGAGTCTGTACTGACAAACGCTACGGTTGTTTATATGAAGGATACCGGGCTCGGAAAAAAGCTTTGAATTCAGGTTAAAGGTGGCTTTTAGGTTGTATTTATTTAAAAGCTCTATAAGTCTTATATCCTGGACAACCCCGTCATCATAACTAAAGGTTATGGCTTTTAATTTTTCTTGGTTTTTAAAGTTCATTTAAAGTTCCTCTTTTCTTTTGAAGAATTTTATTATAATAAGCAGTAGAATAACCCCTAAAATCGGGAAAACCGAGCACACGAGCATTCCTGCTTTTAAAGATACCGTATCGGCTATAATGCCTAAAAGCTGAGGCGACACCGATGCGCCAAGGTCGCCGCCTGCCGCCATTAAGGCGAAGGATGCGACACCGACCCCGCTTATTTTTTCTTCCATCATAATAAGGGTGCCCGGCCAGAGCATCGAGGTGAAAATACCACTTAAGATACATGCTTCAACCGATAAAACGGTTGAAGAAGAAAGACCTACCGTAAGGTAGCAAACGGCGGCGCCGAGCATTCCTAAAAACAGAGTTTTTACTATGTTTTTGCCCCATTTTGCATAACAAATACGAGTAACCGCCAAAAGCACCGCGAAGAGTGCCATACCTAAAATATCGCCTACAGTTTTATCAAGATTTAAAACCTCTTCCATATAGCTTGAAATCCAGTTGGACATAGCCACCTCGGCACAGCTGCCAAAAAAGATAGACCCAAAGCAAAGGGCAAGGCCGATGCTTCTCTCTTTGGTTTTTATGGTAGGTTTCGTTGCTTCTTCCCCTAAAATATTGGGCATTGGAGAAATGAAGAAAAGAACCGCCGAAATAATCGGTAATGCAGCAAAAAAGAGGGTTAGATACATCCAGTTTTCTGCTCCGAAAAACCTTATAAAAAGTGTTCCGACGATTACGACGCTTAAAACGCCGAAGCCGTAAAGCGAATGGAGAAGGCTCATATCCCTTTGGGGATTTTTTGAAGGCATTGCCGCTATTGTCGGACTTAAAAGCACCTCGGAAAGTCCGGAGGCTAAAGAAAAAATAAAGGTGCCGATAAGCAGTCCTAAATATGTATGGCTTGGGAAATAATACGGCCATACCGCATAGATAACAAGTCCAAGTGAGGTTATAAGAGGCATTACCTTTATTAGAACATTTACGTTAAACTTCTTTGAAAATGCCGAGAAAACAAGGTCGATTACAAGTTGGGTGCAAAAGTTCACAAGAACCAGAGTGCCCAAAAGGGTCCAAGAAACGTTATACATTTCGTGGAACGTAACAAACAAAAGCGGTGGAAGACAAAAGATTGAAGACATCGTAAAGTATGCTGAGTAACAAGCAAACCGTGTTATTTTAAAATTTTGTGTCATTTACTTTCCTGCCTTTAAAAAATATAGCGGAGAATGGAAAAATCTATTTTCAAGCAGTCCCTTTTTAGGAGAAAGAAGAATTATTACCAAGCAAAGAATTATAAAGTATGGAAACGCTGAAAATGAGAAAAGCTCTATGCTTAAAATCAGCGCGCTGATAAAACTGTTGGTAGCGGTACAGAAAAGACCTACAAGGCCTAAGGCTGCCGCAAGGCATGGGTCAAGACCTAAAAGTGTGCCTAGAAGACAACCAAAGGTGGAACCGATAGCAAAGGTGGGCACTATCTCGCCACCCTTAAAGCCTGCCGCTATTGTTACTGTAGTAAGAATTAGTTTTAGAATAAAATCAAACCAAAAAGCTTCCCCTTTTGTAGCTTCGATTACAAGCTTAATTCCCGAGCCGTTGTATCTCATACTGCCGACAAGCGCTGTTATCAGAATGATTAAAACAGAGCCTGCCACCGTTCTAATAAACGGGTTGGCAATTAACTTGCTTGCTATTTTGCCGGCATTTTTAAAGGCATTACACATTAAAATTCCAAGAAGGGTTAGTAAAAGTGATAAAAGAGCAATTTTTCCGACTATCAAAAAGTTAAAGTCAAAATTTTCAAGCTTGCTAAAGGTTTCTCCGCTTACGCCTAAAAGGCTTGAAAGCTCTGCTCCAAGGATAGAAGAAACAAGCACCGGCAACACGCTTTTTGCAAAGTCTTTTTTGTTCTCCTTAAACTCCAAAACGAAAATGGCTGACGTTAAAGGTGTTGAAAAAACGGCTGCAAAAACTGCCGCCATACCACATTTTGTGGCAAGGGCTTTTTCGCACTCGTTTAACTTTAAAGGTTTTGATAACGCGGCAGCACCCGAACCGCCAAGTTGAAGCGCCGCACCCTCCTTGCCTGCCGAGCCGCCGAGCAAATGGGTAATTGCGGTGCAGATAAATATAAGTGGCGCGGTAACTGTTTTTATAGGAGTTTTATCCCTGACACTTAATATTATTGTGTTAGTTCCGTTATTGCCCATATCAAAATAACTATATAACGCTACCGTTACAATGCCGCCTAGGGGTAAAAGGAGAATTATCCAAGAGGCTTCTTCACGGGTTTTATTTACAAAGGACAAAAGGTGCGAAAAGGCAGCACCAACCGTTCCGCCAAAAGCGCCGATTATAAGCGCTAATGCAGAAAGTTTTAAAACGGTTAAAATTATCTTTTTAAAATTATGCTTACCCATAAGAACACTTGCCCTTGATAAAATTTGTTATATTGTACCACATTTAGTCGAAAACTTCAATTACCTACAAAAAAAATAAAGCGAGGATTTCTCCTCGCTTTTTTATCTTTAATAATTGCCTTTGAAAACATCTTCCTTAACAGGAGGACTTTCGCCGTGGGTGTAAATCTGAGGCGCACCCTCGGCTTTTTGAGCCTCTCTTAACTCTTGTAAGTACTTGGAGAAATGCTCCTTTATGAATTATTTATCTAATAGGTCGTAATACATCCAAAGGACTGTGTATCTGTCCTTTAAATCCTTTGCGTAAAGTGTTGCGTTTTCTATCTTTTCTTTACTGTAGAAATTATAGAACTCATTCATATTAAGTCCTACAAGAGATAACATTTCTTCTATTTCTGATGCTTTCGGACATTCTGCCAAAATCTCTTTTATTAAGGTTTGTTTTTCGGTGTAAACCTTTAGTCTGTCGGCTTTATAGTTGCAGACCTTGTCTTGAAGAGCGATGCATCCGTCTGCTACCGATTTATAGATTTTTTGCATCGTTTCTTTATACTCGGCATCGCTTAGTCTAAAGATACTTTCGGGCATCTTTTTATTCTGCAGTTCTTCACGAATTTTGGCTGTTAAAACGGTCGAATAAGCAACGTCTATACCATGTGGGAAATAGTCCTCGTTATCGATAATGCCTGTTATCTCAAAGAAGTGAGAAAAATGATGCTCACTTCCGGAAGCCGGACGAGAAGAAGTAGCAAAACTCATCAAAATTCCAACAATGATTAAGGCTTCCATCAAGGTTTTTATGCTTTCTTCATCCCTTTTCAAGATGCCGCTTGCTAGTTTTAAGGTTCTATCAATCTGCTCTTTTGTAAGGTTATATATATAGTCGCAAAAGTATTCGCCTGTAACTAAATTGCTTAATTTCCAGTCATTTAAAGCCGAAAACTTGCCGATTATATCGCCGTATCCTGCCTTTATCATATCAATCGGTGCATCCGCTAACACGGTGGTGTCGGCAACTAAAGCAATCGGAAGTCCTGCAGGGTAGGTTACCTTCATACCATCGGTTATCATAGCCGCGCCGTTAGAAGCATATCCGTCCATTGAAGGTGCTGTGGCCACAACAAGATAAGGCAGGTTATTAAAATGCGAAACGTATTTACAAAGGTCCTGAATAACACCCGAACCAACGCCGACGATTAAATCAATATTATCAAGCTGTTCGGTTACGGCGTTTATTGCAACCTCGTTTGGAACCAAAATCTCCGCTCCGCTAAAGATTACCTTTTTAATATCCTTGCCGTCAAGGGCTTTTATGGTCTGCTCCCCTGCCGCTTTGTAGGTGTTTTCATCGGCAACGATTAAGACACTTTTATAGTCCTTGCAGATTTCTGCAAGCCTTTTAATAGCGCCATTTTCAACGTATACGTATTTAATGTTGCAATCGTGTCTTTTACCGCAAGCGCAGTCGACACCTTTTAGTAGTTCATTAATATCCATTTGTGACCTCAATTAAGATATGATTTTTACATAATATATAATAAAACATCTCCACAAAACAGTCAACATTTAATAACTAAATCCGTCCTACTAATTGTAGGAAAAGATAAAAACAAGCGGAGTTTTCACTCCGCTTGTTTTCGCTATACAATAAAAAAAGCGAGATAAATCTCGCTTTTTTATTACTCACAACAGGGGTCGTTTTTCTTTGTGGGTTTCGGCGCATCGACCGAAGGCTTGGTTGTGTCGCCAAGGCCTGATGTTTCGGAAAAGATAACGTTTGCCTTTGTCATATCAACGGCATCGCTCGGAATAATAATCTTGGATGCTTTACCATTTGATAATGCAACGAGCGCCTCGTATTTTTTCATTTCAAGAACCGCGTAATCTACCTGCGCATTCTTTAGCTCGCGAAGACCGTCAGCCTCTGCCTTTTTGGAAAGATAAATAGCCTTTGCCTCACCTTCTGCGCGAGCAATTCGCGCATCTCTTTCACCCTCTGCGGCAAGAATCATTGCCTGCTTATCTCCCTCGGCGCGTGTAA
The DNA here is from genome assembly GCA_045636705.1 of Acutalibacteraceae bacterium. GTDB lineage: Bacteria > Bacillota > Clostridia > Oscillospirales > Acutalibacteraceae > SFWF01. The sequence goes on from JAZTYA010000038.1 coordinate 35,396, forward strand.
TAGCTGCCGCTTTGTGACCCTCGGCTTGAAGCAAGGTTTCACGGCGGTCACGCTCTGCCTTCATCTGCTTTTCCATCGCATTTTGAATTTCGGCAGGCGGAATAATGTTTTTAAGTTCAACACGATTTACCTTGATGCCCCATTTATCGGTTGCCTCATCAAGAATTTCGGTCATTTTTGCATTTATTGTGTCACGCGAAGTAAGTGTGCCGTCAAGCTCAAGTTCGCCTACGATATTACGAAGTGTGGTAGCCGCCAAGTTTGAAAGAGCAGAAATAGGATTAACTGCGCCATAAGCATAAAGCTTTGCATCGTAAACCGCATAGTAAATAACGGTATCAATTTGCATTGTAACGTTATCTTTTGTAATAACGGGTTGCGGAGGTGAATCAAGCACCTGCTCTTTAAGGGTTACACTTTTTGCAATTCGTTCAATAATCGGAATTTTAACGTGAATTCCTGCCGACCAGGTAGTTTTATACTTACCGAGAAGCTCGATAACAAATTCGTGCGCTTGTGGAACTATTCTGATGTTTACCATAATGATAACCAAAATCACTGCCGCTATAATAGCAAATACCATTTTACATTCTCCTTTTTTGTTGGATTATATTTTCATTATATCGCAACAAGAGAGCAAAATCAATATTTTTGCGAATTAATAATGAATAGTGAATAATGAATAATTTCGGTGTCGGCTTTGCCGACTTAATATAAATGGTGCCGAAGGCACACCTTAATTGTTCAATATTCATCATTCATTTTTCATTATTCATTAAATTAAGTAACAAGACCCGCCGGACGACTCATTGACACTTTTCGACAGGTTTTGTTGGGCTATACATAGTGTGGTTAATAGGTATAAAGAGCAGAGGGTTTAAGCCATTTTTTGTTCCTTTTTATGAAATTGTTTAAGAAAGGCGGATATATATGAAAAAAGCAACGGTCAATTTATCAAATTGCAAATACCTCTACTAATTGTAGGAAAAGATAAAAACAAGCGGAGTTTTCACTCCGCTTGTTTTTATTTCTTTATTCGGTTGCCCATTAGCACTCCATAAACCTTTGGAGCGAATTTTTCAAGAAAGGCACAAACAAGATTTATTATTACAAGGGTTAAAACAATCATAATTACAAATCTTGGAATTAAAACCCATTCGCTTTGTGGTAAAAGCAAAGACAACACTTTGAGTACGATAATGCCGACGTTTAAGTGCATCGCGTAAATCGGGAAAGAGCGACGATAGATAGCACGGGGTTTTAGTTCTTCAATGAAGCCATCTACTACGTTCCACAAGAAGTAAGCCGCAAGAGTATATACTATCACTTGCAATAAATAGTTGTCTTTTTGCAAATTAGCGGGGACAAGGTTCTTTGCAAGAACGTAGGCTATAAGGAAGATAGCCGATGCCAGCTGGACGGGTTTGCTTGACTTTTTAGCGGCAAAATCAAAGAAATGATAGCCAACGATAGCGCCTATTAGATAGAAAACTATCGCCATAGGATAATAAAACAAGTCGGTTGGTAAATATATACCAAAAAGGGATGCTACCGATAAAATAACTACCGAGGCTATGCCGACGTATTTGTTTTTAATAATCAAAAAGACAATCGGTGCTAAAAATGAAAATATAATTAAATCAAATATAAACCAAAAGGGTATGTTACAGCCGTAGAAAAAGATGCCTTTTAGTATGTTCGTAAGTGTTAGCGGGAAGGGCTCGCCTGTAGAAAACTTTGACATAAAGGAATAGGAAGTAAAGATTTCCCAAGCTAGCCAAATTGTGTTCCAAATCAAATATGGAATTACCAGGGTAAAAAAGCGGTTTTTTATTTTGCCTATATATTTTTTATTGTCATAGCCTTTAAAAAAAGTAAGACCTGAAAGCATAAAAAAGAATGGCACTGCAAACTTTGTAATCGAAGAAGAGAAAAAGAAGGATACTTTATAGTTAATGACAGAAATTAAACTGCCGTCCCCTATATTGCTTGCAAAGTTTGAATGAATAAAGAAAATAAGGATGCTTAAAAGGAAGGAAACAAACTCTTTCTTTTTCCAAAAATAAGTTTCATTTTTAGAAGGCATATTTTCACCTCGTAAAAAATTTTTAAACTACAATAATTATATCACAAAGTTAAATAATGGCAATCTTTTACAAAAAGATTAGTTTTACGCTTACAAGTACAACAATATGTATTGGATAAAAAACGTAAAAGGCGTATTTCATCCAACTTGACTTTATAAAACCGCGTTTGCCGTTATACATATTTATAGGTAAAAATGCGGCAAATGCGGCTATTCCACCTGAAAGAAGCGGATAAGCTAAAACCGCTTGAGCTGCGGGATGATTTTTTAAGATATGCAAAAGTAAAATCAAAAGCACACCCTTAAGCCCATAGTCACAGTTTAAAAACAAAGCCACAATAGCCAGTCCTATTAAAAGCACTGCTTTTAGCCTTTCCTTATATTCTTTTTCGGTAACGTATATCATCAAAACACCTAAAAGCAGAGTGAAAAAGACGTTTTGGTAGTCGAGAGTAAAAAACTTGCCCGTTTTCATAAGATTAAAAGGGATTTCTGATATAAATGCGAAAAGCAGCAAATTAAAAGCATAACGCTCCTTGTTTTTCGTGTGCCTATATCCTTCGGTTATAAGAAAGCAAAAAATAGGAAACGCGAGTCGTCCTATTTTTCTAATAATAAAGTAAGCGGTTATTTCGTAAGAAAAAAGATTAAAAAGAGGCTCTGACATAAAGGGAAAATGGGGTGTAAGCAAAAGAGCCGCATGGTCAAAAAACATTGACACTACGGCTATAAGTTTTAAAATGCTTCCGCTTAAAATTTTAAACCTATCCAACGAAAAATTCTTTGTCATCTTCATTCCCCGCAAACGTTAGTTTGGATTATTATAGCATATCTTGTTTTAAAAGTAAATTCCCACAGTATAAATTTTCTTATAATATGTTGACACGGGTTTGTGTGGCGATACATAGTGTGGTAAATAGGTATAAAACGCCTTGCGCCAATGATGATTTTATGCTATAATTATTCACACAAATATTTTATGGGGTGTTTTAAATGGGAATAATCAAAAAACAGATTAATTTAGCGAAAATGTTTACTCTAAAGAATTTTCTTGTAGCACTGATTTTAGTTATAGGAGTAATCGTTTGCTATATCCTTCGAATGAATGCTGTTAACAGTCATATTCCACAGATTGAAAGCAATTTGAAAAATAGTGCTTTTACATATTATTCCAAAACAAATAGCGGTGATGTTCTAAGCGACTCGACCATGGAATTTACTGCGCATGGTACCGCCACAAAAACAATTACCTATCATTATAAAACTCAAATGGAGAATCCCTGGATTAGCGGCCCGTTTGAATATCGCATAGAAGGTAATGTGTTCGGAAAATATGAAATATTATATTATTTCCTCACTACTGACGAGTATAATTCTAAAGGTGATTATTATGGTAATCATACACTGGTACTCGACTCAAATTACAGAGTAACTTCGTTGGATGGTACTGGCACAATAGATTATGTTCGCACAAAATAATAAATACAGTTGAAATAATAGTATAAATCTCCTTGTTTTACAGATACTAACAGTACAAATTTGTAAAGCAAGGAGTTTTTATATATGAAAGCAACAGAGGCGCAAGACGGAGCCTTGCGAATTAATAATGAATAGTGAATAATGAATAATTTCGGTGTCGGCTTTGCCGACTTAATATAAATGGTGCCGAAGGCACACCTTAATTATTCAATATTCATCATTCATTTTTCATTATTCATTAAATTAAGTAAGGTGGGAAGCCCCTCTCATACAACATTGACACCAATCAACAAGTTTTGCTGGGCTATACATAGTGTGGTGGATATATATGAAAGAAACAGCGGAGTGATTTCCGCTCCGCTGTTTCTTTCATATTAATTTTTGTGATTTCGCTATCATTTCCTCTTCCGTAGTGCTTGTTGAGATAATTTCTAACAACAGTTCTGCGAGTCTTTCCTTTTCTTCTTCCGTCTTCCCATCCATACACACCGTCATTTCTGCTATCGTATGAGATGACAATTCCATCTCCGTACATTTGCCTAAGAATTCGCACCTCATCCTGCTTCGAGGATTTTCCTTTTTCATCATTCTGTTGTACCATCCCTTTTTGCAATAAATTTATTATATCATAACATACTTAAAAAGTAAATCTAAACAGTATAAAATCCCTTAAATCACAAATAATAGTATCACGTTTTGAATTAAAAGGAGAATTTATATATGAAAGCAACAGGTATTGTTAGAAGAATAGACGACCTTGGTCGTGTTGTTATCCCGAAAGAAATTAGAAGGACTATGAGGATTCGCGAAGGCGACCCTCTGGAAATTTATACCAACTCGGGTGGGGAGGTAATTTTTAAAAAGTACTCCCCTATTGGTGAGCTTAGCATTTTTGCATCACAGTATGCCGATGCGATTTCCCGTTCGAGCAAGGCGGGTGTTATTATCTGCGACAGGGAGCATTGTGTTGCGGCGGCAGGTGTTTCTAAAAAAGATACTATTGACTGCAGAGTTTCAAGTGATATAGAGGAAATTACCGAAAGCCGAAAGACCTTTGTTGCCTTAAACGGAGAGAAGAAAAAGGCACTTGAGGGTATAAATCACGAGTTGCTTGTCGCCTGTCCGATTATCTCGGCAGGAGATATCAGCGGCACGGTAGCGCTCCTTAAAAACGAACAGATATCCCTTCCTTCTGACTCGGACATAAAGCTCTGTGAGGTTGCGGCGGTCTTCTTAGGAAAGCAAATGGAAGAATAGACTTGACAAAACGATTAGTTTCGGTTATACTGATTAGGCTAGATATTGACTAAAAGGAGAGTGGGTTCTGCCCGCTCTTCGTTTTTTGTTGAAAGGATGATGTAAATGGCATCTGGCATTGCAGAAAAGGTTTTTACCCTTATAAAGGACACTGTTGAATCAAAGGGCGTTTCCCTTTGGGACGTTAAGTTTGTAAAAGAGGGTGCTTCCTTTTACTTAAGGGTAATAATCGATAAGGCTGAGGGCATCAACATTGATGACTGCACTGAGGTGCATCACGCTATTGACCCTGTCCTTGACGAGGCCGACCCGATTGATAAATCCTATTACCTAGAGGTTTGCTCACCCGGACTTGAGCGCGAGCTTGTTCGACCCGAGCACTTTGAGGCATTTTTAGGAGAAAAGATTAAGGTTAAGCTTTACAAGGCAGTTGATGGTGTTAAGGAGTTTAAGGGTGTTTTAAAAGATTATAAGGACGGCACCTTAACCCTTGCTACCGAAACAGAAGAACTAAGTTTTGAACTAAAAGCAATTTCCACCGTCAAACTTGACGATGCTGAATTTTAAATTTGTAATTTATAACTTTCATTTGGAGGTATTAAGAAAAAATGGCTAAGACAAAGAAATCAGTTAAAAATCAGAATAAGGAGTTTTTTGAAGCGCTTGCATTCATGGGTGCCGAGAAGGACATTCCCGTAGATTACATTGCGGACAAAATCTCCTCTGCTATTGTGGTTGCTCTTCGTAAGGACTACGGCACTACCGAAAACATAACCTGCACTATCGACCCTGCTACCGAGGTATTCAAGGTTATTCTTCGCAAGGACATTGTTGACGAGGTTGAAGACCCAAGAGTTCAGATTCTTCGCGACGAGGCTGTTGCTCAGTACAAAGCAGGTCCTGAAGACACATTTGTTGAGATTGAGATGGACACCCGTCAATTTGGAAGAATCGTTGCTCAAACTGCTAAGCACGTTATTCGTCAGGGCATTCGCGACGTTGAGCGCAGCCAGGCTTTATCTGAGTTCCAGGCTCACAACCGCGAGCTTCTTACCGCTGTTATTCAGCGCATTGACCCTAAAACCGGCAACGCTGCTGTTACTATTGGTAAGAGCGAAGCTACATTACCTAAGCTTGAACAGGTTCCCGACGAGGTTTTAGTTGAAGGCGACCACATTAAGGTATACGTAGTTGACGTTAAGGAGACCGAAAAGGGTCCCAAGGTTATGCTTTCTCGTACACACCCGGGTCTTGTTAAAAGACTTTTTGAAACCGAAGTTCCTGAAATTTTTGACGGCACTATCGAAATTAAGAGCGTTTCTCGTCAGGCAGGAAGCAGAACCAAGCTTGCAGTTTGGTCGGCAAATAGCGAAATTGACGCTGTTGGTGCTTGTATCGGTCCTCGCGGCGCTCGTGTGAACGCTATCGTTGAGGAATTAAAGGGCGAGAAGATTGATATAGTTAAATATTCCGACGACCCTGTTGCTTTCATTAGCGAGGCGCTTTCTCCCTCAAAGGTTGTATCGGTTGAAATTTTAAGCGAAGACCCCAAAACTGCAAAGGTTACAGTTCCTGATTCGCAGTTATCCCTTGCTATCGGCAATAAGGGACAGAACGTTCGTCTTGCAGCTAAGCTTACCGGTTGGAAGATTGACATTCGCCCTGAAAGTGGCTTCTACGGAGAGGAAGAATAATTACTTAATTTCTTTTAAGGAAGGTGAGATAAATGCAAAAGAAGAAAATTCCAATGCGCCAGTGTGTTGGTTGTATGGAAATGAAGCAGAAATCAGAGCTAGTACGTATTGTTCGTTCCCCTGAAGGCGAGATTAGTTTAGACACTACGGGCAAAAAGAACGGCAGAGGCTCATACATTTGCAAAAACGCAGACTGTTTTAAGGCTGCTTTAAAGAAAAAGTGCTTTTATCGTGCCTTTGGTGTTAACGTTCCCGATGAGGTAGCAGAAGAAATTGAAAAGGAGATAAATCGTGAAGGATAAGATTTTATCTCTTTTAGGATTTGCTTCAAAGGCAGGTAAACTTTCCTTTGGAGTGCATGCAACCGAGTGGGCTATAAAATCGGGTAAGGCAAAACTTGTTCTTGCGGCTTATAATATTTCAGAAAAATCGGTAAAGGAACTAAAGTTTAAGGCAGGAGACAAGATACCCGTTAAGGTTTTAATGGAAATTGATATAGATACCCTCTCAAAAAAAGTAGGTAAAAGCTGTGGTATCGTGGCTGTAAACGACCAAGGCTTTGCTACCGCTTTATCAGAGCAACTAGATTAAGGAGGAATTGCACTATGATGTCAGGTAAATATAAATTAAGTACCGCTGCTACTGACTTTTCTAAACAGTCAAAGGAAATTGCGGCTATTATTAAGGATTATACCTCGGCTGAAAAGAAATCGGGCTCTACCCTATCAGTTGAGGAAATTAATATTGTCTTCTCTTTCTTAACCAAGCAAAACGAGGTTAAGAATTTTAAGGAGTATTTTGCTATTGGCGAGCAGGCTCGCAAACAGCAGGAAGAAGACAAGAAAAATGCAAAGGACAAAAAGCTTGCCGACCAGCTTGCTATTTTAGAACAGTTAAAGGCTGCTCAAGAGGCTGAACTTGCTGCTAAAAAGGCCGCTGAAGAAAAGGCTAAGGCTCCTAAAGCAGAAGAAGTAAAGAAAGAAGAGCCTAAGAAGGCTGAAGCACCCAAAAAGGCAGAAGCTCCTAAGAAGGCAGAGCCTAAAAAGGCAGAAGCTCCCAAGGAAGAGACTAAGAAGGAATTTAAGCCCTCTGACCCGCAACCCTTCAAGGCCAGAGAAAAGAAGGAAAAGGCACCCGGTGAGACTCCAAATCGAGGACCTGCCGAGCGCAGAACCGTTGATACTCGTTTCTCTAACGTTGATATGGAGAAATACAACGAAAAATATGAAAACATTGCTCCTGCAAACTCTATGAAGGACAGCACACAGAGAAAGCAGAAGATTAATCAAAAATCCCAAAACTATCGCCGTCAGGAGAAGTCCAAAAAGGAGATAGAGGCAGAAAAGATGCGTCGTATTCAGCTTGAGCGCATCAAGAAGACTCCTATCACCGTAACCGTTGGCGATGAGATTACCGTAGGCGAGCTTGCAGCCGCTATGAAGAAGACTGCAGCAGAGGTTATCAAGGAGCTTATGAAGCTTGGTATGATGGCTTCTGTTAACCAGACTATTGACTACGATACCGCAGAAATCGTTGTTACCGAAATGGGTGCAAAGATTGAGCGTGCCGTTGTTGTTACTATAGAAGAGCAGATTATGGATGAGACCGAGGACACCGCAGAGAACCTAAAGCCCAGAAGCCCTGTTGTTGTCGTTATGGGTCACGTTGACCACGGTAAGACTTCCCTTCTTGATGCTATTCGTAACACCGCAGTTACCGCGGGTGAAGCAGGCGGAATTACTCAGCATATCGGTGCTTACAGAGTTAATGCCGCAGGTCAGGATATTACCTTCCTTGACACCCCCGGACACGCTGCATTTACCTCTATGCGCCAACGTGGTGCTATGGCAACAGATATTGCAATTTTAGTTGTTGCCGCAGACGATGGTATTATGCCACAGACAATTGAGGCTATTAACCACGCGAAAGCTGCAGAGGTTCAGATTATTGTTGCAATTAATAAGATGGATAAGCCCGAGGCTAATCCCGACCGCATTAAGCAACAGTTAACAGAGCATTCTTTGGTTCCTGAAGAATGGGGCGGTGATATTATCTGCGTTCCCGTTTCTGCAAAGACACACGAAGGTATTGATACCCTTCTTGAAAACGTGCTCTTAGTAGCAGAAATGCTTGAACTTAAAGCTAACCCCGACAGAAAAGCAAAGGGTGTTGTTATTGAGGCCAGACTTGACAAGGGTCCCGGTCCTATCCCTACACTTCTTGTTCAAAACGGTACTTTAAAGAGTGGCGATATCGTTATCGCAGGTACCTCTGTTGGTCGTGTTCGCGTTATGACAAACGAGCGTGGACAGAAGCTTTCTGAAGCCGGTCCTTCCGTACCTGTTGAGATTGCAGGTCTTACCGAGGTTCCAACCGCAGGCGACGTATTTGATGCCGTTTCTAACGAACGTCTTGCACGTGAGCTTGTTGAACAAAGAAAGCAAAAGATTAAGGATGAGGCTGCAGCAGCTGCTACAGCTATCACTCTTGACAACCTCTTTGACAAGCTTGGTGAAGGTGAACTCAAAGAACTTAAGCTGGTTGTTAAGGCAGACGTTCAAGGTTCTGTTGAGGCTGTTAAACAGTCACTTGAGAAGCTCTCTAACGATGAGGTTCGCGTTAAGGTTATTCATGGTGCCGCAGGTGGTATCAATGAGACCGACGTTATGCTTGCTCAGACCTCAGGCGCTATTATCGTAGGCTTTAACGTTCGTCCCGACAGCGTTGCTAAGGCAGCTGCAGAGCGCGACGGCGTTGATATGCGTCTATATAGAGTTATTTACGATGCTATTGAGGAAATCGAGTCTGCTATGAAGGGTATGCTTGCTCCTAAATACCGCAACGTTGATATGGCATCTATTGAAGTTCGTTCAACCTTTAAGATTTCCGGTATTGGTACCATCGCAGGTTGCTACGTAACCGACGGTAAGGTTACCCGTGCTTGCAACATCCGTGTTGTTCGTGACGGAGTTATTGTTGCAGAAGACAAGATTGATTCACTTCGTCGCTTTAAGGATGATGTAAAGGAAGTTGCTCAAGGCTACGAATGTGGTATCGGACTTGAAAAGTTTGCAGATATTAAGGAAGGCGACATCCTAGAAGCCTTTATTGTTGAGGAGTACAGAGATTAATGGCCGGATTTAAAATTAACCGTGTTGCATCTGATATTAGAGCGGTCCTTTCCGACCTTCTTCGCGAGGTAAAGGACCCTCGAATCAGCAAGCTTTTATCTATTGTTAAGCTTGACGTTTCGGGCGATATGTCATATGCTACAGTTTATGTCAGTGCTATTGAGGGAAGTGAAAAAACTAAAGAGTCGGTCAAGGCGCTAAAGGGTGCAGCAGGCTATCTTCGTCGTGAACTAGGCGCCAGAATGAAGCTAAGAAAGGTTCCCGAACTTAAATTTATTCCCGACGACTCTATTGAAATTAGTGCCAACATTTCCAAGATAGTAGGAAGTTTTAAAACAAATGAGGAGAACAAAGATGAGTAATGCTTGCGAGCAGCTTACCTTAAAGGCCGTTTGCAAATACCTAAAAAAAGCGAATAATCTGCTGATTATTTCTCACGCTTCTCCCGACGGAGATACGTTAGGTAGTGCTTATGCCTTAAAGCTCGGGCTTGAACAACTTGGCAAGAAGGTGCAGGTTATCTGCCCTGACGCAATTCCCCACAAATTTGATTACTTTATGTTTGATGACGGTTGCGATTTCGCTCCCGAAACGGTCGTTGCGGTCGATGTCGCCGACATAAAACTTTTAGGAAACATTTATTCCCAGTTTGAAGGAAGAATTGACCTTAACATTGACCACCATATTTCAAACACAAGGTATGCTAAAAAGCTTTATTTAGACCCTAGCGCTGCTGCTTGTGCCGAATGCATTTATGAAATACTTGTAATGCTTAAAGTGAAAATCGATAAAAACATCGCAAACGCACTTTACACAGGTATTTCTACCGATACCGGTTGCTTTAAATATTCAAACGTAACCGTTCGCACACACGAAATAGCGGCTAAGCTTTATAAATTTGGTATTGATGCCGCAAATATTAACCGCATTATGTTTGACACCAAGTCCAGAAGCAGACTGGAAATGGAAAAGATGGTTTTAGAAAAGGCCGAGTTCCATTTTGACGGTAAATGTATGCTTTTGGCCGTAACTTCCGATATGCAGGAAAAAACCGGTTGTACAAAGGATGAACTCGAAGGTGTTGCGGTTATTTCAAGGTCGGTTGAAGGTGTTATTGCAGGCGTTTCTATAAAGCAAGTAGGCGAACAAACCTTTAAGGTTTCGCTTCGCACATACGAGCCTTTAGACGCTTCGGAAATTTGCAAAAACTTTGGTGGTGGCGGTCACAAGGCTGCCGCAGGTTGCACACTTGAAGGCTCTTTAGAGGACGTTAAGCAACGACTTTTAGCGGTTATCTCTAAGGCTTTGGAGGAAAACAATGCAGGGACTAATACTTGTAAATAAGCCAAAGGGAATCACATCCTTTAAGGCGGTAGCTGTAATTAAGTCTTTAGCCCACGATAAGCGTGTAGGGCACACCGGAACACTCGACCCGATAGCAACGGGAGTTTTGCCTATTTTTATAGGAAGGGCCACTACCCTTTCAGGTCTTCTTTTGGATGCGGACAAAACCTATACCGCCTCTGTTAAGCTTGGTGTTACTACCGATACGCTTGATATTACAGGCAAGGTTTTATCTACCGCTATTTCAAACGTTAGTTTAGAAGCGCTAAAAGAAACGCTTGATAGCTTTTTGGGAGAAGGTATGCAGATTCCACCTATGTATTCTGCTATCAAAAAAGACGGTGTCCGCCTCTATGAGCTTGCTCGTAAGGGTGAAGAGGTTGATATTGAACCTAGAAAGATTACCATTCACGAAATAGAGATTTTATCCTTTTCAGGCGATGAGTTTTCATTTAAGGTTACCTGCTCTAAGGGTACCTATATTCGTTCACTCATTCGTGATATAGGCGAAAAGTTAGGTTGTGGTGCTACCATGACCGACCTTATAAGAAATGCAACCTCGGGATTTGATTTGAGTGAATGTATATCTCTCGATGAATTGACCGAAGACAATATTAAAGACTATATTTTACCCGAAGAAAAGGCGGTTTTATATCTAAGAGAGGTAAAGGTAACCGAAAAGCAAGCGATTCGCTTTTCTAACGGTGGAAAATTAGGCTATGAAAGACTTAAAACTGCCGATTTTAGCGATAATGAACTTTTAAGGATAAAATATGGCGACAGTCTTATTGGACTCGGCATTGCCGACAATGAAAAACAAGAAATAGCAATAAAATGTATTATAAATCCGTATAAAAATATTTAAAGGAGGGGATAAAATGTCAAACGGCGTCGCTGTTGCGCTTGGTATGTTCGATGGTGTTCATTTAGGGCATCAGGCGGTCATTAATAGCGCCACAAAAGAAAATTTGAAAAGTGTCGCCATAACCTTTTCTTCCCTTCCCTTTAAAACGGGTGGTTGGCTGATGACCAAAGAGCAAAAGGAAGCAGAGCTCAAAAAGCTTGGCATTGACGAGGTATTTTTCCTCGACTTTTGCGAGGTATGTGATATGTACCCCGAGGAGTTTTTGTCCTACATTTGTAAACTCTACCCCATAAAGAAAATTTGTTGCGGTTTTAACTATCGTTTTGGTAGGCGCGCTCAAGGCAACACCTCTTTTCTAAAAGAATACTGCGATAAAAATAATATTCTGTTCGAGGTTTCGAATATGGTTGAAACAAACGGACAAGCGGTATCCTCAACCTATATTCGTTCCTTAATTTCGGATGGAGAAATTATTAAGGCTACGAGCCTTTTAACCCGTCCCTTCAGCTTTAAAGCAAAGGTGTCACGTGGTGACCAACGAGGCAGGACTATAGGTTTTCCAACAACAAATCAGGTTTACCCTGAGGAGATTGTTACACCTAAATTTGGAGTTTACAAGACCAAGGTTTTAATTGATGACAAGGAATATACAGGTATTACAAACATAGGTCTTAGGCCTACATACCGAAACGATTTTGTTTCTGCCGAAACCTTTATTAAAGACTATTCGGACAACTGCTACGGCAAGGAAATTGAAACTATACTTATAGATTTTATAAGGCCTGAAAAGAAATTTGACTCAATAGAGGAACTAAAGGCCGCTATAACCGAAGATTTGAAGAAAATATAAAAGACTCTCGAAAATCGAGAGTCTTTTGTTTTATTTTATCATTTCTTTAAACTGTTCTTCGTCGATGACCTTAACACCTAAAGCGTTGGCTTTGTCTAACTTGCTTCCCGCTTCTTCCCCTGCTAAAACAAAGGTGGTTTTCTTTGAAACCGAAGAAGAAACCTTGCCGCCGTAATTTAACACAATTTCTTCCGCTTCTTGACGTTTGTAGGTTGGAAGTGTTCCTGTTAAAACAAATATCATACCTTCAAAGCGGTTATCAATTGTGGTATCTGGCTCGGTAAGATTAAGCCCCATTTCTTTAAACCTCTGGACTAAAGTTTTGGTCGAGTCTAAAGAGAAAAACTCATAAATGCTTTCGGCCATAATACTGCCAAATCCGTCTATTGCTTCAAAGTCTGCGGCGGTTGCTGTAAGAAGAGCATCTATGCTCTTAAAATGGTCTGCAACGAGTTTTGCAGCCTTTGAGCCTATATGTCTTATGCCTAAGGCAAAAAGCAGACGAGAAAGAGGATTTTCCTTGGATTTTTCTATTGCCGAAATAAGATTCTGCGCCGACTTTTCTCCGTTGCCCTCAAGAGAAGAAATATCCTCTAATCTTAGGGTGTAGATATCGGGTGTTATTTTGATAAGTCCCTCGTCGGTAAGTTTTTCGAGCATTGCAGGGCCAAGGCCTTCTATATCCATGGCATCACGCGAGGTAAAGTGGATTAGATGACGAAGCATTTGGGCAGGACAGTCAGAGCCTACGCAACGAATAACCGCTTCACCCTCTTCTTTAAAAACAGGAGCACCACAAGAAGGGCAAACTGTGGGCATTTTATATTCGGTTGTGTTTTCGCCGTGTTCCTTTAAGGCTACAACCTCAGGAATAATATCCCCTGCTTTGCGAACGATTATGGTATCGCCTATTCGAATATCCTTTTCCTTTATAAAGTCCTCGTTATGAAGAACGGCACGAGAAACTGTAGTGCCTGCAAGGAAAATCGGCTCAAAAACGGCGGTAGGTGTCAAGGCGCCCGTTCTGCCCACGTTTATTTCAATATTAATAAGCTTGGTTTCCTTTTCTTCGGGTGGGTATTTATAAGCTATTGCCCATTTAGGATATTTTGCAGTGCTTCCAAGTTCTGCGCGAAGATGAATTGCATCAAGCTTTACAACCGCCCCGTCAATATCAAACGGAAGGTCGCCTCTTTGCTCTCCTATGGAAGTGATTTCTGATATTACCTCTTGGATGTTTTGACATCTTTTATAACTTGGCAAAACTGAAAAGCCCTGTTCTTTTAAAAAATCTAGCGACTCAATATGAGATGAAAATTCCTTGCCCTCGATATACTGAACGTTGAAAACAAAAATATCAAGTTCCCTTTCAGCGCAAAGTTCACTCTTCTTTTGGCGAAGTGTGCCTGCTGCGGCATTACGAGGATTCTTTGCAGGAGCATCGCCTAAAAGTTCCTGCCTTTTAACCAAGGCATCAAAGGACTCACGGGACATATAGACCTCGCCTCTGACTTCAAGGGTGTTTTTAAAAGGAATCTTTTTAGGTATTGTTCTAACGGTCATAAGGTTTGCCGTTACGTCCTCGCCTGTTTCTCCGTTACCACGGGTCGAGCCACGGACAAATAGTCCGTTTTCATATTCAAGAGAAACAGATAGTCCATCAATTTTAGGTTCTACCGAGTAGGTAACAGGAGAAACTGCCGCACGAACCTTTTCATCGAAAGAATAAAGTTCTTCAAAACTAAAGGCATCGAGAAGACTTTCCATTTTAACCCTGTGTTTTACCGGGTCAAAAAGCTTTCCTGCTGAACCGCCTACCTTTTTTGTTGGAGAGTCAGCTGCCGAAAGTTCAGGAAATTCCGCCTCTATAGCACGAAGTTCACGATTTAACATATCGTACTCATAGTCGGTAATTTCGGGGGCATCCTCGTTATAATATTTTTCGTTGTGGTAGCGCAAAAGTTCTGTTAATTCTTTTGCTCTGATTCTTGCCTTTTCGAAATCCATTTTTCTCTCCTAAAATTAATTTATTGTCGCTCCGTGGTCAAATATATCCTCTACTATTTCGTCGTTTGCGCCTATAACGCTTGTAAAGGCATCGGGCACAACGCCTGCAATAACCGTTTCTGCCACCAAAAAGGATGTTATGGTGTTTAAAGAGGTGGTGGTGTTAGTCATGGCAAGGTCACTTTCAAGTTTTATATCTAAAAGTATTTGATGCAAAACCTGATTTATACCTGCCGACCGGAATACGCCCGAGAAATTGCTTCCAACCGTGGTCGTAACGCCTACCTCGTACGAAAACCGTGGGTTAAAAAAAGCGGTGTAGTAAAAACCGAATGCCGCAAATATCGGAACCGAAAACTTTACCTTACTTTGCTCTGATAGTTTTTTTGCAATGCGGTTGTTTATTGCGGTTTTCAAGTGGTTTGCCTCAATTGTGTTTATCTGAACCGAATTTACCTCGCCGCTATCTTTTCGGTTAATACTGACGATACTTTCGTAAGTAATCTTCAGTTCGTTTAAAACTTCCTCAGCCGCACGATTTGCAGCGTTTATAAGCATGGTCTTGGACTCGCTTAAAGCGTAGGTCCTAACCACCGATTTAAGCCTTGTTTCTATGTAAATATACCCTGTGAGAATTAGTAGCGTCGCCACTAAAATTAAGGCCAATGCGCCTTTTACTTTCGAGGCTATATTCGGTCTATAATAAATCAAAAGCCACCGCCCCCTTCATAATATATTACGAAAAATTGGGGACCGTTGTGAAATATTTTGTCTATGACGATATTATACCATATTTTAATTAAATTCGCAATTATTTTCCTTGACTTTTAAGGGCTTTTATATTAAAATAGATTTCGCATCATAATGCATTTGCGGGTGTGGTGGAATTGGCAGACACGCTGGTCTTAGGAACCAGTGCCATGTGCTTGCAGGTTCAAGTCCTGTCACCCGCACCAAATTCCAAATCTGACCGTTAGGTTGGGTTTGGAATTTTTGTTTTTCAGGACTTGAGCCTGAGAAGGTCTGAAGCGTTAAGAAAACAGTCCAGTGGACTGTTTTTAGTAAGGAGCGTGCAGGCGGGTACCGAACGCTTTTGCGTTGGGTCGCCAAGCGGGTAGTATGCGAAGCAGACGTTCAAGTCCTGTCACCCGCACCAAATTAAGAGGAATCAGCCATTAGGTTGGTTCCTCTTAATTTTTGTTTAAGTGTTAGACAGGACTTGAAACGACCTCCAAACTTGCCGAGTGTAACGAGTAACAAGTTTGGGAGAACAGTCCGGTGGACTGTTCGATAGCCGGAGAAGAAAGTCCTTATCCCCCGCACCAAATTCCAAATCTGACCGTTAGGTTGGGTTTGGAATTTTTGTTTTTTCAGGACTTGAAACTTTAATAAGTCTAAAAATAAAACCGCTACTTATGTAGCGGTTTTTTATTATTTATAACATTCAAATATTTCTTCTACTCTTTCTTTTTCTTCCTTATTCTTGGTTATAAGGCTTACTAAGGGAACAATAAGGAACGATACTGCCATGGCTCCGACGCCCATTTCAGGACTGTGTGATGCTGCGGCAGAGAAGCTGTCTGTAAGTGTGATTACTAAGGTTGAAATGCCGACCGTTAAAAGACCTGAAACTATGCTCGCAAAGGCAGCGACTTTGGTAATTCTCTTTGAAAAAAGTCCCCAGATGTAAGGTCCTATAAAGCAACCTGAAACAAGTCCCCAAGAAAATGACATTAGGTTTACTATTATCGGAATATTTCTGGTTGCAAAAACAAAGGAGCAAGCCACAAAGGTTAAACAAAGAAGTCTTGTTAATAGCATTTGTGTTTCGGGCTTTGTTTCCTTTTTGCGAAGAGCAGGAATTAAGTCAACAGCAACAGCCGATGCCGACGTTAGCACCACCGCTTGAAGGGTTGACATTGATGCCGACAATAAAAGCACCATAATAATTGCTAAAAGAATGATGCCGAAGGTTCCGTTTCCTAAAACCTCTAAAAGCAAGGTTGGAATTATCGAGTCTGTTCCGCCTTCGGGAAGTGTACCGCCAAGCACCAGTCTTGAGGTGCTGCCGATAAGGTATGCGCCGCAACCGATAACGATACAGAAAATGGTCGAAATAATGGTACCACGCTTAATGGCGGCGGTGTCCTTTATTGCATAGAACTTGCCTATCATTTGAGGAAGTCCCCAAGTACCGAAACTTGTGAGCATTATATTAAAGCACAAGAATTTAAATGAAGAACCACCAAAGATATTCGTAAGCTGAGCGCCTGTTATCGGATTCGGGTCGTCTGCTGCCGACTTGAAGTTTGAAAGGTTTTCGATAAGTCCGCTAATGCCGCCAACATTGCCGTGGCTAAGCACTGCTACGACTAAAAGAACTACACCTACTATCATAACTACGCCTTGGATAAGGTCGGTGTAAGCGGTGGCTATGTATCCTCCTGCAACGAGATAAATTGCTGTTAAAACGGCTATTAATAGCATCCAAACCCAAGTTTCAACCCCGGGGAAAACCGCGCTGAATAAAGAACCTAAGCCCTTGTATACTGCGGCAGAGTAAGGCACTAAAAAGACAAATATAATAATTGCCGACAAGATTTTAAGCCCTTTTGAGCCGTAACGTTTTTCAAAATAATCGGGCATTGTACGAGCGTTTAGTTTCTTGGTCATTTTACGTGTGCGATTCGCAAAGAGGAGCCACGAAAGTAAGCAGCCAAGCACCGCATTGCCGACGCCTATCCACATAGCGCCGATACCGATATTCCAACCGTGTTGACCGGCATATCCTACAAAAACAACAGCCGAAAAATATGTAGTACCATACGCAAATGCAGTTGCCCATGCGCCGATATTGCGTCCGCCTATTAAAAATCCGTCAAGGGTTTTTGATTTGCCAAAGCTTATAACTCCTACAAAAACCATTGCGGCGGCATATACGCACAATGCAATAATTGTATAAAGTTGCGGTGTTGTCATTTAGGATTTCCTCCTGAGGTAAATTTAACTTGATTTTAACTAATGCCTATTATATAATAAAGTTGAGCATTAGTCAAATAAATAGTTTTAATTATTGCTATCGATTTTTTCGATGTTGGAGAGTGCTATGGAATTAAAGAATTTAATCACCTTTACCCACGTTGCCGAGCTTGGTAGTTTTACTAAAGCGGCAGAACAGTTAGGCTATTCGCAGTCAACTATTTCCTTTCAGATTAAACAACTTGAAGACGAGCTTGAATGTCTTTTGTTTGAAAGGATAAACCACACCATTACCCTTACCGAAAAGGGTCGTGAGCTTGTATCTTACGCAAATCAGGTGCGAACCCTTACGGATGAATTTAAAGAAAACCTTGACGCTGAAGAACTATCAGGGCATATACATATTGTTCTTCCCGACTCGGTTTGCGAAGAAATGGTGAACTCGCACTATATTGATTTTCACAAGAAATACCCTTCTATATCAATTAAATTCACAACAGCCGATACGGCAGTTATGTTCGAAATGTTAGACCACAATGAAGCCGATGCGGTAATTACTCTTGACAGTCACACGTACAACAAGGACTACATAATCGCCAAAGAAGAACCACTTTCGATGCACTTTGTTGCGAGCTGCGACTCGAAATTTGCAAAAACTAAAGGGCTTAAAATGGCCGACATTATAAACGAGCCCTTTATTTTAACCGAGCACGGCCAGGGTTATCGCCGAGTTTTTGATAAAGAACTTGCTAAAAAGAGCCTTGAAATAACCCCTGTTTTAGAAATAGGAAGAACCGATATTATAACGAGCCTTGTAGCCGAAAGCGATATGATTTCATTTCTTCCCGATTTCGTTACAAAACCGCTTATAGACTCGGGAAAACTCGTTTTTCTTGACGTTAAGGATATGAATATTGAAATTTGGAAACAGTTGGTTTACCACAAAAACAAATGGATGTCAAAAAGCCTTAAAGCTTTCATTGATTATATTAAGATAAAGGAATTTTAGGAGGTCCAATATGGTTTTACCGAGAATTAAAAATATTGTTAATAAAGAAAACTTCTTTTTAGGCACTTTGGTCTTTGATGGCTCCGAAATGGGCAAGAAGGCGGTTAAAGTTTTAAATCTATTTTCAAAAACCATAAAAGCCGAGCTAGGAGATAAGCCTAACGTTATTTTTAACGAGGTTTCATTTAAGCGAAGAGGCGAATATAAAATAATTGTTGCCGAAGACAAAATAACTATTGATTTTTCTGACTACCAAGGTCTTAGAAACGCACTTGCAACAATTAGCGGTCTTTATGACGGAAACAAGCTAGACTGTACTGAAATTTCAGATTATCCGGATAGCGATTTTCGTTCCTGTCTTTTGGATTTGGCTCGCGGTTACGTTGAAATTGACATTTTAAAAGAGCATTTGGTAAGACTTGCAAAACTTAAATTCAGCTACGTTCATCTTCATCTTATGGACAGACAGTCATATATACTTAAGTCTGACGTTGTACCAAATCCGGATAATCACAGGCAATACACAAAGGAAGAGCTAAGGGACGTAGTTGAGTTTTGCAAGCTTTTATCACTAGAGGCAATACCCGAAATCGAGTTCCCTGCTCACGCTGTAAACCTTATAAAATCCGTGCCTGAGCTTGCCTGTGATATTATTGACATGGAGCTTGCACAAAAGGGTGTTTCTGATGCCGATAGTCCAAGAAAGCACTGCTACATAGACACCGAAAGATTTGTTAGCAGTTGGTCGGTATGCATTGGCAAGGAATCAACCTATAAAATTTATGAGAAAATTATTGACGAGGTTTTAGAGATATTCGACAGTGAATACTTCCACATCGGCGCCGATGAAATCGAATATAGACATCTTGCCGCTTTCCCTAACTGGGATAACTGTCACGAGTGCAAAAAGCTAATGGACAAATATAACGGCGATATTTTGTCTATTTACTATCACGGTGTTAGAAGAATGCACGAAATCGTTAAATCCCGTGGTAAAAAGACAATTAAGTGGAACGAGTCAAAGGAATGTATGCATCCCATTGATTTGCCCGAGGACATTATTATAGAATATTGGTTTGCAGGAAACCAAAAGGACGAAACCAAGCATATTAACTGTTTTGTTGACAAGGGCTTTAAGGTTATAAACGCTCATTGTCACTACACCTACGTTGACGTTCAAAACTATATGTCGGCAGAAAAGATATCCTCTTGGAAGCCGATAAGCGCAGAAGCGCATAACGGTTACGTTTTAGGCGGAGAAATGTGCGCCTGGGAGCTTGGAAATCCTGATTATTGTTTTTATGAATACACCTTGCCCGTTTGTATGGCCCTTTTCTCTGACCGTGTATGGAACAATATGGAAACCGAGTATGACAACAATTATCAAACCGCTATCTTCTCATCGGTTATAGGCGAAAACAAGCTTAACTTTAATCCGCTAAATCTTTTTGAAGAGGTTATTCCTCCAAGAAAAAAGGAGGTTTTAGAGGAGTTAAAGCTGAAGGATGAAAACCCGAACGCCATACTTGAAGCCTTAGAAAAACTAAAAGAAATTGACGAAAGCCGTTGCTACGGAAAGTTAGCACTTAAAGGCTTTAAGTCCTATTTAGAAAGGTTGTATAAAGCGGTTTTAGAAAAAGAAAACTAATTAAAAAGACCACGATTAACTCGTGGTCTTTTTGTTATATTGCGAATATAAAAACGTTGTCCTTCTTTGAGGAGGTTTTTATTTCCTTTTTAATGAGCTTGCCATCCACCTCAATTAAAAGGTCATAATCACCATAAAAACCTCTGAAGTTTAAAAGGCCGTTGTCCTCTGTAACAAGGTTTTCTTCGGTGTGCCAGGTTTCTTTAATAAGCTTTTTAATTCTGTTAAACGCCGGCTTAGCAGACATATCAAAACGGAAAAGTCCGCCGTGATAATAGTTTTGTCCTAGACTCATATTGCCTTGCGACTCCTTAATTTTTCTTGGGTCAGGATTCCAAACGTGGGTATATCCATCAACCAAATTCCAGTAGATAATCTGCTCCATATTAGGATGAGAAAACCAGATAGAATAGAGGTTTTCAAGTATCTCTGCTTGAATTTCTTCATCCTCTTCTTCCCAGGAATATGAAGGCACGGTAATCTCTGTAACCTGTAATGGTTTGCCGAAGTTAGCATATAAATCCATATGCTTATAAAGGCTTTCGGGGTTTAATAGGCGCCTTGTTTTCTCGTACTCTTGCTCGCGGGTGTAGAAAAGATGATACTGCATTCCAATGCCGTCAATTCTTGCTCCCTTTAAAATATTGGCCTCGATATAAGCATAATATTTATCGGTTGCACGGCAACAGTCAAGCCAAGAAACAGGCGTATGGTCGTTTATTGTAAGGTGGTTGTTGGGGAAATATTTTTCCGCCATTTTAAAACACCACTCTACGTAATCAGGCTCGTTATAAAAACAGGAAACCCAGTGGTCTCGTTCCATCTCGTTGGTTACTTCGATGTTATTAATTCTATCCTTATATCTCTCGGAAATTTCTTTAAATCTTTGCTCTAGTGCCGCTTTTGTTTCCTCTAAATTAAGTTCTGAAAGCCAGTCAGGAAAATAGGCATCAAAAGCCAGGGCGTGTTCACGAGGCTCAATGCCGTTTTCGGCACAATACTCCATACAAAGTTCAATAGGAGGTCTTCTGTAAATTGGTGTAGAATCCTTTTCATATCTGGTTGCTCCCCTTTCGGGTTCTAAGGTGTTCCAGTAAAAAGGCAAGGTTGCTATATTAAATACGTCGGCAAAAGCTTCCTTGTATTTTCTGTTTTTTTCATCGGTTTCAAGCTCGTCTAACAAAAACAAATTTGCGCCGAACCTGAACTCGTGTGATTTTTGAACCACCTTAACACGCGCGGCAGAAAGAGGATTTCCTTCTTTGTCGGTTAAGGTAATTTTTATGTCGCCCTTGCGGTATTTTTCAATGCCTTCGGCAACCCTTTTATCCATATAATCTTTTTGTTTTTCGAATAGTTCTAAAACTTTTCTTCTCTCACTCATAAAAAGCACTCCAAGGTTTAAATTTTCTTATTACTGAACGCTTTTGCCGCCATCGACAAAGATGCTTTGTCCTGTTATGTATCTTCCCTCCGCGCTACACAAAAGGCCTACGATTCCTGCACAGTCCTCAGGTTCTCCATAGAAGCCTACGGGGATGGTGCTTGCAACCTTTTTAGCATACTCGGGGTCGGATAGTGCCTCGACATTTCGGTCGGTATAGATAACTCCCGGCGCTACGTTGTTAACCGTGATACCATCCTTTGCAAGTTGCAGTGACAAGGACTGCACCATATTTGTCTGAGCTGCCTTTGACGCCGCATAGACAAGCATATCGGGATGCGGTTTTGCCTCTTGGACAGAACCTACGGTTATAATTCTGCCCCATTTGTTTTTCTTCATATTATCTACTGCCGCTTGGATAAGCACCATGCTTGAAACAAAGTTGCAGTTAAGTTGCTCATAGCAAGCATCAAGGGTTATTTCCTGCCAAGGGGTACGATACTGTAAAGATGCATTTAAAACCAAAACATCAATATCTCCTATTTTCTTGCAAAGTTCTTTTGTAGATAATAGGTCGGTAAGGTCAGAGATTATAACCTCGGCTACTCCGCCGTTTGCCTCAATTATCGCCTTGGTTTCTTCGGCTTTTGCTATGTTGCTTGCGCCGTGAACAAATACCTTAAAGCCATCCTTGGCAAGTCTTATAGCAATGGCTCTGCCTATTCCTTTTGATGAGCCTGTAACTAAAGCTGTTTTCATTTATTTCACCTCATTAAAGGGCTGTTTGTGTATCATTTGGGTCGCCATTGCGTGCAAGGTCATATTCCTTAGACCAGTCAAGGTCGCGGTACTCTTCTCCACGCGGGTCTGTTTTTATCCAGTCAAGTAACATATCGAGCATTTCTTCCGACCAAGTGTTACGGTCAATTTGTGCGGTTGTGAACTTGCCCTCTGATATCATTTCAAAGCCGAAATCGTCCTTAACGTGTGTTTTAGCCGCGCCCTCAACAACATCGGCAACTAAATGGCTTGGTATAAAGAGTACTCCACCGCCTGCGCCGAATACTATATCACCGGGAAGGCAAACTGCACCGCCGAAGTTTGTAATATCGTTCCAGTCCTTCATAACAAACTCGCGAATTGGAGTTGGGTCAATACCTCTATAATAAACCTGAACGTCGGGCACCTTTTTCATCTGCTCAACGTCACGGATTCCACCCCAAACAACTGCGCCGCCTGTTTTGGTGCGCTTTTGTAAAGCGGTTGTTAGGTTGCCGCCTAAGAACGTGCCCTTATAAATCTTGTCGTACATATCGCATACTACAACGTCACGCTCATATAGGTGGTCTATAACCCATTGGTTATAGTTGCCCTGAAGTCCGTCCTCGGCGCCACGGTTAAACTGAACATCGTGTAGGTCGGGTCGGGTCGGACAATAGGTGCAGGTAACTGCACGGCCGACAAGTTTTCTGTCGTCGTTATGTAGTGTAAGCATAGGATTTTCTCCACCGCCGACAAACTGATGCTCGTAGCCTAGCACGAATATAGGTTTCCAAACCTCTTCAAGTGTCATACCGTAAAGGGCATCTAAATACTTATCCGCTACCTTTGGTCTGCCGTCGGGTAGGCGCTCCCCTTTCCAAAGAGGTGTTAGTGCTATTATTTTTTCTCTATCATTAAAATTCATATTTTCACCTTTTAATTATAAAACTGCTGTTTTATTATCCTTGCTAAAGTGGAGTTCTACTGTTTTGGTTTCTCCGTTCTCAAGGGTAATTTTAGCATCATACTTTCCGTAAAAACCACGGAAGGTGTTTTC
>JAZTYA010000039.1:0-25805 GCA_045636705.1 Acutalibacteraceae bacterium
CTGAAGACCGATACCGATAGCGGCAGCAGCGTCAGCAGCCTTTGTGCAACCCTTCTTGATTGCGATAGCGCAACCAACGGTGTAAGCCCATTTTGCATTCTCAAATGCGATAGGCTGAGTTTCCTCTACAATCTTGTAGGGGTCAATGCCACGAGCGGCACAGATTTCTTTACATTCTTCGATAGAAGAAATACCAAATTCTTTAAGAGCGGCAAGGATTTTGGCCTCGCGTCTTTCATAACCTTCAAATAAAGCCATTTTTACTTACCTCCTCAATTATTCTTTTCTTGGGTCAATGTACTTAGCAGCGTCAGCAAAACGGCCGTAAGTGCCCTTAGATTTTTCATAAGCTTCGTTAGGCTCCATACCCTTCTTAATGAAGTCGGTCATTTTGCCTAAAGATACGAACTCATAACCAATAACTTCGTCGTTCTCGTCAAGAGCCATTCTTGTGCAGTAGCCTTCGGTCATTTCAAGGTAACGAACACCCTTTGCCTTAGTACCATACATAGTACCAACCATTGAACGCTCGCCCTTACCTAAGTCTTCCATACCTGCGCCAATAACAAGACCGTCTTCAGAGAATGCAGACTGGCTTCTACCATAAACAATCTGGAGGAAGAGTTCACGCATTGCGGTGTTGATAGCATCGCAAACGAGGTCGGTATTAAGAGCTTCTAAAAGTGTTTTGCCGGGGAGAATTTCAGCAGCCATAGCTGCAGAGTGGGTCATACCCGAGCAACCAATTGTTTCAACAAGAGCTTCCTCAATGATACCTTCTTTAACGTTTAAAGAAAGCTTGCAAGCGCCCTGCTGAGGAGCACACCAGCCAACACCGTGTGTGTAAGCTGAAATATCGGTTATTTCTTTTGCCTGTACCCATTTGCCTTCTTCCGGAATCGGAGCAGGACCATGATGAGGACCTTTAGCAACGGTACACATGTTTTGAACTTCTACTGAATAATTCATGATGTAGATTCTCCTTTCACAATTTGGCTAATTAGCCATACAAAAAGATTATACCAAGAAACTTTAAAAATTACAAGAGTAAAACCGACTAAAATTGATATTTTCTTAACAAATACACTATTAAGTTTACACAAAATTACATTTAGTCTATTGACATTTTGTTTAAAGGAATATAATATATTAATAAATAAATTTGATTTAAGGTGGCTATTTATAATGTATAACATTAAAACCTACAACAAAATTTCTTCTGTTGCAACAAACGAATTTGATGGGACAAAATACACTATCGGTGACGAGGTTGAGGCTCCTGTTGGCGCTATTGTTCGTTCTGCCGCATTACATGATGTTGAGTTTGATAAATCCCTTTTAGCAATTGCTCGTGCAGGTGCTGGTACTAACAATATTCCTTGTGACCGTTGTGCAGAGGAAGGTATTGTTGTTTTCAACACACCCGGTGCTAACGCAAATGCTGTTAAGGAGCTTGTTATTGCAGGTCTTATGCTCGGTTCTCGTAAGGTTGCTGCTGCTATTGAGTGGGCAAAAACCTTAAAGGGCAACGGTGCTGAGGTTGGCAAGATGGTTGAAAAGGGCAAGGGTAACTTTGTTGGTCCTGAAATTATGGGCAAGTCTTTAGGCGTTATCGGTCTTGGCGCTATCGGCGTTCTCGTTGCTAATGCTGCTGAGAAACTCGGCATGAAGGTTTATGGTTATGACCCATATCTTTCTATTAAGTCTGCTTGGAGCCTTTCTGCTTCTACTATTCACTGCGATAGCATGGATGAAATTTTTGAAAAGTGTGATTACATCACGTTACACATTCCTTGCACTGCAGACACCAAGGGTTCTATCAACGCAGAAACCTTTGCTAAAATGAAGGACGGCGTTCGCATCCTTAACTTTGCTCGTGGCGAGCTTGTTAACTCTGATGATATGATTGCAGCTTTAGGTACCGGCAAGGTTGCAGCTTACGTTGTTGACTTCCCAAGTGATGAAATGATTGGCGTTGAAGGTGTTACCGCTATTCCACACCTTGGCGCATCTACTCCTGAGTCTGAAGACAACTGCGCATATATGGCAGCTCATGAGCTTATTGATTACATCGAGAACGGTAACATTGTTAACTCTGTTAATATGCCTAACTGTGCTATGGCTCGCAGCGGCGAAGCTCGTATCTGCGTAATTCACAAGAACGTTCCCGGTGTTATTTCTGCAATCACTACAGTTCTTGCTGACCAGAAGGTTAACGTTCTTAACATGCAGAATGCTTCCAAGAAAGATTTTGCTTATTCTGTGCTTGATGTTAACGAATATCATGAAGGCACAGTTGAGAAGCTTGCAGAGCTTGACGAAGTTATCCGTACTCGCGTAATTTTCTAATTATTGACAATTTAAAATTTTTGTGATATAACTTAAAAAACTTTGATAGGGACTGTCAAGTGCTTTAATTTTCAGAGAGTTGTCGGTTGGTGAGAGACAACAAGGCGGCATTTTGTGTATCACCCTTGAGTTGAGAGCTGAATTTTTAGTAAGCAATTCGTATTTCGGCGTTAACGAAGTAGCATATAATAGTATGCGGTAAGTGGCTGTTTTACAGCAATTAGAGTGGTACCACGGAGATAAAATTTCTTCGCCTCTATGTTTTCATAGAGGCGTTATTTTTTTGGAGGATTTATATGGTTACTCTTGACAAGATTTATCATGCGGCACACGTCTTAAAGGATGTTGTGCGCCATACCGACCTTATTAAAGCTCCCGCTATTAATCCTGGCGTAGATATTTACCTAAAGCCCGAAAATCTTCAGGTTACAGGTTCTTTTAAGGTGCGCGGTTCAGGTTATATGATAAGTCAGTTATCTGATGAGGAAAAGAAAAAGGGCGTTATTGCATGTTCTGCGGGCAACCATGCTCAAGGTGTTGCTTTAGCGGCTACAAAATACGGAATTAAGTCTGTAATTTGTCTGCCTGACGGCGCTCCCATTTCAAAGGTTGAAGCAACCAAAAATTACGGCGCAGAGGTTGTAATGGTTGAGGGTGTATATGACGATGCCTATGCTAAGGCTATCAGTCTTCGTGATAAGGAAGGTTATACCTTTATTCATCCCTTTGATGCTGAAAACGTAATTGCAGGTCAGGGAACTATCGGACTTGAAATTATGAATGAAATGCCCGACGTAGATGCGATTATCGTGCCCATCGGCGGTGGTGGCTTAATTTCAGGCGTAGCCGTTGCTGCTAAAAAGTTAAATCCTAACGTTAAAATTTACGGCGTTCAGGCTGCAGGCGCTCCCAGTATGTTTAATTCTATTAAAGATGGCAAAATTGAGCGTTTGGATTCGGTTTCAACCATTGCAGACGGCATTGCAGTTAAGGAACCCGGCGAAAACACCTTTAATTACGTCAGCGAATTCGTTGATGAAATTGTAACTGTTACAGAAGACGAAATTGCAACCGCAATTTTAACCTTAATTGAACAACATAAAATGATAGCAGAAGGCGCAGGTGCAGTATCTGTTGCGGCTGCAATGTTCGATAAGGTTCCTGTAGCCGGCAAAAAGGTTGTTTGCATAGTTTCCGGTGGTAATATCGACGTTACCATTTTAAGCCGTGTAATTAAGCGTGGTCTTTCCCGTTCGGGCAGAAACTGTAGTTTGCTTGTTGAACTTGTTGATAAACCAGGTCAGCTTAAGGGCGTTTCAAACATTATTGCTGATAAGGGTGGTAACGTTATTTCTGTTCACCACGAAAGAGCAGGCGAGGGCTCTGATATTAACGGATGCTATTTAAGAATAGTACTTGAAACACGTAACTTTGAACATATTAAA
The DNA here is from genome assembly GCA_045636705.1 of Acutalibacteraceae bacterium. GTDB lineage: Bacteria > Bacillota > Clostridia > Oscillospirales > Acutalibacteraceae > SFWF01. The sequence goes on from JAZTYA010000039.1 coordinate 3,795, forward strand.
GAAATTACCGACGCTTTAAGCCAAGCAGGATACAAAATTATATAAAAGGTGATAAAGATGATAGAAAAGGTTTATACTCAAAATGCACCCGAGGCTATTGGCCCTTATTCTCAAGCTATAGTTTGTCAAGGCTTAGTTTTCACTTCAGGACAGATTGCCATAAATCCCGCAACTGCTACCGTTGAGGCAGAAACAATAGAAGAACAGACCGAACAGGTTTGTAAGAATATAGCCGAGGTTTTAAAGGCTGCAGGCAGCGATATTACTAAGGCTATTAAGACGGTTTGCTTCTTAGCCGATATGAATGATTTTGCAAAATTTAATGAGGTTTATGCTAAGTACTTTACTGAAAAACCTGCGCGTTCTTGCGTAGCTGTTAAGACTTTGCCTAAAAACGTTTTAGTCGAAGTTGACGTAATTGCAGAGAAATAAAAAAAGAGGAAGACTAAATTTAGTCTTCCTCTTTAACTTATTTTGTAAGAATATCAATAAGCACTCTGTAAACTGCCGCAGGGTCATCCAAAAAGTTTTCCTTAATCCTTAAAGCTTGGTCGTAGTCATTTGCCTGAAGGGAAAAACTCATAACCGTCTTATCCTTTTCAAGAGCAGAGCAGGTAATGTAAACACCGTTATCTTTTCTTTCAATTTTGATATCGGTTTCTCTTATGTTGCGGTTGCGCTCAAGCATCTTTTTAAGTAGTTTTAGAGCCTTTTCTCTAACGGTAAAAGGAACGGTAGACTGAAGTGTCTGAGCGGCGTCCTGTCCTTTTTTATTGATTAAAAACGCTTCGTATGTTTCATCAGTTGGGTCAATAAGTCCGTTTTTTGAAAGCTGGTCAAAAGCATCGTTCACCTCAAAGGTGTTTGCAATACCTTCAACGTGAAGTAGGTCGGACACCTGATTTGAGGGAACAGGTTCTTTAACGTTCATAAGAAGGTATAATACAAGTATCTTAATCTCTGCCGTGTTTTTAAGACCACCGCGAGAGACGTTCGCAGAAATAGCATCATGCTCCATAGAAAATACCTCCTTTATTAGTTCAATTTATTATACATAAATTGGATATAAATGTCAAGTTATCCATCATAGTCTTCTATAAGAGTATGCGCTTCTCCTATCGACGATACTAATATTCCGTCTTCTAATAAAAGCTTGTCTTCCGTGGGTAAGATTTCAAAGTTTACATAGCTGAATTTTTCAATTATTTTTTCATTGTTTAATAGAACGACCTCGCCGTCTATATATTTTATAACGAGCTTATCATCTTTAAAACCGCTTTGAACGGAATTTTCATCCTTCTTATTATCTGTAAAAAAGAAGAAAACAATCGTAGCTATAAGCAAGATAATTGCCATAATAATTGAAATTATTGTTTTTATATTCATAAATTGCTCCTTTAAAATGCAAAATTTGCTTAAATTTTTACAAAAAGAAAAATATTTCAAAAATGTAACCCAAATTTATATTATTTGTGTTATAATATAAGGAACGAACATTTCCATAAGTTGACAACTTTAACATAAAATTAATTTTGTGAGGTGATTTTCTGTGCGCGACAATGATTTTTTTGACAATAAAAAACAAGATAATATTGATTTGACAAGCACCGATTCCGAAACCTTTGATTTAAATAGTTTTTCGTTTGATGAGCCGCAAGAGGAACAACAAACAGAAGAAACTCTATTCAACGAAAACGTAGATGGCAAGTTTAATCGGTTAAATTCCTTTAAAAAGCGTATTAAGGGATTTAAGTTTACAAAAGCTAATATTATAAAGACAGTATTGACATCTTTCTTAATTTTAGTCATTACCGGTTGCTTGGTTGCAAGTTCTTTTTTAATATATGTTTTTGCTTTTGTTGATGGTACTATGGATGAGGACCTTAAAAACTTAGGTCTTAATTATACTACAACTATCTATGCTAAAAACAGTAAAGGTGAATGGGAAGAGTATCAACGCCTTCACGGTAACAATAATAGAATTTGGGTTGATTACAACAAAACATTAGCCGAGCAAGAGGCTGCCGATTATGATGGAATACCATATAAGTTGGCTATGGCTTTTGTTGCAATTGAGGACAAAAGATTTGCAGACCACGACGGTGTTGACTGGAAACGAACCTTTGGCGCATTTTTAGACCTTGTTTTCTCGGACAGTAATTACGGCGGTTCTACAATCACTCAACAGCTTGTTAAAAACCTTACCGATGATAAAGAACGTGATGCTTCACGTAAAATACGAGAAATTATGCGCGCCAGATATCTTGAGGGCAAGTATAGTAAAGAGATTATACTTGAATGTTACATGAATACTATTGCTATGGGTAATGGTATTTACGGCGTTGAGGTTGCCGCTGAATATTACTATGGTAAGAATGTAAACGAATTAACCCTTGCTGAGTGCGCTTCAATTGCAGGAATTACTAAATCTCCTGAATATTATAGACCTGACAGAAAGCCTGAAAATAATAAGGAACGAAGAGACACTGTTCTTTATCAGATGCTTGACCAAGGCTATATTACAAGAGAAGAATATGATGAGGCAGTTGCGACTCCAGTTGTTGCGGTTGCAGATAAGAACATTCTAAAAGAGAAGGAAATCAATTCTTACTTTGTTGACGCGCTTTATGAAGACGTTGTAAACGAGCTTATGGAAATTTACGGTTACGACCGTAGTCACGCTGAAAAGAATTTCTATAATGGCGGATATAAGATTTACGCTACAATTGACCCAAGCGTTCAAACCGCAGTAGATAAGGTGTTCTCTGATGAGCAATATGCCCTAAAGAGTGCTAAAGGTGATTCACTCCAAGGCGCTATAACCGTAATGGATTATAAAGGCAATATACTTGGTATGGCAGGAGGAATCGGCCAAAAGACCGAGAACAGAGGATTAAACCGTGCTACAATGTCACCGCGTCAACCTGGTTCAACAATGAAACCTATCGCGGCTTATGCTCCCGCAATTGAGAGAAACCTAATAACCTATTCTTCGATAGTTGAAGATAAAAAATTAACCTATGGAACCTGGTCGCCGGTTAACTGGTTTGGCGGTCATTTGGGTAATATTACAATCAAGTATGCTTTGGAAAAGTCGGTAAATACCATACCTGTTTACTTGGTTGATAAGTTAACACCACAGGTTTCTTATGACTTTTTAACAAAATCGCTCGGCATTAAAAATCTTACCGAGTATGATGTCAACTATTCTCCGCTTGGAATGGGTGGTACAAACGGTGGTATCACTACAAGAGAATCTGCTGCAGCATACGCGGTCTTTGGTAACGGTGGTAGATTTTATGAGCCTAGAACCTTTGTAAAGATTTATAATCAACAGGGTGACTTAATTTCTTCAAAAGAATCAACTCCTTCGGTTGCATTAAGTGAAGACTCTGCAACAATTATGAATAGGCTTTTACAAAATGTTGTCTATGGGGATGAGGGTACAGGCAGAGGTGCAGCATCCTATCTTCCAAACTTTAAAATTTACGCTAAGACAGGTACTTCAAACAATTCAAACGACCTATGGTTTGTAGGCGGTACGCCTTATTATGTTGCTTCTTGTTGGGCGGGATATGACCAACCACAAAATATTACCAGGTCAAATATTGCAATTACCCTTTGGGGTTCTGTAATGTCGGAAATTCACAAGGGCTTAGAAGAAAAAAAGTTTGACTCCAGCGCCTACACCGTTTACAAGCTTTATTGTAAGGAAACAGGACTTCTCGCTACCGATAAGTGTCCTATCGGCGGAAGAGGATGGTATAAGACAAGTCACTTAGATTATTGCACTGTTCACGCGGGTGAAGAAATTGCTGCAGAGGGCAGCGACGAGATTAAGGAATATCTTGAAAACGCAAGTTCTGTTAAAGATACTTCTTCGGATAAAGAGGCGGAAACCGACTCTTCCGCAACCTCTACAAGCTCGCAAACCTCGTCCGAGCAAAGTCTTGGAGATGGCGAGCCGGTTACAGAATAATTTATCTAAACAAAAAACTAAGCAGAATGGTTAAATCCATTCTGCTTAGTTTTTTTATAGGGTGAAATCTTCTTGTGTATATGTACTTTTAATATTGTTTGTAGATGGTGTTCTTTTTAATGGGTCGTATTTAAATCTTCTGCAATGGGACATTGAGTCAACAAAGCCTTTCTTTTTGCAAAATACTTCGCCTGAAAAATCAAGTGATTTACCATAAATACAAAATTTGCAATATTTGTCCTGTTTCTTATTAAAGCGTAGTTTAAACATAATTTATTACCTCGATAAATTAACTTTGAGTTATTATATCACATTTATTTAAACATTTCTACCCCTATTCTTAATTGAAAATAAGAATGTTGCGCACATAAAGATTAGACAAGCCGAAAAGGGAAGAGAAATGCTTGAAATTTTACCTGCAATTTCGTTTTGCGCCAAGGTTTCTATTGATACGGGGAAAAGCTTAAATAATATTATTGAGCTTATAAGAGATAAAAATCCGTGGATTATTCGGCTTAAAAATATTTTAAAATACGAAGGCTTGAGCGTTTTTAAAACCGAAAGGATTTGAAAGTGTATGCAAAATCCTCCAAAACCTAAAAGAAAGGAAAGAAGATATACGTTTTTTCCTGAAATAAGGCAAGCGTTTGTGATTTCTAAAAAACCACAGAAAAAGTTAAGCAGATTTTTATCAATAGGAAGCGCAGAAACGATACCGATAATGGTTGAAAATAAAATTACAAAGGATGATACCGATATAATTGAATTTGAGGCTTGAGCAGTTGATTCAACAAAGGCATCCGTTAATCGACGATTTTCAATAATATTACTTTTCGTTTTTTCAAAGGAGGCTTTATCCTTTAAAATTATGCTTAAGAAAAGAGAGGCTGATAAGTTAGAAAAAAAGAGCAAAATCCCAATTTTTACGTTAGCAAAAACACCTTGCCCTATACCTAAAATGATAAAAGCAGGGCCTGAATTTACACAGTAAGCAAGCATTTTTTCGGCTGTTTTTTTAGAAATATCACCTTTTGAATATAGGTTTTCCAACAGAATAGCTCCTATAGGATAGCCACCTAAAAAAGACATTATAAAAATTGTAAGATTGCGCCCATTTATCCCAAAAAGAAATTTTGATAGAGGAGTGAGCTTTTCTTCTAAAACCTTCAAAACGTTTGAATTATAAAGAAATAACGCGCAGACGCCAAAAGGGAACAAGGAGGGTATTACAATATCGCTGCACATAACAAGACCTTTAATAGCGCCTTTTATGCTTTCTTCTGAAAAGAAAACAAGCAAAAACATTGACGAAAAGCATGTAAGCATAATAATTATTTTTTTAACGTTCATAAAATCACCATTTAAGTATATGTTTAATTAAGAATTAATAATAAAGTGCTAACATATTTTTTAATATAAATATTTAAAAGGTGGATTTTATGAGTAGCCGAAACAAAGATAAAAATAGTGAAATATATAATTTAACACTGGCAAAAAGTCCTCATATTGAAATGGATGGTAACAGGTCTTTTTTGCTAAATGGTAAATTTACAATAATTGAGTATACCGACCAACTAATTAAAATTAAAGCCGAAGGACGTTATATTAACATCCTGGGAGACGAACTTAGCATAACCTTTGCAACCGACACAAACATTTTTGTAATCGGGAATATTGTCTCACTTGAGTTTAATTAAAAAGGAGTAATTATTTTGTCTTTGCTTGGTATTTTTAGATATTTGACCGGTTATTTGGATATTTCTATTTCAGGGGATTGCACCGAGCAATTTATTAACCTTTGCACAAAAAATAATATTAGTGTTTGGCATGTCAGAAAAGAGTTTGGTCTTCTGAAAATTAGAATGTCGGTTAAAGATTATAAAAACATAAGAAACCTAAAAAAGGAACTTAAAGTTAAACTAAAAATTAAAATTTTAAAAAAGCACGGAATTCGTTTTAAAATACATAAATACCGAAAAAGAAAGGGGATTTTTGTAGGACTGGTTATATTTTTTGCTTTTTTAATCTTTATGAGCAATTTTATTTGGACGATAGAAATTAAAGGAAATAAGACGATAGAGAATGAAAAAATTATTTCTGTATGTAAGGAACTTGGTGTCTATGAAGGCGTTTTAAAGAAGAATGTTGACGCCTATAATCTACCACTTGAGTTAATATTGAAATTAGACGGAATAGCCTGGTGTTCCTTTAATATAGAGGGTTCAAATTTAACTGTGGAAATTTCGGAGTCAAAAGAAAGTAAAAAGGAAAGCAAACTTGCTGCAAACCTTGTTGCAAAGCGTGACGGTGTAATTGAAAAGCTTGAAATTACCGACGGAGTAAAAATGGTAAAGGTTGGCCAAGCGGTTAGAAAAGGCGATATTTTGGCTTCAGGTGTTGTTGATAACGGAGTCAGAATTTATACTGTTAATGCAACAGGTAAGGTTACGGCTAAAACCGAACGAATATTTAGGTTTAAAATTAAGAGAGAGTGTTCTTTTCCAACCTTTACAGGGATTACGAAAAGCCGCAGTGTTATCAATTTTTTTGGTATAAATTTACCTTTGTATCTTGGTAATATAAAGTATAAATCAGTAAATAGACTTTATGAAAAGAAGATAAGTATGTTTGGTCAAACTTTGCCTATTAGTCTTACTACTAAAACCTTTGAAGAAATAATAGAAGAAACAAGGTTTTTAGACCAAAACGAGGCAAAAAACATAGCACTCGAACTATTAGCGAATGAAACCAAAAAACTAGAGCTGTTTTCGGTTGAGATAGAGGATATTGCTTCTAAGTTAAAGAATGATGAGTACGTTTTTGACGTTATGATATATTGCAGAGAAGATATTAGTGAAAAAAGTGAAATAAATATTCAGAATGAATTGAAAAATAATCACTGATATGTTACAATAAAATGGAATAAATATGTGGAGGATGTTATTACGGAAAATATAATTAATGTTGAGAGAATGGAAGACCTAATCGGGCTTTTCGGAAATTTTGATGAAAATATTATAAGGGTTGAAAATCAATATTCGGTTTCAATTACTTCGCATGGCGGATATATAAAAATCAGCGGAGATACCGAGAATGTTGATTTAGCTTCTAGAGCCGTTAAGGGATTGCTTTCTTTTTTAAGCAAGGGTGAAACCATCACCGAACAAAATATTGAATATATTTTTTCACTAGTGTCTGATGGCGAAGAGGACAAAATATCCAATTTGACAAAATCGGATTGTATTTGCATTACTTCACGAGGCAAGCCGATTAAACCGAAAACTTTGGGTCAGAAAAAGTATCTTGAAACTATCAAGCAAAATACCGTTACCTTTGGTGTTGGCCCTGCAGGAACAGGTAAAACCTATCTTGCAGTTGCTATGGCGGTTAAAGCCTTTAGAGCAAAAGAGGTAAGCCGTATAATTTTAACAAGACCTGCTGTTGAAGCCGGCGAAAAGTTAGGATTTTTACCGGGTGACCTACAACAAAAGGTTGACCCATATTTAAGACCGTTATACGATGCGCTTTTTGAAATGCTTGGCGCCGAGAACTTTCAACGTTGTCAAGAACGCGGAGATATTGAGGTTGCACCATTGGCGTATATGAGAGGTAGAACTCTTGATGACAGCTTTATTATCTTAGATGAGGCTCAGAACACTACGACAGAGCAAATGAAGATGTTTTTAACCCGTCTAGGCTTTAATTCGAAAATAGTTGTCACTGGAGATATTACTCAAATCGACCTTCCTGACGGCAAAAAATCAGGCCTTAAGGATGCGATAAAAATCTTTAAGAATATTGACGATATAGCCGTAGTTCGCCTAACCGCTAAGGACGTTGTAAGGCATAAACTCGTTCAGGCAATAATTGCCGCATACGAAAAACTTTCAAAAGAGTGTTAAATGTTATGATAAAAATTAATTTTAGTAAAAGCAAAAAGGATATATTTCTTCCCGATAACGCAAAGAAACTTATAAGAACGGCATGTAAAAAGGTTTTACAAACCGAAAACTTTTTGGATTCTGCCGAAATAAACGTTACTTTTGTAGATGATGAAGAAATCCGCGAGATAAATAATTCCTTTAGGCAGATTGATAAGGCTACAGACGTTTTGTCTTTTCCTCTTGGGGAAAACGGGGTTTATGATAAAAACCCCGAGAACGACTGTTTAATGCTAGGTGACGTGGTTATTTCGGTTGAACATGCGATGATGCAGGCTGAAGAGTTTGGACATAGCGTAGAGCGTGAAATTGCATATCTTACAGTTCATTCTGTTTTGCATCTTTTAGGTTACGACCACGTTCTAGAGGCTGATGATAAAAAGCTTATGCGCGAGCATGAAGAAATGGCCTTAGAAAAAATGGGACTTGAAATTAAGGGTAGGTAAATTTATGAAGACTAATACAACCTCGGCTTTTGTTGCAATAGTGGGAAGACCAAACGTAGGAAAATCTTCCCTTATAAATAAAATGCTCGGTCAAAAAATAGCAATAGTATCGGACAAGCCTCAAACGACCCGTACTCGTATAATGGGTGTGCATACCGAAAACGAAGCACAGATTGTCTTTGTGGATACACCCGGTTTTCACAAACCCAGAAACATATTAGGCGAAAATATGGTAAAGGCAGTTGGCAACGGACTTTCTGACGTTGACGGTGTAATTTTAGTTGTCGAGGCAAGACCTAAGTTTAAAAGAACTGCTGACAGTTTACCACACGCCGAAGAAGAATTGATAACCGAAATAAAGAAGAGAAACCTTAAGGCGTTTTTGGTAATTAATAAAATTGACCTTTTAGAAGATAAAGAAGATTTATTAGAAACCATAGCCGAATATTCAAAGCACCTTGATTTCGAGGCGGTAATACCCGTTTCTGCTAAAACAGGCGACGGTGTTTCGTTAGTTATTGATGAGGCAAAAACACTTTTAAAACCATCGGTTCATTATTTTGATAGCGATAACGTAACCGACCAAAGCGAAAAGGTTATGGTTGCCGAAATGATAAGAGAGAAGCTTCTTTGGTTCTTAGAACGCGAGGTTCCTCATGGAATAGCTATCGATATTGAGCGTTTCTTTGAACGCGATTTAGCGTCAGGAGAGCCAATTGTTGAAATTGAGGCAACAATTTATTGCGAAAAAGCCTCTCACAAGGGTATTATTATAGGCAAAGGCGGAGAAATGCTTAAGAAGGTTGGCTCCTCGGCAAGAAAGAGCATTGAAAATTTTTTTGGAATTAAAGCATCGTTAAAATTGTGGGTTAAGGTTAAAGAAGACTGGAGAAACAGACAGGGCTTAATTCACACCTTTGGACTTGACTGATTTTACCTTTAATAATAGAAATTTTACTCCTAATAATAAGATTACCTTAATATTAGGAGGTCTATTATGGATAAGGAAAATCTTTGGCAAAACTTTTTGGCGGATGGCAGTGTCTATTCGTATTTAAAATATAAAAGTATAGAAAATTTAAAGGAAAACGCTCAAAATGATAACAAATCAGTTTACAACAGAGGGACTGGTTATCAAGGAACAACAAATAGGAGAGAGGGATAAATTAGTTACGCTTTTAACTAAAACTCACGGTTTAATTAAGGCGTACGCCTCAGGTGCTATGACCATAAAAAGTAAAAAAGGCGCCGCAACCTCTACACTTGTTTATTCATCCTTTACACTTAAACAAAAAGGGGATAATTTTACAATATCAGAGGCAACTCCTATAAAGCTGTTTTTTAAATCCAGCTCGGATATTGAGGCTTTAGCTTTGTCACAATATTTTTGTGAACTTTGCTTGACCTGCACACCCTTCCAAGAGTCATGTGATGAAATCTTGAGGCTAATTCTTAATTCCCTTTATTATTTAACCGAAAAGACTATGAACGTCTTTCAGTTAAAGGCAATATTTGAGTTAAGGTTAATGACGATTATTGGCTATATGCCAAATTTGGTTGCTTGTCATAATTGTTCCTCGTACGAAAAAGACGTTATGTTTTTTGACACCTCTGAAGGACTGCTTTATTGTGATGACTGTGAAGATTATAGACCTAATTTTGCAGTAATTAACCTAACCTTGCTTACAAGCCTTAGACACATAGTTTTTTCAGACTTGAAGAAACTTTTTTTATTCCAAATTCCCGATGATGCCGCAAAGGCATTATCTCAGATTACAGAGCGTTATCTTATAAACAGAACAGAACATAAATTAAAGACTTTAAATTTCTTTAATTCATTATTTTAAGGAATATTTTATGAACGAAAAGTACTTAAACACACTTGAACTGCCTGCAGTATTAAAGCTTTTGGCAAATGAAGCAACCCTTTCATCTGCAAAAGAAATGGCACTTTCATTAAAACCTTCAAACTCGTTTGAAGAAATGCAAAAGGAATTAAAAAAGTGTGAAGATGCCTTTTTGCTTACGGCAAAATTTGCATCTCCTTCCTTTGGAAGTCCTCTTGACCCAACTGCAACCCTGACACGTGCAGAGGTTGGCGGTGTTCTTAATATGGGTGAGTTACTTAATATTGCAGATGCTTTGCAAACTATTAGAATTTTAAAAGAGTGGCGTGAAGATATTTCACAGGATAAAAGCTATTCTCTTGATTATCTTTTTTCATCCCTTACACCTAATAAATTTTTAGAAGAAAAAATTAAAGGTGCTATTAAGAACCCTGAAGAAATGCACGATAATGCTTCGGTGGTTTTGAGTGGCCTCAGAAGAAAAATCAGAGGTGTTGCTGCAAGCGTTAAAGACAAATTAGATGATATTATTAAAAGCAATAAGGCGAAATATTTACAAGAGGCAATAGTTACTCAAAGGGACGGCAGATTTGTTGTACCTGTGAGAGTTGAGTTTAAATCAGAGATACCCGGAATAGTTCACGACACTTCATCTTCGGGGGCTACACTATTCGTTGAACCAATGCCTGTTGTGAACGCGAACAATGAAATCAGAGTTTTACGTGCCGCTGAAAAGGAAGAAATTGAAAGAATTCTTTTCGAGCTATCTGCACTTGCGGCATCATTTTCTGATAGCATTAAGGAATCTTTTAAAAACATAGTTGAGCTAAACCTTATTTTTGCAAAGGCGCAGTTAGCCTACAAAATGAAGGCAAATATGCCTGTGCTTAATGATGAAGGCAAGGTTCTTTTAAAGAGTGCAAGGCATCCTCTAATTGATAAAAAGTCGGTTGTCCCAATTAGTGTAAGCTTAGGAATTGATTATGATACCTTGGTAATTACAGGTCCTAACACCGGCGGTAAAACTGTTGCCTTAAAAACCGTTGGACTTTTAACAGCTATGGCTATGTGTGGTATGATGATTCCGGCGGCTGAAGGCTCTAAAATCTCATACTTTAAAAACATTTTAGTTGATATCGGCGATGAACAGAGTATTGAACAATCCTTATCGACCTTTTCTTCACATATAGTAAACATTGTAAATATTTTAAAACTTAGCTCAGATAATTCTCTTATTTTAGTAGACGAATTAGGCGGTGGAACCGACCCTGTTGAGGGCGCGGCTTTAGCAAAGGCTATCTTAATTAAATTTGCTGAGCTTGGTGCCAAAACGGTTGCAACCACCCACTATGCAGAACTTAAAAACTACGCGCTTGAAACTCCGTTTGTTGAAAATGCATCCTGTGAGTTTGACGTAGATACCCTAATGCCTACCTACAAATTGATTATAGGCGTGCCGGGCAAATCCAACGCTTTTGCCATTTCTGAAAAATTAGGAATTGATAAATCAATAGTTGATTTATCGCGCGAGTTTATATCCGACGAGCATTATAACTTTGAGAGAATACTTGAATCGTTAGAGAAAACACGTCAACAGACAGAACTTGAAAGACAAGAGGTTTCCTCTCTTAAGGCTAAGCTTTTAGACGACGCGGCAAAGACAAAAACCGCTTTAGATGAAGCTAATCAGAAAAAGACTGAAATATTAGAGCAAGCGGTTAAGGATGCATCTTATATAATTGACAACGCAAAATACAGGTCAAATGCTTTGATTTCAGAGCTTGAAGAGATAAAGAAGACCTACAACAAGGAAAATGCTGCAAAAGGCTTAAAGGATGCAAAACAAGCCGCATCTGACGCTATGAAAAAGTTGGAGGAAGAATCTAATCCTGTCTTTAATAATTCGGATGATGATTACGTGCTTCCAAGAGCATTGGTTCCGGGCGATAACGTTCTTGTAGTCGATATAAATAAAAAAGCCGTAGTTGAGGAGCTTTCTCGTGACGGCAAAAAGGCTTTTGTTTCTATTGGTGGAATAAAAACTTGGGTAAAAACTAAAAATCTTCGTTTAGACGAAACGCCAAAAAAGGAAAAGGTTAATAAAACAAGAACTGTTAGCGGTGTTAAGTCAAATCTTGAACGCGATATTAGATATGAGTTTGATATCAGGGGAATGTCGGCCGATGAAGGCGTTATGGAAGTCGATAGATTTATTGACCAAGCGATTTTGTCAGGCATTGAAACCGTAACTATAATTCACGGCAAGGGAACCGGAGTTCTTCGTAAAGCGATACATGAGTTTTTGCGCAACCATAAGGCTGTAAAATATTTTAGACTCGGCGTCTTTGGCGAAGGAGAAGCAGGAGTTACAATTGTTGAACTAAAATAAAAAAGACCTTCTATGATTTTTCATAGAAGGTCTTTTACGTTATATAGAATTTAAATTACAAGCCCACCGTTAATGCCAAGCACCTGACCGGTAATAAAGTTTGAATCGTCTGATGCTAAGAACAATGCAGCTTCTGCAACATCATTCGTAGTGCCGATTCGACCCATAGGAGTATCGTTTACTAATGCTTCAACATCTTCAATAGCTAATGCTTGATTCATGCCTGTGTCTATTAGTCCCGGTGTGATGCAGTTAACGTTAATGCCGCTAGGTCCTACTTCTTTAGCTAGTGCCTTTGTAAATCCGATTACAGCGGCTTTTGTTGCAGAGTAGGCAACTTCACAAGATGCACCAACTTCGCCCCACATAGAAGAAATATTGATGATTTTACCACTCTTCTTATTAATCATATGGGGAAGGGCAGCCTGCGTGCAATTGAAAACGCCGTTAAGGTTAACGCCGACGATTTCATTCCACTCAACTTCGGATAAATCGGTAAATAGTCCTTGAGAAGATATACCTGCATTATTTATAAGGATATCAATCGAACCATACTTATATATTGTTTCTTTAATCATTAGGTCAACGTCTGCACGGTTTCTGACGTTTGCTCTAAAAGCTGTAACGTTGTATCCGCTTTCTTCTAATGATTTCTGTAATATTAGCGCAGACTGAACAGAGGAGTTGTAGTTCATAACTACGTTGTATCCTTTTTCAGCAAATCTTATAGCCATAGTGGCGCCTATGCCTTTGGAGGCTCCTGTAATAAGTACGGTTTTGTTCATTATGTATCTCTCTTTTCTATTTTTTTACAATTATAACACATAAAAAATTTTTTTAAAAGCAGAAATTTTAAACCACTAGTAATAGACAAGAAAAGGGGAATGATAACTATATTTTGTATGGTTAACATAAAAAGTTTACATAATGTAAAAAACCCCAAATTATCTTATTGACATAATGTTTTTTTTGGTGTATAAGTAAATATAGTTGCGTACTTTTATTGATAGGACTGTGTTTTACATGAAAAACAACAAAATTGGCTTTATTGGAGCAGGAAATATTGCTTCGGCCATAATCGGTGGAATTTTAAAAGCAGATTACATAATACCTGAAAATATTTTCGTTTTTGATGTAGATGAAGATAAAAAACTAGCGCTTGCAGCTTATGGTGTAAGCTTGGTTTCCAGTGCAAAAGAGCTTGCAGAAAAATCGGATTTTGTTTTTCTAACCGTAAAGCCACAAGTTTATCCCGTTGTTTTAGAGGATATAAAAGCCTACTCTAAGGATAAGTGTTTTATCGATGTTGCCGCAGGTATTACAATTGATTTTGTTAAAAAAGTCCTCGGTCAAGACACGGCGGTTATCCGTGTTATGCCAAACACACCTTTAACGGTTGGTTGTGGCTCGGCAGCTTTAGTAAAAGGAGCCAACGTTACCGAAGAACAGTTTATATTCGTTAAGGAAATTTTCAGTTCATCAGGTGTTAGTGTTTCGGTTGAAGAAAAACACATTAATACTGTTACGGCTATCAGCGGAAGCTCTCCTGCTTTTATTTTACAATTCGCTAAAAACATAATTGATTTCGCAGTTTCCAAAGGTATGACAAAAAAGGACGCTGAAACACTTGTTTTAAACACCTTTATTGGTTCAGCAAAACTTGCCATGGAAAGCAAGGATGATATTGAAACCTTAATAGAAAACGTTACCTCTCCGGGTGGAACAACTGCGGCAGGTCGCAAAGCTTTAAATAGCTTAGGTTTTGATGAAACGATTAATTCCTGCCTTGAAGAAACAGTAAAAAGAGCTATCGAGCTTACAAAATAAGTCATAGCCGACCTCTTGTTTGCATATATTTTTGTATATGTTAAAAACGGAGGATAGGTTATGAAAAAACTGTTACTAAGGTTTGATTTTGCAAACATTAAGAGGAACTCAACCTTTTTAGTATTTGCTTTGTTTATTGCACTAGGCGTACTTTTAGGTGTTCTTTGTTATAGTAACCTTAACGGCGTTAAGACGGTAACAAATGAACTGCTTGACGAACATTATAGAATACATAGTGAAACCGCTTTTTTTGCTTTGGCGGGACAAACCCTGCTAAATATATTGCCTATAGCTTTAACCGCATTTATTATAGGCACCTCGGCAGTTGGTTGTGTGCTCATTCCGATAATACCTTTAACCTTAGGCTTATTATTTGGAATGATTTCGGGTTGTTTATATGATACTAAGGAAATCATGGGTATCGTTTTCAATCTTCTAATTTTGTTGCCTCCATCAATTATTGCTTTTTTAGGACTCCTTCTTTGTTGCCGCGAATCCTTTGGATTTTCAAAACTTTTAGCAATAATGTGTATAAAAGGCGGCAAATGCTTTAATCTTTATTTGGACTTCAAAAATTATTGCACAAGATATCTTTTTATCTTAGTTTTATTTGTTATCTATGCTTTAGTTGATGCATCTCTTACAACGTTATTTATTAGATTTTTTAACTTTTAAATTTATAAAAAGGAAACAAAAATGCAGGATTATATTTTTTCTTTTGAGGCTTACCTAAAAAATGAAAAAAAATCATCGAAAAATACCCTAGACTCATATCTTCGCGATATAGGTCAGTTTTCTGCGTTTTGTTCTATGAACGGCATAGCCGATACCACTAAGGTTAGCTCTGCAGATATATCTAAATATTTTGAGTATATGACCGTTATGGGAAAAACTCAAGCCACAATTTCAAGAGTTGCGGCGTCCTTGCGTTGCTATTATTTCTACCTTTTAAAAGAAGGTAAGGTTGCTGCTAATCCTGTTGTTTCGGTTAAGGTAAAAACCGCCGAAAGAAAGCTCCCCGAAACTCTTACAGGAGCCGAGGTTTTAAAGCTTTTAGCCGAGCCTTCAGGCACAGATTATAAAAGCGTTCGCGATAAGGCGATGCTCGAACTTTTATATGCGACAGGAATTAAGGTTTCTGAGTTAATTGAACTTAAAATATCAAATTTAAACGTTCAACTCGGAATATTGATTCTTGATGGTAAGAAAAATAGAATTTTACCTATTTATCCTGCGGCTATTAAGACACTTACAAACTACATAAAAAATGTTAGACCCGCTATTATTAACGACAATGAAGATGAATTGCTTTTCACTAACATGTATGGGGAAAGTTTATCTCGTCAGGGATTTTGGAAAATAATCAAATATTATGCCGAGAAGGCGAATATTGATAAGGATATTACTCCGCATACCTTAAGGCATTCCTTTGCGGCGCATCTTTTGGAAAACGGCGCTGATTTAAGCAATATTAAGGAAATGCTTGGCCACTCTGATATTTCGACCACCCAAGTCTATGCGAAACTTATCAAGAACAAGTATGCAAACGATTATAAGAAGTTCCATCCTTTAGCACGTTAAAAATAAGCGGCTGCCTCACAAAAGTGAGACAGCCGTTTTGATTTATAAAAATTAGTTTTTAAGACTTTGCATCGGAGCTGGAAGTTGACCACCGCGATTTATGAATTTAGCAGGGGAATAGGTTGAAATATTCATAACAGGACCCGAACCTAAAAGTCCGCCAAAGGAAAGCTCGTCGCCAACCTTTTTGCCAATCGCGGGAATAACGCGTACGGCAGTTGTCTTTGAATTAACCATACCGATAGCGGCTTCATCTGCAATGAGAGCTGAAATTACTTCGGGAGAGGTATCACCGGGAATGTTAATCATATCAAGTCCAACCGAGCAAACTGCTGTCATAGCTTCAAGTTTTTCAATACTTAAAGCGCCTATGGTTGCTGCATGAATCATTCCGGCGTCTTCGGTAACAGGAATAAACGCCCCTGAAAGTCCGCCAACTCTTGAAGATGCCATTACGCCACCTTTTTTAACCGCATCGTTAAGCATTGCAAGAGCAGCGGTTGTACCGCATGAACCGCAACATTCAAGACCGATTTCTTCAAGAATATAAGCAACCGAATCGCCAACTGCAGGTGTCGGAGCAAGGGATAAATCAACTATACCGAAGGGGTAACCTAGTCTTTTTGAAGCTTCTTGAGCTACAAGCTGCCCCATTCTTGTTATCTTGAATGCAGTTCTTTTAATAAGCTCGGCAACGCCTGTTAAATCAAGACCTTCAGATTTTGCAAGAGCTGCGCGTACAACACCGGGACCGGAAACACCAACGTTAATTACAACGTCAGGTTCGCCAACTCCGTGGAATGCGCCTGCCATAAATGGGTTATCTTCAGGAGCATTACAGAAAACAACAAGCTTAGCAGCTCCAATACAGTTTCTGTCCTTTGTGAGCTCTGCGGCCTTTTTTACAACGTTGCCCATAATTTTAACTGCATCCATATTGATGCCGGCCTTTGTAGAACCAATGTTTACAGAGGAGCAAACGTGCTCGGTGCAGGAAAGTGCTTCTGGAATGCTTTCAATAAGCGCTTTATCAGCGCCGGAAAATCCTTTATGTACCAAAGCAGAATACCCGCCGATAAAGTTAACTCCAACTTCTAAAGCCGCTTTTTCAAGTGTTTTAGCAAATTTTACAGGGTTTTGGTTCTTGCAAGCCGAGGCAATAATAGCAATAGGTGTTACAGAAATACGTTTATTAATAATCGGAATTCCAAGTTCACTTTCGATTTCCATGCAAACGGGAACAAGATTTTTTGCAGTATTTACAATTTTGTTGTAAACCTTTTCGCAAGCAACGTCGATATCACTGTCAATACAGTCAAGCAAAGATATACCTAAAGTAACGGTACGGATATCAAGATTTTCATCTTGAATCATAGTTATTGTTTCAAGTATTTCGTGTTTGTTAATCATTTTTTCACCTTATGTCGCAAGATTAAATGCGATGCATCGAATTAAAGATGGTTTCGTGCATAACATGAACCTTCATACCGAGTTCATCGCCCATCTTTTGCATTTCGTCTGAAAATTCGCCGAACGGCTTTGAAAGGTTGCTTATGTCACAAAGCATAATCATACAAAACATATCTTCGAGAATAGACTGTGTAACCTCATTGATATTAACCGAAGCTTCTGCACATTTTGCAGAAACCTTTGCTAAAATACCGACGGCATCCTTTCCAATAACAGTAACAACTGCGCGCATAAAAACACTCCTTAACAGTATTAATGTTATGATTTTAGCACACAAATTTTTAAAAGTAAATAAAATCTTGTATATTTATAAATAAAATGATATTATAGTAAAATGGAGGATGATATTATGAACATTAAATTATTAGAACTTCTTTCAAAAAATGCAAGATATACTAATTCGGAACTTGCTACAATGCTTGGAATTTCCGAAGGAGAAGTTGCTTCTGAAATAGCAAAGCTTGAAAAGGAAGGTCTTATTTGCGGATATAAAGCAGTAGTTGACTGGGAAAAGCTTGACACTACCGCTGTTTCTGCTGTTATTGAGCTTAAAGTATCTCCACAAGCTGATTACGGATTTGAAGAAATCGCTAAAAGAATAATGATGTATCCTGAGGTTGAAACAGTTTATCTAATGTCGGGTGGATATGACCTTTGCGTTATGGTTAAGGGCAAAACCTTCCAACAGGTTGCAATGTTCGTTGCAAAGGAACTTTCTACCATTGATGCGGTAATGTCAACAGCAACTCATTTCATTTTAAGACGTTATAAGGAAATGGATGTTATTCTCTGTGACGGCGAGAACGACGATAGAGGGAGCGTCTCACTGTGATAGATTATAGCAAGATTTTGAATAAACACGTGGTTGAGATGAAACCGTCGGGTATTCGTAAATTCTTTGATATTGCAGAGAAAATGAGCGACGTTATTTCACTAGGTGTAGGTGAGCCGGATTTTCCGACTCCTTGGCACATAAGAAGAGAGGGTATTCGCTCTCTTGAAAACGGAAAAACCCGTTACACCTCAAACCACGGTCTTTTAACAATGAGAGAAGAGGTGTCTTCCTTTGTTAAAAGAAAATATGATGTACAATATAATCCTGAAGATGAAATTCTTATAACCGTTGGCGGAAGTGAAGCTATTGACGGAGCAATTCGTGCAACCGTTTCTTTTGGAGATGAGGTTATCATTCCTCAGCCTTCTTATGTTTGCTATGAACCTATAACAAGGCTTGCAGGCGGTGTGCCTGTAATTATAGAAACCAAGGCAGAAAACGAGTTTAGAATTACTCCTGAAGAGCTTAAGGCTGCAATTACCGATAAAACTAAGCTTTTAATACTTCCTTATCCTTGTAATCCTACGGGAGCTGTTATGAGAAGAGAGCACCTAACCGCTATAGCAGAGGTTTTAAAGGAGACTAACATCTTAGTTTTATCGGATGAAATTTATTCCGAACTTACCTTTGGAGATGAAAAGCACGTTTCTTTTGCATCAATTGACGGTATGAAAGAACGCACAATTTTAGTCAACGGCTTTTCAAAGGCTTATTCAATGACGGGCTGGAGAATGGGTTACGTTTGCGGCCCTAGGGAAATATTAGACCAAATAACAAAAATCCATCAGTATGCAATTATGTGTGCGCCAACAACCTCACAGTATGCGGCTATCGAGGCTCTTCGTAACGGCGATAACGATATTGCCAAAATGCGTGAAGAATATGATATGCGCAGAAGGGTGATTGTTAACGGTTTTAATAATTTAGGACTTGAATGTCGCGAACCTTATGGCGCTTTCTATGCATTCCCGTCTATTGCTTCAACAGGTATGTCGAGTGAAGAGTTTTGCGAAAAACTCCTTTATTCTAAGAAGGTTGCAATAGTTCCGGGCACTGCTTTTGGTAAAGGTGGCGAAGGGTTCGTTCGTGCTTCTTACTGCTATTCAATTAAGCATATTAATACTGCTATTGAACGTATAGGCGAGTTTTTAGAGGAGATTAAATGAAAAGTTTAAAGGCTAAAGCTTTTGCTAAGGTCAATCTATTTTTAGAGGTTACAGGAAAAAGAAAAGATGGATATCATCTATTGGATACCGTTATGCAGTCGGTTGGACTTTATGATGAAATTACCGTTTCTATAACCGATAAAAAGGATATAACCGTAGTCTGCGACCAAGACAAACTTTCAGGAAAGGATAATATCGTTTATAAAGCTTGCGAAGAGTTCTTTGCCTTTTCGGGCTGGACAAGTGGTTTGCTAATTAATATTAGTAAAAATATTCCCGTAGCTGCAGGAACAGGTGGCGGAAGCGCAGATGCTGCAACCGTTTTAAATTTGCTTAACGTTTTATCGGGTAAAAATTACTCCGAAGAAATATTATGCGATATTGCCTTAAAACTTGGAGCTGACGTCCCTTTTTGCGTTTTAGGTGGTACGGCAAGAGCGCTGGGTATTGGCGAAGAATTAATGCCAATTAAAACCCCTAAACTTTATCTTGCAATGTTAAAATATGGCACTAAAAAGTCCACTAAGGAAATGTATCAAAAAATTGATGAGTCTAAAACCTTAAAAGTTTTAAGTTCTGATTTGATTATTGATGCTATTAATAACGATGACCTTGAAGGTATTTACAAAAATATTTACAATGCTTTTGAGGTTTGTTGGGACTTCGATGCCTACCTTGAAATATTTAAACCCTATCCGCATAAAGCAGTTTTCCTTTCAGGTTCAGGTCCTACGGTTTGCGCTTTGTTTGATAATGAGAAGAAAGCTTTAAATACTGTAAGTGACCTTAAAGCTTTAGGATATGAAGCAAACTTTGCTCCCTTTGTTGATAAAGGATTTCTAACTGAATAAAACTTACAATTATTTCCAATAATCTCTTTGAATTAACCTTCAAGGAGATTATTTTTTATGAATAAAAAATTACTTATTTTATCATTAACATCGGCTTTAATCTTTTGCTTTTTGTTTTCAATGGTTTCTTTTTCGGCATCCTGCGAGGATATGTATAAAAACATTGTAAGAATTAGAATTATTGCAAATTCGGATAGTTCTATTGACCAGAATTTAAAGATTTTAGTAAGGGATGCAATTTTAAACGAAACAACCGATATCTTTCCCAATAATGCAGATTATGACGAAGCAATTAATCTTGCTAACGAAAATCTTGATTTAATTTTAGATACAGCTAAAACCAAGATAAAAGAATGCGGGTTTGATTATCCTGTTTTAGCAGAAATTAAAAAAGAATTTTTTGATACAAGAGTGTACGAGGATTTTACTTTGCCAAGTGGTAATTACGAAACACTTGTAATTACGATAGGAGAGGGAAAGGGCGAAAACTGGTGGTGCGTAATGTTTCCTTCAGTTTGTGTCGGCGCTTGTTCTGCAAGGCTTGAAGATTCGGTAAGCGAAACTTCAGCAGAAATGGCTTATAACCCCGAAAAATATGTCGCAAAATTCAAAATAATTGAAATTTATGAAGATATAAAGAAAATTTTTAGAAATTCTTAAAAAACTTCTTGCATTTTTTGTTTTGATGTGATATTATATCTAGGCTATCGAGTTTTGAAAGGAGTGACACTGCATGAAACAGGGTATCCATCCCGAATATGAAAAGACCGTGGTAAGATGTGCTTGTGGTGCAGAATTTGAGACCTGCTCTACAAAAAAGGACATTCGTTTGGATATTTGCTCTAAATGTCATCCGTTCTTTACCGGAAAGCAGAAGCTTGTTGACACAGGCGGACGCGTTGACAGATTCAATAAGCGCTTTGGCTTATAAGCAAGTTATCAGACCTACCCGCAACTGCTTTTGTAGTTGCGGTTTTTTCTTATTATTTTAACGGTGGGATGTTTTTTGGACACTTACAAGACTATAATTAAAGAAACAACAACTCAGTTTGTTGAGAAACACTCAAAATTTTTAGGCTACGTTGCTCATACAGTGACCGATGAAGAGGCTGTCGCTTTTATTGAAAAAATCCGTAGCATCCACAGCGACGCTAAACATAACGTTTACGCCTACGTTTTAAACGAGGATAATAGGTCAAGGTATTCTGACGACGGGGAACCTCACGGAACGGCAGGCAAGCCAATTTTAGACATAATTAATGGCTTTAAGCTTAAGGATGTAACTGTGGTTGTAACACGTTATTTTGGTGGAATTTTACTAGGTACCGGCGGACTTGTACGTGCCTATTCTAAGTCAGCAAAAGATACCTTGGAATTTGCTGAAAAGGTTTTAATGGTTCCCGGAGCTACCTATCAAATTCAGTGTGCTTATAATTACTTTGCTCCTGTTGAAGCCTTAGTTAAAGACTACGAAGGCATTATTGAAAATACGGTCTTTGAGGATAATGTAATTTTAGATTTTACACTTTCAAACGACAAGACGGACGCCTTTTTATCAGCCTTAACACAAAACTTTGCAAATAAGATTACGGCTAATAAGTTAGAAGTAAAATTCACAATGCAAAAAATATTTTAAAAAAATAAAAGTTTTAAGAATAATTTAGAGTATATAGTAAATA
>JAZTYA010000040.1:0-2936 GCA_045636705.1 Acutalibacteraceae bacterium
GGTTTCTTCGAGCGCAAATATGTGGTACTGAATACCGATGCCATCAAACTCTTTACCTTTAGAGATAATTTCCTTAAGTTGAGCGTTAAAGGGGTCATATTTGCCCGAATGGAAGTCCTCCCAAATAGCGCCGTTGGTTTCATTAACTATCTTCTCGTTGTTTTTGAAATACTTAGCGCCCATATCCAAGGCAAACTCATCATAGCCGTCAAATAGGCTTTGTTTTCCGTACCAATAGCAGCTTGCAGATTCATTTATGACGTCAAACGAAGGAATTTTATCTGAATATTCTTCCGAAATTTCCTTAAATCTTTTTTCAACTAGGCGTTTTCTGTCTTCGGTGTTATACTTGCCAAGCCACGAGGGTACAAAATTATGCCACAAAAGACAATGTCCCTTGGGTTCTAGGTCGTACTCACGGCAAAAGTCCAGAACTATATCGGGAGCAGGACGACGATAGATATTTTCGCTATCTTTACTAAAACGAAGCTGACCCTCATTTGGCTCTAAATCAGACCAATAGAAAGGAACCACAGCCAGATTAAACACCTTTGCAAATTTATCCTTATAAACCTGCTCTTTTTCGCGTGTTTCAAAGCTTTCAAGCATAAAAGCGTTGCAACCAAACTGAAAGTCGTGGGTCTTTTGGGTCAATTCTATCTTTTCGATTTTGGCATCGCCAAAAGAAAGGGTGAAATCGCCTTTTCTGTACTTTTCAATTCCGTCGTTTATTTTTTGCTCGAACTGTGGGTAAAATCTATCAAAAAACTCTAATACAACTTCTCTTTTCATAAATCTTAACTCCAAATTCTATCGTTTGAAAATTCCTTATTCCATTCATCTGTAGGCTCAAAGTAGCCCGGAATGTTGGGGTTAATATGTTCTCTTAACACCTCTTCATTAAGGTCATCAAAGCCTAGACCCGGCTTTTCGGGAACCTTGATAAATCCGTCCTTGAAAATAGGATTATCAATTCCCTTTACCATATCTGCCCACCAAGGAACGTCAACCGAGTGGAACTCAAGTGCTAAAACGTTATGCATAGCAGCTGCGGTATGAACTGCCGCAAGGCAAGCAACGGGGCTTTCTGCCATGTGAATTGCGGTAGCAACACCGTGTTCATCTGCTATATCGGCAATCTTTTTAAGTTCCAAAGCACCGCCGCAGGTTAAAATGTCGGGGTGGATTACCGACACGCCGCCTGCTTTAATAAGTGTTTCAAAGCCTTCTTTTAGATAAATATCTTCGCCTGTGCAAATGGGGATGGTAGTAGAATTTTTAAGTCTTACATATTGGTCGGTGTACATCCAAGGAACCATATCCTCAATCCAAGCAAGGTTATAAGGTTCCATTCTACGAGCGAAACGGATGCAGTCCTCAACGCAGATATGACCAAAGTGGTCGATAGCAAGAGGCACTTCGTAGCCGATAACCTCTCTTACTTCTCTTACATAATTTTCGAGGAAATCAAGTCCTTTTTCGGTTAGGTGAATACCCGTATGAGGATGAGCTGTGGTAACGATAGAATAACTTTTTTGGTGTTTTACCATATCGGCGGTAACACTACCGCCCTGAACATTAAGAATATGTGAAGCATACTTTTTCATATCTTCAATAAAGCCTAATGGTGCATTTAGAGTACCCGGCTCATCAAGTAAAAGGCCGATACCTAAATCCATCTTTAAGAAGGTAAAGCCCATATCCATTCTCTTCTTTAAGGCTAGTCCCATATCGTGTCCTGTGTGTTTGCCGTCAACATCGGTATCACAGTAAACACGAACTTCATCGCGGAACTTGCCGCCTAAAAGTTGGTATAGCGGCACGCCATACGCCTTGCCTGCTAAATCCCAAAGGGCAATTTCAATTCCCGAAACGCCGCCGCCTTGACGAGAAGGACCGCCAAACTGCTTTATTTTGCGGAAGATTTTATCAACATTACAAGGGTTCTCGCCTATAATACGGCTTTTAAGCATAAGGGCATAAGTCTTTGAAGAAGCATCACGCACCTCACCAAAACCGCTTATTCCTTGGTTAGTATCAATTCGAAGAATGGTGCATCTTTTGGGCGCACCATCGATATCAACAAAACGCATATCGGTAATTCTTAAATCGCTGGGGTTAGAACAAAAATTCATACTTTTCACCTCAAAAATTATGGTTATATCCTTATTATATATAATTTTCGATATTAAACAAGTGGTTTTTTGACATAAAACAGTTGATTTTCGATACAAATTGCGATAAAATATCCTTGAGGTGAACAGTATGCTGCCCGATAATCTTGCGATTTTTGTTACCGATGTGCTTAATTACCATCAAAAGAAGGAAAAGGTTTTTGTGCCTGCACGCCCCTATTCTGCTATTTCCTTAAGGCTTAAAACGGCAGGTAAATACAAATACAAAAACAAAACTATATCCTTTGAACCAAAAAGTATATGTATAATTCCCGCAGGGGTTTCGTATGAAAGAAACAACCTTGAAGAGGATATATTAGTAATCCATTTTGAGATGTTAAACTTTGTTTTAGAGGGCATTCAGGTTTTTAAAATAACAAATGGCGAAAAATATAAAAATCTTTTCCTTAAAGCTTTAAACCTAAAATATGAAAACGATGTTGGGTGTATGTACCGCATTACCTCGGTTGTTTATGAAATTTTCTCTGAACTTATAAAAGATGTAGGATTTAGTGTAAACGAAAAGGATAACCGAATTGTAAAATCGGCAGAAAATATGCGACAAAATTTCTGGAATCCCGAGCTTTCGATAGAAAGTTTAGCAATTCAAGATAATATGTCCCCCGCTTATTACAGGCGTGAATTTAACCGAGTTTATGGAATTTCCCCTAAAAATTACCTTGACACTTTGCGTATTCAGTATGCAAAACACCTTTTGGAAACGGGATATTTTTCTCAAAAAGAAATAGCCCTGCGTTGCGG
>JAZTYA010000041.1:0-6916 GCA_045636705.1 Acutalibacteraceae bacterium
GGTTGGAAAGAGGTTCGTCAAGTAAGAACACCTTAGGCTCACGAACGATAGCACGACCGAGAGCAACACGCTGACGCTGACCACCCGAAAGAGCCTTTGGCTTTCTCTCTAAAAGGTGTGAAATATCAAGAATTCTTGCAGGCTCTTCAACACGAGCGCGGATTTCTTCCTTTGGAACTTTACGAAGCTTAAGACCGAAAGCCATGTTGTCGAAAACTGTCATGTGAGGATAAAGAGCATAGTTCTGGAAAACCATTGCGATGTCTCTATCCTTAGGTGCTACGTCGTTAACTACTCTATCGCCGATGCGAACTTCACCCTCGGTAATTTCCTCAAGACCTGCAACCATTCGAAGAGTGGTTGACTTACCGCATCCTGAAGGACCAACGAGAATGATAAACTCCTTATCTTTGATTTCAAGGTTGAAATCAGATACAGCAGTTACTCCGCCGGGATATCTCTTATAAACATTACGAAGTGATAGACTTGCCATTAATAGACCTCCTAAATATAGTCACAAAAAACCAATTTAATATTATTTTAAACTATTATAACAAAACCTTACGGAAATTGCTATAATCTATATTCCCAAAATATTGCCCTTCCTTTTAGGCAAAATGTAGTAACAATGCTAACATTTAATCAAATTTAGCTCATTTGGGCCAATTTCAATGCATTTTCCAAGTTCTAAATCATCGGGCAGTTTTAGTCCCCCTATTGAGACTCTATGAAGAGAATTAACCCCTAGGTCAACTACTCCAAACATTCTTTTTATCTGATGATATTTGCCTTCGCTTATGGTTATATAAACCTTGGTTTTAGAAACCTGTTCAATTTTTGCAGGACGACATTTTGTGCCGTCCGCCAAGGTTACTCCACCCTCTATTATTTGGCGTTTTTCTTCGGTCAGTTCGCCATCCAACTCGGTAAGGTAACATTTTTCAATAAACGATTTAGGCGAAATTACCTTGTGTGCAAAATCGCCGTCATCTGTAATTATTAGCAAACCCGTGGTTGTTTTATCAAGCCTTCCTACAGGGAAAAGCCCTTCCCTTTTAAGCTCGTTTGGGATAATATCAACAACCGTTTTTACCCTTTTATCTGTTGCCGCTGAAAGAATTCCCGACGGCTTATTCATAAGTATATAAATATACTTTTTATAACAAATCGGTTTGCCGTCAAGCTCTACTAATGCTTCTAAGCCGACCTTTTCGTCTGCTCTTTTTATAGTGGTGCCTTCGGCCTTTATCCTGCCGTCTTTTATTATTCTTTTTGCATCCGTTCTGGATACTCCAAGGGCAACCGAAAGAAACTTATCTATTCGGACCAGTTCCATTACTTATTTCCTTTCGATTAAAGCAACTGCGTGCGCGCTTATTCCCTCAAGTCTGCCCGTAAACCCTAACTTTTCTTCGGTTGTAGCTTTGATATTTACCTCGTCTATACCAACTTCGCAAATTGAAGCCACGGTTTCGCGCATTGTTTGAATATAGGGTTTAAGCTTTGGTGCCTGCGCTACTACCGTTGCGTCAATATTGCCGATTTTATAGCCCTTTTCCCCTATTAAATCAACCGTTCTTTTAAGTAATATCTTACTGTCGATATCTTTAAATGAATTGTCATCATCAGGAAAATGTGTGCCGATATCGCCAAGAGCTGCCGCTCCAAGCAGAGCATCACAAATAGCGTGTAAAAGCACGTCGGCATCCGAGTGGCCTAAAAGGCCTTTATCGTTTGGTATTTCCACTCCGCCTAAAAAGAGTTTTCTGTCCGGTACAAGCTTATGAACGTCATAACCGTGTCCTATTCTAATGCTCATTATCGAGTTCTCCTCTTAAATAAGATTCTGCTAAAAAGATATCTTCTATGGTCGTGATTTTAATGTTTTTTTGGTCGCCATCTACAATTTTTACCTTTATATCTGCCGACTCTAAAACCGAAGCGTCGTCGGTAAATTTATCAAGAAAAAGGTTTTCGGTTATCTTTAAAAACTTATCAAGGTTTACACCTTGTGGTGTTTGAACCGAAATTAATTCATCGCGGTTTAAAGTTTTAGTTGCATAGCCGTTTTCGTCCACTCTTTTTATTGTGTCCTTAACCTTTATACCAGGGACGACACAGTCCTCTGTTTCTAAGGCTTTGACAACCCTTTCTATTATACCTAAAGACACAAGAGGTCTTGCTCCGTCGTGAACAAGGGCTTTTTTATAGTTTTTAGACACACTTTGCAAGCCGTTTTTAACCGACTCTTCACGGCAAGCGCCGCCAGCTACTACTTTAGTTAGTTTGGTTATACCGTAATTTTTAGCAAGCTCGTATATTCCGCTTATCTTTTCTTCCTTGGTTACTACTACTATTTCGGATATTTTGCCGCTTTGTTCAAAGGCCTTAAGTGTGCGCACAAGGACGGGCAAGCCTAAAAGCAAAAGTTCCTGCTTGTCTTTACCGTTCATTCTGCTCGAATTTCCTGCGGCAACCAAAACCACAGGCAAAGCGGCATCATCGGTTATTACCTCTTTAAATTCCAATTCAAACTGACTTATCGGCATTTTTATTTTTCCTTCCGTTTAGCAGATTAAAGTATATAGTGTGAACTACTATAGCTAAAAGCGCTCCTACGCTCCATCCTGCTATTACATCCGAAATATAATGCACGCCGAAATAAAGTCGTGTTATGCCTATTATTATAGGTAAGGCAATTAAAACGACCTTGAGCCACGTGCGGATTTTTGGAGCTTTAACAATCAAAAGCAAAACTAATAAAAGAGCTATGTAAAGCGCCATATTGTTTTGTGAATGACCGCTTGGAAAACTCGTTTCGGTCTCGTTTGGGAAAAGTCTGAAGTCAGGACGAGGTCGGTCAATCGTAGCCTTTAAAGCAATATTTACAATTCTTGAAATAATTACCGTAAGGGCTACGGGTAGTCCTACTGTTAAGAATTTCTTAAATACAATGGATAGAACAAAAATTAAAACTGTAACTGTTATAACACCTATTGTTCCGCCAAGCTCGGTCAAGCCAAACATTAGCGCATAAAAGAATGAAGGAAGTTTTTGTAATGCATCAAAAACGGCCTTTTCAAAAGAATAAATAGGTTCAGTTGCCGCTACTACTGTGCCCAAAGCAAAAGGAACTAAAAGAAGTAGCCACCAAAAATTAAATTTTTTCATTTTTTCACCTTTAATAATATAAAACAACCGCACTTATGTTAAGTGCGGTTTTGCTTGAATTTTATTCTGCGTCGCAATCGCCTTCGCAGTCTTCACAATCGCAATCACATTCGAACTCGAATTCGAGACGTGTTCCGCAGTTAGGACAGCTCATTTCTTCCTCTTCGAGCATAGACTCATCAAGATAAATGATATCGTGACAGTTGGGGCATTCTACCTCGTAAACCTCATCATCGATATAATCTTCATCATCGTCATCGTCTTCCTCGTCGATGTAAAAATCATCTTCTATTGCTGCTAAGTCCTCATCAACTGCATCAACCTGCTCTGCGATGTCATCAACGGTTTCGTCAATAGCGTTAATTTCATCAACCATATCTTGAAGAAGGTCGATAATGCTTAAAAGCACCTTTCCCTCTTTAGTCTTATCGTTTAATTCAAGGCCTTCTGCTAAGCCCTTGATGTAGGAAATTCTTTCAGAAATAGTCATTGTTTATCTCCTTAAATTAAATTTAACTTATGCGCGCTCCATATATTCGCCTGTACGAGTATCAATGCGGAGAAGGTCGCCTTCGTTAATGAAGAGAGGTACGCGGATTTCAGCGCCGGTTTCAAGTGTTGCGGGCTTGGTAGCGTTGGTTGCGGTGTTACCTGCAAAACCAGGGTCGGTCTGAGTAACAGTAAGTTCAACAAATGTAGGAGGTTCTACGCCGAAAACCTTACCCTTATAAGAAAGAATCTTACAGGTCATATTCTCCTTAACGAACTTGAAAGCATCGCCTAAGTCTTCCTTGTTTACAGGAACCATCTCATAGCTTTCAGGGTCCATGAAGTAGTAAAGACCATCATCGTTATAAGAATATTCCATATCCTTTCTCTCAACGAATGCTGTAGGATATTTTTCATTGGGGTTGAATGTACGTTCAACAACAGAGCCTGCGATAACATTACGAATCTTAGCTCTTACAAATGCTGCACCCTTACCGGGCTTAACATGTTGGAACTCAATAATCTGATATACGTTACCATCCATTTCGAATGTAACGCCGTTTCTAAAATCTCCTGCACTTACCATAAATTAATATTCCTCCAAAACAGTAACTATACATCACGGCAAATTTTACCGCCGTTTTATAAAATTATAAGCGTTTTTTCTGCTTTTGTCAAGTTTTTACATCCATTCTTGCCAATTAAAAGCATATCTTCTATTCTAACACCGAATTTGCCCGGCAAATATATGCCCGGTTCGTCGGTAACTATCTGTCCTGCGCGTAGTTTTTCCTTGACTGCGCCACCGTGTAATCCCGGAAATTCGTGGATTTCAAGGCCTACTCCGTGTCCTGTACTATGGGTAAAATATTCGCCATAGCCCGCATCGGTAATTACCGTTCTTGCCGCATTATCTGCCATAGCGCAGGTGACACCCGCCTTAACGGTTTTAATAACCTCTTCCTGAGCTTTTAATACGGTATTATATACCTTTTCCATTTCTTCAGTAGCAAAGCCTACCGCAACGGTTCTTGTCATATCGCTTAAATATCCGCCATAAACCGCACCATAGTCCATTGTTATAAAGTCGCCTGCTTCAACTCGCTTATCGGTTGGCACTCCGTGTGGCATAGAAGAGTTTTTGCCCGAAACGACTATTGTTTCAAAAGCTTCACGCTCAGAACCGAAGTTTTTCATTTTATATTCAAGAAAGGCTGCTATTTCTCGTTCGGTAACGCCAACCTTTATAAAGTTTAGAACCTCTAAGAAAGCCTTTTCTGCTATTCTTTGCGCCTCGATAGTGCATTTTACTTCGTCTTTAGATTTTACAGAACGCAAGGTTTTAAGTCTTGAGGAAACCGAGTCGCTCGCCTCCACCTTAACCTTTAATCCCTTTTTAAGATAGATAAAGGTTTGAACACTGTTTTCAACCTCTACTAAAAGCCTTTGGGTTCCCTGCTCTTCAAATATTTTGTTTAGTTGAGCTATTAAATTACCAAGGGGTAAAACGGTAGCATTGGTAGCACTCTTTTGAGCCGCTTCGATATATCTTCCGTCCATAAACAAAAAGTTGCCGCTGTTAGTTAACAAAAGGTATCCAAGCGAAGAATTAAAGCCTGTAAGATATCTTCTGTTTACCGGTGTAATTATAAGGACCGAGGTTTTCTCGGTTACAAATCTTAAGTTTTTAGTCATTCTGCTCATCCTTTATAAAAGATTTAAATAGTAATCCTTCATTTGCTTTGCATCCTCTGCTTGTGTGCCCGCTGACTCACAAATAAAGGTTGGCGATAGCATTTTCTTTGCACAAATTTCCAAAGCCGGCTCAAAGTTTGGTCCGTAAATTTGGTCCTCAAAGGTTAAATGCCTTACTTCGCCTCCACCCGAATATTCAATCTTTGAAAAATGAGAGTGGAACTCTTTAAGTCTTGAAATGCCGAGTTTATTTTCGATTCCGTCAAAAATCTTCCTAAAATCTTCATTTGTTTTTAATATGCCGCCATCTCTGGCGTTAAGATGTCCAAAATCGATGCAAGGAAGAAGTCTTTCATCAAGCTCACAAAGGGCCAAAACCTCGTCAAGTGTGCCTAACTGATTAACCTTGCCCATTGTTTCAGGACAAACTCTTATATGTGAAAGCCCCTCGTTATCTAATGCTAAAAGGGCTAAATTCATTGTATCTATTGCGAGTGCTAAAGCCTCTTCGCGACTGATTTTTCCGCAAGAGCCCGTATGCACAACTATGCGGTTGCCACCCATAGCGTTTACTGCTCTGGCACTTTGGAGAATATAATCAACAGATTTTATTCTCTTCTCCTTTTCTATAGAGGACATTGAGATATAATATGGCGCGTGAAGAGAAAGCTGTATTCCCTTTTCTTTGGCCTTTTTCCCTAAAAGTTCTGCCTTTTCGCTACCGATGTTAACACCACGTCCACACTGATATTCAAAAGCGTCCAATCCCATTTTTTCAACATATTCAGGCACGTCCAAGCTCGACTTGTAGCCCATTTTAGAAAAGCTTTCACTATTTCCCGCTGGTCCGAATCTAGCCTTCATTTTTCCACCTTGCCCTTAATTTCTTTTCTATCTTTCGGCGAACTTTAAAACTCAAAGGTTCCTCAGGAGTAATATTAGTTGTAAGAATTGTTTTTATTCCTGAAAGTTTACCGCCTAAAACATCGGTAAACACCTGGTCGCCTACAATGGCAGTGTTTTTATGTTTAGCCTTTAATCTTTTGGCCGCTTTAATATAGCCAAACGGTAGCGGCTTTGCCGCTAAACCTACAACATCAAGGCCTATGCTCTTTGCAAATTTTTCTGCTCTTTTTTGTTTGGCATTAGATAAAATCATAAGCCTAATTTCATTTTGGCGCATAATATCTAGCCACTCTTCTACCCCTTCACGAAGGGTCTTGTTTGCGTGAGCTATAGACAGGGTGTTATCGACATCCAAAAGTAGCGCAGTTATATTATTCTGTTTTAAAAAATCAACCGTAATATCGGTTATTTGATTAATTATAAAATCAGGTCTTAACATTTTTCCTCCAAAATAGAGAAGCGGTTGCAATGCAACCGCTTTCAGCTTACAAAATTTAAGTATAACGGCACCTTAAAAATGCCATTAATCTTTAATCGCTTAGCGGAACTTTCTTTTGCGTGCCGCTTCAGACTTCTTCTTACGTTTTACAGAGGGCTTCTCGTAATGTTCTCTCTTGCGAACTTCTTGAATAACTCCGTCTTTTGCCGTCTGTCT